>NZ_JBQUYO010000002.1:93891-630174 GCF_056314325.1 Acidovorax sp. DMC1 | reverse complement strand
TCGGCTATCTCAGTCCCGTACAGTTCGAGAAAGCTCAAGAAGCTTAGGTCGGTGTCAACGGAACCGGCAGCAGCCCATACAGACAGAGCCTGCCGGAGCGCACAGCGACGAGGCCTGCTGCTACGGCGGCCAGATCCACATCGGCATGGATGAAGCGTGGGTCGTAAACCTCGGGCAGTCTGTTTGGATCGTGCGAGAGCAGCGGACCGTGTCCCTGGGCTTCCATGGTGCTGGAGATCAAGCGCTCCAAGGCAGCTGCCGTCTTTTGAGGGCCAAGGTCGGCCTGGATCAAGCGAACGACTGAACTCGCCTTTGCGACCACCGCAGGAGCAAGGGCTTCAGCCTCTGCGATGCGGGAAATTTGGTTGGCATCAAGCAACTCGCCGCAGCTACTTTGCAGAATACGTTCGCGCTGGGTCTTGGGTGGGATGGGCAATTCAAACACCATGTCAAAGCGGCGAATGAAGGCGGGATCAAGACCTCGCATGGAGTTGGACATCCACAGCGTGGGCACCGGGTTCTCCTCCAGCATCCGGTTGATCCACGCCTTGCGCAGCTGGGCGGTGCTCTTGCCCCCAAAGAAGCTGTTGCCGTCGTTGAAAACGTCTTCCACCTCGTCAAAAGCAATCAGTGACTGCTGTTGGGAGAAGAAGCTCTGGGCTGCACGAAAGGCTCGTAGGCGGTGTTCTCCATTGATCGGGTCACCGTCTGCATCTTCGCTGGCGACTTCGAACAGCTCGTACCCCATCTCCTTGGCCAAGGCCCGCGCCAGCTGGCTCTTGCCCGTTCCCGGTGCGCCGTGCAGGAAGATGTTCACTCCACGCCGACCAGTGGCCATGGCATTGCGCAGATAGGGACACAGAATCTCCAGCGAGGGCTGAATATGGCTGTAGTCGGCCAAGCTCAGTTGAGCGGGGCCGGCCGCAGACACGGTGCCCCGCAGCAGACTGATAGGGTCGGCTTTGGAGGCGGCCATCAGATCAGCAAACCCTTCAGAGAGCAGATCCAGCTTGTAGCGCAATGCACCACGGCCCCGCCGGTCCATCATGACCAGCCCCGACCTGGCAAGAATGCCTGTGGCACTCAGCGAGGCACGAATGTCTGCCTCGGGCAGATCAAGAATGATGGATAGCGCATGAATGATCTTGACGGAAGACAGATCACCCAGCCATTCAGATGCGTCATCGAGGAGACGCTCGTTATGAATGGACACCGTGAACTCCAACACCTTGCAATCGATCATGCTCAACCCCACCAGGTTGGACAACTGATCGATGTTTTGGCTCAGAAAGGTTGACTGGCGCTCCCCGTACCACTGCCCCTCAGCCTTCTGGTGCAACTGGCGCAGTTCGGATTGCACTTCTTTCTGATCAAACTCGCGTGTTTCGGGATCGATCCAGTGACCGAGCCCGATCACATCTGCCAAGGTATCGTTGTTGAACCCGTGTGGGTGCACAAACTGGCGGTACCCCCCCAGTGGAACCAGAACGCGAAGCAGCCAGAGGCGAATGATCGGTTCAATGCTGCCTGGGCTGTATGAGATTGCCGCTCTACGTTTTGCCATGATGGTGGTCTCTCCTTATCGATGAGATCCATCATCCGGGTGGCTGCGACGTAATGTGTCGCATGCGGTGTGGGTGGAGTGGCTAAGGGGTGCTTGAACAGACAGCCACCATACGAGCATGAGCCCACGTGGCAGTCAGCGCGCTGCTGGAGCCGTCAGCGCATTCCATAGCTCCGCCTCACTTGGATGGCGGGTTTCCACAGCCTCCATGAAATGAGGCGTGCACCTCAGCCAATCGCTGAGTTCACGTCCTCTGTTTGCGGGAAGCCGGGGGGGCTCCAAAATTCCCAGGACTTGCAGCCGATGAGGGGATTTGTGGCCCTGGACTTCGTTGGGAGATACGGCCAAGAGTTCAGCCAGGAACGACCAGGCGTGGTCTTCGGAGCGCAAGGGGATAGTTGGTGGGGTAAACCGGGTGAAGCAGTAGGACCAGAGCAGCCATTTGCTTTCAGCGGGCGTGAGGTTCAAGAGGCGCGCCGACGTCTGCAAATTGGACTCCAAGAGCGAGAGCCTTGGTGGCGCGGAAGGCGGCAACGCAGCAAGGCGTGCCGCTAACGCTGTGGGTGACATGGGGTCCCGAAGAGGCTCACCAGTGGGACGGCCGTTGTCATCATGAAGTAGGAATGGGGGGACATCGTCTGGAAACAGCGGGGCCTTCCCGTATCCGAGTTCACGCCAGCACATACGCTGGATATCCTTGGCCGCGAGGGCCAGTTCAGGGCCATCGAGCCACTGGGGCAGCATGCTCCCGATGCGGCCCAAGAGGCTCCCCATGTGATGATGGCGGAAGGCCTTGTTGTAGGAACTGTCAACAGTCACTGGGTTTCGTATAGATCAAGGGTGAAGCGCGTCAGTGAGCACAGATATTGCCAGAGCCGAAGGCGCAGGGTGGCCATCTGTACCTGAGCTTCAGGTCATTATTTTGGTCGCAGAGGCATGGGCTGCATTTCTGCAACAGTTGCCATCAGCTTGAGGTGCGGTGCACTTGATCTGAGCAGTTCAGATTTGTCTGGTGCATTGATGCTTTGCATGCTGAGGCGTTTTTTGAAGGTCCATACGAACGGTTACGATTGCATTGTGACTTGTCTTCTCCACCGCGCGCGGTACCCAACTGCGGAGGACACCGTAACGGGGACATTCCTCTTATTCGCTGGATCACATCCAAAAAAATGGCATCACCGAAACTTGATCTTGAGTTCCTGAGCGAGCTCGCAACGCAGTTCTTTAGGTCCAAGCACCTTCGTCAGACGCTCATGGCGATTCAGGAGGACTCCATAACCGGATGGGAGAAATGGTTGCAAATTGAGTTCGCAGCCTTTCTGCGGCAACATGATTCAGTTAAGGCATGGGGTCGAGAGTCTCAGTACAAATTAGATGGTCGTTTAGCAAAAGTTCGCCAAACCTGCGCCGTAGATTTCATCATTCACCAGAAGGCCAAACATTCGCACTTGGCACTTGAAATCAAGCAGATACGATCACCGGCGTCTTGTATCAATGGCATGCTCAAGGACATCAAAAAGTTAGCCAAGATTAGAAAGTCTGATTACGATATTCGTGGAGTTTGGTGTCTGGGGGTGCATAATGCTATACCCCCTGAAGATGCTTTGCGCGAAGTCGATTACTATGCTAAAAAACTCCATATAGATATCAAGCAGGCACACGTTTTTTCCGAACGAATAGGAAATACGGGCTTCTCTTACACACTACTTTAATAGAGTTGCTCATTTAGAGCGGTAAAATTCAAATCGATCACTCCTATGGCTTCCATTTCGCAGCCGGATGAATTTTGGTGATGCGAGGCCGTTCCTGGAAAGAGATGATTTTGCAATACGTTAAGGCTAATAGCACCCACGAGCTGTGGCTGCGTGCAACGCAACATGTTCTAGCCTCACGCGCTGGAATGCGCGTCCTCGTAGGTAAGACTATTGACAGGGGGCATGGGAGGCTCAGGTGAGGAGTTGCATTTAAATCCCCTTCAGTTCCACATATACCCATTGCCAACTAGGTAACTCCACCCTGACCAGCCCCCGTTGGTCTGATTTCATCTCCTCTATGCCCGGTGCACGTTCGCGTGCCCCGGGCTTTTTTGCGTTCATTGCAAGGAACTTTCTATGAGTGTTTGTCCTATCTGCGAATCTACTCCCGTGACCACCCGCAAAGTCGGCCGCGATGCCGGAAGTGAATCGCCCTGGGACGATTCAGGTTATGTGGCTTGCACAGCCTGAGTTAAACATCTTGAAAGCCGGTCGAAGTGCAACATGGCTTCCTGCGTCAGCTGAACCTGTTTCCGCCGGCTGTCCTCGGTGTCGGTCAGCACGATCCAGCCTTTCCCACGCATTGACTTCAGTCTCGTATGAATGGTCGCAGGTGCACCGAGCTCGGACTTTGCCATCAAGTCACGTACACACAGCCGTTCTCGCTTTTGGAACGCTGCCCCAACGACAGTCAAAATCCGCTCTTCCAGCGGGTCAAGCTGAGGAAGTGATGGCAAACCACGAATAGCCTCGGCGAGTTGCACGAAACGTAGATACACATCAGCGGGTCGTGTTGGAGTCTTCATCGGTCGAGTACTGTCAAAAGCTTCTATTTAAGGCTATCCTCAACTACGCAACAACATTTTACTCACCATATGAACTTGACTACGCTGTGGCTTCAAGGGGCGATGGTGCTGGCGACGATGGCACTTTTCACAGTGGGACTTGTCATCAACGAGCTTACATTGACCCATTTCGAGTTTGCTCGCGGAATCAATTGGATCTACTTGCCAGCTGGCGTGAGGTTGCTCGCAACGCTGCTTTTTGCGGAGGCCGGAGCGTTCGGGCTGCTTCTGATCTCATGGTTGGTGTGCTTTTTCTATTTCTTTCCAGATGACCATGCACGGTCGCTTGCAGGCGGAGTGTTGGCGTCTCTAGCACCGTACTTGGTCTATCGAATCGCAAAGCAGAAGTTTGGGTTGTGCGCGTCACTTGCGAACCTCAGTCCAAAGAGACTGCTGTTGTTGATCGTCGCTTATGCCTTCGCAAGTCCTCTTCTTCATCACGTTTGGTTTGCGTTGCAAGGCGAAAGGGACATCTTGCGCGGCTTTTTCGCGATGTTTGTGGGTGATTTGACCGGAACTTTGCTTGTTGTATACGGCGTAAAGGCTGGCTTGAATCTGCTCAACACGTCTCATCGAAGTATGCGCTAGCTGATTTAGGCCACGCTAGGCGCTGATGGCTGGTTGACAGGCGCGTGGAGGCAGCTTTACCATTCGTAACGCTCTAAAAATTAGAGCGATCTGATTGCTAACGATAGGCGAACTGTACACACGTTGTAAACAAAAGAACTTAAGAACGGATGGGCAGATGCGGCCAAGCTGGTGATGAGTCATACATCGTGCATTGTTCTAGAGCCATAAATCGAAATAGAAACGGAGGTAGATGCCAGGCGGACTGCCGTCCCTATTTTAACTGACAACCAAAAGACATCCGCTCATTAAAAGTATCGCGTTACCAATACAAGCTGGTAACGAAATATATAATTTTTTTACTGCAGTTGAAATGCCAATGCGGTAATTTACTCTTATCTATTGGAAAAATATGTCCACTCAAGACTTGCGCGATAGAAACGGGAACTTGCTTGGAAAAATCAACACGCTGTCAAATGGTAAATTTGAATTGCGAGACAGGGTCGGCAATTTGAAAGGTACATATGACCCCAAGCAAAATGAAACGAGAGATAAGGTGGGAAATTTGGTGGCAAAAGGGAACATGCTCACTACTTTATTATAAGCGGGTATTTTAAAAGGGGCATTTGCCCCTTTTTTGTTTTCGAGTCGAGATAGCTAATTGCAGAGCCAAAAATGGACGAAAAAGACCAATTATTTCTTGCTACGCTTAATACAAGCTCACTTGTAAGTTCACTTGCAGTATCAAGAATGCGCAAGTTAGAAAAAGATCTTGAGGAGCAAGGTCTGAAGTTGGAGGCTGTTGAAGAATCAAGAAGCGATCTTGAGAAAACAACTAATGAATGGATAGGTTTTGTTCCAAAAACGCCTTTGCCGGAAACTAAAGAAAATAATGCTATAAATTTAACCAGAAAGGCTATTTTTCTGCTCGGTATAATTAGCGAGTATGCGAGTGGTCCTGAAGATCTAATGAGGGATGCATTTAATGAACATGCAGTTGATTGGGAGATCTCATTGATTTGGATTCAAGACGAACTACCCCGGGAATGGGAGCGGATCGCGACTGGGGGTGAGATTTCTGTAAGAGATTTTCATCTTCTTGCCGCTCGAAGCAATACATTGATTTCAGAGCTCAAATTTCTATCAAAGATCGATGGAAAGACGTTCAGAAACTGGTTCGGTCACAATTTTAGCTACACCGCAAATAAATTGGAGAAATCCATGGGTCCAGTCTACCAAGATGCGAAAAATTATGAAGCCCCTGATGATGACTTGTATATCGATGAAATCACTGCGCCTCTGCTGAGGTACAAGCTACGTGACATGCTTCAACAGCAAGATGTTGCGAATCGATCAATCAAGGCACTTTGTGGCAATATTTTAAAAAACCCAATTATTGAATTTGAAAATGATATTATTGTCCAGTCTGGAAAAAACATCAGTTTCATGATGTTTTTGCAAAATTACTATCTAAATCTGACTGAGGAATCCATTGCCGCGAGGTCTAACTACAAATTGGAGTTGAGCTTGGTTCTTTTTTGGATTGAGCATAAGCTAATACCTGCGCTGCAGTCTCCAGAAGCTATAAATTTGAATTCTAAAAAATTAGACCTTCTTAAGCAACGAAGTAGACTGCTTCTATCGGAGTTGCAAGAGCTAGAATTTTCAGAAAATGCGAATCCAAAAAATCTGGACCTCCAGGCACTTGGCGATGCTCGACTAAGACTTCGAAGTGCTCTTTTGGATTGAAATATAATTTTGGTTATCAGTCATTACAAAACGACATTGAGTTGCTTCGATCAAGTTGGCGTATGGCTTAACTCAAATATACCCGCCCATTTGTAAGTCAAGGGCATGGCTTGTTAATAAGCAGCCTCGTTCACCATAGTGACCCGGGGCGTTAGCTCACCAGTGTACCGTCCAGTTGGGGAGTCCGTAGCAACGGACCAAGTACCGGCGGGTTCATTGCGATGACGGGCATAGGGCTCTAGTTGTTTTAGGAGCTCAAGACAATGGTATGTCGATTTGTCAACAGCAAGCCCATTAAAAGGACTGCTTTCATTTTCGGAGTAACCTAGGACAGTCTTGAATGAACACATTTCTTTCATGCATAAATAGAATGCTTTACGTCGGGATGTTGATGTGCTATTTTTCATTGCTATAAGCCCGTTGTCAACGTAATACGCAAGCATTTCAAGCTGTGCGAAACCGATGCGCGAGTAGGCTTCTAGCGCTTCTAATAATATTCTTAAATAAAAGCTGTCAACAAGAAGTTGTTGCGAATCCTCAAGAATTTCTCCCGTTCCCACGCCAAGCGGAAAAACTGATGGTATGGATAATCTCGGCTCCCGAGATTTCAGATGGTGAATAATGGCCTCGCTCCTCAAGACGCGATTTAAATCGTAACTAACTTCTTCTTTTTCGTCCCCTTGCAGCCTCTCAAGAGTATCTTTACTGGAATGGCCGAGCGCTTCCATGCAGTATGCCAAGGAATCTCGAAACCGAAGCACATGGACATCGGGCCAAGGAGTCATACGTTCATTGCGAGCATTACGTGTCGTATTTTTTGCTGGAATAATTGCCGCAGCTCCCATGCTGTGGAGTTCATCCAAATTGCCCAAAGCAAGTGAACGATAGAGCTTCAATGAGGATAGCAATGCACTTCGGTAAGAATTAGTCATATCAATAATGACAGTGAAATTTTTCTTGATAATCATATTTATTTTTCCTGTGATCGTTGGCACTCTATCGGAACCAAAGGCGTGAAGTTGCCAACCTGTCTCTACAAGCTGGTGTATGACGCCACCACGCAGAAGGACTGGGCACATCGGCAACAAAACCAGGAAGGTGAGACTGTGAGTCGGCCGATAAGCTATCAGGAGCTCGTGAACCGCACAGGCGTGGAGTTTCTGCCAAGAAACGCTTTCCAGCACTGATTGGCAGCACCGCAACGCAGCCCGCAAAGCATCAGACCGCATTTGAATCCCTTTCAGTTCCACATATACCCATTGCCATCCAGGTAACCCCACCCTGACCAGCCTCCCGTTGGTCTGACTTCACCCACAAGCCCGGTGCACGTTCGCGTGCCCCGGGCTTTTTTGCGTCCATCGCAAGGAGCTTTCCATGACTGTTTGTCCCATCTGCAAATCCAACCACGTGACCACCCGCCAAGTCGGCCGTGATACCGGAAGAACCCTCGGCGGTGTCGCCGGAGCGGCGAGCGGTGCTGCGAGTACCTGGTCCGGCGCACAGGTCGGCGCCTCTTTCGGTGCTGTTGGTGGCCCCATTGGTATCGCACTGGGCGGCATCGCCGGTGCCCTGCTGGGCGGCCTGCTCGGCGCCACTGCGGGCTCCGCCGCTGGCAGCCGCTTGGGCGATGTGGTTGACGAGCACTACCTCGGCAACTGCGAATGCCAAGACTGCGGGGCCGTGTTCACCAACCCCTCCCGTTCTTGACCCTGCGGCCGCTGCACTTTCCCAATCTCTCTCATCTTCACTTCGAAAGCCTTTCATGTCCCACCTCATCGAAACCATGGCCCATGTCGGCCAGACCCCTTGGCATCAACTGGGCAATGCCCTGCCCAAGAAGCAGCCCATCGACGTCTGGGCACAGGCCGCCGGAATGCAATGGCACATCCGGGAGACCCCCGTCCGCTACCTGGCCACCGACGACAGCTCCAACCTCTACGGCGAAGCCATGGAGTTTCCCGACCAGAAGGTGCTGTACCGCAGCGATACCAAAGCCCCTTTGTCCGTGGTGTCGGGTCGCTACCAGGTGGTCCAACCCAAGGAAGTGCTGGAGTTCTACCGGGATCTCACGGAGGTCTCGGGCTACGAATTGGAAACCGCCGGTGTCCTCAAGGCCGGACGCAAGTTCTGGGCACTGGCCCGTACCGGCAAGACCTCGGCCCTCAAGGGCAACGATGTGGTCAACGGTTACCTGTTGCTGGCTACTTCATGCGACGGTAGCCTGGCTACCACCGCCACACCCACCACGATCCGGGTGGTCTGCAACAACACCTTGTCCATTGCCCTCAGTGGTGCCACCAGTGCCATCAAGGTGCCCCACAGCACGACCTTCGATGCCCAGGCGGTGAAGAAGCAGTTGGGCATTGCAGTCTCCCAATGGGACAGCTTCATGTACCGCATGAAGACGCTCTCGGAACGCAAGGTCAAGAGCCACGAGTCCATGAACTACTTCCTCAAGGTGCTGTGCCAGACGGATGCCCATGCTGACCAGGCCATGGGGCTCACCAACGAGCGTGCCCTCAAGAAGGTGCAGGCGATGTACGAAGGCCAGGGCCGGGGTGCTGAACTGCAGGCAGCCAAAGGCACGGCCTGGGGCCTGCTGTGCGCCGTCACCGAGTTCGTGGACCACGAGCGGCGCGCTCGTAGCCAGGAATACCGCCTCGACAGCGCCTGGTTCGGCCAGGGCGCCGCCCTCAAGCAGCGGGCGCTGGAGCATGCGCTGCAGTTGGCATCGTGAATGCCAGGTTCAACGCTCCAAAGCGCCGAAGCCAGAGAGCCTTCCTTCCATTCTTTCCACCCCTTCCGCAGCAAAGCCCCGGCCCTTGAATGGGACCGGGGCTTTTTGTTGTGCGGGGTTTCCATACCTCCAGGAGTCACCATGTCTCAACCTTCTGTTCATACGGATTCCGTTTCTGCTTCGTCTTCCTCGGCAACCCCCAAGGCCCGACCTGCTTTGAAGCTGGTCAAGACCCACACCCTCAAGCGTGACGATTGGCTGGAAGTCCGCAAGGGCGGTATCGGCAGTTCCGATGCCGCCGCCGCTGTGGGCCTGCATCCCTACAAGTCCCAGCTCCAACTGTGGATGGAGAAGACCGGGCGAGATTCCGGTCTGCCGGTCGTCGATCCCAATGACGATCAGAGCCCCATGTACTGGGGCACGCTGCTCGAACCCATCGTGGCAGCGCACTACACCCGGCGCACGGGCAATCGGGTGCGGCGGGTCAATGCGGTGCTGCAACACCCTGAACGTCCCTGGATGCTGGCGAACCTGGATCGGGAGGTCATGGGGGCTGCTGATGTCCAAATTCTGGAATGCAAGACGGCGGGCATTAACGGAGCCAGACTCTGGCGCGATGGCGTGCCCGAGTATGTGCAACTGCAGGTAATGCACCAACTGGCCGTGACCGGCAAACAGGCTGCCGATGTGGCCGTGCTCATGGGCGGGCAGGAACTGCAGGTGTTCCGGATCGAACGGGACGCCGAGATGATCGCCCAGCTGATCCAGTTGGAGCAGCAATTCTGGGGTTATGTGGAGCGTGACCAGGAGCCCCCGGCCGATGGCTCCGACTCTGCCGACCTGGCCCTGCGTTGCCTCTATCCCCGTGACAGCGGCACCACGCTGGACCTCTCGACTGACCTGGAGATGTCGGGGGTGTTTTCTGACCTGCTGGCGGTGCGGGAGGTCATCACCACCCAGACAGCACTGGAAGCCCAGCTCAAGCAACGCATCCAGCAGCGCATGGGTGAGGCCACACGGGCGGTCTTTGAGACCGGGGAAGTGTCCTGGAAGCGCAGCAAGGACGGAACTGCCCTGGACACCTTGCAGTTGCTCAAGGACCGGCCCGAACTGGCGCAGGCCTACGCCCTGATCAAGCCAGGCAGTCGGCGGTTTCTGGTGCAGCAGTAGCTGGAGCTAAACAGACCGCAGAGCACCACATCGCATACCCATCAACCACTCACAGCGGACCTCCACCACATCGGTGCGGGTCCGCTTCTTTTTGTCTCGAAAGGAACCACCATGCTCAAAGGTTTGGCATTGACACCCCCGGTCATTGGCCGGATATCGATTGGCAAAGTCGTGGAGAAGAACGGCAAGCGCTTGCCGGAGAAGGATGACGAATTCACCATCACCAGCCAGGTGCAGAACCGCGAGGGCTGGGTGAACCACCCGCTCGATGAACAGTTGCGCAAGGACAAGAACACCAAGCTGCGCAGTATTCCCGTGCGTCTGCTGTTTGACGATCCTCATCTCAGCCTGCGGGCGAACTACACAATGTTCGACCGGTCCACCGGGCGCCCCCTGTGTGTGGGCAATGGGGAAACCTGCAAGCGGGCAACGCTGTCCGGGATGCAGAGCTTTGCATGCCCGTCACCACAGGCCTGCCCCTTGGCCGAAGGCGGCAACTGCAAGCCCTATGGACGCCTGAATGTACGCATCGACGTGGAGGGAGCGGGGAGTGATGAACTGGGCAGCTTTGTGCTGCGCACCACCGGGTTCAACAGCATCCGCACGCTCTCGGCACGGTTGCGCTACTTCCATGCGCTGTCGGGGGGCTTGCTGTCTACCTTGCCACTGGAGCTGCGCCTGCGCGGGAAGTCCACCACGCTGTCTCACCGCACGCCGATCTACTACGTGGACCTCACACTGAGGGCGGAGACCATGCTAGCGCAGGCCATCGCGAGTGCCAGGACCGAATGGGAAGCTCGCAAGGCGGCGGGGATGGACCAGGCGGCGCTGGATGAAGCGGCCAGGGCCGGGTTTGCGCTTGGGGAGTTTGAGGAGTCCGAGGAGGAGGGGGCTGCTGTTGTCGAGGAGTTTTACCCGATAGAACGGGAATATTTGGATGATCCCAGCGGTGAGCGGATTCCTCGGAGCAAGCTGGAGTTGGCGGACAAGCTTAGGCAGAAGGCTGATAAGAGTCCGTTGCCTGTCTCTGGAAACAAGGCATGAAGACGCACTACACCGGCCCAGCGATGGGCGGTGTAGGGTTGGTTGGGCTGGATTTTTTCTTCGGTGCTGATATGCCGGCATGAGGCTTAGCTCCCTTGACCGCAGAGGCGACAAGCTGCTTGAGGCAACATCGGTCTTTCGAGGAAGCAGGTTCGCATCAAATTGCCATCGATGTGACAAGGGTACGGGGAAAAGCTAGGTCACCTGCATGGCTCTGCAAGTCTGATCTCGCAAAGGAGTCCAAAAATCGAGAGTGACGAAAGGACGCACCGTGTCCAACGAATTTCGGAAGGTCCTGTGAGATTACGAAAACAATTTGGACCAGCGCGAAGTTTTCGCCGGTGCAATCTCGGCGTTAGACGACGCCGTAGGTGCGATTGCCTTGGTGCTCGGAGTGGTGTCGACTACGATGTCAGGCACGCGCTCCCAGGCAGCGTGATGATTTCCGCCATGAGTATTGATCTCCCGAAACTCGGCGTCGATTGCGGTGCCGTCTTCGTACCACTTCTTGAACTTCACTAGGCGTTCGTGTAGCGTGACCATCTCACCGTCAATGGAGCTGAGTTGCTGCTTGAGGGTCACGAAAGTTGGGAAGAACTGGTCGGCAAAGTCGGGTGCGTCGATCAGCTGTGCCACCTCCTTGGACTGGAGCTTGAATTCGGAAATCATGCTCTCGATCCCTTTAGCAAACTGTGTCTGACGCTCCTGCTCCTTGTAGCTGTCCCACACTTCCAGCGCGACACCCATGATGGCCACCGCACTGCCGAGGCTGCTCGCAAGCTTGGTGGCACCCCATGGTTTGAACTTGAGGTACTTGCTGATGTCCAATCCCACCATTTTCGTTGCGGCATTCAGTCCATCGCGTGCCAGCAGAACACTGTCTTTGGTGATGAAACCCGGTTGTGAAAGGAACTTGACTCCCTTTTTGCTCATGGCGTTCAACACATCGTCGTAGTGCTTCAACTCATTGTTGACATTCATCTGTATGCGGTACAGATCCGTGTTGATGCTGCCGATTTCTTCACTGAATATTTCCTGGATACGCTGCTGCACCAAGCAACCTTCATTTCCAATCTCTCGATGCATGAAGTCATTGAAGGTGGGTAGCCCGACTCTCCGGGTCTGCAGTTGCAGGTCCTCAAAGTAGCGCAACAGGCGACCACGAAGTCGAGTCTGAGCCTGAGCGATGTTGCTTCGGATTTTTGCCAGTTCTTGGGCCTGACTTTCCTTTATCTCTGTGATCCGCCGCGCTTCGTCCGCCAACAGGGCGTATGCCTCCTTGGCGGCCGGTAGTTGATGGGTAATGACGTCCGAGATAATGGATTTATGGACTTCGTTCGCCAGCGAGATCAGTCCGCCGCTTCGCTCGATCTTCTGCTGAGTCGCGCTCTGCAGCACGCCGATGCGCGAGAGGTCGCGGAACTCAGACAGGTTGCGCAACCAGTGGTCAACGCCCATATCGAAGGGATTGGCCGATACGGCGACGATGGATAGATCGCTCTGCTCCGCCGGAGTAAGCTCCAGCACATCGTTCAGTCGCTTTGTCACCGAATTTTTCTTCACAAGGAATTTGTCCTCAAAATCCGAATCCTCCGCGACGTCGGCAACTTCATCGAAACGGCTGAGTACGAAAACGGTGCGCGGCAGCAGGTTAAGGGTGCGGAAAAGCCATTTCAGGTCTTCCGTGTGACTTTCCTTGATCGGGTTGGCGGAATTCATCACATACAGCACGAGGTGGGCTTCGCTCACGTAGTGCTTGGTGATGTCTTTGTACTTCTCAATTTCCTGGCTCGTGGCGTTGATCTTTTCCTTGAAACCGAACAGCCCGGGTGTGTCGATGATCTGCAGTTGGTCCTTGTATTCATAGATCTGGACTTCGCTGGACGATTCCGCCTGGCTGATGTTCATGCTCTTGCGATCCAGCTCCTCCAGCCAGGCGGCGGCGATCGATGTCTTGCCTTCAGAGAAGCCACCGATCAAAGCGACTTTGAGCTTCTGTTCGGTCGCGTTCTGCACGGAATTCTGCAGCTTTGTTATCAGATCCTGATGGACTTGAATGCCCAGACTGCTTCCCTCGTGCACGAACGCGCTGAGGTTGGACAGGATAGCGAGGGCTTGTTGCTTCTGCTTTTCGAATGATTGAATTGCGCTGGTCATAGGGCGTTGCTCCGGCGTTTAGGCAGTGGCGGTTTCTACAGCCGACGTGGGCGCGGGGGCTGTGGAGACGGGTTTGGGGATGAGCTTGTCCTTCAGCGCGGCCATCTTGACAGCGATTTCCTCAAGTGCCTCCTTGGTGTGGAGGCACTGCTCGTAGGGAAGCCTCATCTGGTCCTTGGTGGAGATCAGCGCCTCCTTGATCTTGGCGCTCGCCGATTCCAGGTTGCCGTCCAGCATCTCCGTGAGCTTGTCGAATACGTTCTCGAGATTTTCGTCAGCGGACTTGCGCTGCTGCTCCTTCTTGTAGTCGCTGCTAAAGAAGCTGCGTACGGCCTTGTAGAAGCTGAATACGAGACCGACCGCGCCGATAACAGTCGCCGTAGTCCAACCCACTGGATTGGACGCCAGGAATGCAGCCCAGATCAGAGCTGTGGCACCGCCCAGAGTCGAGATAAGGCCAACGACGTTGATGCCATTGCTCATCTTGAAATCGGTGTTGAAGCGCAGTTGGAGCGATGAAAACGGATCATCGATCGTGTATTGCAGGATCTCGCTGACGTTCTTCTGATTCTTCTGAATGATGGCTTTGGCCTCATCGGTGAATGACTTGAACACTGTGGCGAAGCGTTCCTCCAGATCCCGGCCGACGCTGGTCTTGAGTGCGTCAATCTCGACGGTCAGGTATTCCTTGAAATTGTCGTTGCTTTGGTCGCTATCGATATAGTCATAAATGGCCGTGCGCATAGCCGACTTCTTACTGCTCAGCTCATCATGGCATTCGCTCCTGAGCTTCAGCGATGTCCCGGACAGCAGTTCATCAATTTGAAAGGAGGCTGCTCTCTGTTGCACATCCAGCTTCAATGCGGCATTGGCGAAGTTGTCTCGCGCCTGATTCAGGAGACTGATGCCGTCCTGCAGGCAACTGCGGATCTTCTTGAGATTGGCGTCGTGGATCTTGGCTTGAAAGTTCTGGCACAGATCCGAACGCAGGAACTGGATAAAGGCTTGCATGCCGCTGCGCTGCAAAATTTCATCTCGCCCCATGGACGAGACAAATTTTTCGCGGCTTCTGAGATGGGGATTATTGGGAACCAGGCAGGTGGCAGCCGCCAAAAATGCAGGCATGCCGCTGACGCAGATATGTCCTTTGTAGGTTTCGGGGCCCAGCGAAGCGGTCAGGGATTTGTCCATGTCAGCAAGACCAACCGCATCGTTCTGGTTAATCAAGGTCTGACCCTTCAGAACCTGAGGGTTGGTGGCGCTCTTGTTGAAGATCGCCCAGACTTCCGTCTGCTTGCCAAGTTGGCGTTTGATTTTGTCGATGGTGCCTTCCTGCCCTTCGCTGCCAGAGCCTGGCGGGGTGGCGCTGCGCGTAACGTAGAACACCGCGTGGGCTTTCTTGACTGATGATTCAATGGCGCTCATCACTTGCTTCTCGTCGCCCTCGATCCCGGGAACGTCGATCAACTGGAACTGCTGCTCTCCCGCCGCGAAACTGTAGGAATGCGACTGGAGCGTGAAGTCTGAGCGCCCATTGCCGATGATGTTTCCGTCCTGCAAAGGCACCAATCGCGCGAACGCACTTTCTACGTTGGCTTTTTCGTCTGTCGTGACAGCCAGCTCGGCCTGGATCTTGCGGGGCTCGGTGGAGATGGCCTCCAGTCTGGCCTGGTTTTGGGCCTTGAGCTGCACAAGTGCCAGTTCGCGCTTCGGCAGAGTCTTCTCCTCGTCCAGCTTCCTGAATATGTGCATCAGCTTTTGCCAAAAGTTCAGGTGCTTGCGCTTTTGCTCGATAGTGGCCTTCAGCATCTCGAGTTCGGTCGCTTGCTGCTGTTCCTCACCTGCTAACTGCCGTGTGAGTAAGTCCACTTCTTGCTGGCTGTCCGCCAATTGAGCCTGCAGCTTCTGAATCCTCCGCTCGATCGACGCGAGGCTTCCAGGATCCACGTCTAGGTCCTTGGCCAGATCCCTGAATTGCTGCTGTGTGGCAAGCTTTTCGCTGTCGCCCAGCAGAATGCGAAGTGTTTCGATCAGGGTGGATTTGCCTGCGTTCGTCTCACCGTAAAACGCGATGGTGAACGTGTCCCATTCGGACAGCTCGCGTAGCTCTCGGATGTCTTCGTTGGTTCGGTCGCGCATCTTTTCCAGTAAGGTCCTGGAGTTGACGATGGCACTTTCGAAATCCTGATTGCCGTTGGTGGTTGAGCCTTTCTTGAGCACCGCCGCAAGCGACTGGTCGACCAACGCAGTCAATTGGTCATAGATCTGATGGGTCTTGTCTGTGTTGAACATGCCTACCCGTTGTAAGTTGCTGATTGGTTGTTCGAGGTGGGCACTGGTCCGTTCCGAGAGCAGGCCGTCGGTGTGTCCCTGCATTCGATCTGCGATAGCGTCATGCGGTGACGTCACAAGTGAGCGGAATAGCAAAGGCGTATGTTGAAGGGGCAATGCACGGGGTACCTACGGCTTCGGTCGGGTAGTAGTAGATGCCGATCGGTCGGCACCACCGCGAGCGAGCGGTATTCCTTTGGGAGGCATGCGTTTGTTGTTGGGGCGGGGGAATTTTTTTGACTCGCCAAAGGTGTCTCCAATTTGCACGGCCACTATGTATCTTAATGTTCCGAATGTATTGTGGCTGCGAACACCCATTGAGCTGATGTCGCTGAGATCTGGGGTTCAAATTTTCGACAAACTCATTCGAAATTTCTCGAAATCGGACATGGTTTGTCCAAACGCTTGCTTACGATTCGTATCAGCAAACCGAAATCGAGCCAACGCCACCGACTGATGTCCACTTCCTCTTTCGACACCATTGCCTATCGCCTCAGCGAACTTCTTTTGCGTCTCAATGCGGGTGAGGCACTTGAGATAAAAAAACTTGCCGGTGAGTTTGACGTGAATGAGCGCACGATTCGGCGTGATCTGAACGAGCGATTCAGCTTTCTGGGGTTGGAGAAGAAAGGCAGCCGCTACACCCTGCCGCGCTACAAGCTCGGGACCTATAGCCAGCAGGATGTGCAGCGCATCGCCAATTTGGCCGGGCTACAGGGCATGTCCCCCCGACTGTCAAATGAGTTCCTCGGTGATCTACTGAACGATAGTCTCAGCGGTGCGCTGTTGGTGCATGGCGCGCGAACAGAGAACATCAAAGTCAAAGAGCATGAGGTCGCCCAACTGCGGGCGGCGATTAAGGATGCTTGCGTCGTGCAGTTTGAGTATTGCAAGCCGGACGAGTCGCGCAAGATGGTCAGTGTGCACCCCTACAAGCTGGCGGTCAACGACGGCACCTGGTATCTGCAGGCGACAGATCAGGGCAAGGTCAAGTCATACGCGGTCTCTCGCATCGACCGTCTGCTGGTGATGTCAGACCGTTTTGCTCCTGATACGTCGATCCATGAGTATCTCAAGCAGGAAGACACGATCTGGCTGAATCAGGAGAAGACCAAGGTGGTGCTCAAAGTGGCGCCGCCCGCAGCATCGTATTTTCTTCGGCGCCAGCTGATTGGCGGCCAGAACAAGGAGATGGATCTTGAGAATGGCGAGATTCTGGTCTCCGGAATGATCGCCCATCCCAATCAGATCCTACCCATCGTGCGCTATTGGATTCCTTACGTGCGAGTCATCAGCCCGGAAGGCTTACAGGCCGATCTGGATAGCCAGCTCAAGGGGTATTTGGGTTTGTCGGATTGATCCCTCTTTTTTCAAAATTCTAGATTTTGAATTGACTACCGGTGGTCGCAGATAGCGACTCACCTCGACCGCTGCTTCCAATGAACTGCCCATCGGGCGGGGGGGCGGAGCTTTGTCCGGATTCGGGCAACACAGACAACAGGGAGAGAAAACATGTCGTTTTGTAGAGGCTGTGGCCATCAGATTCATGAAACAGCGGAGAGCTGTCCGCAATGCGGAGCAGTGAGTGCGTCGCAGGCTACACGCAAGGCAATCAGTGCGGAAAAAGAGGGCACTTTGTGGTTGCCTATCCCGTCGCTGGTTTGCGGCTTGATTGTCGTGGTGGCGCTGTTCGATCCGGACGACTGGGAAATGGACCAAGTGATCGGCGGTATCGGCTTTGCCGTCACGTCCATCGTGCTGGGCGGAATCAGCCTCACCAAGCAGAAGCGCGGTTTGGGCATGGCCGTCGCCGGGTTGACTCTGGGAATCCTGGGTCTGCTGGGCGCGTTGGGTTCGCAGCTTTGAGTCTTCAAATTTTCAGTCAGTTAGTCGATCAGTCAACAACGGAGAGAACGATCGTGGAATATCAACCTACCGAGCGCCAAACCATGATGTTCTGTCATGGCTGTGCCAAGCAGCTACACGTTTCCGCCGTGGCATGCCCTAGCTGTGGCGCCACCCAGCGCAAGAGCGCCGCTGTCCTCAACGGCGAGTCCGAAAAAAGCAAGGTGACTGCCGGAGTTCTAGCGCTGCTGCTGGGCGGGCTTGGCATCCACAAGTTCTACACCGGCGCCTGGGGCTGGGGCATCGTCTACATCCTGTTTTGTTGGACCTACGTCCCCTCGATAGTGGCGCTGGTGGAGGGAGTCCGGTATCTGGTGCTTTCCAAGGACGAGTTCGCACGCAGGGCTGTCGACATGAGGGGCCCGTTCGCTTGGCTATGGTGATTGGAACAGAAGGAGAGAATGGACATGAAACCAGAACGTTTTTTGCCCTTGGCCCTGCTGCCCGGCACCGCCCACGCGGGTGGTGGTGGCGGTGCGATTCTCGGGGTGATCATTTTTCTACCGTTGATAGTCTGGATGTTTATCAAGATCTGGAGCTTCTGGTTCCGTCTGATCTTCGGTGGTCGCAAAGACCTCAATACGCATCAGGCACCGTCGCCTTATCCAGGTCGTACGGTCATGCAAGCTGACGTGGGATCGGAGTTGAAGATCTGTCCGTATTGCGCGGAGCCTATCCAGTCCAGGGCGATCAAATGCAAGCACTGCGGGAGTGACCTCAAGGACCAATGAGGAGAAGCAACTTGATGAATGCGAGAAATGAAATTTTTTGCGGCGAGTGGAAATTGACACTCTAGGACGTTGCAGCAGCCCTCTAGAGTAGTCGTCTGAGCCTTCGGGCTGTGAGCGACATATTCCGAGGATGTAGCGACCACTCGGTACGTCGGGTACTCGATGACAGGTGTTGGTGATGGCAGTCGTTCATGCCCCGGACTGTGGGTAACCCATATGAGCCTTGAGTCACCGATGACACGCGAGCAGTCCAAGACCAACTCAAGGGAACTCAGGTGCCACATTCAGAGTTCTGTGGGCTAGTTCCAAGACATCCTGTGTGCTTAGCCAGGCTGGGCGTGGGTGGCCCTTTGCAGTGTCACAACGGAGCAATGCATCGATCATCTGTCCGGGAATACCAGTGACGCCAACTCGTGCACCTACAAGTCCCCCGACTATGCAGGCATTCGTATCTGTGTCCCCTCCATACCCTAAGACACTTTGCAGTGCGTCGATATACGGAGTGCCGAGCAGCATGTGATGAAAAGCGTGGATAAAGGCGATACGCGCAAACCCCATGCTGGGTTGTCCGTCTGGCAATTTGCCAATGGCCGCATCTTCAAGCCATCCATGCACTTCCTCCGAGTCGTCTCTTGGGGCAAGTGCAAGCGCCCATCGCGCCTGCTCAAACGCACCCTCAGTGTCGTTGAGATGGAGTAGCAAATGCCGAATGGCAACAACGTAGGCAGCGCAGGCCCACAAACAGCTAGGATTTGGATGAGTGAGGCGTGCATCGTCGCAGGCGGCTTTCACCGCATCTTCCTGTGACACTCCTGTAGACCAGATGCCCAGCGCACTGGCTCTCATGAGGGCTCCATTCGCCTTGGAGCCCATGTTGTACATCGCCGCTCTTCTGCAAACGGCGTCGGCTACGGCCTCTCCGACCTCGATCGGTCCTCCGAGTGCTGCTGAGGTAGCTTGACCCATGTCGAAGGGCTTGCTAGCGACCCATGCACGATAGTTGGCCGCGACCTTCTCGCGTGGAAATTGCAAAGAACCTACGAGAGAACGGGCGAGCGCGAGAGTCATTTCTCCATCGTCTGTGATTTGGCCTGGAGCCAGCCCGAAGACTCCCCCGCCTTTCATCGCCAGCGCTTCTGCCACATCGGCCTGCGTCGGTTTTCTTCCGAGGAACTCCAAGCGAGATCCCGCTGCGTCGCCGACCAAAGCGCCGAGTAAGCATCCTTGAGCCAAGTTGTGAATGGAACTCATACTTTCCAGCCTAAGGAAAACTGCCCCAGCTGCGTACGGGCATCGACATCAAAAGGTGGCGTGTCTGGTGCATCTTCAGCCATCCACCGACGTAGTTCTTGAGTGACGAAGTCCGCAAACACTGCCATCGAGTCCCGATCGTTAGGAATGGATTCGCCTGTCAGCCCCAGAGCCCGAAAACTCCACACACAGCCCATCCAAGTGACTCGCAGCCACACCGCTCCATCCTTTCCACGCCAGAAGTCTGCGAGGGAAGAACTGGACCCAGATAAGCCGCCTGGAATCGTGAAGCCCACTCCAGGCACCGCGCAGCGTCTCATACCCTTTGCGGAAAACGCAGGCAGGCCTGTCACCCTGAAGGCGCTAGTTGGACTCAAGGCTAGTCCATTTCTTGCCAAAGAGTTCCTTGCTGTCCGTTACCAATGGGCCGAACTCGTGGGTCTCACGATTGAGAATGCGGTAGCCTGTCTCTGCCTTTTTCTTTGTATTCCATTGGTACAGCAGCACCTTGCCAATCTGATAGCGATCAGCCACTCGTTCCATGCGTGCGATGTCCTCAGCTGACGGTGTCTTTGCAGCGCCACCCTTGACCTGAATGAGCATGATGTCCAAGAGATCGAGATGCTTGAGATCGGCGTCCTCAGGTTCTTCTGAAAGATCCCAACGCTTTCTGATGGCCAGAATGTCCACGATGCCTGCTGATTCACGACCATTCGGCCCTGGAAAGTCGATCCATTGCCACCGGCCGCCATGCTTGCGTGATTCACGGATCAAGTGGGCTTTGGCCAATGCTGTAGCCTTCTTTGCCGTGTCGATGGCACCTGTTGCTGCTTCCTGCCATTTCTTGGCCGAATCAGTTCCATCGATTGAATTACCCTTTGGTAGCGCATCGACGTGAGGGGCAACCTCCGTTGGCATATTGATCTTTTTACTCATCTTGGCCTTCCGCAACGAAGAAATTCTTGGTGCTCAGTTCAGACTCTCCATCCCAACGGTAAGCGACTAGTGGACCACCTTTACCCGCGCTGTAATCCACACACGCGATCTTGCTGCCCTGAAGCACAGGCTTGCCCTGCAGCCAGTAGTGGCCAATGAAAACCGGTTTGTGCTGGTCATAGATGGGTCTGCTCTGCGGGGGTACGGTTACATCTGGTAGTGCCATGCGCGCCTCGTCCGGCATGAGCGCCAAATCCCGATAACTGTGGCGACTCTCGTCCCACCAGCGAATGCGAACATTGCGCCGTTCGTGTCCGTCCTTGTCCAGAAACGCGTGTCCGTTAGGGAGCGCGACTTCCAAACCCTTGGTCAAACCCTCAACTGCTTCAAATACCGCGTCGCCCTGACGGCTCGCCCGGACCATCAATTCCGTGGTCAGTGTTTGCGAGGGCCCCAGTAGGGGTTTGAGTTCCGAGATGTAGCCGTCGTGCCAACAAGCATGAATCACTCGCAATTCGGGCAGGTCCAGCCAGAGCGGCAAGGTGAGGAACCATTCGATGATTTCATCGTGTAGCCGCGTCCCTTCAACCTCCGCCAGGAAATGCTGGTGCTGTTGACGGTTCTTGGCCCCGGTTTCACCGTGGCGAGGACGCAGAAAGTACCCTTGTGCAGCACTTGCTGGGTCTGCGGTGTGCCACGCAATCGCATTGAACTCGTGATTCCCGAGGATCGCCAGAGCATTTTGAGACTCCACCATGGAGCGCACGATCCTGTAGGTGTCCACCTGCCGAGGACCTCTGTCGATGTAGTCGCCCACAAAGATGGCTTTGCGATGGGGGTGCTGAAATGCACCGGCTTTAAGCCGATACCCCATCCCCTCCAAGAGGGCCTCTAATTTGCTCGCCTGGCCATGTACGTCACCGATGATGTCGTAGCCCATAAGACCCCCTCTTAGTTGCATAATGCCACTATTTTGCATGTGTTAGTGGTGATTTGCAACTATGGTCAAGAATCGCGAACTGTTCCCACTCGTCAGCGTTGATATCGCGTTGTTTAGCGTGGTCGATGAGCGCCTCAAAGTGTTGCTGGTGAAACGGGCCCAAGAGCCCGAAGTAGGGCAGTGGGCGTTGCCTGGTGGCGTCCTCAAACCTCATCTGGACAACTCGCTGGAAGCGACAGCTCGCAGAGTGCTTGCTGACAAGGTCGCCATCGACTTGCAGCACCTGCAGGAGGTAAAGACCTACAGCGGTCCGGACCGAGACCCTCGAGGGTGGTCTATCGCCGTCTTGTTCTATGCCTTACTGCCATTGGACAAGACAGATGCCGTTGTCCGCAATAAAGTAGAAGCCGTGGATTGGGTGGATGTGGTGTCTCCCAGGCGCCGCCTGGCCTTTGACCATGCGGAACAACTGGAGGTAGCGGTTCAGAAGCTACGTGCCAAAGTGGCCGCCGATGTACTACCCCTGCACCTGCTGCCCGAACACTTCACGTTGTCGCAGTTGCAGAAGGTGGTCGAGATCATTGTGGGTCATCCCCTGGACAAGAGTTCCTTCCGACGACGCCTGAAGTCATCGGAGGACATCATTGAGACCGACGAGTTTGTGCGTGGCGCACAACGTCCTGCGCAAGCCTTCAGGGCCAGGCAGGATTTCTCTTTCGAATAAGGAGGGGTTGCTGCGCTGGTTCAATGGTCATACCTACGACAGCGTAAGCATTCGCCCAGAGCTGAGGCAAACACATTTGCGATTTTTTCTGCTTCTACATGACCCGTTCTTCATCAGCGGTAGGGCAGGGACTACGCACCACGCTCCCTCAACGCTTCATACAACCCCGCAGGCCCCAGCAAAACATCCCTGAGCCCCGTTCGCACACGGTCTGACCCCAGTGCCTGTTTGCTCATGCTTCCGTGGGCTGCCAGTGCATCCATGATGGCGTTCATGATCTCGCTGGCCAGGTCGGGTGAGTTCGCAAACTGTTCCTTGGTGTTGTTCATGGCCTGCTGGTGCAGCAGGTCAGATTCGAGCAACTTGCCCTTGAGGACGTTGTTCACATAGACGAGCTTGTCGTCGTCCGTGAGTTCACCCTCGAACAGATCATTCACCTTGGACAGGATTTCAGAGAGCTTCACCTTCAGGGGCTCCTGCACCTCCCCACCGCCTGTGTCCGTCAGCGGCTTGAGCTTCGTATCGGTATCGCTTTCCTCATCCAGCGGGAGATCGCGCTTGCCAAGCTCTTTGAGCTTGTGGTGGGTGAGGAGGACTTTGGAAAGGTCAACTCCTTCGCGCTCGCGGCCGAAGTCCAGCAGGGGCAGCAGGCGTTTGAAGAAGATGGCCCGCTTCTCTATGGCGGTGTTGCCATAGTCAAACATTTGGCTGAGGAACGCGTATACGCGCACGAAGGTTCCGAGGTCACGCTTGAACAGCGTCAGGGCGTTGAGCTCATCTTTGGCTGCCTTGGCCTCTACACTGCCGGGTTTCTTGGACTCTTCAGTGACGAAAGTCTGGTGTGCTGCCTTGTACCGCTTGAGCAGTCTGTCCGCCACAGGCTCGATGGCTGCGACCAACATCGATTGCGACGCGTTAGGGTTGAGCTCCACGACAGCCACGCGGTCCACCTCATATTCATCGTAGTGCCCACTGCCATCCAGTTTGGCGCGCAGGTCGTAGATCAAATGGGGGTCCGTGACGCCCGCCAATTCGGCTGTTTCGTAGTACGTCTGAAAAGCGGCAAGGACTTCATCGGGGTCGTTGACGAAGTCGAGGATGTAGGTCGTATCTTTGAGCCCATGGGGGCCGTTGTAGGCGCGATTCAACCTGCTCAACGTTTGTACGGCTTGGATACCCGCCAAACGCTTGTCCACGTACATGCCGCACAGCAGCGGCTGGTCGAACCCTGTCTGGAATTTGTTCGCGACAAGCAAGATCTGGTATTCGTCTGTGGCGAAGGCATCGCGGATATCCCGCCCCTTGAGATTGGGGTTGAGTTTGGCACTGATTTCGGTGACAGGATCGGGCGAGCACTCCGGGTCGTTGACCTCTCCAGAGAAGGCAACCAACGAGTCGAGTTTGTAGCCGTAGTCGTTGATGTACTTGTCTATCGCCAGCTTCCAGCGGACAGCTTCAACGCGGCTGCCTACCACCACCATCGCTTTGGCATTTCCATTCAGGAGTGGATGGACGTTTTCACGAAAATGCTCCACCACAACCGCCACCTTCTGGCTGACGTTGTAGGGGTGAAGCCGCACCCAGCGCATGAGGCCTTTCATGGCCTCATTGCGCTCTACGGATTTTTCATCCCACTCTTGACCATTGTGGGCAAGCTTGAAAGCCAGCTTGTAGGGGGTGTAGTTCTTGAGGACATCCAGGATGAAACCCTCTTCGATGGCCTGGCGCATCGAATAGACGTGAAACGCAGCAGGTAGATTCCCTGGGCCAGCGGGTTGGTCCGGATTCGGTCTGCGTCCAAACAACTCCAGGGTCTTCGCCTTGGGTGTTGCGGTGAAGGCCACATAGGTGATGCCTGCATCCTGCCCAGCTCGCGCCGCCATCTGGATCGCCAGCAGGTCTTCCGTACTGACTTCGCCACCATCAGCCAGCTCCTTGAGCTCCTCAGAGCTCAGGAGCTGTTTGAGCTTGGACGCCGCCTCGCCAGTCTGGCTGCTGTGCGCTTCATCGGCTATGACGGCAAAGCGCTTGCCCTGGGTCGCGGCCAGTTCCTGCACCGCCTTGAGGGCAAACGGGAAGGTCTGGATGGTGCAGACCACAATCTTCTTGCCACCAGACAGGGCGGCAGCCAGTTCGCCGCTTTTGCTGGCGCTCTCTCCCTTGATGGTGGCGACCACACCAGCCGTCCGCTCAAAATCAAAGATGGCCTCTTGCAACTGGGCGTCGAGTACGTTGCGGTCACTCACTACCAGTACCGTGCTGAACACCTTGTTGTTCTGGGCGTCGTGCAGATCCGCCAGGAAATGGGCTGTCCATGCGATGGAATTGGTCTTGCCCGAGCCCGCGCTATGCTGGATCAGGTACTTCTGGCCAGAACCTTCCGCGATCACGGCCCGAACCAATGCCCGTGTCGCATCGAGTTGGTGGAAGCGTGGGAACAGAATGGCTTTGATCTTTTTCTTGGTATCCCGTTGGGTCACAAGGTAGCGCCCCAGAATCTCCAGCCAACTGTCTCGCTGCCACACCTGCTCCCATAAGTACGCCGTGCGGTGACCCTGGGGGTTAGCCGGATTGCCCGCACCACCTCGGTCTCCCAGGTTGAAGGGCAGGAAATAGGTGGCAGGCCCTTGCAGCTTGGTTGTCATCATCACCGTGCGGTTGCTCACCGCAAAGTGCACCAATGCGCCACGAGGGAAGTCCAGCAAAGGTTCTGTGGTGTTCTTGCCTTTGGGCTTGGGAAGGCGGTCAAAGCGGTACTGATCTACTGCCGCATTGATGTCCTGCGTGAAATCGGTTTTAAGCTCCGCTGTGGCGACAGGAATACCGTTCAGGAACAGCACCAGGTCAATGATGTCGTCGTGGTTGGTGCGGCACTGCCGCACCACGCGAAGACGGTTGGCTGCGTAGCGGGACTGCAAATCAGGGTTCATCGCCAGCGCGGGCCTGAACTGGGCGAGCTTCAAGGGAACCTTGAGACCCAGCATATCGATACCCACCCGCAGCACTTCCAGGGTGCCGCGCTCGTCCAACGCCTTGCGCAGGCGGTCAAGCAGCATGGCCTCAGCAGAGCCGCCATGGGCGTTGAAAAGAGCATCCCAAGCAGCGGGCTGTGTGGCTTGAGTCCAAGACAGCAAGTCGGCTGGGAAGAGGGCGCGAGGGGTGTCGTAGCCATTGGCATCGCCTTCGCTGCCTGGTGCTCCATACAACCAGCCATTGGCGGCCAAGTGATTGCAAATGTCGAGCTCGAACTGAATTTCGTTGTGCAGTGCCATCCCTTACCCTCTGCCGCTTTCGTTGTTATCAGGTGCCTATTGCTTGGCGCTTCAGGGCGTCCAAGGTTTTTCCGTCTTTGTCCTTCCAGACGTTCCAGCCATTGGCCGTCGTACCGAGTAGGGCCACCGCCGCCATGCTGGGAGATCGAAACAGGTGGTTCTTCGTGAAGACCACCGCATCGCCGTTCACACTGAGCGTGCCGTTGGCCACCAGCTTGTCCCTAAAGCTCGCGTTGCTCGTGCCTGCGATGGACTGCATGTTCTCCTTGCGTCCCACCGATCCTGCCAAGACTACGAATCCCTCTTGCGTGTACAGGCCACGGCCATCCACTCCACTGACCGTACAAAAGAGATAGTCTTGCGGTGGCGTATCTTGAGGCGCCCCTGCGACAGGGTCAAACATTGGATGACCCAGGGTTGCCAACAGGGTCCGGGCCGTCTCAAAGACTTCAAGGCAATCGGCTTCCATGGGAGCGGGGGTGTGCGGGCGCGATCCCCCGTTTCCATTGAGATCCGTGTACCGCTTCACTTTCCGAATGGCCTGCAGGCTGCACCATTCCAGAAACAGGCCGTGTGTTTGGGTGAGGGATTTGGTGCGTGAGATGAGTACCAAAGCGCGTTCCCAGAACGGTTTGTCCAGATCGTGCTTGGCAAGGCGCTTGCGCAGATCGCCTGTCTGGCCCACGTACACATTCAACTCGGTCCCGTCGTCCGACTCGCCCACGAGGAAATAGACCGCGACTTCATCGCTCTCTGGCATCTCCAAGAAGTCCGAGAGCAGCTTTCGAGGTACGTCGATAACCTGGACGATGCGTGTGGTGATTTCTGCAACTCGGATGCCTGTGGGGCTGCCGCCTGGGAGGAAGATCTGGATGGTCTTGGGTGTGGTGCTCATGCGGCTTCTGGGGAGGTAATACCACGCACGTCGATCTGGCCGGTGACGGCCGCGGAGATCAGGGCGGTGCGGCGTTCCTGAAGAAGAGTGATAGCGGTGCGGGCTTCGGACAGCAACGAATCGAGTTTTTTCGATTCCATCTGGATATAGAAGCCTATGCTTGCCCGTTCCTCCTCGGTTGGCGGAGCTGCGATCACGAGATTCATCAACGCTTCGATGGTCAGTTTGGGCTGCGCCGAGCCAGTTATAACGGGGGCCAACTCGAGCGCTTCAATGCGCTCTGCCCAGAATCGCACGTTCGTATCAATGGGCTTCAGAACGTGCGCGTGGTTATTGACCCAGTACCTACCAGTCGCTATGAAGGCAATCGGGGTCGCACGACTCAGCAAATTTGCGCCGTCCTCAGAAACAAGTACGAGGTCTTCCTCGAATATGTAGGCGTCAATGCTGTCGATCACACCCGAAGCGCCATAGTACGGGAAGTCTCCTTGCCGAACGCTTCGTTCTTCAGCACTCAGCGGCACCCGCCGACCGTCAAGGCTGGAAAAAAACCGCTTTATTGCACCAACCTCCCAATGCTCCGGCACCTCCCTCAACCACTCCACGCCCGAGTCCTTCATCGGCACGTTCGGGTCCAGCCCCTTGGTCACGGCGTGGGAGATGACGGCCTGGCGCTTTTCCTGCAGCAGGGCGATCAGCTTTTCCTGCTCGGCCACCAGCGCGTCGATTTTGGAGGTTTCACGATCGAGGAAGGTGGCGATGGCGGTTTGTTCGCTATATGACGGTCGCGGAATGACGAAGCAGCGAAATTGATCCTGACCGAGGTTCTGCATGCTGGAGCTTGTCCCCGCACAAGCCATCTCCACTTGCGCACGATATGCCGGAGTGTGAGTCCAGTGATGCACGAAGTTGGGATCCGCGCCATCGAAGTGGACTTGCCAAAGTCGGTCCGGCAGGAAGAGATTTTCATGACTGACGTGGACAACCCCCGCAGCACCAACAAGGTCTGGAGTGTTCATCCGACTCACGACGAGTGTGCCCGCCGTGACGGGACACGCAACGCGGTCATATTCATCAGGAATGACAGCCTTGTTTTCGTCGGCGTCAAAGTGCCCGTGATAGACGCAACTGGTTTTGAGAACGCCAAGCTCGCCGTCACCTGCTGGCGTATCGATCGCGTTCACGCTGGTTCCTGATTCGATACGCGTGATCACCTGCTTCAAGGGAACCAAGTCCCAATGCACTGGCACCGTCCCCAGCCACTCCACCCCACTGTCCTTGTACTCCGGGTATCGAGGAAAGCTCATGCCGACAGCCCCTTGATCATGTCCAGGATGCGGTCGGTGGTCTGCTTCAGTTCTGCATCAATCTCGACCAGCGGGCGCGGCGGCTTGAAGACGTAGAAGTGCCGGTTGAACGGGATTTCGTAGCCCACCTTGGTCTTGTCGGGGTCGATCCAGGCGTCGGGCGCGTGGGGCAGCACCTCGCGCTTGAAGTATTCGCCCACGTCTTCGGTGTAGGGCACGTTTTCGGTGTCGCGCAGGCTGGCGTCGGGCTGGGGCTTGCCCTTTTGCTTGCCCTTCTGGCCCAGCACGATCTGGCCGTTTTCATCGCGCAGAGGGCGTTCGACGGTGATGCTGTGGTAGCCAAAGGCTTCGTTGTCGAAGATGCGGCTGATGGGGGTGCCGTCGTCGTCCTGCGCCTCGGCAAAGCCGCCAAACAGGCGGGTGATGCGCTCGATGTGGGCGTCGCTCAGTTCCTTGCGCTTGGAGCCCAGGCTTTTGCGCATCTTCTGCCACATGCCGCTGGCGTCAATCAGCTGCACCTTGCCCTTGCGCGCCTCGGGCTTGCGGTTGCTGATGATCCAGACATAGGTGCTGATGCCGGTGTTGTAGAACATGTCGGTGGGCAGGCCGACGATAGCCTCGCACAGGTCGTTTTCCAGCACGTAGCGGCGGATTTCGGATTCTCCCGAGCCCGCACCACCGGTGAAAAGCGGCGAGCCGTTGAGCACGATGCCAAAGCGGCTGCCGCCTTCTGCAGCCGGACGCATCTTGCTGAGTAGGTGCAGCAAAAACAGCATGGAGCCATCAGACACGCGGGGCAGGCCGGGGCCGAAGCGGCCGTTGTAGCCCTGTTGCTCGTGCTCTTTGCGCACTTCTTTTTCGACCTTCTTCCACTCCACGCCAAATGGCGGGTTGGAGAGCATGTAGTCGAACTTCTTGTGCGCGTGGCCGTCGTCGCTGAGGGTGTTGCCAAAGGCGATGTTGGCCACGTCCTGGCCCTTGATCAGCATGTCGGCCTTGCAGATGGCGTAGGACTCAGGGTTGAGCTCCTGGCCAAACACTGTCAGGCGTGCCTGCGGGTTGTGCTCGGCCAGGTATTCGCCCGCCACGCTGAGCATGCCGCCGGTACCAGCAGTAGGGTCGTAGATTGTGCGCACCACGCCGGGTTTGCTCAGGATGTCGTCGTCCTCTATGAAGATGAGGTTGACCATAAGCCGGATGACCTCGCGCGGGGTGAAGTGCTCCCCGGCGGTCTCGTTGCTGATTTCCGCAAACTTGCGGATCAGCTCTTCGAACACCAGGCCCATCTGCATGTTGCTGACGGCCTCGGGGTGTAGGTCGATCTGGGTGAACTTCTCGGTGACCTGGTAGAGCAGCCCGGCCTTGGCCAACCGCTCAACCTGAGCCTGAAATTCGAAGCGCTCGAACACATCACGCACAGCGGGCGAAAAGCCTTGCACGTACGTGAACAGGTTGTGGGCAATGTTGTCGGGATCCCCCAACAACTTGGGTAGGTCCAGCGGGCTCTGGTTATAGAAGCTCTGCTTTGACTTGCGCAACAGGAAGGGCTCGGGATTGAGGCCCTGTGCCTCCTTTTCTGCCAGCTCCGACAAGACGGCTGCCTTGGTGGGCTCCAGCACGCAGTCGAGGCGCCTCAAAACGGTGAACGGAAGGATGACTTTCCCGTAGTCGGACTGTTTGTAGTCTCCACGGAGGAGGTCGGCGACCGACCAGATGAAGGCGGAGAGGGATTGTTGGTTCATGCGCTCAGGAAACTGACATTTGCTTACTGGGTGCAGTATGCCAGCCACCGATGGGTTCCCTTGAGTGTGCAGACCTGATCAGGAGCAAAGGCGCTGGATTTTTAACTTCTATTTTTGCATAACTTCGTATATGTGAATAAATATAAATACGGATTTTCGCCTGTGTTGATTTGCGATGTGTTCTGATTTTACCCACTGCTGCGCCAGTGGTTGATATAGGTTATTAATACAATGGGATAATTAATTGATGATTGGTCTCTTTATGTGCGTGGTTATGATTTGTTTTATTTGGGGGTGGTATGCTGCGTGAGTCGGAATTGAATGGAAGAATCATGGGGAGTTTGATAAATTACTGCTACGGGCTCCATAAGGTTTATTCAAAGTTGTTGGTTGTCAGGGTGGATCTTGGCTATAGCAAGGAGTATGCTAGAACGTGTCCTTTAGCGGAAATAAAAAAAGATATTAAGCACATGCTGGATAACCGTAGAGGCAATCGTTCATTGTTCGAACATATGGTTGGTTACTTTATTAAATATGAGTTCGCCGAAGAGAAGGGGTCGCACGTTCATGCTCTGTTTTTTTATGATGGTCAAAAAGTGCGCAAAGATGAACATTATGGTGATCAAATTGGCCGTTACTGGAGGGAAAAAATAACTGCTGGAAATGGTGTTTTTCACAATTGCAACTATGACAAGGATCGCTATAAACAATGCGGAATTGGAATGATTGACCATTCCGACATTGCTAAGCGAAAAATCCTAATTGACAGAGTTATTTCATACATGCTCAAAGAAGAGCAAAGCATTGACAGTATCAAGCAATCGAGTCGAGATCGGGCGGTTACTAAAGCCGTTCTCCCTCGCCACAAGAGCAGTGCTGGGCGACCACGGAACTAGCCGTCTGAGTTTGAGCGCTTCGATGCGCTCCAAGAGCGTTTGGCATTCGCGTGGGCTCCAAGGTCACAAGGCGACTGAGTCCTGTAGGGAACGCCTGGAAGTTGCTTTTTTCGCTAGTTTCAGCGGAAATTAGCGGTGATAGCGAAGTTGAAGAGCGTAGTTTTGCGATGTCTCCGGTCTGGTCTACAAGCGTACGGGGAGACTGGAGATCATGAATCGGCTCTATTGAAAAGAGCAAACTGGGGCAACGGTCTGTTCCTTAACTACAAACCGTTGGAGCGGAGAGTGCTTTCAATGTGGTTGGAAGTCTTTTTTCCAAGAAGAAAAGGCAACCCCAGATGCTCTGAGGCTACCTCTTCAATTTCTAAAAAATCGCTTTAGTACCGGTTTGAATCGTAGTATTGTGGTACCGCAATGGTTGTATTTGCATAGACTACGGTCTTCTTGTTCATCTTCAAGATTGTGATTCGAAGGGATGAGGCTAAAATATCAAGTAGTAAGTCCAGCTTTGCCTTGTCGCGAAAGCGATTTGGTCCATATTGCAAGATATAAGCTTTCGGTATGCAACTCCATTGTTTGTTATTTTGAGTTGTTTGTATCCAATCTTCAAGATCGGTCAGATCTCGCTGCTGCTCTGTAACGGGATTGTATTTTCCGAAGATGTTTACATACTGCTCGCCATAGAAGCTGATTAAGTTGATGGCGCATTGTAAAGTTTCACTACAAATCTCGTCGCTATCCTCGATGAGAAACGCGTGAAAGATGGCCGCGATCCTTGCGATGTTTTCCGCAGCTTTGGATGCAAAATCTCTTGCTGCAAAGTACACACCGCCAGGTTGCATGCTGGCTTCATAGGAGTTCGCAATCCCATTCCAGTTGGCTTGGGCCTGTGGTGAAAACCTCAACAACCGCGACTCACTTCTCTCCAGCAGTGTTTTGCATCGGTCATAGAACCAATTGAGTTTGGTGTAATCGCCCTGGGATCCACTCTCGAATCTTTGGCCCTGAGTTGAGTATGGCCAGCACACCAGCACACGCGCAAAGAAACCGTTGCCGAGAGCTTGCTCGCCCTGTTTGGCTAGAAATCTCTGAAACACAACAGGCTGCGCTTGCAGTAGGCAGGTCAGGCTGGAGTCGTGTAGCACAAAGCTCCCGCTCGTCTTGCGATCTACCGACCAATCTGAGCCGCTCCACAGTGCATTCAAGGCCCCCAATTGCCTTGACATAGGGCCGTCGCAAAACTGAGCAAACTCGTCGTGCACCATTACTGCACTGTTTCCTCGCTCATGCAGCCCTTCCAGCAGTGCTTCGATAGTGGTGTCCGAGTAGATCAGTTTGAGCGCCAAACTAGGCTGAGGCTCAGCTTCGAGGGCCACCCGAAGCTGCTTTTCGATCTCATCGATCGACTCCTCTTTACGAACAGCCCGCTTCATGGCGTCACGCAGCGCGTCCACCTTTTCGCGCCAGAGCGCATGCTCAACCCTGTGTGCCGCGACGCTGTGCGTGGCCTCTTCACTCCAGAGGCGCTGGATCTCCGTGAGAGCTTTGAAAAGCAGCTTCTGTACCGCGCTTTTTCGCTCACCTGAGTCACAGATGGCAATCAGGTACACGCCCACAGGTCCATCCAGTCCTGACTTGCGTTGAACCCGACATCTGCGCTGAACAGTGGCGGCCAATGCGCATATCAATATGCTGATGATCAGCTCACGCGGAGCCTGTGTGATTCTTGCGATCTCATCGACAAGTTGCTCAAGTTCTGGCGGCAGAACATTCGGCCATGGTTGTGCTGGGACGTTCATTGTTCAGCCCTCCCGGTTGGTTGTGGACCGGCTTGACGGCTCTCCAGCCAAGCTTCAATTTCGTGCAAAAAATGTCCGACAGCTCTGCTAGAAAGCTGCACTTTTTTGGGGAATGTCGGATCGAAGCGGCGTGATCGCGGGTTCTGCAAATCTGACAGCGTTGCATTCCCGAGACCTGTGACCATCCTCAAATGTGGTCGGCGGATAATTTCCTTCTTGGACTGCATTTGGCAATCTCCCATTTGTTTCAGCGAAAAAAACCCTCACGCAATGTGTGGCGCATTACAGTGCGTAAACGAGGGGCTTTAGACCTACCAGCGTTGTGCGCAGTGACATCGTGCAGAGCGATGCCAAGGGAATTTCTTACGTTGATCAGGTGGGAGTACGCCGCCTGAAGAAGCCTGAAGGCTTTGAGGTACGCCGCCGAAGCGGGTTTGTAGATGTTGGCGGAACTAGGTCACGCCTGAGATGCTGACGACACGGACTTAAGACGTCTCGTGTGCTCCAGTGTAGCGCGGATTGACTCGGATGCGCAAATCAAAATTTTAGGCAGTCCATCGTGTTCGCCGTGCGGTGAGGGGCTGAAGGTCCCACGGACCGGGCCAAGCACCTCGTAGAAATTTGATGGATCGCGGCATTTGGAATGCCAAGGATGGCCGAAAGGTGCCTGTAGCATCCAAGACAAAAAGGTCTACCAAATGGCATACAAAACAAAAAAGCGCCCCGAGAGGCGCTTGTTTGCTTGCTTACTGGCGGAGAGGGCGGGATTCGAACCCGCGGTGGGGATTAGCCCACACACGCTTTCCAGGCGTGCGACTTAAACCGCTCATCCACCTCTCCGAAGCCCTCGATTATAGCCACAGGATTGAGGGCATTCCGGTCAGAGGTCGGTATCGCCTGAAAATTTCCGCTGACCGATGCGCCGTCAGCCTGCCTTTTGGGATGTCTGCACCATCTTCATGGCCGAGCCGATCAGCGCTGACACCTCGGTCATGTTGCTGGGTACGATGAGGGTGGTGGTGGCTTCCGACGCGACCTGGCTGTAGGCATCCACGGCTCTTTCGGCCACCTTGAGTTGCACGGCCTGTTCGCCGCCGGGCTGGCGGATGGCGGCTGCCACGCGTTCGATGGCCTGGGCGTTGGCTTCGGCCACGGCCTTGATGGATTCGGCCTCGCCCTGGGCCTTGTTGATGACCGCCTGTTTTTCGCCCTCGGAGCGGGCAATGAAGGCCTCACGCTCGCCCGTGGCGATGTTGATCTGCTCCTGGCGGCGGCCTTCAGATGCGGCGATCAGTGCGCGCTTTTCACGCTCCGCTGTGATCTGGGCCTGCATGGCGTGCAGGATTTCCTTGGGTGGGGTGAGGTCCTTGATCTCGTAGCGCAGCACCTTCACGCCCCAGTTCAGGGCAGCTTCGTCGATGGCCTGCACCACCTGCGCGTTGATGATGTCGCGCTCCTCAAAGGTTTTGTCCAGCTCCAGCTTGCCGATGACCGAGCGCAGCGAGGTCTGCGCCAGCTGGGTCACAGCCATGATGTAGTTGCTCGACCCGTAGCTGGCGCGCATCGGGTCGGTGACCTGAAAGTACAGGATGCCGTCCACCTGCAGCTGCGTGTTGTCGCGCGTGATGCAGACCTGGCTGGGCACATCGAGCGGGATTTCCTTCAGGCTGTGCTTGTAGGCGACCTTGTCCACGAAGGGGATCAGAAAGTTCAGGCCCGGGGTCAGTGTGCCCGCGTATTTGCCCAGGCGTTCCTTGACCCAGGCGTTTTGTTGGGGCACGACCTTGACCGAGCGGGCGATGAAGATCACGGCAATGATCAGGAGGACGATGGCAATTTCCATGAGAAGCCTTTCTTGGGGGTTCGGTGAAGGATCTGCGGTGCTTACAGCGGGTCCACCAGCAGGCGGTTGCCCACCAGTTCGGCGACCCGGTGCATGCCGGTCGAGGGTGTGACCCCGGGGCGGTGGATGGCCGTCCATTGGGCGCCCCGGTACTTCACGGTGGTGGTGCCGTCGGGGCTCCAGCTCTCGATGAGGATGGTTTCACCCACATCCATGTTCACACTGCGGTCCGCGCGTGCCGACGGGGCGCCAGGTCGCTTTTTGCGCACCAGGTAGCAGGCCACGACAGCCCCGCCGCCCACAATAGCGGCCGACACTATCTGCAGCGCGGATGCCAGGCCCAGATGGGCGGCCAGGGCGGCGGCGACCAGCCCCAGGGCCACCATCAGCAAATAGAACGTGCCGGTCAGCAGCTCTGCCACGACCACGGCCCCCGCTGCCAGCCACCAGATGGTGGATGCCTCCATGTCGAACCTCCTCGTGTGGTTGTGTTTGTTGCACCACATTCTGGGTCAAAAGAATGGCAGTTCAAAGGCACGTCAACGTTATTCCTTACACTTCGCGCCTATTTCGTTTTTTGGCCGGGCAGGCCACGGCTCCCTGGAGGCTGCGCATGAAGTTTCGCTTTCCTATCATCATCATCGATGAAGACTACCGTTCCGAGAACACTTCGGGGCTTGGCATTCGTGCGCTCGCGCAGGCCATCGAGGCCGAGGGCTTCGAAGTAGTTGGTGTCACCAGCTATGGCGATCTGTCGCAGTTTGCCCAGCAGCAAAGCCGGGCCAGCGCTTTCATTCTGTCCATCGACGATGAAGAGTTCACGGTGGGCGAGGGGCTGGACCCCATCGTGCTGAGCCTGCGCAACTTCATTGGGGAAGTGCGCCGCAAGAACGCCGATGTGCCTATTTACGTGCATGGTGAGACCAAGACCAGCCGCCACCTGCCCAATGACATCCTGCGCGAGCTGCATGGCTTCATTCACATGTTCGAGGACACCCCCGAATTTGTGGCGCGCCACATCATTCGCGAAGCCAAGAGCTACCTCGAAAGCGTGCAGCCGCCGTTCTTCAAGGCGCTGCTGGACTACGCCGAGGACGGCTCGTACAGCTGGCACTGCCCCGGCCACTCGGGCGGCGTAGCTTTCTTGAAAAGCCCTGTGGGTCAGATGTACCACCAGTTCTATGGCGAAAACATGCTGCGCGCCGACGTGTGCAACGCGGTGGAAGAACTGGGCCAGCTGCTGGACCACAACGGCGCGATTGGGGAATCGGAGCGCAATGCCGCGCGCATCTTCAATGCCGACCACTGCTTCTTCGTGACCAACGGCACGTCCACGTCCAACAAGATGGTGTGGCACCACACCGTGGCCCCCGGCGATGTGGTGGTGGTGGACCGCAACTGCCACAAGTCCATCCTGCACAGCATCATCATGACCGGCGCCATCCCGGTGTTCATGAAGCCCACGCGCAACCATTTCGGCATCATCGGGCCCATCCCCCAAAGCGAGTTCGAGCCCAAGGCCATTGAGGCCAAGATCAAGGCCAACCCCTTGCTCAAGGGCGTGGACGCCAAGAAGGTCAAGCCACGCGTGCTGACCCTCACGCAATCGACCTATGACGGTGTTCTGTACAACACCGAGACCATCAAGGGCATGCTCGACGGCTATGTGGACAACCTGCACTTCGACGAGGCCTGGCTGCCGCACGCGGCGTTCCACCCGTTCTATGGCAGCTACCACGCCATGGGCAAGAAGCGCACGCGGCCCAAGCATTCGGTGACGTACGCCACGCAGTCCATCCACAAGCTGCTGGCCGGCATCAGCCAGGCATCGCATGTGCTGGTGCAGGACTCGCAGACCACCAAGCTCGACCGCCACCTGTTCAACGAGGCGTACCTGATGCACACCAGCACCAGCCCTCAGTACAGCATCATCGCCAGCTGCGATGTGGCCGCCGCCATGATGGAGCCGCCCGGTGGCACCGCGCTGGTAGAAGAAAGCATCCTGGAGGCGCTGGACTTCCGCCGCGCCATGCGCCAGGTGGAGGAGGAGTTCGGCAAGAACGACTGGTGGTTCAAGGTCTGGGGTCCTGAAAAGCTCACCGACGAGGGCATCGGCCGTGCAGAAGACTGGATCATCCGCAGCGACAGCAAGAGCAAGAAGGGCAGCAAGTGGCACGGATTCGGCCAGCTCGCCGACGGCTTCAACATGCTGGACCCGATCAAGTCCACCATCGTCACGCCTGGCCTGAGTCTGGACGGCAAGTTCGACAAGACCGGTATCCCTGCGTCCATCGTGACCAAGTACCTCGCCGAGCACGGCGTGGTGGTGGAGAAGACGGGCCTGTACAGCTTCTTCATCATGTTCACCATCGGCATCACCAAGGGCCGCTGGAACACGCTGCTGACGGCGCTGCAGCAGTTCAAGGACGACTACGAGAAGAACCAGCCCATGTGGCGCATCCTTCCCGAGTTCTGCCAGCAGCACAAGCGCTACGAGCGCATGGGCCTCAAGGACCTGTGCCAGCACGTACATGAGATGTACGCCAAGTACGACATTGCACGCCTGACCACCGAGATGTACCTGTCGGACCTCACGCCCGCCATGAAGCCCTCGGATGCCTACGCGCACATCGCACACCGCACGACCGAGCGCGTGGAGATCGACCACCTGGAAGGCCGCATCACTGTGGGCCTGGTCACGCCGTACCCGCCGGGCATTCCGCTGCTGATTCCGGGCGAAGTGTTCAACAAGAAGATCGTGGATTACCTCAAGTTTGCGCGGGAATTCGCCAAGCTGTGCCCCGGCTTTGAGACCGACATCCACGGTCTGGTGGAAGTGGAAGACGAGAACGGCCAGGTGCGCTATTACGCCGACTGCGTGGCAGAACAAGGCAAGCCCGGCAAGAACCCCAAGCCTCTGGCAACTGCCAAGAACCTGGTGCAGGCGGGCGACGACGGCCCGTACGGACGCAACGTGTAAGCGCTCGTCTTCGCGCTGGTGCTTGGGTGCGCCAGCCCCTCAAAAATCGCTCCCCCGGCTTGGCTGGTGGAGCGATTTTTTTATGCGCTTGAATCCGTTGTGGTGTTGAGGTCGTATTGACTATCAGCCGCGTGATTCTCATGCGGTGACTGTCTTCACAAACCACTCAGGAGATCTTCATGACCCTTCGATTCAACGCCCGCCTTGCCACAATCGCTCTGACGGCTGCCATGGCAGCTGCCGCTGTGCCTGCCATGGCGCAGGTCATGGTGGGCGGCGCGCCCATGCTGGCCAGCAAGGACATCATCGACAACGCCGTGAACTCCAAGGACCACACCACCCTGGTGGCTGCGGTCAAGGCGGCTGGCCTGGTGGAGACGCTCAAGGGCCCTGGCCCGTTCACGGTGTTTGCGCCCACCAATGCGGCATTTGCCGCGCTGCCCGCCGGCACGGTGGACACGCTGCTCAAGCCCGAGAGCAAGCCCACATTGACCAAGGTGCTCACCTACCACGTGGTTGCAGGCAAGTACGACGCTGCAGCGCTATCGAAGATGATTGCCGATGGCAAAGGCATGGCCAGCCTCAAGACGGTGGCGGGCGGAACACTCACCGCCAAGGCCAGCGGCAATGCCGTCATGGTGACGGACGAAAAGGGCGGTACGGCGACGGTGACGATTGCCGACGTGTACCAGTCCAACGGTGTGATCCACGTGGTGGACAAGGTGTTGTTGCCCAACTGATTGCGCAACGGATGGGGGCGAGGCGGCATGCGCTGCCGCGCTAAGCTCGCGTATCGCCATCTCGTCGAAATCAGCTCGGGTTTGCGGTGGCCCCGTCAGCGGGTGGGCGGCATGTCGTCTCGCACCCGCACAAAACTCGCGAAGCGTGGCACGCCGCTGTCGTGGGTGCCTCTGAAGCGGTAGGTCACCCAGCTGCCCACGGGCGGCGGGTGGTCGCGCTCCGCGTCGGTCAACCCTGCGCCCAGCCGAAACCGCTGGCCCGAAGGCATCTCCACCACCAGGGCGCCCAGCCGCCCGGCGTGGCGGCCCTGGCCGGGCAGATGGGCGACCACTTTGGCCTCGGTGTCTTCGTGGGTCTTGACCTTGATGAGGTCGTCACTGCGCCCTGCGCGGTACATCGATGCGCCCCGGTGCAGCATCAGCCCCTCGCCACCCGCGCGCACGGTGCGCAGCAGCAGCTTTTGCAGTGCGGCGTCACTCGCCACACGCTGCTGGAGCACCGCCTGCACCCATGGCTGGTCCAGCGACTCTACGAGCTGGTTCAGCGCGGGCAGGCGCTGGTCAAACGTGCCGCCGTGCGCGGGCAGGTCAAACACCATGAAGCGCATCTCGCGCCAGGCGGCATCGTCCGGCTGCTGCTGGCGCACGGTGGACTGGGCGTGGCTGAACCGGCCGCGTCCTGCCCACAGCTCGCCGTCCATGGGCGTGTCGGGCCAGCCGGCGGTGAACCAAGATGGGACCGCCACGGTTTCACCACCCCGCGTGCGCAGCGTATGGCCGTCCCAGTAGCCACGCACGCCGTCGTATTTTTCGCTCACCCAGTAGTCCGCAAGGCGCATGCCGGGGCGGTACACATTGGCCAGCAACAGGGCGGGTGCTTCGGCGGCCCAGGCCTGGGGGGTGGTCAGTGCGGCCAAGGGTGCAAGGCCCAGCCAGGCCAGGCAATGTCTGCGGAGCATTTTGTAGGGTGCTATCAAAAAAATAGCTTCTAGCGCATGTTTTACTAGCGCTAGAAGCCTGTTTCGTGCAAAAAAGGCTGTTAGCCCGCTGCGTGGATTACACCTGGTCGGCGCTCAGGCCTGCGGTCTGGCTGAAGCCGCCGTCTACATAGGTGATCTCGGCCGTCATGCCCGATGCCAGGTCCGACAGCAGGAAGGCTGCCACATTGCCCACGTCTTCAATCGTCACGTTGCGGCGCAGGGGCGAGGCGTCGGCCACGCGGCTGAGCAGCTTGCCAAAGTCCTTGATGCCGCTGGCGGCCAGGGTCTTGATAGGGCCCGCGCTGATGCCGTTGGCACGGATGCTGCGGCCGTCTTCGGTGCGGCCCACGGCCTCTGCCAGGTAGCGCACGCTGGCCTCCAGGCTGGCCTTGGCCAGACCCATGGTGTTGTAGTTGGGGATGGAGCGCAGCGCGCCCAGGTAGCTCAGGGTCAGCAGCGACGACTTGTCGTTCAGGTAGGGCAGGGCCGCCTTGGCCATGGCCGGGAAGCTGTAGGCGCTGATGTCGTGCGCAATGCGGAAGCCTTCGCGGCTCAGGCCGTCCAGAAAGTTGCCCGCAATGGCCTCGCGCGGTGCAAAGCCGATGCTGTGCACAAAGCCGTCAAACTTCGGCCAGGTCTGCGACAGGTCCGCAAACATGCGCGCGATCTGCTCGTCGCTGGCCACGTCGCAGTCAAACACCAGCTGGGAGTTGAACTCTGCCGCAAAGTCGGTGATGCGGTCCTTGAAGCGCTCGCCCACGTAGCTGAACGCCAGCTCGGCGCCTTGTTCGTGGCATGCCTTGGCAATGCCGTAGGCAATGGAGCGGTTGGACAGCACGCCCGTGATGAGCAGCTTCTTGCCGGTCAGAAAACCCATGTGAAATCTCCTTGTGGAATAGCGGAATGCAGGCTTGGCGCCCGGTGCATGTGGATATGCGGCTTTGGCTGCAAGCCCCTGCGAACGTAGTGCAGAATTGTCGCATGCGGTTTTGGCTGGCTTTGTTGCTGATGGGGAGTGCTGTTCCAGCGTGGGCAGCGCATGCGTATGCCTTGTGGGGCGCGCCGCGCTATCCGGCGGGCTTTGCGCATTTCGACTATGTGAATCCCGAGGCCCCCAAGGGCGGTGAGTTGCGGCTGGTGAGCAACCTGCGCACGTCCACCTTTGACAAGTACAACCCGTTCACCATCAAGGGCAACGCACCGGCCTACCTGTCGTCGCTGATGTTCGACTCGCTGCTGGTGGGCTCCATGGACGAGACCGCGACCGGCTATGGCCTGTTGGCCGAGGATGTGGAAGTCGCCCCCGATGGACTGTCGGCCACCTTCCGGTTGCGGCCCGAGGCGCGCTTTCACAACGGTAAACCGGTGCTGGCCCAGGACGTGAAGCACAGCTACGAAACGCTGGTGGGCCCCTTCACCTCACCCTCTTACAAGACCTTGCTGATCGAAGTGGCGGGCGTGGATGTGATCAACGACCGCACCGTGCGCTACCGCTTCAAGCAACCCAACCGCGAGCTTCCCATCACCGTGGGTGGCTTGCCGGTGTTCAGCCGCGACTGGGGCGTGGAAAACGGCAAGGCCAAGCCCTTTGACCAGGTGGTGATGGACATCCCCATCGGCAGCGGCCCCTACAAGATCGGGCCCGTGCGCTTCGGCAAGGACATCACCTACGTGCGCGACCCCCAGTACTGGGCGCGCGACCTCAACGTGCGCAAGGGCACGGCCAACTTCGACCGCATCCTGGTCAAGATCTACAAGGACAACACCGCGCGGCTGGAGGCGCTGAAAGCGGGCGAGTTCGACCTGATGCGGTTCTTCAGCGCGGGCGACTGGGCCCGTCGCGTGACGGGCAAGAAGTTCGACACCGGCGAGCTGGTCAAGGGCGAGTTCAAGCACAAGCTGCCGTCGGGCTTTCAGAGCTACGTGCTCAACACCCGCCGCCCGCTGCTGCAGGACGCGCGGGTGCGGGAGGCCCTGGGCCTGGCGATGGACTACGAGTGGATGAACCGCCAGATGTTCTACGGCGCCTACCAGCGCGTGAGCGGCCTGTTTGGCAACACGGCCTGCGAAACCAAAGGCAGCCCGTCGCCCGAAGAGCTTGCGCTGATGGAGCCCTACCGCAAAGACATTCCTGCGGCCGCCTTCGGTCCCATGACCGTGCCCCCGCGCACCGACGGCGATTCGTCACTGCGGGCCAACCTGCGGCGCGCGCAGGCACTGCTCAAAGAGGCGGGCTGGGAGGTGCGCGATGGCGCTCTGCGCAATGCGAAGGGCGAGGCCATGGTGCTGGAGTACATGGACAGCAACGAAGGTGGCGTGCGCACCATCACTCCCTGGATCCGCAACCTGGAAAAGATCGGCGTCACGCTGCGCTTCCGCTCGGTGGACTTTGCGCTGTACCAGCAGCGCCTGCAGAAGTTCGACTTTGACATCACCACGATTGCCTTCCAAGGCACCAACAACCCCGGCCAGGAGTTTGCCGATATGTTCGGCAGCCAGGCCGCCGACACGGAAGACTCCGGCAACTTCGCGGGTGTCAAGAACCCGGCGGTGGACGCGATGATCAAGGCCATGACCTCTGCCAAAACCGAGGCGCAACTGCTGCCTGCCTGCCATGCGCTGGAGCGCATCATTGCGCACAGCCACTACCTGATTCCGCAGTGGACGGCCGGTACACATCGCATGGCGTACAACGCCTGGCGCCTGGCCAAGCCCGTCACGGTGCCACCGTACTCCAGCGGTGAAAGCTGGGTCATCGACACCTGGTGGGCACGCATTCCACCGCAGACCGCGCCCGACAAGAAATAACCACCCGCCAGCCCACCCATGTTTGCCTACATCCTCAAACGCGTGTTGCTGATGCTGCCCACCCTGCTGGGCGTGTTGCTGCTGACCTTTGTGGTGATTCAGTTCGTGCCGGGCGGCCCCGTGGAGCAGTACATGGCCGAGGCCAAAGCCGGCGTGGGCGGCGGCGGTGCCGAAGGCGGTGGCCTGAGCTACCGGGGCGCTCAGGGCGTGGACCCCAAGCGGCTGGAGCAGATCAAGGCCCTGTACGGCTTTGACAAACCAGCGCATGAACGCTTCATCCAGATGCTGGGCCAGTTCGCGCGTTTTGATCTGGGCAAGAGCTTTTTTCAGAACAAGGACGTGTGGCAACTGGTGGCAGAGAAGCTTCCGGTTTCCATCAGCCTGGGCCTCTGGACCTTCTTCATCAGCTACCTCGTCGCCGTGCCGCTGGGTGTGGCCAAGGCGGTGCGGGCCGGGTCGCGGTTTGACCTGGTGACCACGCTGCTCATCCTGCTGGGTTATGCCATCCCGGGCTTTGTGCTGGGCGTGGCGCTCTTGGTGATCTTTGGCGGGCAGCTGCAGTGGTTTCCGCTGCGGGGGCTCACGTCGGCCAACTGGGACGAACTGGGCTGGGGCGCGCGCATCGTGGACTATCTGTGGCACATCACGCTGCCCGTCACGGCCATGGTGCTGGGCAGTTTTGCCGTCACCGCGATGCTGACCAAGAACGCCTTCCTCGAAGAGATCCGCAAGCAGTACGTGCTCACGGCCCGTGCCAAGGGACTGAGCGAGCGGCAGGTGCTGTGGAAGCATGTGTTCCGCAATGCGCTCATCCCCATCATCACGGGGTTTCCCGCCGCCTTCATCGGCGCGTTCTTTGCGGGCTCGCTGCTCATCGAGACCCTGTTCTCGCTCGACGGCCTGGGCCTGCTCAGCTACGAGAGCGTGATCCGCCGCGACTACCCCGTGGTGCTGGGCACGCTGTATTTGTTCACGCTGATCGGGCTGGTCACCAAGCTCATCAGCGACCTTTGTTATGTGTGGGTGGACCCGCGCGTGAAGTTTGACTAGCCCGAACGCACCGATGGCCCCGATGAGTCCTGCTGCTACCCCGATTTCACTCTCCCCGTCCCGCCGTGCCTGGCTGCGCTTCAAGCGCAACCGCCTGGGGTACTGGAGCCTGCTGATCTTCAGCGCCCTGGTGCTGGTGAGCCTGTGCGCCGAGCTGGTCAGCAATGACAAGCCACTCATCGTGCGCTACGAGGGGCAGACCTACTTCCCCCTGTTCAAGGACTACCCCGAGAAGACTTTCGGGGGCGACTTCGAGACCCCCACCGACTACCTGGACCCCTTCATCCAGCAGCGGCTGAGCACGGGCAGCAACTGGGCGCTTTACACCCTCAACCGCTACGGCCCCAACACGCTCAACTACTTTGCCAAGGCTCCCAACCCCTCGGCCCCCACGGGCGACAACTGGCTGGGTACGGACGATCGGGGGCGCGATCTGCTGGCACAGCTGCTGTACGGCTTTCGGGTGAGCGTGCTGTTTGGCCTGGCGCTCACCACCACGGGTGTGTTGCTGGGCGTGATCACAGGGGCCATCCAGGGCTTCTTTGGCGGCAAGACCGACCTGGCGTTCCAGCGCTTCATTGAGATCTGGGGCTCCATGCCCGAGCTGTACCTGCTCATCATCTTCAGCGCGGTGTTTGCGCCCAGCATTGCGCTGCTGCTCATCTTGCTGAGTCTGTTTGGCTGGATGGGCCTGTCGGACTATGTGCGCGCCGAGTTCCTGCGCAACCGCCAGCTCGATTACGTGAAGGCTGCCCGTGCGCTGGGGGTGAGCAACAGCCAGATCATCTGGCGCCACATCCTGCCCAACAGCCTTACGCCGGTGGTGACGTTCCTGCCGTTCCGCATGAGCGGGGCCATCCTGGCGCTGACATCGCTAGATTTTCTGGGCCTGGGGGTACCGCCGGGAACGCCCTCGCTGGGCGAGCTGCTGAGCCAGGGCAAGAACAGCATTGATGCGTGGTGGATCTCGCTGTCCACTTTTGGCGTGCTGGTGGTCACCCTGTTGCTGCTGACCTTCATGGGGGATGCGCTGCGCGATGCGCTGGACCCGAGAAAGGCAGACTTGTGACCATGACTGCATCGGCCATGAAACCCGCGCTGCTCGAAGTCCACGACCTGCACGTGCGTTTTGGCGCCAAAGAGGTGGTGCGTGGCGTCAACTTCACGTTGGCCGCGGGCGAAAAGCTCGCGCTGGTGGGCGAGTCCGGGTCGGGCAAGACCATCACCGCGCTGAGCCTGCTGCGGTTGGCGGGCAATGCCGCCATCACCGGCCGGGCCCTGCTGCAGGGTCGGGGCGACCTGTTGGCGATGACTGAGCGCGAGATGCGCGGCGTGCGCGGGGGCGACATCGCCATGGTGTTCCAGGAGCCCATGACCGCGCTCAACCCGCTGATGACAATTGGCCAGCAGATCGCCGAGATCCTGCTGCTCAAGAAGGGCCTCACCGGTGCCCAGTGCGCGCAGGCCGCCATCGATCTGCTGGCGCAAACCGGTATCCCCGAGCCTGCGCGTCGCGCCAACAGCTTTCCGCACCAGCTCAGCGGCGGCCAGCGCCAGCGCGCCATGATCGCCATGGCCCTGGCCAGCAGTCCCAAGCTGCTGCTGGCCGACGAGCCCACCACCGCGCTCGACGTCACCTTGCGCGGCCAGATCCTGGACCTGCTGAGCGACCTGCAGCGCCAGACCGGCATGGCGGTGCTGCTGATCACGCACGACCTGAACCTGGTGCGCCGCTTTGCCGACCGCGTGGCGGTGATGGAGCAGGGTGTGCTGGTGGAGCAGGGGCCTGTGGCCGAGGTCTTCAGCGCGCCCCAGCATGCCTACACCCGCCGTCTGATCGCCAGCCAGCCACGCCGCGATGTGATCGAGGCCGACCCGCCCGCAGGCACCGCGCCCGTGGTGCGGGCGCAAGACCTGCGCGTGGTCTACCCCACGCCGCTGCCGGGCATCAAGGGCTGGTTCAAAAAAGGCGAGTTTGTGGCGGTGCAGGGTGCCACCTTGCAATTGCTGCCCGGTCAGACGCTGGGCGTGGTGGGCGAATCCGGCTCGGGCAAGTCCACGCTGGCCCAGGCCATCCTGGGGCTGTTGCCCTCGACGGGACAACTGCAGGTGGGTGGGCAGGCGTGGCAGCAGCCCGCCATGCGCAACACACCCACCAACCAGCAATTGCGCCGCCGGGTGCAGGTGGTGTTTCAGGACCCGTTCTCGTCCCTGTCCCCCCGCCTCACGGTCGAAGAAATCGTGGGCGAGGGCCTGAAGGTGCATGAGCCCGCACTCAGCGTGGCCGAACGCCGCGCGCGTGTGGAGGCGGTGTTGGCCGAAGTAGGCCTGGCCGAGGCCCAGTACCCGCGCCTGCTGGAGCGCTACCCGCATGAATTTTCGGGCGGCCAGCGCCAGCGCCTGGCCGTGGCGCGCGCCCTCATCGTGCAGCCGCAGGTGCTGGTGCTCGACGAGCCCACCAGCGCGCTCGATGTGACTATCCAGCAGCAGGTGCTGGGCCTGCTGCAGCGCCTGCAAAAAGAAAAGGGCCTGAGCTACCTGCTCATCACCCACGACGTGGACGTGATCCGCGCCATGGCGCACGATGTACTGGTGATGAAGGACGGCGCGGTGCTCGAAAGCGGCAGCGTGACAGAAGTGCTGGATGCACCCCAGCATCCCTACACCCAACGTCTGGTGGCCGCCGCCACAGTACCTGGCGGATAGTTTTTAGGGTTTTTGGGCTGCAGGCGCTAGTGGAATATGCGCGGCCTGCTATCAACTTTGAATGTTTTGCGTCCGCGTCCCGTGGCGCAGTTTGGTGGGTGAACCATGCTTGGGGCCATGCCCCTTATGCTGCGTACGGTGATCAGGTTCTGACCGCTGGGCGCCGCGCATGTTGCTCCACGCCGGGCTGGGCCCAAACGAGCTTGCGCACATCCACGCCCAGGGCCTGCGCCCGCTCCATCAGGTGCTCGCGCACATGCCAGGGCAGGGTGGGGGCGCGGGACAGCACCCACACATACTCGGTGCTGGAGCCCACCACCAGGGCCCACTGGTAGTTCTCATCCAGCGCCACCACGTTGTAGCCGCCGTAAAACGGCCCGAAGAACGACACTTTGAGCGCGGCACGGTCGGGGCTGTCCACAAACTCTGCACGGCCCTCTGCTTCCTTCCACTGCTTGCGCACCGGGTCATAGCCCCGGTTCACCACCTTGATGGTGTTGTCTGCATTGCGGCTGTAGGTGGCGGTGGCCTGCGTCAGGCCGCGTTCAAACGAGTTTTCGATGCGGGCCACCTCATGCCATTGCCCTGTATAACGGTTCACGTCAAAGCCCGTGACGGGCTGCACGCCTTCGGGTGTGCGCGGTGTGGAGCAGGCTGACAACATCATCACCCCCATCAACGCGGCTGCACCCACGATCCAGGGCCAGGGGGAACGGCGGGGCGTGATGCAGATGGCTGGCATGGCGGTTTCTCCTGAGGGCTGTTGTTGTGGGGAGGTGCGCTGGCTGTAGCGCTTGCCTGGCAACCGACTGTAGGTACGGCGCCTGATGCCCGGTGTAGGAAGGCGCTGGCGCGTGGTGTCGGCGGCGCGGTGAACCTCGCCCGGCAGGCACGTCCCTCTGTACCCTTTGAGCGGTCACGCGTGCTGTCTGAACCTTGCGGGGTTAGAGTGCAGCAGGGCAATTGCGGGGTGCCTCTGCACCCTGGCGCGTTTGGCTGTTCAGCCGTCAAGGAGTCCCGTGAACCATTCCAGCTCTCCACCCCCTTCTGCACCGGCCTCGGCCTCGGTGCAGGCGTCGCGACAAGACCTGCCCGGGGATGACCCGGCAACGCGCAGCTACCTGCAGGCGCGGCGCCAGGCAGCGCCCGGCGCATGGAGCAGCGGCTTGCATCTGGGGGCGCAACAGGTGCTCTGGGCGGCGGGTGCCGATGCGCCCGAACCTTCCGTGAAGCTGAGCCTGCCCTTGGGCGGCGCGCGCACAGCACGCCAGTTCTTCCGCCATGCCGTGCCCACCCCCCTGGAGCTGGAAAACGCCATTGCGGTCGTGGAGGATGAGGTCTACGTGGCCCATCGGCAGCTACAAGGCTTGTTGCCCGGCGGGCAGGGGTGGGCCCCATGGTCTGCAGATGCAGCCCTGCATGAGCTGGCCACCTTGGCGGGCGTGCCGCGCGGGGCTCAACGCGTGCTGACGCTGGAGGCCATGGAGCGCCTGTTCAATCGGCTCGCCGCTGTGGCCGAGGGTCGCCCCGCGGCGCACGAGGGTCTGCCGGAAGACCCCGTCTTTGCCGGCACGCTGCTGGTGCTGCGCGAGCTGATGCACCACCTGCCGTTCGCCACCATGACATTGGTGGAGACGCCGTAGTTGCCATTCTGAAATTCCCTTGATGTGCGAGGCGCTTGTGCATGGGCTTGCACGGTGCCAGGGCATACAGCGAAGGTATCGTCGGCTCCTTGCAGCTCGGGCTGGCACCGTGACTTGTCCACGCGATGATCGGCAAAGGCAGCCGGGCCTGCCGTCGGTCATGTGCGCGGCAGTGCGGCGAACCAGTCCCGCAGAAAGTCAGCCAGCGCCCGCGTCTTGGCCGACAGGTCGCTGCGCGTGGGGTAGACCAGCGTCACATCGGCGGCGGGCAGCGACCAAGCCGGCAGCACGCGCACCAGGCGGCCCGCAACCAGGTGGGCCGCCACGTCCCATTCGGAGCGCATCAGCACTCCGTGGCCTTCCAGCGCCCAGGTGGTGGCGGCCGCGCCGTCGTTGGTGCTGAGCATGCCGCGCACCTTCACGGTCTCCTGCCGCTCGCCCTGGTGCAGGTGCCAGGTGCCATAGGTTTCGTCGCTCTCGCGGATCACGATGCACTGGTGGGCCAGCAGGTCGGCCGGCTGCTCGGGCTCGCCGGCCTGGGCCAGGTAGGCGGGCGATGCGCACAGCACGCGCCGGTTGGCCAGCAGCCGCCGGGCAGTGAGGCGCGAGTCCGGCAGGTCGCCAAAGCGCACGGCGGCGTCAAAGCCTTGCTCCACCAGGTTCACGGGGCGGTCCGTCAGGTGCAGCTGCACTTCCACCTCGGGGTATGCGCGGGCAAAGGCCGACAGCGCGGGCGCGATGTGCACGCGGCCAAAGCCCAGCGTGGAGGCCAGCTTGATCAGCCCTCGGGGCAAGCTGCGTGCACCGGCCACCGTGCGTTCCAGCGCCTCCAGGTCGCCGAGGATGCGGGCTCCGTCCAGCAGATAGGTCTCTCCCTCGGGCGTGAGGCTGATGCGCCGGGTCGTGCGGTGCAGCAGGCGCACGCCCAGCCGGTGCTCCAGCTGCGCCAGGCGCCGGCTGACCGCGGGCGGGGTGATGCCCATCTGCTGCGCGGCTGCGGCCAGGCTGCCCTCCTTCATGAGCAGGGCGAAAAAGCGCAGGTCAGAAAAGCCGTCCATGAAGATGCCTGATTCGTGCTTTGAATTTATGAATGAAGTAATTTTGACGGTATTTATGGCGTTGAACATCACTCCTAAGATCGCATCCACAACAAATATCTGCCGGAGACAAACCCATGACCGCTACTTTCACCACCACCCACCCGGCCCATTCAAACCGCCCGTTCCGTCGCATGGCGGCTGCCGCCGCAGCACTGGCTGCTCTGGCCCTGCTGTCGCCGGCTGCAGCCCTGGCGCAACCGGCCGGTTATCCCAACAAGGCCATCAAGCTCGTGGTTCCATACGCGCCGGGCGGCAGCGCCGACATCGCGGCGCGCCTGGTGACGGACGAATGGGGCAAGGCCCTGGGTGGTTCGCTGTTCATCGAGAACAAGGGCGGCGCGGGCGGCAACATCGGCGTGGACATGGTCGCCAAGGCGCAGCCCGACGGCTACACCATCGGCCTGCAGACGGTGTCGCTGGCCATCAACCCGGCCCTCACCGCCAAGATGCCATATGACACCTTGAAGGACCTGGCGCCCATCGGCATGGTGGCCAGCTCGCAGCATGTGCTGGTGGTCAACAACGCGGTGCCGGCCAAGAACCTCAAGGAGCTGCTCGCACTGCTCAAGGCCAAGCCAGGGCAATACTCTTACGGCTCGGCGGGCCCGGGCAGCACCTTCCACATGTCGGCCGAGCTGTTCAAAGCTGTGGCTGGAACACCCATCGTGCACATCCCCTACCGTGGCGGCGGCCCGGCCATGATCGACACCATGTCGGGCCAGGTGGCCATGAGCTTCCCGGTGCTGTCGGCCGCGCAGCCGCACGTGCAGGCCGGTAAGCTGCGCGCCCTGGGCGTGACCGGCACGAAGCGCTCGGCGCTGATGCCCGATGTGCCCACCATTGCCGAGGCAGGCCTGCCGGGCTATGCGTTTGAAACCTGGTTCATCGTGTTCGCGCCGGCTGGCACGCCCAAGCCCATCATCGACAAGCTCAACGCCACGCTGAACCAGGCCCTCAATACTGCGGCGCTCAAGGAGCGCATGGCCAAGGACGGGTTCGACCCCATCCCCTCCACCCCCGAGCAGGCCCGTACACGGCTGGAGCAGGAAATGCCCCAGTGGGCCAAACTGATCAAAGAGCGCGGCATCACTGCAGAGTGAGCGGGCTCGCCTTCCACATCGCCCCACGGCCATGACCACCTCGCCCATGACCACTTCACTTTTTCCCGGCTTCACTCCTCACCGCGTGCCCACGCCCGACGGCCAGCACATCCACACGCTGGTCGGCGGCACAGGCACTGCCCTGTTGCTGCTGCATGGGCACCCGCAGACCTCGGCCATCTGGCACAAGGTGGCGCCCGTGCTGGCGCAGCACTTCACGCTGGTGCTGGCGGATCTGCGGGGCTACGGCGACTCGGCCAAGCCCGACGGCGATGCCGAACACCTGCGCTACAGCAAGCGCACCATGGCCGCCGACATGCTGGCCGTGATGGCGCACCTGGGCCATGCGCGCTTTGCCGTGCTGGCCCATGATCGGGGCGCCCGCGTGGCGCATCGCCTGGCGGCCGACCAACCCGAGGCGGTCTCGCGCATGGTGCTGCTGGACATCGCGCCCACCCTGGCCATGTACGAGCAGACCAGCAACGCGTTCGCCCGCGCCTACTGGCACTGGTTCTTCCTGATCCAGCCCGCGCCGCTGCCCGAGCGCCTGATCGAGGCCGACCCCGCTGCTTATGTGCGCGACGTGATGGGCCGGCGCAGTGCAGGCCTGGCCCCGTTCGACCCGCGTGCCCTGGCCGAGTACGTGCGCTGCCTGGCCCTGCCGGGCACGGCCCACGGCATCTGCGAGGACTACCGCGCCGCCGCTGGTATTGACCTGGTGCACGACCGCGCCGACCGCGATGCGGGTCGCCAACTCGCCATGCCTCTGCTGGCCCTGTGGGGTGAGCGGGGTGTGGTGCACCAGTGCTTTGAGCCGATCAAAGAGTGGCAACGCGTGGTGACTGACGTGCGCGGCCATGCGCTGCCCTGCGGCCACTACATCGCGGAAGAAGCGCCCGACGCGCTGCTGGAAGCTGCCCTGCCTTTCCTGTTGGCAGGCCAATAGGCCATTCCCCTCACCCCCCCCCACGATGACCACGACACGACCATGACCACGCCCGCAACGCTCTACCAGAAGCTGGTGGCATCGCACACCGTGGCCGTTCTGGACGAACAGAACGTGCTGCTGTTTTGCGACCTGCACCTGATGAACGAATACACCAGCCCCCAGGCCTTCGCCGGCTTGCACGAGGCCGGGCGCGGCGTGCCCGTGCCGGGGCAGAACGTGGCGGTGGTGAGCCACATCATCCCCACCCACCCCGTGCGCTGGCGCACCATCCAGGACCCGCCCTCGGCCCTGCAGGCCAGCAACCTCAAGGCCAATTGCGACCGCCATGGCATCCCGCTGTTCGATACCAACGACCCGCTGCAGGGCATCGAACACGTGATCGCGCCCGAGCACGGCATGGTGCGCCCGGGCATGGTCATCATCTGCGGCGACAGCCACACCACCACCTATGGCGCCCTGGGCGCGCTGGGCTTCGGCATCGGCACGTCCGAGGTGGAACATGTGCTGGCCACGCAGACCCTGGTCTACCGCCGTGCCCTGGACATGCGCATCCGAGTGGACGGCACGCTGCCCACCGGCACTACGGCCAAGGACCTGATCCTTCTCATCATCAGCCGCATCGGCGCACAGGGCGCGCGCGGCTATGTGGTCGAGTTCTGCGGCGGCGCCATCGAAGCCCTGTCGGTGGAGGCGCGCTTCACCCTGTGCAACATGGCGGTGGAGGCTGGCGCCCGGGGTGCGCTGATTGCTCCCGACGCCACGGCCATCGCCTATGTGCTGGACAAGGCGCCCGACATCGCAGGAGACGTACGCGCGCAGGCCCTGGCCCACTGGGCCACGCTGCGCAGCGACGAAGGCGCCGCGTTCGATGTGGAGCACGTGTTCGACGCGGCGGATGTGGCCCCCTTCGTCACCTGGGGCACCAGCCCCGACCAGGCCATGGCCATCAACGCCGCCGTGCCCCGGCCTGGGGACATCACCGACGCCGTGCAGCGCAGCAGCGCCGAACAGGCCCTGCGCTACACGGCCCTGTCCGCCGGCCAGCCGCTGGCGGGCGTGCCGGTGCAGCACGTGTTCATCGGCTCGTGCACCAACGCCCGCATTGAAGACCTTCGCGAGGTGGACCGCGTCGTCGGCAGCCGCCGCGTGGCCCCGGGCGTGCGCGCGATGGTCGTGCCCGGCTCGGGCGCGGTGAAGGCCCAGGCCGAGGCCGAAGGCATCGCCGCGCGACTTGTGGCCGCGGGCTTCGAATGGCGCCAGCCCGGCTGCTCCATGTGCCTGGCCATGAACGACGACGTGCTGGCCCCGGGCCAGCGCTGCGCATCCACCACCAACCGCAATTTCGAAGGCCGCCAGGGCAGGGGGGCGATCACGCACCTGATGAGCCCGGCCATGGCCGCCGCCGCGGCCGTCACGGGTTGCATCACTGACGTCAGAACCCTGGAGGGGACCGCATGAGTGCCGACAACAACACCACCGTGCGGGGCCACGCCGCACTCCTCGACATTGCCAACCTGGACACCGACCAGATCATGCCCAAGCAGTTCCTGCGCGGCATTGACAAGTCGGGCCTGGCGCCGGGCCTGCTGTACGACCTGCGCTTTGACGGCGCCGGACAGCCGCGCGAAGACTTCGTGCTCAACCAGCCAGCTTTTGCCGGCACCGATGTGCTGCTGGCTGGCAGCAACTATGGCTGCGGCTCCAGCCGTGAGCATGCGGTGTGGGGCATGCAGCAGTACGGTTTCAAGGCGGTGGTGGCGTCGAGCTTTGGTGAGATCTTCTACTCCAACGCCATGAACAACCGCCTGTTGCTGGCGATGGTGAGCGAGGACGATGCCCAGGCCTTCATGCGCGAGGCCCGTGCCCACCAAGGGCCGATGGCGATAGAGATCGATGTGGAGCAGCGCCAGGTGCGCACGGCAGGGCACAGCGCGCCCTTCACCGTCTCCGAGCGCCACAGGCGCATGTTCATCGACGGCCTGGATGTGATCGGTGCCTCGTTGACTTACCGGGACCAGATCACGGCGTTCGCCCAGCGCCACTGGGAGGCCCAGCCGTGGGTGAAGGATGTCGCGCGGCGCACGCGCGATCGGCTCAGCGCCGCATCCTCGCAGCCTTGACCGGTCGGCGCCTCGGCGCAGTGGGGGCGCCTACTTGGCGGCAGCCTTGGCCGCCTGCGCAGCCTTCTGCGTCTTGTTGTAGACCTCCATCACCGTCGCAAAGTCGCGCTCAAAGTTGATGGGCAAAAAGGTGTCGTTGCCCGGCAGCAGCTGCCGCAGCTTGGGCGAAAAGCTGTAGCTAAAGGAGCACTTCTTCACACGCGCCTGCAGCTCGGGCGAGACATCCTTGCCCATTGTCCAGGTCTCGGTCATGAAGGGTGGGCTCTCCCACAGCGTGCGGATGCTGGAGCCTTTCACGTCGCCCTTCACCACCATGCGCTGGTACAGGTCGCTGGCCACGGCCGCCGCGGGGTAGAAGCCATGCATCACGCCCGTGACCGAGCGCTCATGGCCGTTGGAGAACACCACTTCGTAGTTCTGGTCTGGCACCAGCCCGATGGCCGGGAAGAGTGCGCGCGGCGCCAGGTTGCCCGAGTTGGACGTGGGCGTGGTGTGCGCAATCTTCTTGCCCACCAGGTCCTGCGGCTTGGTGAAAGGGCTGTCCACGCGTGCGATGAGGATCAGCTTGTACGAATTGCGTTGCCCGCTGGCCTTGTTGCCCGGCACGCCGAACGGCGCGGGCTGGCCTGCAGCCACCAGTTGCGGCACCAGGCCGGGGTTGACCTGGGCCAGCTGGGCCTTGCCAGACACCAGGCTGTCGATGAGTTCCTTTTCGGCCAGCACGTCGATGTTGGTGCTTTTGTCCAGCGACTCGCCCTGCTGGTTCTGCAAGTCGATGTTGCCGCAGCGCGCCAGGTGGTTGAAGTAGTCGCCCCACAGCAGCATGGTCTCGGCCTTGGCATAGGTCTTGGGCATGGCCACCACCAGCTTTTCGCGCGGGCTGTTGGTGAACTGGTTGGCGGCTTGCGCAGCGGCAGCAGGCTTGGCGGCGGCGGCACGCTCCGTCTGTGCAGCCACTGGGCCCAGGGTCAGGGCAGCGCCAGACAGCAGTGCATACAAGCGGGTATCGAATCGCATGGTTAAGGTCCCTCCGGTGTGTTGCTTTGGATCGGGCCAAGCCCGAGGGCGGAGAGTATGCAGGCGCTTTGGGTGATGATCGGGCACCCATGCGACTGCGTGCGGGCTCTCGGCGCAGCCGCCAAGGCACTGGACGGTTTGTCAACCGACCGTCTGGTGCGCTGGACAAGGCCGCGAGGGACAGGCGTGGCAACGCCCGACACAATGCCTGCACGCCATCACGCAATACCCTTCATACGTTCACCACCGTTCCAGTCCCATGTCGCAAAACACCCTCACGCTGCAGCTGTTCTTTGAAGACCCGATCAAGCTCAAGACCTGCCAGCTGGTCTACCAGTACCTGTGCGCAGACAACACCGAGCAGGCCCAGCGCTGGGCCGGCAAGCTGGGCGCACCTAGCCTGGAGGCCTTGTGGGATGGGGAATGGTTCAACCAGTCGGTCACTGCAGCGCCATCGCACCTGGTGCTGCAATTTGATACCGGCACCAGTGGCGACCTGCCTTTGCTGCAGATCGAAACCCTGTTCCGCCACGGCCTGCGGGCGGCGGTGATGGAGGTCTTCTACGACCAGGTGGGCGAAACCGAACGCATGCACTTCGACCAGGGCCGCTGGGTGTCGCGCCAGGCATTCATGGACGCCAACCCGCAGTGGCGCGCGGTGGTCGAGCCTGTGCCACAGGTCGGTGAGGGCGGCGAAGACGGCGATGCCGATGACCGCTACGCCTGCTCCAAAGACCCGGCCAAGCCGCTGGCCGTGGCCAAGCTGCGCCAGCAGGAAGAAAAGCGCAAGCGTGAGGCCCGTGAGGCGGCCGAGGCGTTTGTCGAAATGGCGCGGGCCATGGGCAAAAGCGGCAAGTCATCCGTGCAGGGGCTGATGGCTGTGCTGCTGTTGCGGTCCGGGTTCAAAGGGCTGGTGCATGCGGTGGTCTTCACGATAGTCACCGTGCTGCTGTTCAAGGGCTTCTGGCTGTGGATGGGCCTGGGGCTGGTGCTGGCCGTGGCGCTGCCGCTGTACTACATGGCCACTGAACACAAAGCGCTGCGCGGGGAAGACGGCAGCGATGATGGAGACGGTGACGCCGACCAGCCTGGCGACGATGGCCCCGTCACGGTGATGGCAGTGCAGTAAAAGCATCTCAGGAGAAGAACAACATGCTGACGCAAATCGAATGGTGGGGCGGGGTGATTTTTGTGCTGGGGGCGCTGACTTACCGCATGGTCATGGGGGCGCTGGAGAGGCCGGTGGATGGCTTCCCCTGGTACCGGCTCATGATGCACGTGTTCTTTCTGGCCCCGGCCGCGCTGCTGGTGGGCTATTTCTATCCGCTCACGCAGCCCGCGCTGCAATACGGCTACCTGGCGCTATTGGCCGTGTCGCTGCTGGTGGTGGCCGTGATGCTGATGCAGGAGATGACTGGCGATTCGGGTGAGAGCGAAGAAATGCGCCGCAGCAAAGAGCCCTTGAAGGAGGACGCAAAAGCCGAGGCCGAAGACCACGAAGAGCCCGGCTGGCTGATGTCGGTGGTCGGCGCCGTCGTGTTGTACAGCCCGGTGCTCACGGCCTGTGGCCTGGCCTGCACCAAGGCCTGGCCCATGGTGCAGCCGTTGCTCTGACGCATCGGCAATGCCGACCCCTTGCGGCCGGATGGCTTGGCAGCAATGACAATGCCCGCCAGCCACCTGCCGTTTATTGGCAGCAGGGGCCCTCTTTAAGTTTCAGCGCGTTATCCCGCCACCGCCGCACCACACATGTCTGCCGATTCTTTTGCCGACCTCTTGTCGATCTACATGCGCCGCATTCGCGCCAGCGCCTCGGGCGTGGCCACCGAGATCGGCCTGAGCCGCGAGGCCGTCAACAACTGGCGCAACGGCATCTCGGTGCCCAACCCGCGCTCGCGCGACAAGCTGGTGGCCTGCACGCGCTATCTGCGCCTGACCGAGAGCGAGGCCAACCGGCTGCTCAGCGCCGCAGGGTTCGCGCCCGAGTTTCCGTTGCAAGCCGAGTCCACCGGCGCGCAGCCGTTTGCCGCGTTCCAGGACAAGGTGTTTGCGCAACTGGCCCAGGCGGTGCCATACCCCATCTCGCTGCTGCTGTCGCCCGCGCACTGGGGCCAGCCGCCGTTCCGGCACGAGCTGCTGCAGCGCGCCCGCGCGCAATACGGCGAAGGCTCGGTGCTGCACATCCAGCCGCCCTACAGCGTGAGCACCGTGCCCGCCGAATACTTCGCCGCCATCGGCCGCCAATGTGGCCTGGGCGATGTGGCGTCGGACTACGAGTTTGAATCCGCGCTGGAGCGCCGCCTGATGGCGGGTGAGCGCATCTTCTGCCTGGTCAGCCGCTTTGAGCAGGGAACACCCGCACTGCGCGAAACCCTGGCGGGCATCTTGCGCAGCCTGAGCGAGATGCACAGCGGCCGCCTGCACCTGCTGCTGTGCGGAGGGCAGGCGCTGGCCGACCTCAAGTACCGCAGTGGCGACCTGTCGCTGCTCAACATCGCCCAGGTCCACCACTGGCCCGACCCGTCGCTTGCCGACCTGCTGCAACTGGCCCGCCACCGCTGGCCCGAGCAGCCCTGGTCCGAGCCGGTGGTGGCTGCACTGCAGGCCCTGAGCGGCGGCCATCCCGCGCTGTTTGAAGAAGGCCTGCAATGGCTGGTGGACCACCCCGGCGCGGGTGCCAGCCTGCACGAAGGCCAGCCCGCCTTCAGCGCCCTGCGCACCCACCTGGCCAGCAGCCCGCGCCTGTGGCAAACGTTTCTGCCGCTGGCGCAGGTGCCAGCCAGCCGGGCGCGCCTGCAGCAGTTGCTGGGCGCGGACGACCTCGGCCGCGCACGACCCTACCTGCAGGACGACGACCTGCGCAGCCTCTTCTGGGGCAACCTCATCCTTGCGCGCGGCGTGGGGGACGCGGCGCGGCTGCACTGGCGCAGCCCCACGGTGCGCGAGGCCGGCTGGATGGTGCTGGATTCATGCTCGGCCGACTGACGCCCTGGCTGTCCCGGCCCGTGGTGCGCGCCGTGGTCATTGCGCTGGTCACGCTGTTTGTGGCCAGCGCCGTGTTCACGCCCCAGCACAACCCGGCCACGCGGGGCAGGTTCATGGCGGCAATGAACGTCGGGCCGCTGTGGGGAGAGCTGGTGCAGTGGCGTGTGGCGATGGTCAACGCCCGCAACGAGCTGGATGCCTGGCCCACGGACATTCAGAAGTACGCGCCGCCCATTGCCAACCCGCAGCTGCGCGTTACCTCCCCGCGCCCCAATGTGCTGCAGGCCGACATTGCCCACAACCCTGAATTTGGCAAGCTGGCGGGCACGCAGGTGGTGGTGGAGCTGCAGCCCGGCACCCACACCTGGACCTGCCGCCCCGGCAACCCGCCCATCCCGCAGGGCTACCTGCCCATCAACTGCCAGCAAGGCAGCACCGACGATTTCGAGCCCGCCAAGCCCGCGCCAGACGCCGACCCCTTTGGCTGGATGCGCTCGCTCATCACGTGGTGCGGGGTCATTTTTGGCGTGGGTGCAGTGCTGTGGGTGGTGCGCCACCCGCTCATCGGTGCGGGCCAGCTGCGCCCTGCGCGCCTGCGCCGCACACCGCTGGCCCGCCTGCCGCACATCGACCGGCTGCTGCGCTGGCTGCGGCGGCTGGAGCCCACGCTGCAGGCCGCCGACATTCGCCTGGTGGACTGGCGCCGCGCCGTGGCCTGCGCCCAGGCCACGGGCAGCGAGCGCGCCCCGGCCCTGGCCCGCGCGCTGGCCGAACGCGTGTCCGCCCGCTGCCAGCCCAGCACCGACTGGGCGCTGCCCGGTGCGGTGTTTGAATGGTCGTTCCCGCCCGACTTGCCTGTCTCGCTGGACCGCTGCCTCGTCTTTGTGCCCACGCACGGCATCGACGAAGCCACCGTGCTGCGCCAGCTGCGCGCCGTGCAGACCGGCAGCGATGTGCTGCTGATCCTGAGCGAGCACAGCGTGGACACCCCCTGGCCGCTGCTGCACGCCCACGCACAAGACCGCGCCAACCTGCATGTGATGGCCGACAGCGCCAGCCAGACCGAATGGCTGATTGGCGGTGACGCCCTGCAAGTGCTGCTGCGCCTGCTGGCTGCGCAGCTGCGCATCACCCGCATCTCGCCCTACCAGACGCGCGGCGGTGTCACGCGCGAAGGCGCCTTCTTCGGCCGCGCGCAACTGCTGGCCCGCGTCATCAACCGCGAGCCCGCCAACTACCTGGTGGTGGGTGGGCGCCAGTTGGGCAAAAGCAGCTTGCTCAAGGCCGTGCAGCGCCGCATGGCGGGCCATCCGCACACTGTGTGCCACTACGTCTCGCTGCGCGACCACCGCCTGGCGCCACGCATGGCGTTGCAGTTTGGCCTGCCCGCCGACACACCGCTCGAAGCCATCGTGGACCACCTGCAGGCGCAGTACCAGGGCAAGCGCCTGGTGCTGCTCATCGACGAGGCCGACCTGTTCTTCCGTGACGAATCGGCCAATGGCTACGTGCAGCTGTCCACCCTGCGCGCACTCAGCGAAGAGGGCCGCTGCTGGTTCATGCTCGCGGGCTTCTGGGACCTGTACGCCACCGCCGTGCTGGACTACCAAAGCCCGCTGCGCAACTTTGGCGAGGTGCTGACCATCGGCGGCCTGGAGCGCGATGCCTGCCGCGAACTGGCCACCGAGCCACTGCGCAAGCTGCGGCTGGGTTTTGACAACGAGCACCTGGTGAACCGCCTGGTAGATGCCAGCGGCCAGCGCGCCAACCTGGTCGCCATCCTGTGCCAGGAATGCCTGGAGGCCCTGTTGCCCGGCGAACGCGTGATCGAAAAGCGCCATCTCGACCAGGCCCTGGCATCGCAGGCCGTGCAAGACGCCTTGGCCGGCTGGGGCCGCCTGAGCCACGACGAAGCCGCCTGCCGCCTCGACCGCATCGTGGTCTACCACACGGCCCAGGCGGGCCAGTCCAGCCTGGCCACCCTGGCCCAGCTGCTGCAAAGCCACGGCATCGCAGGCGACGCGCAGGCCCTGCGCCAGTCACTGGCACGCCTGCAGCTGGCCTATGTGCTGCGCAAACACGAGGGCGGCGAATACCGCTTTGCCATCCCGCTGCTGCAGGACCAGTTTGAACCGGCGGAGGTGGAACTGCTGCTGCACCAGGAGCTGGCGGTGCTGGCGCGCGCTTAGTCCGTGCGGCCCGGCTCATGTCGTGAGCCGGCTGTGTTTACGGTAACTTGCGAGGTGGACTGCCCGCCAATCGCCTCAGCGCTTCAAGCTCCGTGGGCATGTGTAATACGCGGATGCCTGTCATGGCTTCGATGGCCTCTCGCTTTGACCAAATATCTGTTTTGTCACTGGTGATGAAGATGGAGCACCCGGCTTTGAGAGCGGAGTCGAGATGTTGCGCATCAACGCGTTTACCGATGAGTTTTCTCAGTGGCTCAAAGTTAGTTGTTGGTGCATCGTCATCCCAACTGCCCGTATCTTCAGCCCAGCTCAAATGGGCTTGTTCCCAAGTGGAAGCCGATCCTGGGACGAAATTTGTCACCTTCCGGCTGCGTTGTTCAAAAGGGAAGTAGTGAGTTGTGATCAGTCCGGAAGCCTCAAGCTCCGCGACCTCTTTCAACATGCCACCTGTATCAACATAAACTTTCATCGTCCCATCCTGGGTGTAATTGAACAAGTGGCGTTTGTTATGGGAGCTTGATGTTGGACGTCTTCCATTTACGCTCCGCCGTGGCTTGGTCCAACAACGAACTGTCTCTCTGAATACTTGCTCTCAGTCTCAGCTAACAGTGGCATTTTTCAGACTCAGTGCGGAGGTTACTCCCATGAATCCCACCCTGTACACCATTGCTTATCCCACCTGCGCGCCGCAAGACATGCAGGCCATCGAAACCTGGCGCGCCGCCAACGACCCCACCGGCCACGCGCTGGTGCGCCCGCATTTCACCCTGGTGTTTGCTAGCAACGCGGTGGACGAAGCCACCTACCTTGCCCATGTGGCGGCGGTGGCGACGCGAACGGCGCCCATCGCATTCCACTGCCGCTACGCCATGCTGGGGGCCGACGCCCACAGCCCGCGCGCCCATGCCTATCTGGTGCCGGAAGAAGGCTATGCCGCGTTGTCTCTGCTGCACGACGTGCTCTACACCGGCGCGCTGGCCGAAGCGCTGCGTCTGGACCTGCCTTACACCCCGCACATCACCGTAGGCACTTTCGAGTCAGCACCCATGGCGCGCGCGTGGTGCGCTGAGCGCAACCAGGCGGGCGTGTCTGTGCCCGGCCAGGTGGCTGCGCTGTGGGTGGGGCAAGTGGTGGATGGGCGGTTTGAACACCGGGGCCGGTTCGATCTGATGGGCTAGTTTTTTTTGACGCAAAAACGGCCTTCACCTCGCGTCTATTGAGCGCTTCAAGCTATCAAATATGTAGCTTTATCGCTACGCCCCTCAAGGCCGCTGCGCCATCACCAGCGCATACAGCGCCTGCGCCGCCACCGACAAGCTCTCGTCCCGCCGCCGTACCAGGTAGATCTGCCGCGTCAGCCCCGGCAGTGACAGCGGCCGTGTGACCAGCCCCGGCTGGTCAAAGTGGAACAGCGTGAGTGCCGGCACCACGCTGATGCCCAGCCCCGCGCGCACCATGCCCATCACGGTGGCGAGCTGCTCCACCTCCATCAGCGTGTGCATGGCCTGCGGGTGCAGGGCGGCCTCCAGGTACTGGCGCACGCTGCTGGTGCGCGCCAGGTGGATGAAGGGCCAGGCGGCCAGGTCCTGCGCGGTGATGGCCTTGCGCCTGCGCTCCAGCGGGTGGTCGGCTGGGCACACCAGATAGAAGTTGTCGCTGCAAAACGGCTCGGCTTGCAGCGCGGGCGTGTCGACGCGGATGGCGGCCAGTGCAAAGTCGGCATGGCCGCTGGCCACGCGGTCGATGCAGGGCTCGGACAGCACATCGGCAATGTCGATCTCGATGCCCGGGTGCGCCGTGCGGTACTGCGCCAGCACACCGGGCAGCCAGCCCGCCGCCAGTGACGGCAGCAGCGCCACGGCCACACGCCCGCGCTGCAGCGTGGCCGTGTCGCGCACTGCGGCCAGGGCGCTGGTGATTTCGGCGCGGATGCGGCGGGCCGACTCCATAAAGTTCTGTCCCTCGGGCGTGAGGTCCACATGCCGCGTGCTGCGGTCGAACAGGCGCAGGCCCAGGTCGTCCTCCAGCGCGCGGATGAGGGCGCTGAACGCGGGCTGCGACAAATGGCACAACGTGGCTGCGCGTGTGAAGCTGCGCTGCTCGGCCAGTGCGAGGAAGGCGTCGAGCTGGCGGCTGGACAGGTGGGGGGCGCTCATGCGGGGTGGGTGTGATTCATCTGCATTTCAGATGGATTGATCGTAACAATCGATTTCACAGAATGCAGCCATGTTCCTACAGTCACGCTCAGGAGACAACGGATTCATGCCGAACGACCAAAAAACAAAACTGCTGGTGGGCTGCGCCGCCGGCTTCTCGGGCGACCGCACCGATGCGGCCCTGCCTGTGGTGCAGGCGCTCATCGCCAGCGGCCAGCCTGCGGTGCTCATCTTCGAAACGCTGGCCGAGCGCACGCTGGCCCTGGCCCAGCTCGCCCGCCGCACCGACCCCGACGCTGGATATGAACCCTTGCTGGTAGACCTGCTGCGCCCCGTGCTGGCGCAGTGCCTGGCCCACGGCGTGCGCATCGTCAGCAACTTTGGCGCGGCCAACCCGCACGGTGCCGCGCGCCGCATCCACGCGCTGGCGGCCGAGCTGGGCCTGGACCGCCCGCGCATCGCCGTGCTGCAGGGCGATGACCTGAGCGGCCCCGAACACCGCGCGCTGCTGCAGGGTGCGCTGGGCAGCGCCATGCCCACCGAGCCCATCGTCAGCGCCAACGCCTACATCGGCGCGCAGGCCATTGCCGATGCGTTGCGCGCGGGCGCCGACATCGTGGTCTGCGGCCGCGTGGCCGACCCATCGCTGGTGCTGGGCCCCGCGCTGGCGCACTACGGGTGGGCGCTGGACGACTGGGACCGGCTGGCCCGCGCCACCATGGCTGGGCATCTGCTGGAATGCGGCGCACAGGTCACCGGCGGCTACTTTGCTGACCCTGGCTACAAGGACGTGGCGGGATTGGCGCAACTGGGCTACCCCATTGCCGAGATCGACGCCGACGGCCACTGCACCATCACCAAGCCCCCGGGCACGGGCGGCTGTATCACCGAACGCACGGTGAAGGAACAGCTGCTGTACGAGCTGCACGACCCGACGGCGTACCTCACGCCCGATGTGGTGGCCGACATCACCACCGCCCGCGTGACCACGGTGGGCGCCGACGCCGTGCGGCTGGAGGGCGTGCAGGGCCATGCACGGCCTGCCACGCTCAAGGTCAACGTGTGTTTTGAATCGGGCTGGTTTGCCGAGGGTGAAATCTCCTACGCCGGCCCGCGCGCCAAAGCCCGTGCGCGCCTGGCGGGCGAGGTGCTGCGCGAGCGCTTGCAAGGCCTGGGCCCGCTGCGCATCGACCTGATTGGCGTGACCAGCATCTTTGGCGACGACACCAGCCGCTGGCTGGATGCCTCCCACAACGATGGCAATGACGCTCGAGATGTGCGCCTGCGCGTGGCCCTGCAGCACCGCGACCACGCCAGCGCCCAGCGACTGGTGCGCGAGGTGACCGCGCTCTACACCTGTGGCCCCGCAGGCGGTGGCGGCGTGCGCACCGCCATGCGCCCACGCCTGGGCACTGTGTCGTGCCTGGTGCCGCGCGAGGCGGTGTCGGTGCATTTCGAGATGGTGGATTGAGGAGGACACACACCATGACAACCACCATCACCGTGCCCCTGTACCGCCTGGCCCACAGCCGCACCGGCGACAAAGGCAACCGCTCCAACATCAGCGTCATCGCCTGGCACCCCGCGCTGTGGGATGTGCTGGTCGAACAGGTCACCGAGGCCGCTGTGGCGCAGCAGTTTTCCCAGCGCCGCCCGCGCCAGGTCACGCGCTACCTGCTCCCCCAGCTGCAGGCCATGAACATCGTGCTGGACGACGTGCTCGACGGCGGCGTGAACGACTCGCTCAACCTCGACAGCCACGGCAAGGCACTCAGCTACCTGCTGCTCGATATGCCCGTCACCGTGCCCGCGCACCTGGCTCCGCACTTTGGCGGTCCCACGGCCTAGACCTCCCGTTTCGCTCTTTCATCCATACCAACACCAGGAGACAACATGACCCATTCATCCCCCCGCCGCGCTCTGCTCGCCACTGCCGCCGTGATGGCGCTCGGTGCACTGCACGCCCCCGCTGCACTTGCCCAGGCGGCCGGTAGCTACCCCGCCAAGGCCATCACCTTCGTCGTGCCCTTTGCCGCAGGCAGCGCCACCGACCAGCTGGCGCGCGCGCTGGGCCAGTCCATCACCAACGACACCAAGCAGCCCGTGGTCATCGACAACAAGGCGGGTGCAAGCGGCATGATCGCCGCGTCGGCCGTGGCCAAGTCGGCGGCCGATGGCTACAGCGTGCTCATCACCACCAACACCACCCACGCCGCCAACGAGCACCTGTACAAAAAGCTCTCGTACGACCCGGTGAAGGACTTTGCCCCCGTCACCGGCCTGGGCAAGGGAGGCCAGGTGCTGGTGGTCAATGCCAGCGCGCCGTACAAGAACGTGGGCGAGTTGCTGGCCTTCGCCAAGAAGAACCCCGGCAAGCTCAGCTTTGGCAGCGGCAGCTCTTCGAGCCGCATGGCGGGTGAAATGCTCAAGCAACTGGCGGCCGTGGATATCCTGCATGTGCCCTACAAGAGCAACCCGCTGGCCATCACCGACCTGCTGGGCGGGCAGATCGATTTGATGATCACCGACACCTCCACGGGCGTGCCGCAGGTCAAGGCGGGCAAGCTGCGTGCGCTGGGCTACTCCACGCAAAAGCGCAGCGCGCAATTGCCCGATGTGCCCACGCTGGATGAAGCGGGCGTGAAGGGCTACGACATGGGCTACTGGTTTGCGGCCTACGTGCCCGCCAACACACCCGCGCCCGTGGTGGCGCGCCTCAACGAGCTGCTGACGGCTGCTACCAAGAGCGCCGCAGCCAAGAGCTTCTACGACAACGCGGGCTCCGAAGCCTGGACCACCACGCCCGACGAACTCGCCAAGTTCCAGGCCGCCGAGACCCAGAAGTGGGGCAAGGTGATCAAGGCCGCTGGTATCGAGGCGGAGTGAGCTGCGGGCCCAGCATCAGTGGGGGCAACCCCTGTTGAACCGGGTCGTGTTCATCCTTTTGCCTGGGGTGGGGAAGATTTCTAGCCAAAGTGTCCGGATGCGCAAGAGGAACATGCCTGAGTAGCTATCAAAAGCGTAGTGACTGTGTGTGGCATGGCCAGCCACCCTCACCACGGCACCCCCGCAAACCGCGCCACCAAAAAATCCAGCAAGGCCCGCACCGCAGGCGACAAGTGCCTGCGCGACGGGTACAGCGCATAGATCGTCATCACCGGCAAGTCCCACTGTGGCAGCACGGCCTGCAGCTCGCCGCTGTTCAGGTAGGGGTTGACCAGATAGGTTGGCTGCATCGCAATGCCGCCGCCTGCCAGCGCTGCGCGCATCAGCGTGGTGGCCTCGTTGGCGCTGAAATGGCCGCTCACGCCCACGCGTTCCACCACCTCGCCCTGCGTCAGCTGCCACACGCTTTTGCCAAAGTTGGCATAGCTCAGGCACCGGTGCTGCGCCAGGTCGGCGGGTTGCTGCGGCACGCCGTGCGTGGCCAGGTAGGCGGGTGATGCCACCAGCGCCGAATCACACCGCGCCAGCGGCCGGCCAATCAGCAGCGGGTCGGGCTCGGCGCTGATGCGGATAGCCAGGTCGATGCGCTTTTCCACCAGGTTCAGCGACCCCTCGCTCGCGTCCAGGTCGATCTTGAGCTGCGGGTGCTGCGCCAGAAAGTCCGCAATCGCTGCGCCCATCTGCGCAAACGCAAACGACACGCTGCAGGTCAGCCGCAGCTGCCCGCGCAACGCGCCCTCGGTGGTGGTAGCGGTTTCTTCCTCCAGGTCTTGCGACAGAGCCAGCATCTGCTGGCAGCGGCGCAGCGCGTGCTCGCCCGCATCGGTCAGCGTCACGCTGCGGGTGGTGCGCTGCAGCAGGCGGGCCTGCAGCCACTGCTCCATCTCGCCCACGTAGCGCGTGACCATGGCCCGCGACATCTCCAGTTTGTCGGCCGTGGCGCTGAAGCTGCCGCTGGTGGCAACTTCGGCAAACACATGCATGGCGGTCAGGCGGTCCATAACGTGGAAGTTTTGGGGTTATTTGATCGATTGGCGAAACAAATATGCGCGAATTATCGGGTTTATTGGATCGATTGGCGCAAATAAACTTCATTCCGTCATCTGCACCACCGCTCAACACACCGGAGAAACCACCATGTTCCGCACCACCCTCATCGCCGCCACCCTCGCCGTTGCCTTCACCGGCGCCCAGGCCGCCCAGCCGCTGCAGGTCAAGGTCTACAACGCCGACGGCAACAGCTTCAACGTCAACTCCACGCTGGTCTATGGCGAGAAGGAAGCCATGGTCATCGACGCCGGCTTTACCCGTGCCGACGCGCTGCGCATTGCCGCCAACGTGCTCGACACCGGCAAAGAGCTGAAGACCATCTACGTGAGCCAGGCCGACCCCGACTACTACTTTGGCGTGGAGACGCTGAAAGAAATCTTCCCCCAAGCCGACGTGGTGACCACGCCCGCCGTGCTGGAGAAGATCAACGCCAAGCTGGCCGGCAAGATCGCCTTCTGGGGCCCCAAGATGGGCGCCAACGCACCGCGCACGCCCGTGCTGCCCAAGGCCCTCAGCGGCAACACGTTGAGCGTGGACGGCCAGGCGGTCGAGATCCGTGGCACCACCGGCCTGCTGGCGCACCGCCCGTATGCATGGATCCCGTCCATCAAGGCCATCGTGGGCAACATTGGCGTGGTGGGCACCAACACCCATGTGTGGACGGCCGACACCCAAACCGTGGCCGAGCGCAGCGCCTGGGTGGCCCAGCTCGACGAGATGGCAGCCCTGCAGCCCACCGTGGTGGTGCCCGGCCACATGCCCGCCGGCGGCGCGCTGGATGCCGCCAACATCAGCTACACCAAGGGCTACCTGCAAGCGTTTGAGAAGAACGCCGCCGCCACCAAGACCAGCGCCGAACTCATCGAGGCGATGAAAAAGGCCTACCCCGCAGCGCCCATGGGCCTGTCGCTGGACATCGGCGCCAAGGTCAACAAGGGCGAGATGAAGTGGTGAGATGACGTGCTGAAAGCTGTCAAAGCAAGTTGTTGAAAGGAACCAGATCGTGACCACGCACCCGCTCCAACAAGTCCTGCAGCACCTGCACGCCGGGCGATGGAACGCGGCGCACGATCTGGTGCAGCACGACGGCTCCATGCTCGCCGCCTGGCTGCACGGCATCCTGCACCTGCAAGAGGGCGACCTGGAAGACGCCGAGAACTGGTACGACCGCGCCGCCCGCCACTTCCGCAGCCGGGGCACGCTGGCCGAAGAAATTGCAGCGTTTGAAGCCGCGCTGGCCGCAGCACACCTTACCCAGCTTGCCCAGGCTGCACCCGCAGCGGCACCGGCCGCATCCACACCGCCTGATCCTGAAGATTCTGAAGAGAGACCCTGATCCATGCCCTCCACGCCCACCGTCACCGTGACGTACCTGTTCGACCCCCTGTGCGGCTGGTGCTACGCCGCCGCACCCGTGCTGGCCCGCTTGCAAGCCACGCCCGGCGTGCAGGTGGTGCTGGCACCCACGGGCTTGTTTGCAGGCGCAGGCGCCCGGCCCATGGACGCGCAATTTGCCGCCTACGCCTGGTCCAACGACCAGCGCATCGCGCAGCTCACCGGCCAGCCGTTCAGCCAGGCCTATCGCGAGCAGGTGCTGGGCCAGCCGGCCGGGCGTTTTGACTCGGGCCCTGCCACGCTGGCCCTCACCGCCGTGGCCCAGACCGAGCCCGCGCGTGAGCTGGAGGCACTGCACGCCTTGCAGCACGCACGGTATGTGGACGGGTGCGACACCACGGCGCCCACCGTGCTGGCCGATGTGCTGAGCGCCCTGGGCCTGCATGCCGCTGCAGCCCTGGTGCGCGAGCCTACCGATCCCCTGCGCGCCGCCATGCTGCAGCGCGTGGCCGCCGCCCGTGCCGACATGCAGGCCCTGAGTGCGCAAGGCGTGCCACAACTGGCAGTGGGCGACCCCGCCACCGGCCGCCGCCGTGTGCTGGGCAGCCAGGCCCTGCACGGCAACTTTGACGCATTGCTGCAGCAGGTGGCCCAGGCCTGAGCGGCGCGGTTGGCACGGCGCGGTTGGCACGGCGCGGCTCGGGCTGCACCGTTGCCCGCACTGCAAATTGCAGCCAGGCCCGCGCCGTGTCTTCAAGCCCCGTGGTCCGCCACGGGCACCCACACCACGGTGTGGTTCGCGCACTCCACTTCGTCCGGCGGCTGCCACAGGTCGCTGGCCAGCTCAAATATGTGCGGTGGCACCACCATCGAAAACGTGGCGCCCTGTTCAGCGTTGCGCCGCAACACACGCGCGCGCCGCACCTCGCGCGGGGCGTCCAGCACATACACCACCATGGCATCGGCCCATGGCCCCATGCGGGCGTAAAACGCATCGCGCTGGTGCTGCTGGATCAGGCCCACCTCCAGCACCACATCGCCACCCGCGTTCAGCACGGCCTCGGCCGTCTTCCAGATCTGCGCCAAGCAACGCAGCGTGCGTGGCACATACCAGGCCATGACGTCCGCCGCATCGGGCCGGTCGGCCGAAAACAGTGTGGCCATCCAATCGTCCAGGTTCAGCGGCACGGCGCGGTGCTGGTGCACCAATTGGCGGGCAAAGGTGGACTTGCCCGCACCCACGGGCCCGATGACCAGATGGATGCGCGGGGAGGGGGCGGCGGCGCCCGCGAGGGCCGTGTGTGTGGAAGTGGCGTGCATCAAAAAGTGCTCCAGAAATGCAAAAAGCCCTCTCTGCAAGCAGGGAGAGCCTTCAATGCGATGGACCAAAAAGAAAAGCCCTCAACGGTGGTGGAGGGCTTTGCGGTTCGCTCAGGCCCAAAGGGCCGGACGCGATAGGGCAGTGTAGGTGCCCGCTGCGGGCTGCGTCAACCGTTGGTCCGTGTGCCGTGTGTTGAGTCCCCCAGTCACACCCTGCGCGCACCCGGCAAGCTGGGTCACGCCCCAAACACCAGCGCCTGGTGCGCACCCACACCCGCCAGCACGCCTTCTGCAGACGCCAGCGTGGCGTTGTGCCGCATCAGCGTCAGGTCGCCCGCGGCATACACGCCGGGCACGGTGGTCATCTTGTTGGCATCGGTACGGATGTACGGGCCCATGGGCCCATCGTCGAACGCGCAGCCTAGTTGCTCGGCCAGCGGGCTGGCAGGGCGGGTGGTGGCGGCCACATACAGCGCATCCAGCGGCACCACGCGCGCATCACCGCCACCGATGGCATGCAGCCGCACGGCCTGCAGCGCCTGGCCCAGGCCCTCCAGCGCGGCGATGGTCGCGGGCTCGATGGCAATGCCCAGCGCCAGCAGCCGCTCGCGCTCGGCGCTCTCCAGCGTGGTGTCGCCGTTCAGGAAGAGGGTGGTCGGCCCCCAGTCGGCAATCAGCTGCGCGTGCATGGCCGAGCCTGCCGAGTGGTACAGCACGCCCAGCCTCTGGCCTGCAAACTCGTAGCCATGGCAATACGGGCAGTGCAAAACCGATGCGCCCCAGCGCTCGCGCAGGCCTGCAATGTCCGGCAAACCGTCTTGCACGCCAAACGCCAGAACCAGCTTGTGGGCCTCCAGGGTTGCGCCATCGTCCAGCACCACTTCAAACCCGTTCTCTGGTGACCCGGCGCGTTGCTGCGCCGTGGCCGACACAACCTTGCCCTGCACAAAAACCACCGTGGGGTAGGCCGCCAGCTTGCGCCGCGCCTGCTCGATCATCGCCAGCGGCGGCTCGCCGTCTTGCCCGAAGAAGCCGTGCGACGCGGCCGCAAACCGGTTGCGCGGCTGGCCTGCATCCACCACACACACCCGCCGCCGTGCACGCGCCAGCTGCATGGCGGCCGACAGGCCCGCAAAGCTGCCGCCTATCACGATCACCTCATACGCCTGGGTGGTTGCCATTGCTGCCGTCGCCATGTTCAATCTCCTTGTGACCGTGGCACCCGGCCACCATGCGTTCATGAAACTCGGCCGACAGCTGCGCCAGCGTTACCTCGCCCAGCCGCGCCAGCAGCGCTTCTTCGGCCGCTTGGTAGGCGTCGGTCAGCGCGCGGTTCACTGCCTGCTCCACGATGCAGCCGGGGCTCTCCACGCGGTTGCCCACCGCCAGCAGCGTGGGCGCGCCCAGCGCCTCGTAGATGTCGCGCAGCGTGATGTCGGTGAGCGGGCACGACAGCACCCACCCCCCGCCATGCCCCTTGGCCGACGAAACAAACCCCGCATACCGCAGCCCCGCCATCAGGCGGCGCACGACGACTGGGTTGGTCTGCATGGCCTGCGCCATCGCCTCAGACGTGGCGGGCCCCTCCATCTCTGCCATGTGCAGCAGCGCGTGGAGGACGTTGGAAAGTCGGCTATCTCGTTTCATGCAACATTAAAAGTTGCGTGATGCTAGCATGCAACCAGAAACAATGCTGGCGCACGAACAGACGACTACTGAATTGATAGCTGCTGGCGCTTGATAGATAAGCGCTAGAGGTCAATTTGGCTTGATTTTTTCAGACGTTGCCCACCCCTGACCGTTCGGGTTGAGCCTGCCGAAACCCTACGCTGACCTGGCAATGCCGTTGGACAAGCTCAACGCAAAAGCGCGTATCCACCACACGCAACACACCATGACCCAACCCACCACGTCCCCCTTCACCGACCCCGCCGCCGCCGCCCGCTACGCCGAAGGCCCCCGCCGCAACGTGCCCGGCTACGACAGCCTGCTGCGCATGTCCCGCATCCTGCTGGCCGAGCGCGTGCCCGCCCACGGCCGCGTGCTGGTGGTGGGTGCAGGCGGCGGGCTGGAGCTGGAAGACATGGCGCTGGCGCACCCCGGCTGGCGCTTCGACGGCGTGGACCCCAGCCAGCCCATGCTGGACCTGGCGGCGCAGCGGCTGCAGAGCGCGGGCGTGCCCGACGACCGCGTTGCGCTGCACCACGGCTATGTGCAAAGCGCACCAGCCGGGCCGTTCGACGGCGCTACGTGCCTGCTGACTTTTCACTTTGTGCCACGCGAGGAGCGTGCGGCCATGGCGGCGGAGATCCGGCGGCGGCTGAAGCCCGGGGCGCCGCTGGTGGCGGCGCATCTGAGCGTGGCGGGTGGCGCTGGCCCTGGAGGCGAGGGCGGGGCAGGGGAGCGCGATCTGTGGCTGTCACGCTACGCCGCGTTTCAGGTGGCGTCCGGTGTGCCGCCGGAGCACGCGGCCAGGGCGCGGGACAGGGTGGCGGCAGAGCTGGCGGTACTGACGCCGCAGGAAGACGAGGCGATTCTGCGCGAGGCCGGGTTCACCGATGTGCAGATGTTTTACATGGGCTTTGCGTTCCGGGGCTGGGTGGCATCGGCTTGATAGCAAGCAATGAAAGCGGGCCAACTCACTGACCCACATGCCCGCACCTTGCTCCTCCCAGGCTGTCTTGCAGCTGGGGTCAGCGGCCTCCGGCCAGCCAGCCGGTGGTGCATAAAAAATCTTCAACGCACAGGCGCTAGCGCCCACCGGTCCTTCGACGCCTTCACCAGAAAATCAATCACCGCCTTCACCCTGGCCGCGTTGCGCCGGCCCGGTGACGACACCGCGTACAGCGTGTGCACGGTGCGGGACGCAAAAGGCGCAAGCACCTCCACCAACCGGCCTTGCGCCACATCGGCCGCTGCGAGCGGGCTGGAAAGCATGCCGATCCCTGCGCCGCCCACCAGCGTGTGGTGTACCAGGGCCGAAGTGCTGGCGGCCAGGCGCGAGCGCACGGTTTCCTCCAGCGGCTTGCCTTGTGCATTGCGAAACGCCCAGGTCACCGTCGGCCCCTGCGCGGTGTGTGTGACGGTGTGGTGCTGCTGCAGATCGCTGGGGTCGGCGGGCGTGCCGTGCAGGCGCAAATACTCCGGGGCCGCGTACAGGCGCCGCTCAAACCGGCCCAGCGCGCGCGCCACCACCAGGTCGCTGTGGCCCACGGTGGTGCGCAGCGCCACGTCTATGCCTTCCGTCACCAAGTCGGCCACGCGGTCATCGGCCAGCAGTTCCACCCGCAGCGCTGGGTAGCGCGCCTGCAGGTCCGCCAGGTGGGGCAACACCAGCGCTTCGCAGATCTCCTGGCTTGAGGCCAGGCGCAAGGTGCCCGCCACGCGGCTGCGCTGGTCCGACAGCGAAGCCCCAATGTCCTCCAGCTGCGCCAGCAAGGCACGCGCTTCCTGCGCCAGTTCTGCGCCCTCGGGCGTGGCCGACAGGCCGTGCGTGGACCGGCGCAGCAAACGCACGCCGTAGCCGGCCTCCAGTCGGTCCACACCGCGCGCCACCACCGACACCGCCACATCCATCTCGCGCGCCGCTGCAGAAAACGAACGCAGGTCGAGCGACCGCACCAGCCACCGCAGGTCGGCCGGATCGGGGAGGAAGGAGCGGGGTTCTTTTTTCATCGAGCGCGCCTTTGCGTGCGGAGCAAAAGCCATTATCGCCACGGGCGGTTTCCGTGGCGGGGCGCAATTTCTACAGTGAAGGCTCGTTCAACCCCATGAGTTTTTACAGGAGCCCTCCATGCCCATCCTCAACGTCAGAGTGTCCGCCCAACGCACGCCCGAGCTGTCTGCCCGCATTGCAGAAACCCTGCTCGACCTGACCACCCGCGTGCTCGGCAAGCGGCGCGACCTCACCGCCGTGGTCATCACCTTTGTCGACCCGGCCGACTGGTACGTCGCCGGCCGGTCGCTGGCCGACCTGAAACAGTCGAGCTTCTACTTCGACGTCAAGGTGGTGGACGAGACCAACACCAAGGCCGAGAAGGCGCGCTACATCGCCGAGGCGTTCGCAGCCTTTGAAGGCCTGCTGGGCGCGCTGCACCCCGAAAGCTACGTCTACGTGCAGGACGTGCGCGCCACCGCGTACGGCTTTGGCGGCCGCACGCAGGAGTACCGCCACCAGCACCCCGAGCAATAAGCAATCAATCAAGCAAGCCATCAACCAATAGCTAACCAGGAGCACCGACATGACGACGATGACGACAACGAACAACCACCTTACCGACGTGATCGTGGCCCAGACGCTGGAGCGCGCGGGCCTGGTGGACTGGATACCCGAAGGCGAAGGCAAGTGGTCCCTGCCCATCCAGTTCCTGCCCGACGATGCCGGCTGGGTGGAACTGATGCGCCTGTCGCCCGGAACGCGGCTGGGCCTGCACCGGCACACGGGCGAAGTGCACGCCCTGACGCTGGCGGGCGAGCGCCGCCTGAACGATGGCCGCGTGGTGCGGCCGGGCGACTACATCCACGAGCCCGCCGGCAATGTGGACTGGTGGGAGGCGACGGGTACCGAAGAGCTGCTGGTGCATGTGGTGGTCAAGGGCAGCGTGGAATACCTGGGGCCGCACCACACGGTGTTGCAGCGGATTACCACAGCGGATCGGCGGGTGGACTACCGCCGGCGGTGCGAGGCGGCGGGAGTGGTGCCGCGTGGTCTTTGCTGAGAGTGTGCGGGAGCCTTGCCGGGCGGGTCACTCTAGATAGCGCAGACAAGCACATGCCCTCAAGAAATATGATTGAAAACAGGCTCTAGCGCCTATTGATAAAGCGCTGTTAGCTATTGAATGGATAGCGAGTCTTCCGCCCATGGTCGCTTGCTTGTGGGGGCTGGGCCGTGACCTCTGCCTATGGCGCTATTTGGCAGATGGTTCCTGGCCCGCCATCCGCGTCGGATGTGCCCAAAACAGGTCAACTCATGCCTTCTTGCCCTTCGGTTGAGCGGCCAAGACATGCGCGGGGATCTCATATGCCTCGCCATTCCTGACCTTCTTCAGTAGAGCTACGGCTGCGTCGGAGTACTTTCGAACCTTTGAACCTGCGGCTTGCCCGGTTTTGATCGCGACATGGTAGATATTGTCAAAAGATTGCATGTCGAAACCGCAGTCTTGCTTTATTTTTTTGATCAATTCGTTTGTGTGGTACCAGTGCGGAACGCCTACCTGCTCTGCGAAAGCCGTTGAGGTGTAGGGATGGTTCGCATTTGCCGCTCCCGGATCGCCAAGCCCGGTAACACCAAATAAATTGGCAAAAGTCCCCTGATTCGAAATAGCATGCTCCAGCGCTTCGTAGTTCACTTGTACGTTCTTGGAAGGAATGTCCGTTCTGATCAACGTGTGCATCCGATTGGCAAGTGATCTCAGTGCCTTCAGATCGACTTTTTCCATCACACCGTTAGCACCAAACGCTTCGTATACCCAGCCAAAATCATTGGCCGAGATGCTCTTTATCCGGACGTTGATGTCGTCTCCAACTTCTAATACGCGCTCGCGAGCAGGTTCACTGGCATCATTAATTTCCTTGTCCCACTGGAGGATGTAAATGTTGGGAATCAAGGCGGTTGTCGGTGTGAACATCCGGCTCATGTCATACAGAACGTTCTTGATGTTCTCGTCATTCGCGCCGTAGCCAATAAATAAAAGTGGGTGCTCGGCAAAGTAGGTGAGTAACTTTGCGCTTAGATATCTCTTAGTGCGGTCGAAAACCTCGTAGTCCTCTGCTGTGAGCAGTAATGACCGGGGATCTTTAATAGACCCGTGTATTTTGAAAATTTCGCCGACGACAAGTGCTGATTGCCGAAAGACGTTTTGACCTACAACGACTTCGTACTGCGGAAACAATGGTTCAAGCAACGTGTCGTAATTAGTCGTAATCACGGCATGTGGGCCAAGCTTCTTTAGTGCGGCAAGCTCCGCTTGAAGAGTCTTTTCACCGGCCTTTACCGATAGGTTGTTTAAGAGCGTTGCGACAGTGTGCTTTAGGTATGAGTCACGGGGTGTTTCGGCTGTAAATAGTTCGGGTGGAAAGTTTTTCTTCCCCTCTTTCGTTCAAGCCCATTCGAAGTACAAGTCCGCGAATACTGATCCGACCTTTGAAAGGTCGTTATTATATTTCTGCTTGTAATACGTGAAGTCTTTGTCAATTGCTGGACACGCCTCTGCTGCCTGAGTCAACAGCATTTCCCAATTTGGGCCATTAGCATATCTAAGCGAGAACCCGCTTCCTATGAAAAGAATTGGCTGACACTGAAAAAGTTTGAGTGTTTCCACTACGTCCGCTTTGATCTCTTCTTGATACTGCGCGTAACCAGCCATCAGGTTCTCCTTCTGAATTGCTTACTTCTCCGTCCCAGCCCATGGTATCGCGTTAGAAGCACATGCAAACCAGCACGAACGCGAAGATCGGTTCGCAAGCCGTTTGTCGCCTGCTCGTCAGAACGCTTTTGCCGTCGAGTGCTCCCTGGCAAATGGTCATCATTCACACTCACCAGGGACTTAGTTTGGCTAGATTTAGTCCAAAGTTCAGTCTTGCCCGGCCAAAGTAGACCGCATAGCATCCCTGTTAAGCACCACCCCATGAGGTGCTGCACAAAAACATGACAGGAGACAAGCCTTGCCATCCACCCGCTGGAGTCACTGCGGCACTGAAGACCTGAGCGTCTTGCAGACCATCTTCTGGTCCGCTGGCGCGTCGCGCAATGCGCTGGCGCAGCGCCTGGCCTATTCCAAGAGCAAGGCCAACGCCATGGTGGCGGCGCTGCTCGATGAAGGTCTGCTCGACGAGGTGGGCCTGCAGGAATCCTCTGGCGGCCGGCGGGCCGAAACCCTGCGTTTGAGCGAAACCCTGGGTGTGGTGATTGGTGCCGACCTGGGCGCCACCAGCATGCAAGTGGCGGTGATGCGGCCCGACATGACGGTGCTGGCGCGGCACCGCGAGCCCATGGATGTGCGCCAGGGGCCGGGCGTGATCCTGGCGCGGGTGCGGGGGCTGATGCGCGAGTTGCTGGCACGCTGCGGGCCACATCTGCGCGGACCCACATGGTCTGCACGACCACTGGGGCAAGCAAGGCTGCCCTAGGAAAACAGTCAGGGGTAGCCGTCGGCCAACTGAAACCGCTGGTCAAAATTCATCTTGCCCAGCACGCGCAGCGCCGCGTTACGGGTGGCGTTGTCCACCTTGCTGATGTCCAGGCTGTAGCGTTTGGCGGTGGACACCACGTCCACACATTTGTGGCCCCATTGCACCGCCACGAGCAAGGCGGGGCGCTGGCCTGCCTCGGCGCCGACGGATACGCCGCGTTGCTCGGGCCGCAGCATGAATTCGAGGTGGGGGGTGCGCACCAGGGTGAGGCGGTCGGCGCCCTGGGGGCCCAGTGCGAAGGAGACCACCCAGTCGTCTTCGTCTTCCACCATCACAAACGGTACATGCTGGGGTGCGGCCATGGTGCTGGGCGTTGGGGTTGTAAGGCGGGGCGGGTGGACCGCCGTGGTGCATCGCCCGGTGTGCGGGCGGGCGCCAGTATGCCGCTGCAAGTGCTGTGCCTGCTGCGGGAGAACCCGAGGTTGGGCCTTTCCAACGTGGTGGGTGAGGTGTCAGCGTGGTGCAAGGCTGGCGCGGTGTGGGCTGGCGGGGGTAACGCGGTCAAGTGGCGCCAGGGCCGCGCGCCGTGTGCGGATGCCAGGGTTTTGATGGAAATGGGCCTAAGCGCTACATCCGTATGCCTTGCATGCTATCGTTTTTGATAGTTATTTTGTCTTTGCTGCGCTCTACGGAACGGCTGTCGCCAAATCCGTGGCCAGTTGGCCCACGGTGGCCAGCGCGGCCTCCAGCCGCCCCTGCGCCGGATGCCCGTAGTTGATGCGCACGCAGTGCGCAAATCGCTGGTCGGCCGAGAAGATCTGCCCTGGCGCCAGGCTGATGCCCTGCTGCAGTGCCAGGCGGTGCAGCTCCAGCGCGTTCACCTGGGGTGGCAGTTCCACCCATAAAAAGTACCCGCCCTCGGGCCGTGACACGCGCGTGCCGGGCGGGAAGTGCTGGGCCACGGCCGCCAGCGCAATCGCCTGTTGTTGTTCCAGGCTGCGGCGCAGGGCGCGCAGGTGCCGGTCGTAGCCGCCCTGGGCCAGATATTCGGACAGCGCCTGCTGCGACGGCGTGGCGGCCGAGAGCGTGGTCATCAGCTTGAGCCGCTGCACCGCTGTGGCTTGGCGGCCAGCCGCCACCCAGCCCACGCGGTAGCCGGGTGCCAGGCTTTTGCTGAACGAGCTGCAGTGCATCACCAGCCCCTCGGTATCAAACGCCTTGGCCGGGGGCGGGCGCTGGGGGCCAAAGTGCAGTTCGCCATACACATCGTCTTCGATCAGCGGCACGCCATGACGGGCCAGCAGGGCGACCAGTTCGCGCTTTTTGCCCTCGGGCATCAGGCTGCCCAGCGGGTTCTGAAAGCTGGGCATGAGCCAGCAGGCCTTGATGGGCTGGTGGGGCTTGTGCGAAGACTGGCGCTCCAGCGCCTCGGCCAGCGCGGTCAGGTCAATGCCATCGCGCGGGTGGGTGGCGATTTCCAGCGCCTGCAGGTTCAGCCGCTCCAGTGCCTGCAGCGCGGCGTAGAAGGTGGGCGATTCGACCACCACCACGTCGCCGGGCTGGGTGACGGCCTCCAGGCAGAGGTTGAGGGCCTCCATGGCGCCGTTGGTGATGATGATTTCTTCCACGTCCACCGCCATGCCGTGTACGCCGTAGCGCAGCGCGATCTGCTGGCGCAGGCGTTCGTCGCCGGGTGGCAGGCTTTGCACGATGTTCCACGGGTCGAGCTTGCGCATGCCGCTGGCAAGGCACCGCGCCAGGCGCTCCAGCGGAAACAGCTCCAGCCCCGGGAATGCCGAGCCCAGGGGCACCAGGTCGCGGTCGCGCGCCAGACCCAGCACCTCGAACACCAGGTCGCTGATGGCCACCTCGGTGGAGGTGACTGCGGGCTGGGAGGGCTGGGGCTCGGCCGGGCGGGCCTCGGCGGCGCCGGGCAGCCGGGTGCTGACGTAGTAGCCCGAGCGCGGGCGGGCGTGGATCAGGCCCTGGGCCTCCAGCAGGTAGTACGCCTCGAACACGGTGGACGGGCTGATGCCCCGTGTGCGGCTGGCCTCGCGCACCGAGGGCACGCGGTCGCCGGGGCGCAGCGCGCCGCTGTGGATGAGCTGGGCGATGGCGTCAGCGTGGCGTTCGTAGCGCTTCATGGGCGGGGCGAGGTTGATACAGGGCAAACTGATACAGGGCAAACTGATCTGTATTTTTAACTCGAAACTGAATCTGTACTGTTTTTATGGTCGGGCGTAGAGTGACGGACTGTGTGGGCGCACGCCCACTGACAGTTTCTCCAGAGATAAAAAGCCATGATCGATTGCCTGCGCAGCCTGTTGCGCCCCGTTGTCTGCCTGCCTTCTGCCGCTGCCGTGCTGGCGCTGGCCTTGAGCGCTGGTGCTGTGGCCCAGACGGCGCCCGCCAGCACCACCCCTGTAGCGCCCGTGGCCACCGCATCCGCCGCGGCCACGGTGCCTGCGTCGTCCATGACATCGCGCGTGCTGGCCTGCACCGCCTGCCATGGCAAAGAGGGCCGCGCCACGCCCGATGGCTACTTTCCGCGCATAGCAGGCAAGCCAGCGGGCTACTTAACCAACCAGTTGCTCAACTTTCGCGATGGGCGGCGCAGCTACCCGCAGATGGGGTACCTGATCGAGCACCTGACAGACGACTACCTGCGCGAGATGGCCGAGTACTTTGCCGCGCAGGACCTGCCGTACCCGCCGCCGCTTGCGCCGCAAGTGCCACCCGCCGTGCTGGAGCGCGGGCGCGTGCTGGTGCAGCGGGGTGACGTTGCGCGCAACATCCCGGCCTGCGTGGCCTGCCACGGTGCGGCCATGACGGGTGTGGTGCCGTCCATCCCCGGCCTGCTGGGCCTGCCGCGTGACTACCTCAACAGCCAGCTGGGTGCCTGGAAGACCGGCCAGCGCCGCGCGCATCTGCCCGACTGCATGGCCGACATTGCGCGCCAGCTCACGCCTGACGATGTGAGCGCGGTCTCGGCCTGGCTGGCCGCGCAGCCGGTGGCGGCGGGGGGCAAGCCGGCCCGCACTTTGCCTGCCGCGATGCCCGCCCGTTGCGGTGGTGTGGCCGAAGTGCCCGTGGCCGCTGCGGCTGCACGTTGAGAAGGGATGTACCGATGAAACGCATCCTTTGGACGATTTCTTCCGTTCTGGCCGGCTTGGGCATTGCTGCTGCAGCGCTGATCTCCCTGAACCTGCGCGGCGAAGAGCCGCTGCCCGCCACCGAGACGCTGCAATCCACCCCCGCGCTGGTGCAGCGTGGCGAATACCTGGCCCGCGTGGGCAACTGCATGGCCTGCCACACCACGCAAGGCGGCGCGCCGTTTGCGGGCGGGCGCGGCATCGAGACGCCGTTTGGCGTGGTGCACAGCTCCAACCTCACGCCCGATAGGGCGCAAGGTATTGGCAGCTGGACCTCGGCCGAGTTCTGGCGCGCCATGCACCATGGCCGCAGCAAGGACGGGCGGCTGCTCTACCCGGCGTTTCCGTACCCCAACTACACCCAGGTGACGCGCGAGGATTCGGATGCCATCTTTGCCTATCTGCAAAGCGTGCCGGCTGCGCCCGACGCCAACCGCGCCCACGCGCTGCGTTTTCCGTACAACACGCAGGCGGCATTGGCGGTGTGGCGTGCGCTGTTTTTTGCACCCGGGGCGCCCGCCGCCGAACCCACGCAGACGGCCGAATACAACCGGGGCGCCTATCTGGTCAACGGCCTGGGCCACTGCACCGCCTGCCACACGCCGCGCAACGCACTGGGTGCTACGTCGGACGCCAAGGCTTTCACCGGCGGGTTGATCCCGGTGCAGAACTGGTATGCCCCCGCGCTCAACGCGGCGCATGAGGCGGGCGTGAAGGAGTGGCGCACCGACGACGTGGTGGCACTGCTCAAGACCGGCGTGGCCCCGCAGGGCTCCGTGCTGGGCCCCATGGCCGAGGTGGTGTTCCGCAGCACGCAGTACCTGAGCGACGCCGACGCGCGCGCCATGGCTGTGTACCTGCAAGGCCTGCCGCAGCAGGATCACAAGGCGCCCGCCACCGTGGCAGCCCCCACGGCCAGCGCGATGGCCCGGGGCGACAAGGTGTACGAGCAGCAATGCGCCCAGTGCCACGGCGACCGGGGGCAGGGCGAGCCCGGCGCGTTCCCGGCGCTGGCGGGCAACCGCGCCGTCACCTTGGCTGACCCGACTAACCTGGTGCGCGTGGTGCTGCAGGGCGGCTACCTGCCCGCCACCGCAGGCAACCCGCGTCCGCACGGCATGCCGCCGTTTCAGCAGACCTTGTCGGACGAGGAGGTGGCGGCGGTCACCACGTTTGTGCGCAACAGCTGGGGCAACCAGGCGCCAGGTGTGGGTACCATCGAGGTCTATCGCGCGCGTGAGCGCCGCGGCATGTAGCGCCAGGCCCGGGGCCAGCGCCCGCCGCCCCGCAGCGCGGCCCTCCAGGAGCCTTTTTGATGTCCAGTCCCGCCGCACTGCCCGAACCCACCCCCACGAGCCAGGGGGCTGCCACGCCCAGCGGCTGGTGGGCCGTGTGCCTGTGCGCAGCGTGGTGTGGCACCTGTGGCATTTACCGCCCCTTGTTCGACGAATTGGCCCGTGCCCACCCGGACGTGCGGTTTGAATGGGTAGACATTGAAGACGAGTCCGATCTGGTGGGGGACCTGGACGTGGAAACCTTTCCCACCCTGCTGATTGCCGACGGCGAGCGGGCCCTGTTCCTGGGGCCGCTGTTGCCGCAGGCGCCGGTGCTGACACGGTTGTTGACCAGCCTGCAGGGGGCGGCGCCCGGTGGTGCTGGCGTTGGGGGCGATGCCCAGGGCGTTTTTGACAGGGTGCGTACTGCACGCGGCGGCTAGTGGGCAGTCTTGCGGCCTGGTAGCGGTCGTTGCCGTAACTCCGCTCATTGCTTGGATGCTCTTTATTTGATAGCTGATAGCGCATGATCCACTAGCGCTACAGCCACTTTTTGCTCGAAATCCGTGTCCACACCCCGCCCACCCTGGTTCCCGCTCAACTCGCTGCAGGCCCAGTGCGACAAGGGCGCTTGGGAGCGGGGCATGGAGCTGTACCGCCAAGCAGATGTGGTGCGCGTGGGGCTCCAGCAACAGGCCGAGGGCCGCTGGGCCTTGGCGGGTGAAGTGCAGGGCAGCTCGCCCGATCCGTACGAAGTGTCCGTGCAACTGGTGCTTGCGCCCAATGGCCAGGTCAAGCAATGGTCGGGCGATTGCAGTTGCCCCGTGGGGGCAGATTGCAAACACGCCGTGGCCCTGACCCTGGAGGCCGCGCACCGCGACCTGGCGCAGGGCCCGTCGTCCACGCGGGCTGCCGATGCGCTCAAGGCCATGCAGGAGCGCAAAGAGGCCCTGGCGCGCGCCGAGGCCGAGGCCCGCTTGCTGCACTGGCTGCAAGAGTGGGACCGTGCCCTGGGCGTTGCGGTGCCGCAGGAGCCGGTTGCACGGCCAGGGCGGCCCGAGTGTTATCTCTATCTGGTCTCCACCGTAGGGCGGGCGCGCACCACAGTGCCGCAGTTGCAGCTGGAGGCCGTGGTGTCGTACCCCAAACTCACGGGCGGCTGGGCCAAGCCGCAGCAGATCCGCACCCAGCCGGCACCTGGCCAGGCCGTGTACGACCGCGCCAGCGACGCCGACCGCCAGGTGCTGCAGCTGCTGCGTGCCATGCCCCGCAGCGTGGGGTACTACTCGGCCTACAGCGTCGCGCCCATTGGGGTGCTGGAGGGCGCGGTGGGCCTGCTGGCGCTGGAGCAGGCAGCGGCCACGGGCCGCCTGTTTGTGGATGCGGGTGGGTCCACTGTGGGCGCGCCTTTGCGATGGGGCGACCCGTTGCCGATCACGTGGGCATGGCAGGCGCCCACGCCTGCGCAAGGCGGCGAGGCCGTCTGGGGGCTACAGGCACGGCTGCCGGGCGACACCGCCATGCTGTGCGACAACCACCCGCCGCTGTATCTGGACGCCGTCCAGGGCGTTTGTGGACCGGTGCACGCAGAGGGCCTGAGCCCTGCGCAGGTGGCCATGCTGCTCAAGGCGCCCGCGCTCAGTGCAGCGGCCCTGCAAAAGCACCATGCCGAGGTGGTGCGCCGCATTGGCGGCGTGTTGCCGTTGCCTCCTGCGCTGGGGCCGCTCACGCAGGTGCGGGGGGTAAAGCCCGTGGCGCGCTTGCATTTGGCACCGTCGCCTGCCGACAGGGTGGCCGAAATGGGGCTCATCACCGCGCAATTGCGGTTTGACTACCAGGGCCATGTGGGCTGGTGGGCAGGGCAGGATCTGGCGGTGCTGGTGCCCGGTGCCGACGGCAGTCAGGTGCTGCTGCAGCGCGATGCCGTGGCTGAACGCCACGTCGTCGAGCGCCTGGAGGGGCTGGGCCTCTTGGCCACCGACGACGGCCTGTTCGGCATCCCCGGCGAGCGCTCGCAGGACGACTGGATGCACTGGGCGGACGACGGCTTTGCAGCGCTGCGCGGCGCGGGGTTGGATGTCACGCTGGAACCTGCGCTGCAGGGCTGGGTGCAGCACGCCGACCGGCTGGATGTGGTGCTGCAGCCTGCGGGTGACGATGCGGCCACATCGCCCTGGTTTGCGCTGTCGCTGGGCATGGAGATCAATGGTGTGCGCCACAACATCCTGCGCTGGCTGCCCGATTTGATTGCCGCGGCGGCGGCCCGGCCGCTGGACCCTGCCACGGGCCTGCCCCAGCTGCCTGCGCATGTCTACATGGCCTCGTTGACCGGCCCTGGTTTTGTGCGCCTGCCCACCGACTCGCTGCGGCCCTGGATGGCCGCGCTGCTGGATCTGGCGGGCGACCGCGCGCGCGACTTCAACGCCGACAGCCTGAAGCTCTCGCGCCTGGACGCTCTGCGCACCAGTGCTGCGCTGGGCGAGGGCGCGGTCTGGCAGGGCGCCGCCGCCTTGCACGACATGGTGGCCCAGCTGCGCGGCGCCAGCGCCTTGCCCGAGGTGCCGCTGCCCACCAGCGTGCGGGCCACGCTGCGCCCGTACCAGCAGCAGGGCCTGAACTGGCTGCAGTTTTTGCGGGCCCACGGCCTGGCCGGTGTGCTGGCCGACGACATGGGCCTGGGCAAGACGCTGCAGACCCTGGCGCACATCCAGGTCGAAAAAGATGCCGGACGGCTGACTGCCCCCGCACTGGTCATCGCCCCCGTGAGCCTGATGGGCAACTGGCAGCGCGAGGCCGCGCGCTTTTGCCCGGGCCTGCGGTGCCTGGTGCTGCATGGCGCGGGTCGGCACGAAGTGGCCGACGAAGTCACCGCGCACGACCTGGTCATCGCGCCGTATTCGCTGCTGCATCGCGACCGAGACCGCTGGCTGGCGCACCCATGGCACCTGGTGGTGCTGGACGAAGCCCAGAACATCAAGAACGCCAGCAGCCAGGCCGCGCAGGTGGTGAGCGAGCTGCAGGCGCGCCACCGGCTGTGCCTGTCGGGCACGCCCATGGAAAACCACCTGGGTGAGATCTGGAGCCTGTTCCACTTCTTGATGCCGGGTTTTTTGGGCGGCGCGACGCGCTTCAAGGAAGTATTTCGCACACCCATCGAAAAGCAGGGCGACAGCGCGCGCATGGCGCAACTGCGGGCGCGCATCACGCCCTTCATGCTGCGGCGGACCAAGGCCCTGGTGGCGGGTGAGCTGCCGCCCAAGGTGGAATCGGTCATGCCCGTGGAGCTGACGGGCGCGCAGGCCGATCTGTACGAAACCATCCGCCTGGGCATGGAAAGGACCGTGCGCGAGGCGCTGCAGTCCAAGGGGCTGGCGCAATCGCAGATCGCGATCCTGGACGCACTGCTCAAGCTGCGGCAGGTGTGCTGCCACCCGCAGCTTGTGCCGCTAGAGGCTGCTGCCAAGGTCAAGACGTCGGCCAAGCTCGACCACTTGATGGCACTGCTGCCTGAAATGTTGGCCGAGGGGCGGCGCGTTTTGCTGTTCTCACAGTTCACCAGCATGCTCACCCTGATCGAGGCCGAGCTGAAGGCGCGCAACCTGCCTTGGGTCAAGCTCACGGGGCAGAGTGTCAAGCGCGACGCGATCATCGAACAGTTCACCAGCGGGCAGGTGCCCCTGTTTCTCATCAGCCTCAAGGCGGGCGGGGTGGGGCTGAACCTGCCGCAGGCCGACACCGTAATCCATTTCGATCCCTGGTGGAATCCGGCAGTAGAGGACCAGGCCACCGATCGCGCCCACCGCATCGGCCAGACGCAAAGCCTGTGGGTGATCAAGCTGGTGGCGCAGGGCACGATTGAAGAGAAAATCCTGGCGCTGCAGGAGCGCAAGGCCGAGCTGGCAGACAGCCTGTACAGCGGCGCGGCCGCCCGCAAGGAGCCGCTCTTCACCGAAACCGATCTGGCAGAGTTGTTGCAGCCGCTATCAGTGTCATAGCTGGTAGCGCATGTGGGACAAGCGCAAGACGCTGATTTGGTGCGCTGCGGCCCCGCAGGCCGCATGAACACTGGCTGGGGCCGGTTGACAACAGTTTTCCGAACCCGTGCCTTTGCAAATCAACAGTTTGCACGCTACAATACGACTCTCACGACCAAACGGGCGGGTACCAACCGCCCGTTTTTTTTGGTCGAACGCTTTTGGAGCTCGAAGCTGTCGGGGAAGAGTCTCCGGGGGTTATCGGGTTTTTTGTTTTTCCGGGATTGAACTGAGCACGTGGCACTACAGCAAGTCGTTGAACAAATTGTGACGGGACTGGGATATGACCTGGTGGAGATCGAGCGCTCTGCCGGCGGCCTGTTGCGCGTCACCATCGACTTGCCCTGGGAGCAGCCAGCCGCTGATGCCCCCCAGCCCGTGATCGAGCAGTTCGTGACGGTCGAGGATTGCGAGAAGGTCACCCGCCAGCTGCAGTTTGCGCTGGAGGTCGATGGCGTCGAGTACAAGCGCCTCGAAGTGTCATCCCCCGGTATCGACCGGCCCCTGCGCCACGAGCAAGACTTCGTGCGCTTCGAAGGTTCGGTCATCGACATCACTCTGAAGGCGCCCATTGGCGCCGCAGCAGCGGGAGGGCAAGTCAATGCCACCCGCAAGAAATTTCGCGGCACGCTGGAGCGGGCCGAGGCTGGTGGCTGGCAGATCGTCTGGAGCGACGAGCCGCCGGTCAAGCCAGGTCAAAGAGTCAGCAAGAAACGCGTGCCCGCCCCTTTGCAGGCCATGGGCTTCACCTTGGACGAGTGCCGGGATGTGCGTCTGGCGCCCATCGTGGACTTCAAGGGGCGTGCAGGCAAGGCCGGGGCAGCACCTGCCTGATTTGCTGCAGAAAATTGTGGGGTGGGTGGTCGCAGCGCGCAGCCCCCGCCCTCGGGTGATTGAAATAGGAGAGTCGTCGCATGAATCGCGAATTGTTGATGTTGGTTGAGGCCATTTCGCGCGAGAAGAACGTGGAGCGTGATGTGGTCTTGGGCGCCGTGGAGTCGGCCCTGGCCCAGGCTACCAAGAAGCTGTACCAGGGCGAGGTGGACATTCGCGTGTCGATTGATCGCGACAGCGGCAATTACGAGACTTTCCGCCGCTGGCTGGTGGTGCCCGACGACGCCGGTCTGCAGAACCCCGAAGCCGAAGAGCTGCTGATGGATGCCAAAGAGCGCATCCCGGACATCGAGGTGGGTGAATACATCGAAGAGGGCGTCGAGTCCGTGCCCATCGGCCGCATCGGTGCCATGGCTGCCAAGCAGGTCATCCTGCAGAAGATCCGCGACGCAGAGCGCGAGATGCTGCTGAACGACTTCATGTCGCGCGGCGAAAAGATCTTCACCGGCACCGTCAAGCGCATGGACAAGGGCGACATCATTGTCGAATCCGGCCGTGTGGAAGGCCGCCTGCGCCGCAGCGAAATGATCCCCAAGGAAAACCTGCGCAGTGGCGACCGCGTGCGGGCCATGATCATGGAAGTGGACCTGACCCTGCGTGGCGCGCCCATCATCCTGTCGCGCTCGGCACCTGAGTTCATGATCGAACTCTTCCGCAACGAAGTGCCCGAGATCGAGCAAGGTCTGCTGGAGATCAAGTCCTGCGCCCGTGACCCCGGCTCGCGCGCCAAGATCGCCGTTCTGAGCCACGACAAGCGTGTGGACCCCATCGGCACCTGCGTCGGCGTACGCGGCACCCGCGTGAACGCGGTGACCAACGAACTCGCTGGCGAGCGCGTGGACATCGTGCTGTGGTCTGAAGACCCGGCCCAGTTCGTGATTGGCGCACTGGCCCCGGCCAATGTGTCCTCCATCGTGGTCGATGAAGAAAAGCATGCCATGGACGTGGTCGTGGACGAGGAAAACCTCGCCATCGCCATCGGCCGTGGTGGTCAGAACGTGCGCTTGGCGTCCGACCTGACCGGCTGGAAGATCAACATCATGGACGCCGCCGAAAGCGCGCAAAAGCAGGCCAACGAGACCGATACGGCCCGCAAGCTGTTCATGGAAAAGCTGGATGTGGACGAGGAAATCGCCGACATCCTGATCTCCGAAGGCTTCAACAGCCTGGAAGAAGTGGCCTATGTGCCGCTGCAGGAAATGCTGGAGATCGAAAGCTTCGACGAAGACACCGTGACCGAGCTGCGCGCCCGCGCCAAGGATGCGCTGCTCACCATGGAAATCGCCCGTGAGGAAAGCGTGGAAGAGGTCTCCCAGGACCTGCGCGATCTCGAAGGCCTCACCCCCGAGCTGATTGCCAAGTTGGCTGAGGGCGGTGTGCACACACGTGACGACCTGGCCGACCTGGCCATTGATGAACTGACCGACCTGACCGGACAGTCTGCAGAAGAAGCCAAAGCCTTGATCATGAAGGCGCGCGAACACTGGTTCGCGGGGCAAGAGTAAAGGTCAGGGAGGCACGAACCACATATGTCCAGTAACACTGTCGCCGAGTTCGCCACCGAACTCAAAAAATCGCCTGAAACCCTGCTCGATCAGCTCAAGGCTGCGGGCGTGGGGAAGGCTGCCCCCTCCGACGCGTTGACCGAGTCGGACAAGCAAAAGCTGCTGGCTTACCTGCAGGCCAGCCACGGCACGGCTTCGGCCGACCGCAAGAAGATCACGCTGGTCAAGAAGTCCACCAGCGAGATCAAGCAGGCCGATGCAACGGGCAAGGCCCGCACCATCCAGGTGGAAGTGCGCAAGAAGCGCACGTTCATCCAGCGCGACGAAGGCGCAGAGGCCACGGCCGAGTCCCAAGCAGCGGCTGCGGTGGAAGAGCCCGCCGTGTCGAGTGAGGACCTCGAACTCTCCCGCCGTGAGGAAGAAGCCCGCCGCCAGGCCGAGCTGATCCGTCGCCAGGAAGCGGAGCTGGCCGAGAAACGCGCAGAGCGCGAAGCCCGCGAAAAGCGCGAGCGCGAAGCCGAAGAGCGCGCTGCCGCCTACGCCGCCCAAGAAGCCGAAAAGAAGGCCCAGGCCTCGGCTGTGAAGCAGGAAGCCACGCGCGAGCAGGCGGCCGAAGCTGCTGCACGCGCCGCCGCCCAGACGGAAGCCCGCGAAAAGGCCCAGGCAGAAGCCAAGGCCCGCGCGGACGAAGAGTCTGCCCGTGCCCGCGATCTGGAAGAGCGCCGCCGCAAGGCCCTGGCCGAGGCAGAAGCCATTCGCGCCATGATGGCCACGCCCAAGAAGGCGGTCATGGTGGCCAAGAAGCCCGAGGAACCCAAGCCAGCAGCTAAGCCTGCTGCCGTGGGCGACGCCAAGAAGGGCACGCTGCACAAGCCCGCCGTTGGTACCGGTGGTGCGCGTACGGCAGCGGCTGCCCCCGCAGCGGCAGGCGCTCCCGGCGCTGGCAAGGAAGTCAAGTCGGCCAAGCTGTCGTCCAGCTGGGCCAACGACACGGCCAAGAAGAAAGAAATCAAGACCCGCGGCGACAGCAGCGGTGGTGTGGGTCGTAACAACTGGCGTGGTGGCCCCCGAGGCCGCCGTGGTGACAACCGCGACCAACGCGATGACCACCAGAACGCAGCCCCGGCAGAAGCCCGCATCATTGAAGTGCATGTGCCTGAAACCATCACGGTGGCAGAGCTGGCACACAAGATGTCGATCAAGGCCTCTGAAGTCATCAAGGCCCTGATGAAGATGGGCCAGATGGTCACCATCAACCAGCCGCTGGACCAGGACACCGCCATGATCGTGGTGGAGGAAATGGGCCACAAGGCGGTGGTGGCGGCGCTGGACGATCCAGAAGCTTTCACCGACGACGATGCAGGTCAAAAAGACGCCGAGCTGCTGCCACGCGCTCCGGTGGTTACCGTCATGGGCCACGTGGACCACGGCAAGACCTCGCTGCTGGACTACATCCGCCGCGCCAAGGTGGCTGCAGGTGAAGCCGGCGGCATCACGCAGCACATTGGTGCCTACCACGTGGAAACGCCACGCGGCATGGTGTCGTTCCTCGATACCCCTGGTCACGAGGCCTTCACGGCCATGCGTGCCCGTGGTGCCCAGGCTACCGACATCGTGATTCTGGTGGTGGCTGCCGACGACGGTGTCATGCCCCAGACCAAGGAAGCCATCAAGCACGCCAAGGCTGCCAAGGTGCCAATCGTGGTGGCCATCACCAAGGCGGACAAGCCCGATGCCAACCCCGACCGTGTCAAGCAAGAGCTGGTGGTGGAAGAGGTGGTGCCTGAAGAGTACGGCGGCGATTCGCCCTTTGTGGCCGTGTCGTCCAAGACCGGCATGGGCATCGACGACCTGCTGGAGCAGGTCCTGCTGCAGGCCGAAGTGCTGGAACTGAAGGCGCCGGTCGAAGCCATGGCCAAGGGCCTGGTGATCGAAGCCCAGCTGGACAAGGGCCGCGGCCCGGTGGCCACGGTCCTGGTGCAGTCCGGTACGCTGAAGGTGGGCGATGTGGTGCTGGCTGGCCAGACCTCCGGCCGCGTGCGTGCCATGCTGGACGAAAACGGCAAGCCCGCCAAGACGGCTGGTCCGTCGATCCCGGTGGAAATCCAGGGTCTGTCGGATGTCCCGCAGGCCGGTGACGAGTTCATGGTGCTGTCCGACGAGCGCCGTGCGCGCGAAATCGCGACCTATCGTGCTGGCAAGTTCCGCAACACCAAGCTGGCCAAGCAACAGGCCGCCAAGCTGGAGAACGTGTTCAACGAGATGACTGCGGGCGAGGTTCAGACCCTGCCCATCATCATCAAGGCGGACGTGCAGGGCTCGCAGGAAGCGCTGGCAGCCTCGCTGCTCAAGCTGTCCACCGACGAGATCCGCGTACAGCTGGTCTACGCCGGCGTGGGCGGTATCAGCGAGTCCGACGTGAACCTGGCGATTGCTTCCAAGGCCATCGTGATCGGCTTCAACGTGCGTGCCGATGCCGGCGCGCGCAAGCTGGCCGAGTCGAGCGATGTGAACCTGCACTACTACAACATCATTTACGACGCCGTGGATGAGTTGAAGGCAGCCATGTCCGGCATGCTGGCCCCCGAGCAGCGCGAAGAAGCCCTGGGTACCGCCGAGATCCGTACGGTGTTCGTGGCTTCCAAGATCGGTACGGTGGCGGGTTCGTACGTCACCTCCGGCCAGGTCACGCGCAATTGCAAGTTTCGCCTGCTGCGCGACAACGTGGTTATTTACACCGGCGAAGTCGAGTCTGTGCGCCGCCTCAAGGACGATGTCAAGGAAGTCAAGGAAGGCTTCGAGTGCGGTATCAAGCTGCGCAACTACAACGACATCAAAGAGGGCGACCAGCTGGAGTTCTTCGAGATCAAGGAAATCGCGCGGACGCTGTAAGGCGAACGGGATACCAGCGACAACATGGCTGCGAAGAAATCATCCGCCCCCAACCGCGCCTTCAAGGTGGCCGATCAGATCCAGCGCGATCTGACGGAGCTGATCGCGCGCGAGTTGAAAGACCCGCGCGTGGGCATGGTGACGCTACAGGGCGTGGAAGTCACTCCCGACTACGCCCACGCCAAGGTGTTCTTCAGCCTGTTGACGGGTGACCCGGTGGAAACCCAGGCAGCCCTCAACCAGGCTGCCGGGTTCCTGCGCAACGGCTTGTTCAAGCGTTTGCACATCCACACCGTGCCTACGCTGCATTTTGTGTTCGACCGCACCTCCGAGCGTGCGGCCGACATGAATGCCTTGATTGCCAAGGCGGTGTCTTCGCGCGCGAAAGAGGACTAGTCCATGCACGCGCCACGCACCAGGGTGCAGCGGCGCCCTGTGCATGGGGTGTTGCTGCTCGACAAACCGCTCGGCCTTTCGAGCAATGACGCCTTGCAAAAGGCGAAATGGCTGCTGCGCGCCGAGAAAGCGGGCCATACCGGCACGCTCGATCCCCTCGCGACGGGCGTATTGCCGCTGTGCTTTGGCGCGGCCACCAAGTTCAGCCAGCTGCAGCTCGATGCTCCCAAGACCTATGAAGCGATTGCGCTGCTGGGGGCCACCACGACCACCGGCGATGCCGAGGGCGATGTGGTCGAGCGGCGTGAAGTTCTGCCCGAGCAGGTGACGCCAGAGCGCCTGGCTGCCGTCCAGCAGCAGTTCACCGGCCCCATTCGCCAGGTGCCGCCGATGCACAGCGCGCTCAAGAAAGACGGCAAGGCGCTGTACGAATACGCACGCGCCGGTGTCACGGTGGAGCGTGAAGCGCGCGATGTGGTGATCCACGCACTCAAGCTCACGCTGGTGCAGACAGATCAAGCGCAGCCAGCTATCAAAATAATAGTGACCTGCAGCAAGGGCACCTACATCCGCACGCTGGGTGAAGACATCGGCGCCGCACTGGGTTGCGGTGCGCACCTCACCTTTCTGCGCCGCATCGACACCGGCGGGCTGGGGGTGGAGCGCTGCGTCACGCTGGCGCAGCTGGAGGCCATGCCCGAGGCTGAGCGCCTGGCCGCCCTGGAGGCGCCCGAGTCGTTGCTGGCACAACACATGCGTGTCACGCTGGACGGTGAGAATGCAGCCCGATTCCTGTCGGGTGTGCGTCGCCGTGGCAACTGGCCCGATGCCAGTGCCGTGGCGGTGTTTGGCGAGAATCCTCCGGCGCTGCTGGGGGTGGGCCACATCGTGGGCGGGGAGCTGGTGCCGGACAGGCTCCTGAGTCCGCTGGAAATTCAACAAATTTTGGAAGGCATGCCGCACCCTCAAGCCAGCGGCGCATTGGAAAAACTATGACGACGAAACAAATCCGCAACATCGCGATCATCGCCCACGTTGACCACGGCAAAACCACCATGGTCGACCAGCTGCTGCGCCAGTCCGGCACCTTCGCCGACCACGAAAAGGTCGTCGACACCGTGATGGACAACAACGCGATCGAAAAAGAGCGCGGCATCACCATCCTGGCCAAGAACTGCGCCGTGAGCTGGAAGGGTACGCACATCAACATCGTGGACACTCCCGGCCACGCGGACTTCGGCGGCGAAGTGGAACGTGCCCTGTCCATGGTCGACAGCGTGGTGCTGCTGATCGACGCGCAAGAAGGCCCCATGCCCCAGACGCGTTTCGTGACCAAGAAGGCCCTGGCCCTGGGCCTGCGCCCCATCCTGGTGGTGAACAAGGTGGACAAGCCCGGTGCCAACCCCGACAAGGTCGTGAACGCTGCGTTTGACCTGTTCGACAAGCTGGGTGCTACCGACGAGCAGCTCGACTTCCCTGTCGTGTACGCCTCGGGCATCAATGGCTGGTCGTCGCTGGAAGAAGGCGCCCCGGGCGAGCAGTGGGGCCCCGACATGTCGGCCCTGTTCGACACCATCCTCAAGCACGTGCCACCGAACTCCGGCAACCCTGACGCCCCCCTGCAGCTGCAGATCTCGGCACTGGACTTCTCCAGCTTCGTGGGCCGCATCGGTGTGGGCCGCATCAGCCAAGGCACGCTCAAGCCCGCACAGGACGTGCTGGTCATGGAAGGCCCCGATGGCAAGACCACGAAGGGCCGCGTGAACCAGGTGCTGACCTTCCAGGGTCTGGACCGCATGCAGACTCCCCTGGCAGGCCCGGGCGACATCGTGCTGATCAACGGCATTGAAGACATCGGCATCGGCGTGACCGTGACCGACCCTGCCAACCCCGCGCCGCTGCCCATGCTGAAGGTGGACGAGCCTACGTTGACCATGAACTTCTGCGTGAACACCTCGCCCCTGGCCGGCCGTGAAGGCAAGTTCGTGACCAGCCGCCAGATCTGGGACCGCCTGCAAAAGGAACTGCAGCACAACGTGGCACTGCGCGTGAAGGAAACCGACGAAGAAGGCGTGTTCGAAGTGATGGGCCGCGGCGAACTGCACCTGACCATCCTGCTGGAAAACATGCGCCGTGAAGGCTACGAACTGGCCGTGTCCAAGCCCCGCGTGGTGTTCAAGGACATCGACGGCGTCAAGCACGAGCCCATCGAGCTGGTAACGGCCGACATCGAAGAAGGCCACCAGGGCGGTGTGATGCAAGCCCTGGGCGAGCGCAAGGGCGAGCTGGTGAACATGGAGTCCGACGGCCGTGGCCGCGTGCGCCTGGAATACCGCATCCCGGCCCGTGGCCTGATCGGTTTCACCAACGAATTCCTGAACCTGACGCGCGGTTCGGGCCTCATCAGCAACATCTTCGACAGCTACGAGCCGCACAAGGGCGACATCGGCGGCCGCAAGAACGGCGTGCTGATCTCCATGGACGACGGTGAAATCTTCACCTACGCCCTGGGCAAGCTGGACGACCGTGGCCGCATGTTCGTGAAGGCCAACGACCCCGTGTACGAAGGCATGATCGTCGGTATCCACAGCCGTGACAACGACCTGGTGGTGAACGCCACGCGCACCAAGCAGCTGACCAACTTCCGCGTGTCCGGCAAGGAAGACGCGATCAAGATCACGCCCCCGATTGACCTGACGCTGGAATACGGTGTGGAGTTCATCGAGGACGACGAACTGGTCGAGATCACGCCCAAGTCCGTGCGCCTGCGCAAGCGCCACCTGACGGAAAACGAGCGCAAGCGCGCTGCCCGTTCCTGATGGATCGGCGGGGCGGTCCATCGATGGATCGATAGACTGACCGTTTCCGACAAGGGCCACTGCAGCGCAGTGGCCTTTTTTCCGTCTGCAAGTTGGAACCCATGTTGAAACTCACACATTCCCGTGCCGTGGTGCTGATGGTGGCCGTGACCCTGATGTGGTCCATCGCCGGTGTGGTCACACGCCACCTGGAGCATGCAGCGAGCTTTGAGGTGACCTTCTGGCGCAGCTTCTTCACGCTGTTGGCACTTCTGGTCATCCTGCCCGTGCTGCAGGGCAGGGCGGTGTTTGCCTCGATGCGCCATGGCGGGCGGGCGTTGTGGATCTCCGGCGTGTGCTGGAGCGTGATGTTCACGGCCTTCATGGTGGCGCTGGTGCTGATGCCGGTAGCCAATGTGCTGGTGACCATGTCGGTGGGCCCCTTGCTCACGGCGCTGTTTGCACGGGTGTTCATTGGCCACCACATCGCTCTCCGCACCTGGGCAGCCATTGCGGTGGCAGGGCTGGGCATTGGCTGGATGTACGGTTCGCAAATGGCGGGCCTGCCGCTGCTGGGCACCCTGGTGGCCTTGTGTGTACCGGTGGCGGCGGCGGTGAATTGGACGGTGGTGCAGCACTCGCAGCGCCATGGCCATGCGGTGGACCTGGTGCCCGCAGTGCTGGTGGGAGCAGTGATCTCGGTGGTGGCGACCCTGCCGCTGGCGTTGCCGTTTCAGGCATCTTTTTACGACCTGGGGCTGCTGGCCCTGCTGGGCGTGGTGCAATTGGCGATTCCCTGCGTGCTGGCGGTGCGCTGCGGCAGGGTGCTCAAGGCGCCTGAAATGGCGCTGCTGGGTTTGCTGGAGGTGATTTTCGGCATCCTGCTGGCATGGCTGGGTGCGGGCGAGAAGCCTGCGCCTGCCGTGCTGACCGGAGGCGCACTGGTCATCGGTGCGCTGGTTTTCAATGAACTGTTGGGTTGGAAGGAACAAAAATGACCGAGACGGTTGTGTCTGAAGTGTTGAGCGAAGTGCGTGGCCAGGTGGGCTTCATCACTCTGAATCGCCCACGGGCGCTCAATGCCCTGTCGCTGGGCATGGTGCGTGACCTGATGGGCATCCTGCTGGCATGGCAGAACGATGCGCGGGTGCTGGCGGTGGCCATTCGTGGCAGCAACAAGGAAGGCCCGTTTGGGGCTTTCTGCGCGGGCGGCGATATCCGCTTTCTGCACCAGGCAGGCAGCCAGGGCAACCCGCTGATCGAGGATTTTTTCACCGAGGAATACGCGCTCAACCACCTGATCCACAACTACGCCAAGCCCTACATCGCGTTCATGGACGGCATCGTGATGGGGGGTGGCATGGGCATCAGCCAGGGCGCTGCGCTGCGTGTGGTGACCGAACGCACCAAGATGGCCATGCCCGAAACCGCGATTGGCCTGTTCCCGGACGTGGGTGGTGGGTACTTTCTGAGCCGCTGCCCCGGCCGGGTGGGCGAGTGGCTGGCCCTGACGGGCGACACCATCGGCGCAGGCGATGCCATTGCCTACCAGCTGGCCGATGGCTGCATGCCGTCAGACCGGCAGGCGGCGGTGTGGGACGCCCTGGCCACACAAAGCTTTGCAGATGGTGCGGCTATCAAGGCCTATGTTGCTTCTCAATTTGTAGCGGCTCAGGCAAGTGGTTCTAGCGCTCAGGCCGATATTGACCAATATTTTTCGCTGCCAACCGTTGGCGAGATCGTGCGGGGTCTTGAAGCGGCTGACAGCGACTGGGCACGTGCCACGGCCGCCACGCTGCGCAAGCGTTCGCCACTGATGCTGCATGTGGTGCTGGAACAAATCCGCCGCGCCCGCACTATGGGCCTGGCCGACGACCTGCGCATGGAGCGCGACATGGTGCGCCACTGCTTCTTCCTGCGCCCGGGGCAAAGCGAGACCGTCGAAGGCATCCGCGCGTTGGCTGTGGACAAGGACCATGCGCCCCGCTGGAATCCAGGCCGCATTGAAGACGTGACGCCGGACACGGTCAGTCCGTTCTTTGCCAGCCCCTGGCCTGCACACGCCCATCCGCTGGCCCATCTGGCCTGACCGGCGAAGGCTGTCGCCCGTGGGGCGAAGGCGCCTCAGGAGCCTGTTCGGGCTCTCGGGGCCCACGCATCGGTGATCGCGGGCCGGGAGGCATGCGATCTGTCTGCCATGACGGCTGCGATGTTCCCGCTTTTATGGGTTCAATTGCTGGTACACGGCAGTGGCCAGGGCCAGCAGATCGGGCCGCGAGAGCTGCCCGCTCAGCGCATAGCCAAAGCCCCCATCTGTCCAGTAAAAGCCGGGTACAGGGCCTTCCTGCGTGAACTGGAACGCGGTAGCGGGGGCCGCCGCCAGCGTCGATTCCCTGCTTTGTGTTGCGCCGGCTTTGTTTTCGCCCGCAGGGCGGGGCGAGGACGGCGCCAGTGCGCCCAGGTACAGCGTGATGCGCTGGCCGGCGCCATTCTGGTACATGAACTGCGCGCGCACACCTGTGTCGCCCGGCAGCAAGCGGCCACCCACCAGTTCATAGCCTTGCGCACTGAGCGCAGGGACTTTGAGGGGGCGGTCCAGACGCTTGGACAGCCATTGCACCAGGTGGTCTTGCTGGGCGGCAGTGACCTCTACCGGGTGGCGCACCTCGGGCTGGTACACCGCGTGGGCCACCGAGGCCTGGTGCGCAAAGCGCTGTGCCGGTTCGGCGGCCACCAGCGTGGTGCCCTGGCCCGCAGCGATGGTTTGACCGGGCATCCCGGCGGGCCAATGGCTGCGTCCCGTCCAGCCCAGCACAAAGGCCAGCACCACGGATGCCGCCATTCCACCCCAGCGCCACCATTGCGCGTATTGCTCGCGTCGGTCAGTGGCACGCTGCGCCGCGGCCTGCAGGGCGTCGGGCACGGGGGCGTGGAGCAGGTCCTGGTGGAGGGCCTGCAGCCGCTGCCGCTGCGTCTGCCAGTGGGCCAGCGTGGCCTGGGCCTCCTCATCGTCCCGCAGTTGCTCGCGCAGCGCCTGGGCCTGCGCAGGAGTCAACTGGCCGTCCACAAGGGCGTGCCAGGCGCTGGTTTCTTCAGCGCGCGGTGGAGGGGCAGGGTGCTTGGGGGCCATGGCGGGGAATCGGGTCTGGGGGCTATTTGAGGCGACGCAGCACCGGCGCGGTACTGCCTGCGGCCGTCACGGTGCCAGACTGGGTGGCAGCTGTAGGGCCTGACGCGGGTTCGCGGTCCATGAGCGCCCGCAGGCGCGTGCGGGCCCGCGACAGGCGTGACATGACGGTGCCTACCGGAATGCCCAGGATGCGTGCCGTGTCTTCGTAGCCCATGTCCTCCATCGCCACCAGCAGCAGCACGGCCCGCTGGTCGGCGGGCAGGCGCTGGAGACAGCGCTCCAGGTCCAGCGCCTCGTCTGACCGGGACGGGGTGCCGGGCAGCTGGTCTTGAACTTCGTCGATGTCCAGGGCTTGCACCGTGGGCAATGCGCGGCGCTGGTTGAGGTACAGGTTGTGCATCAGGGTGAACAACCATGCGCGCAGGTCGCTTCCGGTGCGCCACAGCAGCCATTTGCTGCAGGCCCTCTCCAGCGTGTCCTGCACCAGGTCATCGGCCGCCCAGGCATCGCCTGTTAGCACCCGCGCGTAGCGGCGCAGGGCGGGCAGCTGTTCGATGACCTGGGAGCGGTTCATTCCGCGCGAAGCCTGTGGTGCGCTGACCGGTTTGTTACGGCCGCGCAGTGCGCCAGACCTGGTTCACGCCGTCGCCCGTCTTGTCCCCGGGCTTGGCGTCCTTGGCCCAGTAATACAGCGGTTTGCCCTTGTAGGCCAGCTGGGTCTTGCCATCGTCGCGGGTGATCACGCTGTAATCACCGCCCGGGGCCTTGCTGGCCATCAGTGGCGGCCAGTTGATGGCGCAGGGGCCGTTGCACACCGATTTGCCGCTGCCGGCCACATCGCGGTCAAACGTGTAAAGGGTCATGCCGTTTGCGCCGACCAGCACGTCGTCCATGGTCTTCACGGGCGAGTTGTCCATGGTGGCGCAGCCAGCCAGAGCAACGGCTGCGACGAGGGTGGTCATCGAGATCAGTTTCTTCATGGGTTTCTCCAGAGGGTGGTGCAGGCAAAGGCGAATGCTGCCTTGCACCGGGACAAACACATGGACGCAGCGGTTTATTCCACGGCGTCGCAAAAAAAATCTCAAGGTCCGGTCTGGGGACGCACAGACCCCATCGTGCAGCAGACTCAGCGGCTGCGGCTCTTCATGGCGCGTTCCACTTCGCGCTTGCCTTCACGGTCCTTGATGGTGTCGCGCTTGTCGTGCTCGGCCTTGCCCTTGGCCAGTGCGATTTCGCACTTCACGAAGCCGTTCTTCCAGTGCAGATTGATGGGCACCAGGGTGTAGCCCTTTTGCTCGACCTTGCCAATCAGCCGTTTGATGTCATCCTTCTTGAGCAGCAGCTTTTTGGTGCGCGCCGATTCCGGGTTGACGTGGGTGGACGCTGTCTTGAGCGGGTGGATCAGGCAGCCGAGCAGAAACAGTTCGCCATCGCGGATCAGCACATAGCCATCGGTCAGCTGCACCTTCCCCTCGCGCAGCGCCTTGACCTCCCAGCCGTGCAGCACCATGCCCGCCTCGTGGCGCTCCTCAAAGAAGTAGTTGTAGGCCGCTTTCTTGTTGTCGGCAATGCGGGATGTGGGATCGGGTTTTTTGGCCATGTAGTTCAGATGCGGCGCCCTGCGGGAGATAAAAGGCCTCCCTACATACAATTGTGGCCGTTCAGAGACCCGTGATTCTAGTTTCCCTGGCCGCCTTTCCCTTCTGAAAGCCGCGCGCCCATTGCCTGCATGAAAACCGTCCACAAGTCCGTCCTCATTTGGTACAGCCCCGAAGAGATGTTTTCCCTGGTCACCGGGGTGGAGCACTACCCGCAGTTCCTGCCTTGGTGCGACCACGCTGCGGTGCTGGAGCAGACCAGCGAGGGCATGACCGCTGAGGTGGGCATTGCGTTCAGCGGCATTCGCCAGACCTTCGTCACGCGCAACACGCACGAGGCGGGCAAGCGTGTGCAGATGCATCTGGTGAAAGGGCCGTTTTCACGGCTGGACGGGGACTGGCACTTTCATCCCGTGGGAGACGGCACGCAGCGTGCGTGCAAGGTGGAGCTGCTGCTGAACTACGGGTTTGACAGCGCCGCATTGGCCGCGCTGGTGGGGCCGGTGTTCGACCGCATCGCGGGCAGCATGGTGGATGCCTTCGTCAAGCGCGCGGAACAGGTCTATGGCTGAGAAAGGGCCCGGCGCCCCGGCGACCCTCGCCATCACCGTGGTTGCCTGCTTGGCGCCGCGCGAGGTGCGCGAATGGGTGCTGGATTTACCGGTGGGCGCTACCGTGGCAGATGCCTTGCGCGCCAGCTGTGGGGTGGAGGCGGGTGATGAGCCGTCGGTTGGCATCTGGGGCCGTGCCGCCAAGCTGGATGCAGTGCTGCAGCCCCTGGACCGTGTGGAAATCTACAGCCCCTTGAAGGTGGACCCCAAGGTGGCGCGCCGGGAGCGTTTTGCCCGCCAAGGCGCTCGCACCACCGGGCTGTTTGCGCGGCGCAGGCCCGGGGGCAAGTCGGGCTACTGAATCTCAACTGCTGGTCGGCGGGGGAGGCCGAAGCAGCACGTCACTCAGAACTCAGCGTACGCAGTCGCTTGCGACGATCTCGTCGATGCGCTTGGCCTCTGCCGCGCGGGCGGGGCCGTCCAGGAAGATTTTTTCGCCCTGGGCATTGGCTTGGGTGATGGGCTTGCCTGCGTCGAACGCTGCTTTTGCCGCACGGGCGCGGGTGCAGTTTTCGGCTTTGGCCTTGGCGATCTTTTCGTCCTCGGCCTTTTTCTTGGCGGCTTCTGCGGCCTCAGCCTGGGCCTTCTTTTCTTCCAGCTCCTTGTCCTTGCCCGCGCCTGCAGCGCTGGCTGCGGCCTTGGGCGCTGCTGCCACGGCAGGGGCTGCATCGGAGGCTGCGGGTGCGGCAGGGGTGGCTGCACGTGCAGGACGGTTGCCGCCCGGCTGCTTCAGGATGCTTTTTTCAGGGATGTCGGGTGGCGGGGGGCGGTCGCTGAAGACCTTGCGTCCGTCTTTGTCTGTCCACTGCCATTGCGCCGTCGCGCCCATGGCCCAGGTGCAGGCCACGGCCAGCAGGAGAAGCTTGTGCATTTTCATGCGGACAAGTTTATCCATGTGATTCCCCCCCCGCCAGTGCGTTGCAGATGGGTGGGCGCGTTTTCGCCACATGCGGCGCGGGTACAATCCACTTTTTGGAGCTTTCTCATGCGCCTTCTTGGAAAAGCGCTCACCTTCGACGATGTGTTGCTGGTGCCAGCGTACTCCCAGGTCCTGCCCAAGGACACGTCCCTCGCGACGAAACTCTCCCGCAATATCCAACTGAACCTGCCTCTCGTGTCCGCCGCCATGGACACCGTGACCGAGGCACGCCTGGCCATTGCCATTGCCCAGGAGGGCGGCATCGGCATCGTGCACAAGAACCTCACGGCGCAAGAGCAGGCTGCCCATGTGGCCAAGGTCAAGCGTTACGAGTCCGGCGTGCTGCGCGACCCGGTGGTCATCACCCCCGAGCACACGGTGCTGCAAGTGCTGCAGCTGTCCGAGCAACTGGGCATCTCGGGCTTCCCCGTGTGCGACGGTGGCAAGGTGGTCGGTATCGTCACGGGCCGCGACCTGCGGTTTGAGACCCGCTACGACGTCAAGGTCCACCAGATCATGACCCCGCGCGAGAAGCTCATCACGGTCAATGAAAAGGAGGGCACCACGCCTGCACAGGCCAAGGCGCTGCTCAACAAGCACAAACTCGAACGCATCCTGGTCGTGAACGACGCCTTTGAACTCAAGGGCCTGATCACGGTGAAGGACATCACAAAGCAGACCAGCTTCCCCAACGCGGCGCGCGACGCCGCTGGTCGCCTGCGTGTGGGCGCTGCGGTGGGCGTGGGCGAGGGCACCGAAGAACGCGTCGAAGCGCTGGTCAAGGCCGGTGTGGACGCCATCGTGGTGGACACGGCCCACGGTCACAGCAAGGGCGTGATCGACCGCGTGCGCTGGGTCAAGCAGAACTACCCGCAAGTGGATGTGATCGGCGGGAACATCGCCACCGGCGCTGCTGCGCTGGCACTGGTTGAGGCCGGTGCGGATGCCGTCAAGGTCGGCATCGGCCCTGGCTCCATCTGCACCACCCGCATCGTGGCCGGTGTGGGCGTGCCCCAGATCATGGCCATCGACAATGTGGCCACGGCGCTCAAGGGCACCGGCGTGCCGCTGATTGCCGACGGCGGCATCCGCTACAGCGGCGACATCGCCAAGGCCCTGGCTGCTGGCGCAGGCACGGTGATGATGGGCGGCATGTTTGCGGGCACTGAAGAAGCACCTGGCGAGGTAATCCTGTTCCAGGGCCGCAGCTATAAGAGCTACCGCGGCATGGGCTCCATCGGCGCCATGCAGCAGGGCAGCGCTGACCGCTACTTCCAGGAATCGAGCACGGGCAACCCCAATGCCGACAAGCTGGTGCCCGAGGGCATCGAAGGCCGTGTGCCCTACAAGGGCTCGATGGTCAGCATCGTCTACCAGATGGCGGGCGGCGTGCGTGCATCCATGGGCTACTGCGGCTGCGCCACCATCGAAGAGATGAACAACAAGGCCGAGTTCGTCGAGATCACGACCGCCGGTATCCGCGAAAGCCATGTGCACGATGTGCAGATCACCAAGGAAGCGCCTAACTACCGCGCTGACTAAGTGACAACCCCCTGAGTCGCTTCGCGCCTTCCCCCTTCTCTCGAATGGCCGCGCCATTCGGGAAGGGGGACGCAGCCAGTGCTGCGGGGCGGCCCTTGCACGGCTGCCCTGGCTTGTGCTGTCGATGTTTGCAAGCCATGGGTTTGCTCGACCCTCGGAGATTCGGAGTCTGGCCTGATTGAAAAAATCTGGTCAGACTGATATAGTCTGATCTGAATTCATTGTTCAGGCCAGACTTTTCTTTTTTTGGGTCCGCGTTTCCATGCAGTCCGTCGGTATCTACGAAGCCAAAAGCAGGTTCTCCGCCCTGATCGAGTTGGTCGAGCAGGGCGAGGAAGTGCGCATCACCCGCCACGGCAAAGAGGTGGTGCGCATGCTGCCCGTGCGCCGTCGCCCCGTCATCACCGACGAGCAGATCGCCCGCGAGCTGGGCCAGATCGATGCGCTGCATGCCAGCATCCGCTCCGTGGCCGAAGCCGCGAATCCCGATACGTTGCGCCGCCAGGGCAGGGCTACTACATGACCGCGTTCATCCTCGACGCGTCCGTCACCGCCGCCTGGCTGCTGCCCGACACGGCCAGCGAACACACCCGCCGTCTCTACACCCTGATCCGCCGTGACGAGGTTGAACCCCAGGCACCCAACCTCTGGCAGTGGGAATGCAGCAACCTCATCAGCAGCGGCGTGCACAGCGGCCGCATCCCCGCGGCCTCGGTCGAAGGTTTGTGGAGTGTGCTGGAGGCGATCCGCCACCGCGTAGAGCTGCACGATCTCGCCCCGGCCCAGCACAAGGCCGTGATGGACGTGGCGCTTGACACCGGCCTGCCCACCTTTGATGCCGCCTACCTGTGGCTGGCGCGCTCGCTGCGCCTGCCGCTGGCCACTTTCGACCCCCACCAGATCGCTGCCGCCCAGCGCAGCGGCGTCCCGCTTCTTGATCTCTCCAGCCTCTGACGGACCACCACCATGCAACACCAGAAAATCCTCATCCTCGATTTCGGCTCGCAAGTCACCCAGCTCATCGCCCGCCGCGTGCGCGAGGCCCATGTGTACTGCGAGGTGCACCCCTGCGACGTGACCGACGAGTGGATCCGCGACTACGCCAAGGACGGCTCGCTCAAGGGCGTGATCCTGTCGGGCAGCCACGCCAGCGTGTACGAGGTGGATGACAAGGCGCCGGATGCGGTGTTTGAACTCGGCATCCCCGTGCTGGGCATCTGCTACGGCATGCAGACCATGGCCCAGCAGTTGGGCGGCAAGGTCGAGGGTTCCAACACCCGCGAATTTGGCTACGCCGAAGTGCGCGCCCATGGCCACACCAAACTGCTCAAGGGCATCGAAGACTTCGCCACGCCCGAAGGCCACGGCATGCTCAAGGTGTGGATGAGCCACGGCGACAAGGTCACGGCGCTGCCGCCGGGCTTCAAGGTGATGTGCTCCACACCGTCGTGCCCCATTGCCGGCATGGCCGACGAAAGCCGCCACTACTACGCCGTACAGTTCCACCCCGAAGTCACACACACCGTGCAGGGGCGCGCCTTGCTGGAGCGTTTTGTGCTGGGCATCTGCGGCACTCGGGCTGACTGGGTCATGGGGGATTACATCGAAGAAGCCGTGCAGAAGATCCGCGAACAGGTGGGCGATGAGGAAGTGATCCTCGGCCTGTCTGGTGGCGTGGATTCGTCCGTGGCGGCAGCGCTCATCCACCGCGCCATCGGCGACCAGCTCACCTGCGTGTTTGTGGACCACGGCCTGCTGCGTCTGAACGAAGGCGACATGGTCATGGACATGTTCGAGGGCAAGCTCCATGCCAAGGTCATCCGCGTGGACGCCAGCGATTTGTTCCTGGGCAAGCTGGCCGGGGTGAGCGAACCTGAGCAAAAGCGCAAGATCATCGGCGGTCTGTTTGTGGATGTGTTCAAGGCCGAAGCAGCCAAGCTCAAGGCCGGCACCGGCGGCCACAAGGGTGCCACCTTCCTGGCCCAGGGCACTATCTACCCTGACGTCATCGAATCCGGCGGCGCGAAGAGCAAGAAGGCCGTCACCATCAAGAGCCACCACAACGTGGGTGGTCTGCCAGAGCAGCTCGGCCTGAAGCTGCTGGAACCCCTGCGCGATTTGTTCAAGGACGAAGTGCGCGAACTGGGCGTGGCCCTGGGCCTGCCGCCCGACATGGTCTACCGCCACCCGTTCCCCGGCCCCGGCCTGGGCGTGCGCATCCTGGGCGAGGTGAAGAAGGAATACGCCGACCTGCTGCGCCGTGCCGACGCGATCTTCATCGAAGAGCTGCGCAATTTTGTGGACGAAGCCTCGGGCAAGACCTGGTACGACCTGACCAGCCAGGCCTTCACCGTGTTCCTGCCCGTCAAGAGCGTGGGCGTGATGGGCGATGGTCGCACGTACGACTACGTGGTGGCCCTGCGCGCCGTGCAGACCAGCGACTTCATGACCGCCGACTGGGCCGAACTGCCCTACGCGCTGCTCAAGAAGGTGTCCGGCCGCATCATCAACGAAGTGCGTGGCATCAACCGCGTGACGTATGACGTGAGCAGCAAGCCGCCAGCGACGATTGAGTGGGAATAAGACGTTGAGGAGCGACAAAATACTGTCTTTTTAAACAGTATTTTGTCGCAAAATGTGGTTCTCACTCCTGGGGATCGCATGTTGCAACGACACGATCTGTATTTTTTCGTTTGCCCGCCGCGCCAACTGGCCGAGCGGGCATTTTGCTTCCTGAATGGGCTGGAGCTTGCGCATTGTCCATGGCGTGCCGCGCCCATGCCCGCGGAGCGACTGCATATAACCCTGTAAAAACTGGGGCAGTTTTGGGGGGCGATTCCCCTTGACACTGTGGACAAGGCCCTGACAGCTGCGAACTACGTTGCCTTTGAACCGTTTGATGTTGTTTTCGATCGGGTGGAATACAGCGGTGGGGTGGACGGCCGTGGCATGGCAAGGTTGGCCGGCCGCAGCTGGGGGTTACGTGGGATCCGTGGACTGGAGCACACGCTGGCGCATGCCATGCTGCGGGCGGGATTCCCCGAAAGCCAGATTCGCACGCGTTTTCATCCCCATGTCACCCTTAACTATCGGCACGAGCCGTTCGATCGGCGTGCTATTGCGCCACTGGGTTGGCGAGTCAACCAGTTCACGCTGGTTGATAGCTGGTACGGATTGGGCAGACACGATGTACTTGGATGCTGGCAACTGTCGTCACGCCAGCTTCAATTGCCTTGGTAGGCGCCGCATGGCGCGGCAGTGGTTTGCCTGCTCTGGTAGGCTTGGGGCAGCTAGGCAGGTGGGTGTCTCGAGCCTGCCCGCTGCTATGCCTTCACCTCGCCCGTCAGCGGGTCAAAAACGCGACCATCGTAGTTGATGATGTTGCCGGTGGCCGCGTCGAATCGGCTCAGCTTGTAGGTTCCAGCCCCCTTGCCATCCAGTCCGATGTAGTCGGCATTGGCATATGCGACGCGATTATTCTGGGCCACGATGCCGTCTTTGGTCCACTTGCTGCTCATGAGCCACTCGGACGCATCAGTTCCAGTGGGTGGATTGATTTCCCCACTCATGCGCATTTTGGCCAATGTGGGGTCCATGTTGAAACCCTCGGCTGCCAGCAAGGCGTTGGGGTTCTTGCGGTAGTAGGCCGCCGTTTCCTCGGACATCTTGGATAGATCGCTTTTCACGAGCGTGGAACCATCCGTTGGAAATTTGGACAGATTGCCATTTCGAATGGACGCGTAATCGGCCGCGAACTCCGGATGGTTCTTGAAGAACATGTAGCGGCCAACGACCGTGTCGTCACCGCCGCCAAGCATCATGGCATGAAGCCTGACATAGTCTGGTGGCTCATAGTCCTCTGCAAAGGTGCTCCCGAGCCCTTTTTCCCATTGTTTGAACTCCTCCAGGCTCTTGAAAGGAACCGTGGCGGCTGCCTTTTCGGCAGCAGCCGAGGCGCTTGCAGCGTTGGTGGCAGCCGATGCCGCAGTGTTCTTGGTGTACAGGTCCGTGGTGGATGTATAGGCAGCCTTTTCGGACGAGGTTGTGCCTGCCGCTGTGCTGGGAGGCGTTTCTTTCGAGAGCTCCTCCAAGGTGGCTCGCAACTCCTTGAGAAAGGTGAGTGGGTCCGCGCCAGAATGGTTTTGTGCCGTGCGCTCGGCAGCGCGAGTCGCCAGGGCGTTGGATACGCCCATGGAGGTGAGGAGATTGGCGGCTTGAGAAATATCGAGCATGTGTGGGACTCCAGTCGGTTGGTTGCTCGGTCAGACTGTGGACGCAGTCAGTAGAGCTGGGAGCTTGGCCGATGATCCTTCAACCACTGGCGTTCAATCTCCGAGAAAGAAGCATGAATCCTGGGCATTTCGCACGGATAGAGCCGTGCGTCTGGTCTGCAGCCGGCCCATGGTGGGGCGCCCGTTCGGAATGCTAGGCAAAGTGCGAGCCCGTGCTCTGACTTTTGCATTTGCTGCATTGGCTTTCTAAACGCGCAGCGCGAGTCCGCAGGCTCAGGGGGTGCCAGGACCGAATCTTGGATTTCCCCAGTGCAGCCCCTGTCCAACTTTGTCGAACCCTGCCAGATAAGATTGGGTGATATTACGACCGGTTCTTGCATGAGACGGACAACACGCATGATTTTTCCGCCGCATCCCGTCTCGTGATTCCCTGTCTCTGTCTTGTTTTTCATTTGAACTGGTTCGTCAATCGCCATGTCCACCCTTGTTCCTGACTTCTGGCCCCACAGCGGGTTGACACATTTGGCTCGCGATGGGCGAGGGTGGCTTTCTCTGACTGATGCATATGTACGGCACCTACTGCGCCGCCCAGAGCTGGCGCTGGTGCCAGAGTCGTGCACTGCTGAGATCGCACTGCATGAATCGCTCAAGGTGTCACCCGCGCGGGCGGTCGCCTCTGCGGAGCTGGTTGCATTGCAGGACGACGACGCCCGCGAAAACTACACCGTGTTCCTGCGCTTCCGCGATGGCCTGCTGGCCGCCGGCACGCTGGAGGCTTATTACCTGCAACTCATGCGCAGTGGCGCGGTGAACGTGCCCGCCGTGTTCATCGACGCCGTGGTGCAGGCCCTGTTGCGCAATGTGCTGGATGACTGCAACGATGCCTTTGAAGCCCGCGCCGCCGAGATGCTGTTTCGGCCCCAGCGCATCACATTGCAAGACGGGCAAATGCTGGCAGGCGACCGGGATACGCTCGACATGCTCAACGAGACGGCGGGCCTGGGCGAGGTGGGGCGCTTGCTGCTGCAGAGCGGCGCACTGCAGCCCACGGCGCAGGTCAAGGTGCTGTCGGCCGACAATGCGGGGCAATATTGGCAGGAGAGCGACCGCCATCACTTTCTGCTCGACCTGACCCACGAGCTGACGCAGGACCTGAGCCATGGCCTGACCTTCAAGATGACCCGTGCACGATCTGGCCTGAAAGCCCTGGCACGTGTGCTGGAGCGCTGGGTGGCGCATTTGCTGGGCCTGCAGGTGCAGATCGAGCCTGTGCACCAGGTCACCGACAGGGCGTGGCGCTGGCATGTGGGGCTGGATGTGGAGTCCACCGCCATCCTGAACGACCTGTACCAGGACCGCCCGGTGGAGGCCGAGCGCATGCAGCGCCTGGTGAGCCTGTTCACGCTGACCTTCGCCAACCCGGCCGAGATGCGGGCCGACGTGGCGGGCAAGCCGGTGTACTTGGGGCTGGCGACCAACGCCGAGGGCGTGGTACGCATCAAGCCGCAGAACCTGTTGCTCAATCTGCCGTTGGCATCGGCATCTTGATTGCTATTGAATCGATAGCTGCTAGCGCATGATTAACAGGCGCTAGCAGCCCATTTGATTCAAAAATGCTTTCCTCGGTTGGTAGCCTGGCAACTGGCCCTCATCCAATCGTCATAAGGCTTGCGTTTCCGCCAGCTGCTGCTGTGTTCACGCTCAGCGCACGTTCGATCAGCAGGCGCTCCAATGGGATATCGGTGGCGCCGGGCTGCAGCGCAGTCACGCCCACGATAGGCCCGGGGCGGCGGGCGAGGGCGGCGCACACCGTCTGCAGGGATTCGGCGTCGCCATGGTGCAGCACGGCGTCCAGTGCCACGGTGTCATCGCTCAGTGCGTTGTCTTGCAGCATGACCTGGGCCTGCACATGCGTGGGCAGCTTCGCGCGCAGCCCTGCATGGGCGCTGGGCCACAGGGCGGTGCCCCCGCTGGCGAGCACGGCTGCCGTCTGCACCAGGAGGTCGTCCGCGCTTCGCGCCATGCACAGCACGCGGGCGCGGGGGGCCAGGGTGTAGACATTGCGCTCGCCGGTGGGGCCGGGCAGGGTGCGGGCGGTGCCGCTCTGCGTTTCTTGCGCAAAACGCTGGCAATGGCCTGCCAGGGCCAGGTTGCCCTGGTTGTGCGCCCATTGCTGCAAGGTGCCCAGCGGGGCCAGCTGACGCTCGCGCCGCTCGGTATCGGGCGGGCTGGTGCGGTCGCCCTCGGCAAAGGTGCGCGCCAGTGCATTGGCCGGGCGCTGCGACAGCAGGCGCAACAGGTACAGCGGCCCGCCGGCCTTGGGGCCCGTGCCCGACAGGCCTTCGCCACCAAAGGGCTGCACGCCCACGACGGCGCCGACCATGTTGCGGTTCACGTACACGTTGCCGGCATGGGCGCGGTTGACCACGCGGGCAATGGTTTCGTCGATACGGGTGTGCACGCCTTGTGTGAGGCCGTAGCCGGTGGCGTTGATCTGGTCGAGCAACTGGTCCAGGTCGTTGCGCGCGTAGCGCACCAGGTGCAGCACGGGGCCGAAGACTTCTCGCTGCAACTCGCCGATGTGGTTCAGTTCGATTAGGGTAGGGGGTACAAAAGTGCCCGGTGCGCTGACGGCAGAAACGTGATTCGGGTGCTGGAACACACGGTGGCCTTGGGCCTTGAATTTTTCGATGTGCTGGGTGATGCCTGCTTGCGCCTCGGCATCAATGACGGGGCCCACGTCCACGCGCAACTCGGCGGGGTTGCCCACGCGCAGTTCGCCCATGGCGCCCTGCAGCATCTCGACCACGCGGTCGGCAGCTTCTTCTTGCACGCACAGCACGCGCAGGGCGGAGCAGCGCTGGCCAGCGCTGTCAAAGGCGGACGACACCGCATCGCCCACCACCTGTTCCACCAGGGCGGATGAGTCCACGATCATCGCATTCTGCCCACCCGTTTCGGCAATCAGCGGGATGGGGCGGTCTGCGGCATCCAGGCGCCCGGCCACCGTGCGCTGCAGGATGCGCGCGACTTCGGTGGAGCCGGTGAACATCACGCCCATCACGCGCTCATCGCCAATCAAACGTGCGCCCACGGTTTCGCCCTGGCCGGGCAGCAACTGCACGGCGGCGCGGGGCACACCGGCCTGCCACAGCAGGCGCACGGCCTCGGCGGCGATCAGCGGGGTTTGCTCTGCGGGCTTGGCCAGCACGGGGTTGCCTGCGGCCAGGGCGGCGGCGACCTGGCCCATGAAGATGGCGAGCGGGAAGTTCCAGGGGCTGATGCAGGCCACGGGGCCCAGCGGGATGTGGGTGGCGTTGTCGAAGGTGCTCTGCACCTGCGCGGCGTAGTAGCGCAAGAAGTCCACGGCTTCGCGCACTTCGGCCACGGCGTTACTGGCGCTCTTGCCCGCTTCGCGCATCAGCAGGCCCAGCAGGGGCAGCATGCGCTCTTCCAGCAGGTCGGCGGTACGCAGCAGGGCTGCGGCGCGCTCGGCGGGTGGCGTGGCGGCCCAGGGGGCTGCAGCGGCCTGGGCGTGGGTCAGGGCCTGGTGTACGTCGGCGGTGGTGGCTTCTTGCACCTGGCCCACCACGTCGTGGTGGTCAGCCGGGTTGCGCACCGGTTGGGTGGTGCCTGCGGGCACCTCGGCGGCCAACAGAGGGGCTGCCGTCCAGGTGTGGCTTGCCGTGCCTTGCAGCGTGGCGGCCAGCTCGGTCAGCGTGTTTTCGTTCGACAAATCCAGCCCGTGGGAGTTGCTGCGGTGGGCGCCGTACAGCGCTACCGGCAGGGGGATGCGCGGGTGGGGCAGGCCTGCAGCGCCTTCGGTGGCGGCTTGATGGTCCACTACCTGCACGGGGCTTTTCACCAGCTCATCCAGCGCAATGGTTTCGTCGGCAATGCGGTTCACAAACGAGGTGTTGGCGCCGTTCTCCAGCAGGCGGCGCACTAGGTAGGCCAGCAGCGTCTCATGTGTGCCCACGGGGGCGTAGATGCGGCACGGGCGGCCCAATTTACCGGCGGCGATTGCGCCCACCACTTGCTCGTACAGCGGCTCGCCCATGCCGTGAAGGCACTGGAACTCATACTGCCCCGCGTAGTAGTTGCTGCCTGCCAGTTGGTAGATGGTGGCCAGCGTTTCGGCGTTGTGCGTGGCGAACTGGGGGTACACGGCCTCGGGTGCTGCCAGCAGTTTCTTGGCGCAGGCGATGTAAGAAATGTCGGTGTGCACCTTGCGGGTGTAGACGGGGTAGTCCGTGAGGCCATCAACTTGGGCGCGCTTGATTTCGCTGTCCCAGTACGCGCCTTTGACCAGGCGCACCATCAGGCGGCGCTGGGTGCGGCGGGCGAGGTCCACCACGTAGTCGATGACGAAGGGGCAGCGCTTTTGGTAGGCCTGGATGACGAAGCCAATGCCGTTCCAGCCCGCCAGCGTGGGCTCGTGGCACAGGCGCTCCAGCAGGTCCAGCGACAACTCCAACCGGTCGGTCTCTTCCGCGTCGATGTTCAGGCCAATGTCGTACTGCTTGGCCAGCATCGTCAGGCGCAACACCAGCGGGTACAGCTCGTCCATCACCCGGCCAAACTGCGCGCGGCTGTAGCGCGGGTGCAGGGCCGAGAGTTTGATGGAGATGCCCGGGCCTTCGTAAATGCCGCGCCCGGCCGAGGCCTTGCCAATCGCGTGGATGGCCTGCTCGTACGACGCGTAGTAGCGCTTGGCATCTTCGCTGGTCAGCGCTGCCTCGCCCAGCATGTCGTACGAGTAGCGAAAGCCCTCGGCCTCCATCGTGCGGGCGTTGCGCAGGGCTTCGTCAATGGTCTCGCCGGTCACAAACTGCTCGCCCATCATGCGCATGGCCATGTCCACGCCCTTGCGGATCAGGGGTTCGCCGCCCTTGCCGATCAGGCGGCTGAGTGAGTTGCCCAGGCTGCTTTCGCTGTGCGTGGCCACCAGCTTGCCGGTAATCAGCAGGCCCCAGGTGGCGGCGTTGACGAAGAGCGAGGGGCTCTTGCCCAGGTGGGCATCCCACTGGCCGTTGCTGATCTTGTCGCGGATGAGCGCGTCGCGCGTGGCCTTGTCGGGAATGCGCAGTAGCGCCTCGGCCAGGCACATCAGCGCCACGCCTTCTTGCGACGACAGCGAAAACTCTTGCAGCAAGCCCTGCACGATGCCCGCGCGCCCGGCGCTGGCCTTGCGTTCACGCAGCGCCTTGGCGATTCGCAGGGCCAGTTGCTCGGCCGCTGCGGCTTGATCGGCAGGCAGGCGGGCCTGGGCCAGCAGCGGGGCCAAGGCCTCGGGCTCGGGGCGGCGATAGGCGGCAGTGATCGCGGCGCGCAGCGGGTTGCTCAGCGGCGTGCGGGGCGCGAAGTCTGCAAACAGGGCGGAGGGCTGCGTCATGGCGTTGTCTTTCGGTGGTTTGGAGGGCCAAACAAGGGGTTGGGCGCGTTACTGGCGATGATCCTTGGGTTGTTGGTGAATAAATGTTCGAAAATAATGGGTAAAGACGAATAAATAGCTAGTGAATATGCAAGCAGAACCCGATCTGGACCGCATTGACCGCAAGATCCTGTCAATCCTGCAGGAGGACGGCCGCATTGCCAACCTTAAGCTGGCCGAGGCCGTGGCCTTGTCGCCCACGGCGGTGCTGGCGCGGGTGCAGCGCCTCACGCGCGATGGCTTCATCCTGGGCTACGAGGCGCGGCTCAACCCGCTCAAGCTGGGCGCGGGCATGCTGGTGTTTGTGGAGGTGCTGCTGGACCGCACCACGCCCAACGTGTTCGACCAGTTCAAGGCGGCGGTGCAGGTGCACCCCGAAATCATGGAATGCCACATGGTGGCGGGCGGGTTCGACTACCTGCTGAAAACCCGGTCCGCCGACATGAACGCCTACCGCGTGTTTGCGGGCAATGTGCTGTGGCAGCTGCCAGGAGTGCGCGAGACGCGGACCTATGCGGTGATGGAAGAGGTCAAGCACACCAACCACCTGTACCTGCGCTGACCGCGCACGGTGCGCGTACACCCACCGGATTGGCGGTGCTGGCAGAAGCCCGCATAATTCCCTGCAGATTTGCTTGCATGAGGAGCCACACCATGACGACCGCTTTTCCCTATGCCGCCGCAGCCCTGGTGGTTGCTCTGTTCAGCCAGACGGCCGCTGCATCCTGCTACGTCGTCTATGGCCCTGACAAGGACATCGTGTACCGCGCGCCGGAGCCGCCGGTGGACATGTCGCGGCAGATCCACGAAACCCTGCCGCTGGTGGCGCCAGGCTCGACCTTGGTGTTTTCTCCCGACAACTTTGGCTGCGAGCTCACCATCAACAAGCTGCCACTGACGGCTGTGTCCGCGCCCGGTGGCATGCGGCCTGCGCGCGCTGACCGGGGCTGACCGGGCCTGACATGGGCAGTTCGCCCGGGTGCGGCCAGCGGGCATGCCGCGCCTGAGACAATCGGGGGATGAGCGCACCGAAAGAACTATCCCCCTCGTTTGAACCCACCGAGCAGAACGCTCAAGACAACCTGCCCGAAGGCTGGCTGCATGTGCAGTCCATGGACCTCGACGCCCAGGGCGTGGCCCGCAAGCCCGACGGCAAGGTGGTCTTCATCGATGGCGCCCTGCCATTCGAGCTGGTCACCGCCAACACCCATCGCAAAAAGAACAACTGGGAGCAGGCCAGCCTGGTGGCGATCCACCGCGAATCGTCCCAGCGCGTGCGGCCGGATTGCCCGCACTTTGGCCTGCACGCAGGCGCCTGCGGCGGCTGCAAGATGCAGCATCTGCACGTCGGTGCCCAGGTGGCCGTCAAGCAGCGGGTGCTGGAGGACAACCTCTGGCACCTGGGCAAGGTGAAGGCCGAGACCATGCTGCGTCCCATTGAAGGGCCCGCCTGGGGCTACCGCTACCGTGCCCGCCTGGCCGTGCGCCACGTGATCAAGAAGGGCCAGGTGCTGGTGGGCTTTCATGAGCGCAAGAGCCGGTACATCGCCGACATGCAGACCTGCAAGATCTTGCCCCCGCATGTCGATGCGATGCTGATGCCCCTGCGCGCCCTGATTGCCAGCCTGGACGCTCGCGACACCTGCCCGCAGATCGAACTGGCCTGTGGCGACACCGTGACCGCGCTGGTATTGCGCCACTTGGAGCCGCTCTCCGCCGAGGACATCGCCCGGCTGCGCGCCTTTGGCGCAGAGCACCACGTGCAATGGTGGTTGCAGCCCAAGGGCCCGGACACGGTGAAGCTGCTGGACGAGGGCGGCGAGCCGCTGTCGTACGCACTGCCGGACTTTGGCATCACCATGCCTTTCAAGCCCACGGACTTCACCCAGGTGAACCCGCACATCAACCGGGTGCTGGTGAGCCGCGCGCTGCGCCTGCTGGACGTGCAACCGCACGAGCGCGTGATCGACTGGTTCTGCGGCCTGGGCAACTTCACGCTGCCGCTGGCCACGCAGGCGCGCGAGGTGCTGGGCATTGAAGGCAGTGAGGCCCTGGTGGCCCGCTCGCGTGAGAACTATGCCTTGAATCAGGCCCAGGCGCCCGACCATAAAGCGCTGGCAGCTACTGATTTTGTAGCGCGTAACCTGTTCGAGATGACGCCGGAGATGCTGGTGGCCGACGGCGCCGCTGACAAGTGGCTGGTGGACCCACCTCGCGAAGGGGCGTTTGCGCTGGCCAAGGCGTTGGCGGACATCGAGCAGGCCCGCATTGGCGCCGAGGGCGCTGGCCCGTTGCCCGCAGGGGCCGAAGGCTGGACGCCCCCGAAGCGCATTGTGTACGTGAGCTGCAACCCGGCCACCTTGGCGCGGGATGCGGGGCTGTTGGTGCATCTGGCCGGCTACCGGTGCACGGCGGCGGGCATGGTCAACATGTTTCCGCACACGGCCCATGTGGAAAGCATGGCGGTGTTCGAGCGGGTCTGAGAGTCCGTGAAAAAGAGGGTGCGCGGAGGGTTCAGCCCTCCGTCCCGTGCCATCGCCCCCCGGGCGTCACGTCAGCTGCGGTTGCGGCTGGCGGCAGGGTCGCGGGGTTCGGTTTCGATGTCGGGTGCGCGTTCGCTGCGTTCGGGCTTTTCCACCTTGCCCAGCACCGAGGGCGTGCCCTCGATCTTGTTCTCCCGCATGTAGGCGTCCATGTCCTTCCAGCCTGCAAACACCGAGGCCTTGGACGCCTTGGGGTTGAGGGTGTAGCAGTCTTCCAGCCCCCGCAGCGCGTGGCGGCAGGCACCGCCAATGGCCTTGGCCTCGGCATCGCGTTGCGCCACGCGCGGATCAGGGCCCAGGCCCGGGATCTTGTCGCAGCCGGCAAGCAGCAACAGGCCCGCCAGAACCATCAGGCGCAATGCGGTGGAGGGGCTTTGTGGACACATGTACTTGCATTATCGGCACACTGGCCGCGCTATTGAGGCTTGATCTTGGTGCTTGGCCCACAAAAAAGGCTCCCGAGGGAGCCTTTTGATGGAGGTCAGGGACGACTGGCAGGGCTCAGTCGCGCTCGCCACCCATGATGCCCAGCAGGGCCAGCAGGCTCTGGAACACGTTGAAGATGTCCAGGTACAGGGCCAGCGTGGCGCTGATGTAGTTGGTTTCGCCGCCGTCCAGGATCTGCTTCAGGTCATACAGCATGTAGGCGCTGAAGATGCCGATGGCCAGCATCGAGATCACCATCATCCCCAAGCCCGAGCCGACGAACACATTGATGATGCCGCCCACCATGAGCACCAGGGCGCCCACCATCAGCCACTTGCCCATGCCCGACAGGTCACGCTTGATGACGCTGGCCAGGCTGGCCATCACGAAGAACACACCGGCCGTGCCGGCAAAGGCCGTCATGATGAGGTCGGTGCCGTTCTTGAAGCCCAGCACCATGCCGATCATGCGCGACAGCATCAGGCCCATGAAGAACGTGAAGGCCAGCAGCACCGGCACGCCAGCGGCCGAGCGCTTGGTCTTTTCGATGGCGAACATGAAGCCGAACGCGCCGCCCAGGAACACGATCAGGCCCAGGCCGCCGGTCAGCGAACGGGTGATGCCGGTGGCCACGCCAATCCAGGCGCCCAGCACCGTGGGGATCATGCTCAGGGCAAGCAGCCAATAGGTATTGCGAAGCACCTTGTGGCGCTCTTCCTGCGAGATGCCATAGCCCGCAGAGTGGCCCAGGGTGGTGACTTGGTCATTCATCTTGTGTCTCTCCTTGTTGGCCTGCACGACGCAGACGAGAGAAATTCTAGGGTGAGAGCGTTTTTTGCCCCCCAAAAACCGCACCCGGTCACCTACTTTTGGTAAGGATACTTTCACCCTGGCTGGGTGCAACGGCGCGGGGGATGCCGGTATGCTCGGCTCTCTTTGTGTGTCGGGCGGCCTGTGGCGCCTGGCTTCCTCCCCATCTTTCGGATATCTCCATGAAAACCAAGCACGAACTCGAACTGGCCGACGTCAAGGCCGTGGCCGCCGCCGCTGAAGCCGAAGCCCTCAAGAACAACTGGGCCGTGACCATTGCCATCGTGGACGATGGCGGCCACCTGCTGTGGCTGCAGCGCCTGGACGGTGCAGCGGCCGTGTCGTCGCACATCGCCCCATCCAAGGCCCGCACGGCCGCGCTGGGCCGCCGCGAAAGCAAGGTGTATGAGGACGTGATCAACGGCGGCCGTACCTCGTTCCTGAGCGCGCCCACCATTGACGGCCTGCTCGAAGGCGGCGTGCCGATCATGAAGGACGGCCAGTGCCTGGGTGCCGTGGGCGTGAGCGGCGTGAAGTCCACCGAAGATGCGCAGATCGCCCGCGCGGGCATCGCAGCCCTGGGGCTGTGATTCGGGTGCTCTCTCAGCAGGGGTTGCAGTTGCTCTTATTTTGATAGCTGCTGGCGCATATTCCACTAGCGCATGGTGCCAAAAAGGCTTCAAAACCTGTGGGAGCATAAAAAAACCGGCCTGTGGGCCGGTTTTTTTGTTGGCGGGGCCGGGGGCAGCAAAAAAAGCCTGGCTACGCGGGCGCAAACCCGTTGGCTGGCAAAAATGACCCTTTCGAGCTTGTTGCAAGCCCGGGAGTCGCCCCACGATGAAACTATTTGGTCAGGATGAGCTTGCCCAGCTTGGTGGCCTGCAGGCGGTAGACCGAGCCGTTGTGGCTGATGGCGACGGTCTTGTGGCCTTGCAGCAGCACGCTGCTGTCCAGTGCGGCGGTGGCGCCCTGCGCGCCGGACGACGATGCCTCGCCAGATACCGGGGCGCCCGTCGGGTCGGCAGACGCAGTGCGGCGGAGCGGGGCGGAGGTCAGGGAGGCTTGCATGGAGGTTTCCTGGGTCATTGCAGTGCGTTTTGCTAATGATAACGATTCGCAATTACAAGTCAAGCGAACTGTGTGTTTCTTTTTGTTCCTGCGCCCGACCTGCATCAGGCGCAAGGCTGGGGGCTTTGTGCGCTGCGGGCGCCGGGTAAGCAGGCCATGAGCCCGCTGCAAAAGCCCAACCTCTTTGCCGCCCGTCAGCGTGTCCCCCGTGGGTAGGCTGGCAGGATGTGCGGGGGCTGCAGGTAGCTGTCGCCGTGCCGTTACTGCCCCTGTGGGTCCGTCACAAACCCGATCTTGCGCACGCCAGCGCGTTGCGCAGCCGCCATGGCCTGGGCCACGAATTCATAGCGCACGTTCTTGTCGCCACGGATGTGGAGGTCTGGCTGGGGCTCCTTGGCGGCCTCGGCCTGCAGGCGGGGGAAGAGTTCTTCTTCCGACACCTGGGACTCGTTCCAGAAGAACTTGCCATCGGCCGACACCGACAGGCGCACGGTCTCGGGCTTGACGTTCTCGGGCTGGTTGGTGGCTCGGGGCAGGTCCACGTTCACCGCGTGTTTCATCACCGGCACGGTGATGATGAAGATGATGAGCAGCACCAGCATGACGTCCACCAGGGGCGTCATGTTGATCTCGTTCATCACGTCATCGGTGTCGTCTTGGGTTCCAAAGGCCATGGCTTAGCTGCCTTTCTTCATGGGCAGCACCTTGCCGGGCTCGCCAGCGTTCACGCGGGCGCCGGTCACAAAGTAGGCGTGCAGGTCGTGCGCAAAGCTGTTCAGGCCGTTCAGGATGGACTTGTTGCCGCGCACCAGCGCGTTGTAGCCCAGCACCGCCGGGATGGCCACGGCCAGGCCCAGGGCGGTCATGATCAGCGCCTCGCCGATGGGGCCGGCCACCTTGTCGATGGTGGACTGGCCCGATGTGCCGATGGCCAGCAGCGCATGGTAGATGCCCCACACGGTGCCGAACAGGCCGATGAACGGGGCAGTGGAGCCCACCGACGCCAGGATGGCCAGGCCCGAGGACAAGCGGGCGGTGAACTCGTCGATGCAGTTGCGCAGGCAGCGTGTCACCCAGTCGCTCACGTCCAGGCTGTCGTGCAGATGGGCCTTGGTGTTGCGGTGGTGGGCGGTGGCTTCACGGCCTTCCAGCGCCAGGTGGCGGAAGGGGTTGGTCGGGTCGGCGCCCAGCTTGGTCAGGCCAGCGGCAAAGTCTTCGCTGTGCCAGAAGTCCTGGGCGGCGCGGGCGTGCTTCTTGAACTTGATGATGTCCAGCGCCTTGATGAGGATGACGATCCACGAGGCCAGCGACATGGCCAGCAGCAGGATGGCGACGGCGCGGGTGACAAAGTCACCCTGGATCCAGACGTTGGCGATGCCGAATTGCGATTCCATGAAAACTCCCTGAGCGGTGATTGGTTTATTCGAGAACAAAGTTGACGGGGACGAGGTTCCACATGGCCTCGGGCACGCCGTTGCGTTTGCCGGGCACAAAGCGCCAGCGCATCACGGCGTCCTGGGCCTGGCGGTCCAGCCGGTCAAAGCCGCTGGACTTGTTGACCTCGACCTTCTGCGGCACGCCGTCGGTGCCGATGAGCACCCTGAGCACCACCTTGCCTTGCTCGCCCATGCGTTTGCTGATGGCGGGGTAGCTGGGCTTGGGGTTGTTGAGGTAGGCCGCGTCGCTGGACGGCAGCTCGATCTTGGGCGGTGCAGGGGGTGCCGGTGGCGCAGGCGCGGGGGCCGGGGGCGCCACGGGGGCCTCGATGGGCGGCGCGGGTGGCTGGGGTGTGGTGATGCCCGTGGGGGCATTGGGCGCCGGCGTAGGGTCAGCAATCGCCACCGGCATCGGGGCCGGGCGGGGCGCGGCCTTGGGGGCGGGCTTGGGCGGTGGAGGAGGGGCCGGTGGCGGTGGGGTGACCTTGGGCGGGGCGGGCGGTGCGATGAATTCGCTGAGCAGCTCGGCCGGCACGATCACTTCGGCTGCCTTGCGTACCAGGCCGGACTGCAGGGCCCAGATGCCGGCCACGTGCAGCGCCAAAACGGACCCGACGATCACGGTGTTGCGGCTCACACCACCGGGGGAGGCAAAACGATCAGGGTGAGACATAAAAAGAAAGGAAGGGCAGCGCCGCCCCTAGCATAGGGCGGACGCTGCCGGGTAAACCCGGATTATTTGCGAAAGATCCACCAGGCCGATCCTGCGACCAGGATCAGGCTGCCTGCGAGGGTTGAGAGGAGTTCCATGACTTGCTTTCCAGAATGGAGCTGGCAAGCTGGATCGCCTGTGGCGCCGCGTCGTTGCGCAAGGCGGCTACCGGTTGCGAAGCACTGCACTGCGCCACCACGTCGCGGGCGCAGCTTTCGCAGCATCCGCATTGGGTAGCCACGCCCAGCTCGAACTGGATCTCATCGAAGCTCATGCCGGCACGGGCATGGCGGGCAATCTCACGGTCCGAAACCCGGCGGCAAACACAGACGATCATGGCGGCAGGCAGTGTGGCTGGCTGTTGAAAGGATGATTGAGATTATAAATACGAATCTATCGCATTTGCAATAAATCATTCCTGCCGACAGGGGGAAGGTGACACCTGCCTCTGGCAGGTTGCTGATACCCCGGGCTCAGTCTCTGCCCGATGGGGCTCCGTCCTGCCCCTCCAGCAGTGCAGGCGTGGCCTCTGCCAGGGTGGCGCAGCCGGTCAGTGCCATGGCGACCTCCAGCTCGTCGCGCAACAGGCGCAGCACATGGGCCACGCCCGCCGCCCCCGCATTGGCCAGGCCCCACACGGCAGGGCGGCCCACCAGCACGGCCGATGCGCCCAGTGCCATGGCCTTGAGCACGTCGGTGCCGCGCCGGATGCCGCCGTCCACCAGCACCGGCACCGCGCCGCCCACGGCCTGCACCACACGGGGCAGGGCAGTGGCGGTGGCGGGGGCCGTGTCGAGCGTGCGCCCGCCGTGGTTGGACACGATGAGGCCCGCCGCGCCCACCGACACGGCCTGGCGCGCGTCGGCGGGGTGCAGCACGCCCTTGAGCAGTACGGGCAGCCGTGTGATGGACTGCAGCCACGCGATGTCGTCCCAGGTGGGGGCATGGTGCAGCAGTCCGTCGAACAAGGCGCTCTGGCCGGGGCTCAACGGCGGGGAGGCAGGTGTCTGCAAACCTGCCAGGTTGACGGGACCCACGCCGGACGGCAGCCGAAAGCCCGCGCGCCGCTCCCGGTCGCGCACGCCGCTGGTGGGGGCGTCCACCGTGAGCACCAGGGCTTCGTAGCCGGCGGCTTCGGCACGCTGCACCAGCGCCTGGGTGAAGCCCCGGTCCGGCTGCAGGTACAGCTGAAACCACAGCGGGCCGCGCCCCGGGTCGGGCAGCACGGCCTGGGCCACGCTCTCCACCGACACGCTGGCCTGGGTGCTGAGCACCACGCCCGCGCCCAGCGCTGCTGCGGCGTAGGCCAGGGCCAGTTCGCCATCGGGGTGCGCCATGCGCTGGAAGGCCACGGGTGCGAGCAGGATGGGGTGCGCCAGCGTGCGGCCCAGCAGAGGCACGCGGGTGTGCCCACCCGCCAGCGGCCGCAGCACGCGGGGCCACAGGGACAGGGCGTCCCAGGCCGTGCGGTTGGCGCGCAGGCTGATCTCGTCGGCCGCACCGCCGCTGAAGTAGGCCCAAGCGTTGTCGTCCAGCTGCGTGCGCGCGTGCAGCTCGTGGTCGGCCAGGGTGACCAGGCCCGAGGGGATGGTGTGCCGTGCAGGAATTTGGGTCATACAAACAAAAATAGCACCAAGCGCTAGTGGATCATGCGCTGGGTGCTATCAAAATAGTAGTTTTTGGGGTATCTCATACCCCCGGTCGCTGCCGTGGGGTTGGGCGCTTGCGGTGTCTCACACATCGGCCCACATGCGCAGCAGGTTGTGGTACGTGCCCGACAGCGCGATGGCCGACGGGTCGGTGTCGCCGTGGGTCTGGCGCAGCTTGAGCAGGGCCATGTCCATGTCGAACAGCAACTGGCGTTGCTCCAGCCCGCGCACCATGCTCTCCACCCAGAAGAAGCTGCTCACGCGGTGGCCCCGCGTGACCGGTGCGACCTGGTGCACGGTGCTGCTGGGGTACAGGATCATGTCGCCCGCAGGCAGCTTGATGCGCTTCTCGCCCAGGGCTTCTGCAATCACCAGCTCGCCGCCCTCATAGTCCTCGGGCGGGGTGAGGAACAGCGTGCACGACAGGTCGCTGCGCACCCAGCAGTTGTCGGCGCGGGAGTGCATGACGGCGCTGTCCACGTGGTTGCCATAGAAGTTGGCGCCATCACCGTATTTGTTGAACAGCGGGTTGTAGATGCGGCGCGGCAGAGCCGCCGAAAAGAAGAGGGCGTTGCGATTCAACGCGGCCTTGACCAGGCCCTGGAGCTGCGCGGACAGCTCGCTGGCTTGTGCCAGCTGCAGGTTGTTTTTCTGGTGCACCGCCTGGCCGCCCGCGCTGCGGGCGCCGTCCACCCAGGGGGCGTCGGCCGCCCAAAGCTTTTGCCGGAAGAACGCGACCTCGTCGGCGGTGAGAACGTCTTGGATGTGCAGGAACATGGAGCCATTGTGAACCGGCCCCGGGCTGTGCCGGGGCCGGTTCATTCGATGGACTTCAGAGGTGCGTCAGAAGCGTGTCTTCAGCGTCAGCTGCACGGCGCGCGGGGCGCCGGGCGTGTAGAAGCCGCGGTACAGGCCTTCGGCATACGTGCGGTCGAACAGGTTGCTCACGTTCAGCTTCAGCGAGGTCTTGTCGTCAAACGCGTACTCGGCCATGGCGTCCACCACCGCAAAGCCGCTGGCGTACACGGCGCGTGAGCCCTCGGGGTTCTGCTTGGCGCGGTACGTCAGGCCTGCGCCCACACGCAGCTTGGACGTAACGGCGTAGGTGCTCCACACGCTGCCGCTGTGCTTGGGCGTGAGGCCGGGGCGGTCGCCCTGCACCTGTGCGCCGCCGCCGTTGGAGGCCAGCACCACGTTGCTCTTGTCGATCTTGGCCGACGGGATCCAGGTGTGGTTGAAGAACAGTTCCCACTTCGGCGTCAGGCGGCCCGCCAGGTTGAACTCCATGCCGGTGGCGTGGCGCTTGCCCGAGAGCAGTTCCTGCGCGGCAGCGGTGTCAGGGTCGGTGTTGCGCTCGTTGTACTTCTGGCTGTAGAAGGCGGCCACACCCAGCAGGGCGCGGCGCTCGAACAGCTCGAACTTGCCGCCGACTTCGATGTTGCGGCTCTTTTCCGGGTCGGTGTTGGCCGTGCGCGCCGTGGTGGCACCGGGGTTGCCAAACTGGTAGGTGTCGCCCGAGGTGTTGTACGAAGTGCCGTACGACACGTAGTACGAGGTCAGCTCGTCAGGCTGGAAGATCAGGCCCATGCGGGGGCTGAACAGGCTGTCGGAGCGGGAATTGCTCAGGCTGCCTGCGGCATTGCGGTACGAGGCGCGGAAGTTGTCGTAGCGCAGACCGCCGACGAGCTTGAGCGTGTCGGTCAGCGACACGGTGTCCTGGAAGTACAGGCCCAGGTTGCGCGATGTGAAGGTGTTCCACTGCACCGGCGCACGGCCGTCGGCCACCCAGGCGCCATCGTTGGGTGTGCCCACGGTGGTGGTGGGGCGGGGGGTGGTGTTGGCGTAGTTCTGGTTGCGCTTGGCGTCGTCGTCGTAATAGTCCACGCCGGTGAGCACCGCGTGCTTCTTGCCACCCCAGGTGTAGGTGTTGTTGTAGTCGCTTTGCACTTGCAGCACGTTGCTTTCGCCCACGCGGCCCTTGGAGCCACGGGTCAGCACGGTGCTGCTGTTGATCTGGTCGAGCGTGATGGCGCTGTTCTGGAAGCCGATGGTGCTGGCCAGCAGGTCGCGCTCGTACTTGCCGTAGCGCAGGCGCGTGGTCAGCTCGCCGTTGTCGTCAAAGCGGTGGATGTGGCCCAGCGTGACGTATTGCGAGGTGGTGTCGTTGTGGTCGCTGGCCAGACCATAGTACTTGCCCGCTTCCAGCGGCATGTTGATCTTGCCGTCGGCCGAGAGGCGCCAGGGGTGGTTGTAGAGCGGGCGGCCCTTGGATTCGAGGTAGTACAGGCCGATGGAGAACTCATCGCGCGTGCCGATGCCCCAGGCAAACGTGGGCGCAATGCCGCGCTTGTCCTGCTTGGCGCCGTAGTTGTCGTACTCCTGCACCATGGCGTTCAGGCGGAAGGCTGCGTTCTCGCCCGTCACCCAGTTGAAGTCGCCCGTGGCGCGGTGGTACTTGCCGGTGCCCAGCGTGTAGCCGGCTTCGTGCTGGTCGATCAGCAGCGGGTACTTGTTGACCTGGTTGACCACACCGCCGGTCGAGCCCTTGCCAAACAGCATGGAGGCCGAGCCCTTGAGCACTTCGATGCGGTCGTTGTTGAAGGTGTCGCGCTCGATCAGCGGAGCGTCCTTCATGCCGTCCACGTAGATGTCGCCTGCCAGACCCAGCGAAAAGCCGCGCAGGCGCACATCTTCTTCACCGGTCTCTCCGGACTGGAAGGTCACGCCCGCGGTGGTGCGCAGCACTTCGCGGAAGTCGTCCTGGTTGCGGTCGTTCATCAGCTTTTCGGTGAACACCGTCACGGACTGTGGGATGTCCTTGATGTCCTGCTTGCCCTTGCCCACGGTGGTCTTCTTGATGAGCAGGGTGTCCTTGCCCTGGACTTCGGCGGTTTCCTTCACCGTCACGGTGGACAAGGTGGTTTCTGGCGTGCTGGTCTGCGCCATGGCGCCCATCGAGGCGGCCAGCATCAGCGCGCCCAGCGGCAGCAGGGCCTTGTCGGACGATGCGGCTTGCGAGGGCACAGCAGCGGGAGAAACAACAAATGCGGGAGAAGAACGCAGCATGCCGCTGCGGCGCTGGGCGCGAGATTTAGCCAAGAGGGCCTCCGTCAATAGGGGTGTGCAGGTGGCGCGCAGGGGCACCAAGAGCAGGCGAGAGGCAGTGGCTAGATCAACATGGCTGTGCGTCGTCGTGCAGCTTTATGTTACATCAAATGCGGGTCATTCTCATTTGCATTGATGCGAGCGCGCCACACTTCGACAGGGTAGGGACGTAAAAAAACCGGCAGAGCCGGTTCTTTTACGGGTGCGACACAGGTCGCAAAGCGCCAGGGCTTACTTGACGTGCTTGCCGATCAGGCCAGCCAGTTCAAACATGGAGACTTGGGGCTTGCCGAACAGCTCCTTGAGCTTGGCGTCGGCGTTGATGTTGCGCTTGTTGGTGGCGTCCTGCAGGTTGTTGGCCTTGATGTAGACCCACAGCTTGCTGATGATCTCCGTGCGCGGCAGAGGTGCCGAGCCCACCACAGCGGCCAGCGCGGGGCTGGGCGTGAGCGCCTTCATGAATGCGGCGTTAGGGGTCCGCTTCTTGGCGGGTGCAGCGGCCTTCTTGGCTGCTGGGGCTGTGGTTGCCGGAGCTTTTTTTGCAGTTGCCATGTTGGGTTGTCCTTGTTGGGAATAAATTTTTACCAGCGAAAACGACGCTTTCCCACTGGCAGGCCGATGCTAATGGGAAAAAAACGCGTTTCCAAGGGAGAAGCGGCTTTTTTTGCCTCGATTTGTAGCGGTGGCGCCGCGCAGCGTGCAGCAATTCGCCGCAGGGCCGCGCCAGCCTTGACAAAAGCCCATGGCTGGGTGGCCTGGCCTGGGCCTGCGTGGAGCCGTGGCTGTCAGGGCTTGTATTGCGCAGACAATCTTGGCTTGGCCCGTTTCACTGACCCACTCTTTGAAAGATTTTGTCCCTATGTCCGCAGCTTTTAACCCTCCCTTCTCCACCTGCGATTTCTGCGATGTGCACAAGGCCGATGTGAGCGGTGCGTTCCGCGTCTTGCCGCCTGTTTTCCAGAGCTATGGCGGCAAGCCGGTGTTTGCGGGCCCGGTCACCACGGTCAAATGCCACGAAGACAACTCCCTGGTCAAAGCCGCCGTGGAGTCGCCGGGCGAGGGCCGCGTGCTGGTGGTGGATGGCGGGGGCTCGCTGCGCCGCGCGCTGGTGGGTGGCAACTTGGCGGCCGCTGCGGCGCGCAATGGCTGGGCGGGCCTGGTGGTGGACGGCTGCGTGCGCGACGTGGCCGAACTGAACGCCGCTGCCGTGGGCATCCGGGCGCTGGCGCTGATGCCGCTGCCCACCGAGCGCCGGGGCGAGGGCCAGCGCGATGTGGCGGTGCTGATCCAGGGCGTGTGGGTGCGGCCCGGCGACTGGCTGTATGCCGATGCCGACGGCATCGTGGTCAGCGCGCAGGCGTTGACTACTTGACGGTTGGTGTGCAGGTCAGGATCGGTCGGGGCGGTCGCCCCGACCCACGCGCAGTGCTGCGCGCGAGGGCAGGGTGGCCAGCAACACGCTGGCCAGGGCGATGGCAAAGGCAACCAGTTGCATGCCTGTCAATGCCTCGCCCAAAAACAGCACGCCCACCAGCGCCGCACTCACCGGCAGCATGACCGAGAAGACGCCGCCCTGCGCAGCGGGCACGGCCTTGAGCCCGGTCATCCACAGCCACACCGTCCACATGCAGGCGGCCAGCGCGTAAAACAGCAGCAATACCCAGGTGCCCCGGCCTACCGAAGCAAACGGAAAGTCCAGCGCCAGGTACAGGCCAAACGGCGTCGTCAGCACAAAGCCCCAAAGGTTGATGAGCGAGGTGATGCGCTTGGGCCCCAGGCTGCCGGTGAGCTTCTTGCCGATCACGGTGTAGGCGGCCTCGCAAACCACGGCCCCCAGCAGCAGCATTTGGCCCCACCAGGCATGGTTTGTAGTGTTTTTGGCTCCAAGCGCTAGTTTCATATGCGCTGAGTGCTCTGGTTTTGATAGTGAAAACAGGGCAATGCCCACCACTGCGCAAAGCACGGCCATCCAGGTGCGGGGCGCCACCCGCTCGCCCAAAAATGCCCAGCCCATTAACGCCACAGCCGCAGGAATGGCCGCCATGGTGACGCCTGCCGAAACCGCATCGGTTAGGCTCACGCCGTAGATCATGCAGATGGTGAACAGAAAGTTGCCCAGAAAGGACTCCAGGAACAGCAGCCGTTTCGTCTCTGGTGTCAGTGGCGGCTCGTTGGCGGGCTTCTTGAGCCAGTGCAGCATGGCGATGCCCCCGATGCCAAAGCGCATCCAGGCCAGCAAGAGCACGGGCAGCACGGCCGCGAGCGGTTTGGAGAGCGCCACATAACTGCCCACCAGCGACATGCTTAGGGCCAGGCACAGATAGGCGAAAGGGCGGCTGGGCGGGGGCGTATTCACTAGACTGGGACGCTGTTCAAACAAAAAAGACTGCGCATCATGCCCGAGCCTTCTTCGCCAATTGCAGCCCCACGCCATGTGTTTGTGTACGGCACCTTGCGCCGCGGCGGGTCGAACGACATCACGCGCTTGTTGCCTGCGCCGCGCTGGGTGGGGTTTGCGCAAGTTACAGGAATGCTGTTCCACCTGGGGGCTTACCCCGGCATGACCCTGGGCGGCGACCGGCCGGTGCATGGCGAGGTGTACGCCATCGAGCCTGCGCTGGAGACAGTTCTCGATGCCATCGAAGGACTGGGCGAGGATCATCCGACCGATGAGTACCGCAAGCGCGAAATTGCGGTGACGGTGGAGGGCCAAGCGCTGTCTTGTCTGGTGTACGAGATCCATCCCCGATATGCGCAGGGCGCACGCCAGATCGAGCATGGTGACTGGCTCAGGGCAGTTGGCGCTACACCCATCTGAATTCTCACAATACGAAAGTTGAATTTCTTGATGTGGGATGCGATAGATGTTGCATTGCCGCAATTTTTCTCGATATGAGAAATCAATTTCCGTATTGAGAAATCACGTGTTTAAGTGGTTGTTTTGAAAGAAGAAAATTTATCTCTTCTATAAGACATAAGAGCTTGCGCAAGTCTTATAGAAGACTTAAAGTTGTCTTCAAGGGCGGCACACAGCAGCCCGGCGTTTTCAACCAACCCCTGGAGTGATCTCATGCCCCAATCCCTCAACGAACAACTGAGCCGCGAACAGCAAATTGCCGCCCTGGAAAAAGACTGGGCGACCAACCCCCGCTGGAAGGGCGTGAAGCGTGGTTACTCCGCAGCCGACGTGGTGCGCCTGCGTGGCTCGCTGCCTATCGAGCACACGCTGGCCAAGCGCGGCGCTGAAAAGCTCTGGGACAAGATCAACGGCGGCGCCAAGAAGGGCTACGTGAACGCTTTCGGCGCCATTTCTGCCGGTCAAGCCATGCAGCAAGCCAAGGCCGGCCTCGAAGCCGTGTACCTGTCGGGCTGGCAAGTGGCTGCCGACGGCAACACCAGCGAAACCATGTACCCCGACCAGTCGCTGTACGCGTATGACTCGGTGCCCACCATGGTTCGCCGCATCAACAACACCTTCAAGCGCGCTGACGAAATCCAGTGGGGCCGTGGCATCAACCCCGGCGACAAGGAATTCATCGACTACTTCCTGCCCATCGTGGCCGACGCTGAAGCTGGCTTTGGCGGCGTGCTGAACGCCTTCGAGCTGATGAAGAACATGATCGCTGCAGGCGCAGCCGGCGTGCACTTTGAAGACCAACTGGCTGCCGTGAAGAAGTGCGGCCACATGGGTGGCAAGGTGCTGGTGCCCACACAAGAAGCCTGCGAAAAGCTGATCGCTGCACGCTTTGCCGCTGACGTGATGGGCGTGTCCACCATCGTGCTGGCTCGTACCGACGCCGAAGCCGCCAACCTGATCACTTCCGACCACGACGCCAACGACAAGCCTTTCCTGACCGGCGAGCGCACGCAAGAAGGCTTCTACCGCGTGAAGAACGGTCTGGAACAAGCCATCAGCCGTGGCGTGGCCTATGCCCCTTATGCGGACCTGGTGTGGTGCGAAACCGGCGTGCCAGACATCGGCTTTGCCCGTGAGTTTGCGCAAGCCGTGCACGCTGCCTGCCCCGGCAAGCTGCTGTCGTACAACTGCTCGCCATCGTTCAACTGGAAGAAGAACCTCAACGACAAGCAGATCGCTTCGTTCCAGGAAGACCTGTCGGCTCTGGGCTACAAGTACCAGTTCATCACCCTGGCTGGTATCCACATCAACTGGTTCAACACCTTCCAGTTCGCCCATGCATACGCCCAAGGCGAAGGCATGAAGCACTACACCGAAATGGTGCAAGAGCCAGAATTCGCAGCACGCGAAAAGGGCTACACCTTCGTGTCGCACCAACAAGAAGTGGGCGCAGGTTACTTCGACGACGTGACCACCGTGATCCAGGGCGGCTCGTCCTCCGTGAAGGCCCTGACGGGTTCGACCGAAGAAGAGCAGTTCCACTGATCTGCGAGGCTTGGCGCCACTTTGTTGTGGCGCCAAATGCACTCGACAAAAGCCCGAAGCATCTGCTTCGGGCTTTTTTCTGGGTGCTGGGGTTAAAATCCGTAGAAGTTCACTGCACAAGAGCGAGAAAGGCAATCTGGTTATGACACCGCGAACTACATCGGAGATGTTGACCGGCCTTTGAGGCTGGCTGTTCGCGCCTGCACGAGATTGCACACACCTCCAAAAAGCGCGGACCTGTTCCGCGCTTTTTTGTTTTACGGGCCTGGCGCGTGCCCGCATCCATTGCACTGATCACAGAGAAAGAGTTGCTCCCATGATTCACATTACGCTTCCTGACGGTTCGCAGCGCGAGTTTCCAGGCCCCGTCACGGTGGCCGAGGTGGCCGCCTCCATTGGCGCTGGTCTGGCCAAAGCCGCTTTGGCGGGCAAGATCGGCGACAAGGTGGTGGACACCAGCTACCAGATCACGGCTGATAGCCCGCTGTCCATCGTGACGGCCAAGGATGCGGATGGCCTGGAGGTGATCCGCCACTCCACCGCCCACTTGCTGGCCTACGCGGTCAAGGAGCTGTTTCCTGATGCCCAGGTCACCATCGGTCCGGTGATCGAAAACGGCTTCTATTACGACTTTGCCTACAAGCGCCCCTTCACGCCCGAGGACTTGGTGGCCATCGAAAAGCGCATGGCCGAGCTGGCAGCCAAAGATGAGCCCGTGGTACGCCGCGTGTTGCCGCGCGACGAGGCCGTGGCGTATTTCAAGGGCTTGGGGGAGCACTACAAGGCCGAAATCATTGCCAGCATCCCCAGCAACGAAGACGTCAGTTTGTACCGCGAAGGCAATTTTGAAGACCTGTGCCGAGGCCCGCACGTGCCCAGCACCGGCAAGCTCAAGTTCTTCAAGCTGATGAAGGTGGCGGGTGCCTACTGGCGCGGTGACCACCGCAACGAAATGCTGCAGCGTGTCTACGGCACGGCCTGGGCCACCAAAGACGAGTTGCAGCAGTATTTGACGATGCTGGAGGAGGCTGAGAAGCGTGACCACCGCAAGCTCGGCCGTGAGCTGGACCTGTTCCATATCGACGAGCACTCGCCTGGTACGGTGTTCTGGCACCCCAAGGGCTGGACGGTGTGGCAGGAGGTCGAGCAGTACATGCGCCGCGTGTACCGCGAGAACGGCTACCAAGAGGTGAAGGGGCCACAAATCCTGGACCAGGGTCTGTGGGAGAAAACGGGCCACTGGGACAAATACCGCGAGAACATGTTTGTGACGGAGTCGGAAAAGCGCGACTATGCGCTCAAGCCGATGAACTGTCCTGGGCACATCATCATCTTCAAGCAAGGTATCAAGAGCTACCGCGACCTGCCGCTGCGGTTTGGCGAATTCGGCCAGTGCCACCGCAATGAGCCGACTGGAGGCCTGCACGGCATCATGCGCGTGCGTGCGTTCACGCAGGATGACGGCCATATCTTCTGTACCGAAGACCAGATCCAGTCAGAGGTGGTGGCGTTCACCACGTTGCTGCAAAAAGTCTACAAGGACTTTGGTTTCACGGACATCATCTACAAGCTGTCCACACGCCCCGAAAAGCGCATCGGCAGTGAGGAAAGTTGGGACCGCGCTGAAAATGCTCTGGCCGAGGGCTTGCGCGCGTCCGGTTGCGAGTTTGAGTACCTACCTGGCGAAGGCGCGTTCTACGGCCCTAAGATCGAGTACACGCTCAAGGACGCGCTGGGGCGACCATGGCAATGCGGCACGATTCAGGTCGATCCCAACATGCCCGAGCGCCTGGACGCTGAGTTTGTGGGCGAGGATGGTGGCCGCCATCGGCCCATCATGCTGCACCGTGCCATCGTGGGAAGCCTGGAGCGCTTCATCGGCATTCTGATCGAGCAGCATGCAGGCGCCTTGCCCACCTGGCTCGCTCCCGTGCAGGTTTCGGTGCTCAACATCACGGATGCGCAGTCCGATTACTGTCGTGAAATCGCAGCAAAACTGCAAAAAGCGCTGCCCAATCAAGGCCTTAGGGTGGCCCTGGATCTGCGTAACGAGAAGATTACGTATAAAATACGGGAGCATTCGATGCAAAAGCTGCCCTACATCCTCGTCGCAGGCGACAAGGAAAAGGCGGCGGGAGCCGTTGCAGTGCGAGCCCGAGGTAATCGTGATCTCGGCGTGATGTCGGTCGATGCGTTCATTGAATTGATCGCCAACGACATTGCTACCAAAGCCTGATTTTGTACAAAAAACTGCTTTGCCGCTCGTGGACTGTGCGGAAGTAGCTACTTTATTTGTAGTATTTTGATTCAAGGAAGATAGCCATCGCTACTGAATTTCGTGATCGTCGCCAGCGGGAAGAGCGCAAGCACCGCCTGAACCGTGAAATCATGGCCCCGGAAGTTCGTCTGTCCGGGCCTGACAACGAGCCCTTGGGTGTTGTCAGTCTCATGGAGGCCTTGCGGATGGCCGGTGAGCTGGACGTGGATCTGGTGGAAATCGCTGCCACGGCGAACCCACCGGTGTGCCGTCTCATGGACTACGGCAAGTTCAAGTACCAAGAGCAAAAGCGTGCGGCAGAAGCCAAAGCCAAGCAGACGGTCATTGAGATCAAGGAAGTCAAGTTCCGTCCCGGTACGGACGATGGCGACTACAACATCAAGATGCGCAACATTCGCCGCTTTTTGGCGGATGGTGATAAATGCAAAATCACGCTGCGGTTCCGCGGTCGCGAAATCACGCACCAGGAACTCGGTCTGGCTTTGCTGAACCGGATTCGTGACGAGCTGGCGGACAGCATCATCATCGAGCAGTTTCCCAAGCTGGAAGGCCGCCAGATGATCATGATGATTGCCCCCGGCAAGAAAAAGCCTGCGGCCAAGCCAGCGTCTGAAGGCGCTGCGCCAGCGGCAGGCCAGGCGGCATAAAGCTGCGGATCGGTATGAAGTTTTGAGCACTGCGCCCCTCAACAGGCGGAGTGCTTGAAAAGGTGGTGCCTTCGGGCATTGCCGAGCGGAAGGCGAAAGCCTTTCGATAAAAGTGGCTCGGGGCCAACAAGTTTGCAGATCGGTTTGCAAACGCCTCACGAGCACAATGAAAAAGGAGCATTCACATGCCCAAAATGAAGACCAAGAGCAGCGCGAAAAAACGTTTCCGCGTTCGTCCCGGTGGCACCGTCAAGCGCGGTCAAGCCTTCAAGCGTCACATCTTGACCAAGAAGACCACCAAGAACAAGCGCCACCTGCGTGGTGCAGTGAATGTGCATGAGACCAACATGGGCTCGATCGCACAAATGCTGCCCAGCGCTGGCCTTTAATAACTGACGAACAAGGAGTACATACATGCCTCGCGTCAAACGTGGTGTAACGGCCCGTGCCCGTCACAAGAAAGTTCTCGCCCTTGCCAAGGGTTTCCGTGGTCGCCGCGGTAATGTCTTCCGTATCGCCAAACAGGCGGTAATGAAGGCTGGGCAATATGCCTACCGTGACCGCCGCACCAAGAAGCGCGTGTTCCGCCAGTTGTGGATTGCCCGTATCAATGCCGCTGCCCGTGAACTGGGCCTGACCTACAGCCAGTTCGCCAACGGTCTGAAGAAGGCTTCCATCGAGATCGACCGCAAGATGCTGGCCGACCTCGCAGTGCACGACAAGGCTGCCTTTGGCAGCATCGTGGAGCAAGTCAAGGCCAAGCTGGCTGCTTGAGTTCACGATGAGTGGCTATCTTTTTGATAGCTGCTTGCGCAATAACAGCAAGGGCTAGGGCTTGTAAAGGCACTAGCCCTTGTTCATTTTCACGGGTCGATAAAAAACGACTTACGCAAAACAGGCTGCTGAGGCAAGACGCTTGCCACATGGCATATGCCAATGGCACTTGTGCATCCTTGTTTGCGTAAGTCATGAAAGAGTCGTTATGAACGAGTTGGATTCACTGGTTGAGAGCGCGACGCAACTGTTTGCTCAAAGCGCCACCCCTGCTGACCTCGAAAACGCCAAGGCGCAGTTTTTGGGCAAGTCGGGTCGCGTGACGGAGCTCATGAAGGGCATGGTTCAGCTGTCCGTCGAGGAAAAGAAATCCCGCGGTGCAGCCATCAACGTCGCCAAGCAGGCCATCGAAGCGGCGCTCACTGCGCGCCGCCAGGCGTTGGCCGATGCGGAACTGCAACTGCAGCTCAAGGCCGAAGCGCTGGACGTGAGTCTGCCAGGTCGCCAGCGAGGGCAAGGTGGGCTCCACCCCGTTTCGCTCACCCTCGAACGCATCCAGGGCATCTTCGGTTCCATGGGTTTTGATGTGGCCGAAGGCCCCGAGATCGAAACAGACTGGTTCAATTTCACCGCATTGAACACGCCGGAAGACCACCCTGCGCGGTCCATGCACGACACGTTCTACGTGGAAGGCGGCACCGCCACCGCACCCAACCTGCTGCGCACCCACACCAGCCCCATGCAGATCCGCCATGCGGTGCAGCACGTGAAGAAGCACCGCGCCGCGCTGGATGCCGGTCAGGCTATGCCCGAAATCCGCGTGATCGCTCCCGGCCGCACCTACCGCGTGGACAGCGACGCCACGCACTCGCCCATGTTCCACCAGTGCGAAGGCCTCTGGATCGGCGAGAACGTGAGCTTCAAGGACCTGAAGGTCATCTTCACGGATTTCTGCCGCGCGTTCTTCGAAAGCGATGACCTCGTGTTGCGCTTCCGTCCCAGCTTCTTCCCGTTCACGGAGCCCAGCGCCGAGATCGATATCCAGTTCCAGACGGGCCCGCTGGCGGGTCGTTGGCTGGAGGTGGCGGGTTCTGGCCAGGTGCACCCCAACGTGGTGCGCAACATGGGTCTCGATCCCGAGAAGTACATCGGCTTTGCGTTCGGCATGGGGCCAGACCGACTGACCATGCTGCGCTACGGCGTCAATGATCTGCGCCTGTTCTTTGACGGCGACATCCGTTTCCTGTCGCAGTTCCAGTAAAGCCCGCCGACTTCACGCAGCGCGCAGGGCCTGCCCTGCGCCGCGCACCTTCCGTACAAGAGTGTCCGACTATGCAATTTCCTGAATCCTGGTTGCGCGAGTTCTGCAACCCTCCCTTGACGACGGCCGAGCTGGCTGAAACGCTGACCATGGCGGGCCTCGAAGTAGAGGAGCTGCGTCCCGTAGCCCCACCGTTCACCAAGATCGTTGTGGGCGAGATCAAAGAAGCCGTCCAGCACCCTGATGCTGACCGCCTGCGTGTGTGCCAGGTGGACGTGGGGCGGGGCGCACTGCTCAACATCGTGTGCGGTGCGCCTAATGCCCGCGTGGGCATCAAGGTGCCATGCGCCCTGGTGGGCGCTGAATTGCCTCCGGGTGATGACGGCAAGCCGTTTCTCATCAAGGTGGGCAAGCTGCGCGGCGTGGAAAGCCAGGGCATGTTGTGCTCGGCGCGTGAGCTCAAGCTGTCAGAAGACCACGGCGGCCTCCTGGAGCTGGATGCTGGAGCGCCGGTGGGCCAAGACATCCGCGCGTACCTGAATCTGGACGACACGCTGTTCACGCTCAAGCTCACGCCCAATCTGGCGCATTGCCTGAGCGTCTATGGCATTGCACGCGAGGTGTCTGCACTGACGGGTGCACCGCTGCAAAGTCCCGCGTTCCCTGCGGTGGCTGCCAAGCTGGCAGACACGCTGCCGGTGAAGGTGAGCGCTCCCGATCTGTGCGGCCGCTTCTCGGGCCGTATCGTGCGCAACGTGAACACGCGCGCTGCCACGCCCCAGTGGATGCTGGATCGCCTAGCGCGCTGCGGCCAGCGTGGTGTGTCTCCGCTGGTGGATATCTCCAACTACGTGATGTTCGAGCTGGGGCGTCCGTCGCACATTTTTGATCTGGACAAGATCCATGGCGGGCTGGATGTGCGCTGGGGCAAGCCGGGCGAGCAGCTCAAGCTGCTCAATGGCAACACCATCACCGTGGACGACAAGGTGGGGGTGATCGCGGATGACAGCCAGGTGGAGTCCCTGGCAGGCATCATGGGCGGTGACGCCACGGCTGTGTCGGATGACACCAGGCACATCTACATCGAGGCCGCTTTTTGGTGGCCCAAGGCGGTGGCGGGCCGCTCGCGCCGGTTCAACTTTTCGACAGATGCCGGTCACCGGTTTGAGCGTGGCGTGGACCCGAGCCTCACGGTGGAGCACATCGAGCGCATCACCCAGCTGGTCATCGACATCTGCGGCACGCCCGACACCGCCTGCGGTCCCATGGATGATCAGGCCGTGAACCTGCCTGCGCCCCAGCCCGTCACGCTGCGCGTGGCGCGCGCCGCCAAGGTCATCGGCATGCCGCTGACCCAGGCGCAGTGCGCAGACGCCTTGCAGCGCCTGGGCCTGCCAGTGGTGCAGGGCGATGGCACGCTGACGGTCACGCCCCCATCGTTCCGTTTCGACATCACCATCGAGGAAGACCTGATCGAAGAGGTCGCCCGCATGGTGGGTTACAACAACCTGCCGACCACTCCGCCTTTGGCCCCCATCACGCCCAAGCTGGCGCTAGAGGCTACCCGCAGCCCGTTTGCGGTGCGCCGATCGCTGGCAGCGCTGGGCTATCAGGAAACGATCAATTTCAGCTTTGTGGAAGAGCGGTGGGAGCATGAGCTGGCTGCCAATCGCCAGCCCATCAAGCTGCTGAACCCGATTGCCAGCCAGATGAGCGTGATGCGATCGACTTTATTGGGTTCTTTGCTACAAGTTTTGAAGTTCAACCTCGATCGCAAGGCCGAGCGGGTGCGTGTTTTTGAACTGGGCCGCGTGTTCCTGCGGGACGGCAGTGTGCGCAATACCGACACCACGGTGGAAGGTTTCCACCAGCCCATGCGTGTGTCCGGTCTCGCCTATGGTCCGAACGACATGCTGCAGTGGGGGCGCAAAGAGCAGGCCATCGATTTCTTCGATGTGAAGGGCGACGTGGAGGCCCTGCTGGCCCCTCTGCGCGCAACGTTCGAACCCGGCAACCACCCAGCGATGCACCCCGGCCGCTGCGCGCGCGTTCTGGTCGCTGGTCGCGCGATTGGTTTTGTGGGCGAACTGCATCCGCAATGGCGTCAGTCGTGGGACCTGCCCCAGGCGCCTGTGATGTTCGAGCTGGAGCTGGACGCTGTACTGCAACGTGTGGTGCCACAGTTCAAGCCCGTGACCAAACACCAGGCGGTCGAGCGCGATCTGGCCGTGGTGGTGGCCGAGCGTGTGACCCACGCCGACATCATGGGCGCGGTCGAGCAGGCTGTTCCCGGCGGCATGCTGCGCTCTGCGGTGCTGTTCGATGTGTACCGGCCCAAGGCGCTGCGTGCTGGCGAAGAGGCACCTGCAGGGGGCTTGGCACCCGGTGAAAAAAGCCTGGCTGTGCGCCTCACCCTCGGCCGCGACGAAGCCACGCTCACCGAGGCGGAAATCGACGCCGCAGTGCAGTCCGTGATAACGCAGCTGACGCAGCGCACAGGCGCTCGTCTGCGGGTGTGACGATGTCCAAGGGGAGTGACCAACCATGATCGAATTTGCAGTCGAAAGCCTGGAGACACCGGCACTGACCAAGGCGCAGTTGGCAGATCTGTTGTTCGATCAGATCGGCCTGAACAAGCGCGAATCCAAGGACATGATTGACGCCTTTTTCGACCTGATCGCCCAGAGCCTGGTCGAGGGCAAGGACGTCAAGCTCTCGGGCTTTGGCAACTTTCAGATTCGGACCAAGGCACCCCGTCCCGGGCGCAATCCGCGCACGGGAGAGGCCATTCCCATCAAGGCGCGCCGTGTGGTGACCTTCCACGCCAGCAGCAAGCTCAAGGAGCAGATCCAGACGGCGGCTGCTGCGTGAATTTGTGCTGTTTTTGTTGCCAAGATGTTCTTGGTGGCTGGCGGTGCAGGCTGGTCTGCAGTACGCTTGAAAGCTTTCCCGTTTGAACCTGCATCTCATGGGCACCACCCTCCCTTCCATTCCCGCCAAGCGATACTTCACGATTGGTGAGGTCGCGGAGCTGTGCGGCGTCAAGCCGCATGTGTTGCGCTACTGGGAGCAGGAGTTCACGCAGTTGCGCCCGATGAAGCGGCGCGGCAACCGCCGCTACTACCAGCACCATGAGGTGCTGATGATTCGCCGGATTCGTGATCTGCTGTACGACCAAGGCTTCACCATCAGTGGGGCGCGCAATCGCCTGCAAGAGCTTGCCCATCCGGTGCGGGATGGAGGGGGGGGCGACGAGGTTTCCGTGGCGCAAGATACCGAGCTGCCCAGCATGCTGGTGGACAGCACGCGCGACCTTTCCATCGTTGCTGCAGGCTTTTCTCTGGACTCCAACGCAGTGCGCCAAGAATTATTTGAAATTCGTGCGCTACTTTCTCTGAACTGAGCTTTTTTCTGCATATAATCTAAGTCTTGTCGGCGTGTAGCGCAGCCTGGTAGCGCACTTGCATGGGGTGCAAGGGGTCGCGAGTTCGAATCCCGCCACGCCGACCATTGTTAGCAAAAGCCCAGAACCGAAAGGTTCTGGGCTTTTTTGCTTTTGTCGCTTCGGGCTTTCTTTGCATCACCGCTGGCGCTGGAAGGTCGGCCCTCCGGATTCACACTGGCGCCTCTGTGTTCTGAAGGCGGCGAAATCAAGAGCCCGTGGTGGCTATGCCAGCCGGACGGCGGCGAAGGATGGCTACTAAGGCATAACAGCCCAGCGCCCCGTGATGGGCAAGGAGACCTCATGATTGATGGCTTGGTAGCCGGACGGCTATATGGTGAGGCGGAGCGCCGCACGGACAAGGCGGGCAAGGCTTACAGCCTGGCGAAGGTCAGGGCCAGTACTGCAGAAGGCGAAGTGCTGTTCGTCAACGTCATCGCCTTTGATGACGATCTGTGCGCGTCCCTGCATCGATTGCGCGATGGTGATTCCGTGGCGCTTTCTGGCAGCTTGAATCCCCGTGTGTGGACAGACAAGCAGGGCAATGCAAGGCCCGCACTGGATATGGTGGCGCACCGCCTGATCAGCATGCCGATCTCAGACGCTGAACAATAGGGGCGCCGCGCTCCGCCGGCGACGTGTGGTGACTTATAGGCGGGATGAATGCCTGCGTAGGCGGCAGGCTTGAGGCCTAGCTGGCCTTTCGGGCATTGCCCGAAGGATTGGGGGCAAAACCCAAGGCTTTGAGCTCATCCTCGCTCATGTGCAGTTCGGTCAATTCGGGCTGACGCGCCTCAATGGCTCGCCTCCGTTCGAAATTGGTGGGTGGACCTTTTTCTTCCTGGCGGCGATCCTTGCCGCTGCGGCGGTCCATGCTGCCTCTGCGTTCGACACTCATGATGATGCTGCTGGTGGTAGTTGGAGTGAGGGGATTGCGTACGCAGCCGGCCGCCAACGGATGGGCCATCTTTGGGCGCCGACTGAGGCGCACAGTCTGCATCAGTTGCTGGCGTTTGCAAACATCCAAGGTGCCATCCTCGCTCTGCATCTGGCGCAAGAAACGATTGTTGACGAAGGCGGGTGCCTGTCGTGGGGGGGGCTTGTTGCTGGCCGATGCCTTGCCGCCGCAATGGCCGTTTTGGAGGGCATCGGCCACCATCCCATGGTCTCGGCTATGGTCGGGGAGCCTGCGATGCAGTGGGTCGATTTCTTGACCTTTCGAGGCCGCCAAGAAAAAAGCCCTGACTCTTGGGAATCAGGGCTTTTTATTTGGTGCCGGAGAGATGAATCGAACACCCGACCTTCTCATTACGAATGAGCTGCTCTACCGACTGAGCTACACCGGCTTAGCCTTGAATTATAGCGTGGAATGGTAGCTGGTCACGCGTTCGACTTCATTTTTTGAGCCGAGGATCACGCTGACACGCTCGTGCAACTGCGTGGGCTGGATGTCGAGGATGCGTTGCTTGCCGTTGGTGGCAGCGCCACCGGCTTGTTCGACCAGCCAGCCCATGGGGTTGGCCTCGTACATCAGGCGCAGCTTGCCGGGCTTGTTGGGTTCGCGCTTGTCCCAGGGGTACATGAAGACACCACCACGGGTCAGGATGCGGTGCACGTCTGCCACCATGCTGGCAATCCACCGCATGTTGAAGTCCTTGCCGCGCGGGCCTTCCTTGCCCTGCAGGCATTCGTCGATGTAGCGCTTCACGGGCTCGTCCCAGTGGCGCATGTTGCTCATGTTGATCGCGAATTCCTTGGTGTCTTCGGGAATGCGGATGTTCTCTTCGGTCAGCACGAAGGAGCCTTGTTCGCGGTCCAGCGTGAACATCGCCACGCCGTCGCCCACAGTGAGCACCAGCGTGGTTTGCGGGCCGTAGATGCAGTAGCCTGCGGCCACTTGCTGCGTGCCGGGCTGGAGGAAGTCGCCTTCCTCCACGCCCCGATCACCGTCGGGCTTCTTCAGCACGCTGAAGATGGTGCCGATGCTCACGTTCACATCGATGTTGCTGGAGCCGTCCAGGGGGTCGAACAGCAGCAGGTATTCACCTTGCGGGTAGCGGTTGGGCACCAGATAGATGCCGTCCATTTCTTCGGACGCCATGGCCGCCAGGTGGCCGCCCCATTCGTTGGCTTCGATCAGCACCTCGTTGGCGATGATGTCGAGCTTTTTCTGGATCTCGCCCTGCACGTTTTCGCTGCTGGCCGTACCCAGCACGCCGCCCAGCGCACCTTTGTTCACGGCGTGGCTGATGCTTTTGCAAGCGCGGGCCACCACTTCGAGCAGCAGGCGCAATTGCGAGGGGATGAGGCCGTCCACCCGTTGCTGCTCAACGAGGTAGCGGGTCAGGCTGATGCTTTTTGCCATGTCAGTCTCTTCTCGGTCGTGGTTTATTCGGCGAGCGCGCGGGTCACCACCTCGCGCACATCGTTGGACAGGTCGGGCTTGGCGGCGACGCGGGCGATGGCCTCGCGGGCGGCGCTGCGCCACGGGTCTGCCAGCTTCTTCCAGCGGTCGAGCGCACGCGCAAGGCGCGCGGCAACCTGTGGGTTGATGGCGTCCAGCTCGATGACGCGGTCGCTCCAGAACACGTAGCCCGCTGCGTCCGACCGGTGGAACGCGCCGGGGTTGGCACTGCAGTAGCTGAAGATCACACTGCGTGCGCGGTTCGGGTTCTTGAGGCTGAAGTCCGGGTGCGACATGAGTTGGCGCACGGCGGGCAATACGTTGCCGCCACGGTCCGGGGCGCCAGCTTGCAATGCAAACCACTTGTCGATGACCAGCGGCTCGTCCTTGAACATGGCGTGAAAGCGTGCCAGGGCAGGGGCGGCCAGCTCGCTGCCGCTGGCTACCAGGGCGGTCAGGGCGTTGAAGCGGTCCGTCATGTTGCCGGCCACCTTGAAGCGCTGGTATGCCTTGCCGGGCCACACCACATCGCCGGTCTTCTGCGCGGCAATGCACAGCATGTGGAGCGCCAGGCCGCTGAGCGCGCGGCGGCCGGAGGAGACGGGGTCGGGGCGGTAGCCGCCGGTGTCCTGGTTCTGCTCCCAGGCAGTTTCCCAGTCGGCCTGCAGTGCTAGCGCCAGCTCTTCGCGCATGGCTTCGCGTACCGCGTGGATGCGCTGAGGGTCCACTACCTCCAGCTGCTCGGCGATGTAGGTTTCGGAGGGCAGCGTGAGCACCAGCTCCTTGAATGCGGCATCCAGGGCCGGGTTGCGCAGCACGCTGCGCATGGCTTCCACAAACTCTGCAGACAGGATGGCTTGGTCAAATCGGCCGTTAGCGCTGGTTTTATATGTCTCGTCAGCTATTGTATTGATAGCAATCCGCAGTGCCAGGCGCTGTCCTGCTTCCCAGCGGTTGAAGGCGTCGGCATCGTGCGCCAGCAGGGTGAGCAACTGCGCGTCGGTGTAGTCGATGTCCAGCACCACGGGCGCGCTGAAGCCGCGCAGCAGCGAGGGCACGGGTTCGGCATCCAGGTTGGTGAAGGTCAGGGTCTGCGATGCTTCGGTGAGCACCACCACGCGCGAGGTGGCGTGGGTAGCACCTTCTGCAGCGCCTTCGCCCGCAAGGTGCAAGGGCAGGGCGGCACCGGTGGTGGCGTCGATCAGGCCTAGCTCCACTGGGATGACGAAGGGCAGCTTCTCACTTTGGCCGGGCGTAGCCGCGCAGCTTTGCGACAGCGTGAGCGCATAGCAGCGTGTGGCGGCGTCGTAGCGGCCCGTGGCGCGCACGCGGGGTGTGCCGGCCTGGCTGTACCAGCGCTTGAACTGGGGCAGGTGCTGCGCCAGCGGGCTGCCCGGGTTGGCATTGGCAATGGCCTGCACAAAGTCATCGCAGGTCACGGCCTGGCCGTCGTGGCGTTCGAAGTACAGCTTCATGCCCTTGGCAAAGCCTTCGCGGCCCACCAGGTTGTGCTGCATGCGCACCACCTCGGCACCCTTTTCGTAGATGGTGACGGTGTAGAAGTTATTGATCTCGACGTAGCTGTCGGGCCGCACCGGGTGGGCCATGGGGCCCGCGTCTTCGGGGAACTGGGCGGTGCGCAGCACGCGCACATCCTCGATGCGCTTGACGGCGCGGGCCGAGGGGCTGCCCGCGAGGTCCATGCTGAACTCCTGGTCGCGGAAGACGGTAAGGCCCTCCTTCAGGCTCAGCTGAAACCAGTCACGGCAGGTGACGCGGTTGCCGGTCCAGTTGTGGAAGTACTCGTGGCCGACCACGCTTTCAATGTTGGCAAAGTCGGTGTCGGTGGCGGTGGATTCGCTGGCCAGAACGTACTTCGTGTTGAAGATGTTCAGGCCCTTGTTCTCCATGGCGCCCATGTTGAAGTCGCTGGTGGCGACGATCATGAAGCGCTCCAGGTCCAGCGGCAGGCCGAAGCGGGCTTCGTCCCAGGCCACGCTGTACATCAGCGAGTTCATGGCATGTTCGGTCTTGCCCAAGTCGCCCGGACGCACGTAGACCTGGAGCAGGTGGTCGGTGCCCGAGCGGCTCTTGATCTTCTGCTCGCGGGCCACCAGCTTGCCCGCAACCAGAGCGAACAGGTAGCAGGGCTTCTTGTGCGGGTCGACCCACTTCGCAAAGTGGCGGCCGTCTTCCAGGTCGCCACTGTCCACCAGATTGCCGTTGCTCAGCAGCACCGGGTACTGGGCCTTGTCGGCGCGCAGTGTGACGGTGTAGCTGGCCATCACATCGGGCCGGTCCAGGAAGTAGGTGATGCGGCGGAAGCCCTCGGCCTCGCACTGCGTGAAGAAGGTGCCTTGGCTCACGTACAGGCCCATGAGCTGCGTGTTCTTGGCGGGGCAGCAGGTGGTGAAGATCTCCAGCGCGAAGGGCTCGGAGCCTTCGGGCAGGTTCTCCAGCACCAGGCGGGTGCCTTCCATCTTGAACGATGTGCCCTGGCCGTTGACCAGCACGCGCGCCAGGTTCAGGTCGTCACCGTCGAGCTTGAGCGGCTGCGCGGCCACGTCGGGATTGCGACGCAGCGTCATGCGGTTGAGCACGCGCGTCTTGGCCGGGTCCAGGTCGAAGGTCAGCTCGACGCTGTCGATCCAGTAGGCGGGGGCGGTGTAGTCCTCGCGGCGGATGGCGATGGCCGGGGCCGCGCCGTCTCCGCTTCCGTCGGCTTTATGCAGTTGCAACATGGATGCTCTCCAGAAAGTCGGTGTTCATGAGTTCGGTGTAGTCGCGCACGGCGGCCAGCACATGGGGCCCGGCCAGTTGTTCGGGCGTGTGGGTGCTGCAGATGGCCACGGCGCGCATGCCTGCGCGGCGTGCGGCCTCGATGCCAAAGGGTGCATCTTCAAAAACGATGCAGTGCGCCGGGTCGGCTGCAATGCGGCGCGCGGCTTCGAGAAAAATGGCGGGCTGGGGCTTGCCAGGCAGGCCCTCGTCGCCGCGCACGATGGCCTGCGGCGCGGGCTCCAGGCCGAGGTGGCCCAGGGCGAATTCCACGTTGCCAATGTCGCCCGCCGTGCCCACGGCCACCTTGAGGCCACGGGCACGCACCTGCGCCGCGAACTGGCGAAACCCGGCCACTTCGGAGAAGCGTGGGGCGAATAGCTCGCGGTAGATGGTTTCTTTTTCGTGCGTGAGCGCGTCGGCCTCGTCCTGCGACACAGGGCGGCCCAGCAGTTCCACGATGCACTCGGTGCCATTGCGGCCCGTGGTGCGCGCCATGAGGTCGGGCACGTCGATGTCCATGCCCCGGCGGCGAGCAAACTCGACCCATGCCTGGGCGTGCCAGGGCATCGAGTCGATCATGGTGCCGTCCATGTCGAAGATGATGGCGTCGGTGCGCATCCGCATCGCTCAGACGCCTTGCTTCAACGAAGCTTCGATGAAGGCGTCCAGGTCGCCGTCCAGCACCTTTTGCGTGGCCGAGATTTCGACGTTGGTGCGCAGGTCCTTGATGCGGCTGTTGTCCAGCACGTAGCTGCGGATCTGGTGGCCCCAGCCCACATCGGTCTTGGTGTCTTCCAGCTTTTGCTGCTCTTCCATGCGCTTGCGCATTTCGAAGTCATACAGGCGGCTGCGCAGGCGCTGCCACGCCACGTCGCGGTTGCTGTGCTGGCTGCGGCCGTCCTGGCACTGCACCACGATGCCGGTGGGAATGTGCGTCAGGCGCACGGCCGAGTCGGTCTTGTTGATGTGCTGGCCGCCCGCGCCCGATGCGCGGAAGGTGTCGGTGCGCACGTCGGCCGGGTTGATGTTGATCTCGATGGAGTCGTCGATCTCGGGGTAGACGAACAGCGACGCAAACGAAGTGTGGCGGCCGCCGGAGCTGTCGAACGGGCTCTTGCGCACCAGGCGGTGCACTCCGGTTTCGGTGCGCAGCAGGCCGAAGGCGTATTCACCCTCGATCTTGATCGTGGCGCTCTTGATGCCGGCCACGTCGCCCGGGGTTTCTTCTTCGACCGTGGCCTTGAAGCCCTTGCGCTCGGCGTACTTGAGGTACTGGCGCAGCAGCATGCTGGCCCAGTCGCAGGCCTCGGTGCCACCGGCGCCGGCCTGGATGTCCACAAAGCAGTTGAGCGGGTCGGCCTCATTGCGGAACATGCGGCGGAACTCCAGCTCCTCGATCAGCGGCTTGAGCTTGGCGGCCTCGGCCTCGATGGTGATGAGGCCGGCCTCGTCGCCTTCCTCCTTGCTCATCTCGTACAGCTCGGCGTTGTCGGCCAGCTCACGGGTGAGCTTGTCGAGCGTCACCACCACGCTGGAGAGCGACTTCTGTTCCTTGCCCAGCTCCTGGGCCTTCTTGGGGTCGTTCCAGACCGCGGGGTCTTCCAGCGATGCGTTTACCGTGCGCAGGCGTTCGAACTTGGCATCGAAGTCAAAGATACCTCCGTAACTCAGCGGTGCGCTGAGCCAGGTCTTCGAGGGTGGTGCCGATGAGGTTGATGCGTTCTGCGTCCATGATTCTTGTCCTGCGTGTTCTGTGGAATAACCCGCGATTTTCTCATGGGAAGGATAAGAGCCTGTTCAAAGTCTTTTTGGAGTCTCACAAGTCCCTTGCCGGGATGGGATGCAAGGCGCGGTGCGCCGTGGATAGCTCGGCTATCCACAAGCGCCGCAACGCAGCAAACCGCCCGGCAAGGCACTTGCCCGAAGGGTTGGAGCGAAATCGGGCCGATGAACTTGGAGTGTTGGCGCCCCGGCTGCTTGCATGGGCATGAGCCCATGCGGCGCATCCGAAGCATCCACTCATCCCGATTGCGCTCCAATGCGATCTCCAAAAGACTTTGAACAGGCTCTAAGTGCCCCGGCAATGCCCTTTGCGCGGGGCGGTCGCTGCAGCGGCGCGTGGAGCCCGGCGGGCAATCTGCCGGGTGAATATCAAAAATGATAGCTGCTCAGGCAATATCCACTAGCGCTTGGAGGCGCTAGGGCGTCAAATTGCCTCAGGCAGCATCCAAAAACGCTTCGATCAGCTGCGCCACCTGCTCGGGCTGATCGTGGTGCAGCATGTGGCCTGCGTCTTGCACAACGGCCGTGCTGCAGGTGCGCACATGGGTCAGGCGCTGGTGGTATTCGTCCAGGGTGTACCGGCCGTTCCACCACTGGCCCAGGCTGTCGCCGCTGGCCTCGATGGCCAGCACGGGTGCGGTTATGCGTTCGTAGATGGCCAGCGCCTCGTCCGCGCGGTACAGCTGCGCGCTGGTGATCTTGTGGGCGGGGTCGCCCAGGATTTCCCACTGTCCCTGAGCGTTGGGCCGCGCCCAGTGCTGGGCCAGCCATTGGGCCTTGTCTTCGGACAGGCGGGGGTTGGTCTTCATCAGGCGGTGGGCCACACCGTCGGCGCTGTCATAGGTCTTGAGTTCCTTGGTGCCCTGGTGCAGCTGCTTGATTTCGTCGATCCATTGCGCGTAGCGCGTGGGCGCCTGCGCGGGGCGTGTGGCGGGCAGGCCAAAGCCTTCGAGGTTGACAAGCTTGCGCACCCGCTCGGGCCGCACGCCGCCATACATCATGGCCACGTTGCCGCCCATGCTGTGGCCCACCAGGTCGATGGCTTCGCCGGGCGCGTAGTGGTCCAGCAGCAGGTCCAGGTCGGCCAGGTAGTCGGCAAACACATAGTGGTCCACCGGTGCCCCGGTGGTCAGGCCGAAGCCGCGCCAGTCCGGCGCGATGATGCGGCGCGGCTGGCGCAGCGCATCCACCGTGAACTGGTAGGAGGCACTGACGTCCATCCAGCCGTGCAGGAGCACCAGCGTGGGCAGGTCGCTGTGCTCTGGGCCCCAGTGGCGGACGTGGTAGTTGAGGTGCCGCAGCGCCAGTGTGCTGCTGCGCGAAGGGGTGAGAACTTGGTACATGCTGTGCCAATGTTACGTTGCCGCCGCGCTGGCGGGGCGCCCTGCGGTGTCACCAAGGAGTCCGGCGCCCGGCAGGTTTTGGCGATCGCTTGTACCATCGTCAGCCGGGGTCGCAGTAGGCCCTGTTTCCTTTTCCACCATCTGGAGCCTTCACCGCATGAACACCGTCCGCTTGGGTCAGAGTGACCTGCTTGTCACCCCCATTTGCCTGGGCACCATGACCTTCGGCGAGCAGGTCAATGAGGCCGACTCGCATGCCATCCTGAGCCAGTCGCTTGCGCGCGGCGTGAACTTCATCGACACGGCCGAGATGTACGCTGTGCCCGCCCGGGCCGAGACCTTTGGCGCGACTGAAACCATCATCGGCAACTGGTTTGCCAAGAACCCCGGCGCGCGCCAGAAGCTGGTGGTGGCCACCAAGGTGGCGGGCCCATCGCGCGGCATGCCCTGGGTGCGCGAGGGCAAGGGCATGACGGCGGCCGATATCGTGGCGTCGTGCGAAGGCAGCCTGCGCCGCCTGCAGACCGATGTGATCGACCTCTACCAGATCCACTGGCCCGAGCGCCATGTGCCCGCGTTTGGCAATCTGTATTACGACCCCGCCAAGGAAACGTCGCAAACCCCCATCCGCGAGCAGCTGGAAGCGCTGGCCGGGCTGGTGAAGGCGGGCAAGGTGCGCTACATCGGCCTGTCCAACGAAACCCCTTTTGGCGTGCACGAGTTCGTGCGTCTGGCCGAGCAGCATGGCCTGCCGCGTGTCGCCACCGTGCAGAACCCGTACTGCCTCATCAACCGCACCTGGGAAAACGGGCTGGATGAAACCTGCCACCGCCTGGATGTGTCGCTGCTGGCCTATTCGCCCCTGGGCTTTGGCCTGCTGACCGGCAAGTACGACGAAAGCGGCATCACCGGACCCAATGCCCCGCAGGGCGCGCGCATTGCATCGTATGAATCCGTGCGCAAACAGCGCTGGGGCCGCCCCGAGGCGCTGGAGGCATCGCGCCGCTACAACGCGCTGGCCCGCGCCAACGGCATGACGCCTACCCAGATGGCGCTGGCGTTCTGCTACACCAAGTGGCAGGTGGCCAGCACCATCATCGGCGTGACGTCGGTGGCGCAGCTGGAGGAAGACCTGAATGCCTGGGGTACGACTCTCTCGCCCGAGGTGCTGAAGGCCATCGACGTGATCCGCTGGGAGCTGCGCGACCCTGCTTTGTGACCGAGGCAGGGCATGGCCCTGTGACTCTGCAAGAGCAAAACAAAGGGGCCCAGCAGAGCCCCTTTGTTTATTGACGAATCGTCGGGCACAGCCGTCAGGCCGTCGCCTCTTGCCGGGCGGTGCGCCCTTCCGTCCACGGCGTCCCTTGGGGCTCGCCCAGGTCCCAGAACAACCCGGCCATCACCGCCAAACCTTCGCGGGCCACGGGTGCCAGCAAATGCTCGTTGGGCGCATGTTGGGCGCAGGCAGGGTACGAGTGGGGCACCCACAGCGTGGGCAGGCCCAGCTGGTCGGCAAAGATGTCGTTGGGCAGCGAGCCTGCCAGGTTGGGCAGCAGCGTGGCCGGCTGACCGGCGCTGGCCTGCAGCGAGGCCATCGTCCAGTCCACCCAGGGGTTGTGCAGATCGAGCCGCGTGGCGCCGCAGTGCATGCCCATGGTGATTTCGACTTGGTTGAAGCCATGCGCGTCCAGGTGCTCGCGCAGCGTGGCCTGCACGTTCTGCCAATCGGTGCCCACCACAAAGCGCAGCTGGCAATGCGCTACGGCCTGTGCAGGGATGGCATTGATGGGCCGCTGCGCGTTGCCCGCGCCCAGCGCCAGCAGTTCCAGCGTGTTCCAGCCCACCAGCTGCTCGGCTGGGGTGAGGCCGGGCTCGCCCCAGCCGGGGGTGAGCGCGGGGTCATCGGCTCCGGTGCCAATCACCACGTCTTTGAGGGCAGTGCGCAGCTTGTCGGGCACCGCAGGTGGCAGCAGTCCTTTGACGAGGATGCGACCCTTGGCATCCACCAGCGTGGCCAGTGCGTGCGTGAGCACCGTGGCCGGGTTGGCCAGCACGCCGCCCCAGTTGCCCGAGTGATAGGCCTTGTCGCGGCTGCGCACGGCGAGCGAGAAATTGATCGCACCGCGCGACCCCAGAAAGAGGGTGGGGTGGCCCGCATTCACACGGGGGCCGTCGCTGGCCACGAACAGGTCGGCCTTCAATGCATCGCGGTGTTGCTCGCAGAAGGCGGCCAGGCCGGGCGAGCCTGCCTCTTCGCCCATCTCCATGAGCAGCGTCACGTTGTAGCCCAGGCGGCCGCCCCGGGCCTCGATGGTGTGGGCCAGTGCGGCCAGGCTCACGGTGTGCTGGCCTTTGTTATCGGCCGCGCCCCGGCCGTACCAGCGCTCGCCTTCTATGGTCAGCTCCCAGGGCGAAAGGCCCTCGCGCCATTGCGCGTCCTGCCCGTTGACCACGTCGCCGTGGCCGTAGGTGAGCACGGTGGGCAGCGCAGGGTCTTCAACGCGGCGTGCCACCAAGAAGGGGCCGCCTTGCGGCGAGGGGTTGTCGAGCACCTCGCACTCAAAACCCAGAGGCGTGAGCCAGGGCACCATTTCGTCGGTGAGGTAGGCGCGCAGTTCGGGCGGCACCTTGCCGGTGTCGCTTTCGGTGCACCAGGCCACACGGCGGCGCAGGTCGGTGGCAAAGCGGCCTTCGTCAAAGTAGCGCTGGACGTTTTGAATGAGCTGTTGGCGGTTCATCGTGCAGGTCCTGTTCATGTGTTCTTCAATCCACCACGATCTTGGCGCGGTGGGCCAGCGCGCGGTAGCGGCCGATCTCGTCATCGATCATGGCGCGCGTGGCCACGGGGCCCAGGTGCACGGGTTCCATGCCCTGGGTGCGCATCTGTTCCTGCAGGCCACTGTCGCGGGTGACGGCTTCCACCTCGGTCACCAGCTTGCGGATGACGGATGGTGGTGTCTTGGCGGGGGCGGCGATGGCGTACCACGCGTCGAACACGGCGTCGGGCAGCTTGAGTTCCTCCACCGTGGGCACCCCCGGCAGCATGCTGGAGCGCGACTTGCCAGCAATGGCCAGGGCGCGCAGCTTGCCGGCCTTCACCTGCGGCGCCGCAGCGGCCACGGTGTCGATGCCCAACTGGATTTCACCGCCCATGAGGGCGATCAGCGACTGGCTGCTGCCCCGGTAAGGCACGTCCTGCAGTTGGATCCCAGCCGCCTGCTCCAGCAGCGCGCCTGCCAGGTGCGGACCGGAGCCCGAGCCGAAGGTGGCGTAGTGGATGCTCTTGGGCTTGGCCTTGGCCGCCGCGATCAGCGCATTCAGTTCTTTGTACGGCGCGCCGGCGCTGACGACCAGCACCAGCGGCGCCCGGGCCACGGTGGCTACGGGCACCAGGTCCTTGGCCGGGTCATAGGGCAGCTTGCTGCGCAGCGCCGGGTTGACCGTGTAGCTGGTGGAGCCCGAGACCAGCAGCGTGTAGCCGTCCGGGTCGGCGCGCACCACGGCTTCGGTGCCGATGATGGTAGAGGCGCCCGGCTTGTTGTCGATCACCACCGCCGTGCCCAGGCGGCCAGCCAGCTTCTGTGCCAGCGCACGTGCCACCACGTCGGTGCCGCCGCCGGGCGGGAAGGGCACCACCATGCGCACCGGACGCTGGGGCCAGGCATCGGCAGGGGGTGTAGTCTGGGCTGAGGCCAGACTGGCATGGCCGGCGAACACTGCCAGGGTGGTAGACAGGAAGGTGGCTCGAACAAGGCGTTTCATGCGGACTCCGGTGGTAGGGCCCCGGCAGCAGGCGCGTGGCTCCATGAGGCCATGCGGCGCCCGTGCCAGGGCATGGGTGAATTGGAGCCTCAAGCCATGCAAGATGGATGCTGGTTTACCATTGCTTGGAATAGAGATTTGGCAACTGACCTTTGCCTTTTTGTGATTTCAACAACCATGGCCATTTCACTGCTCAGCCTGCCCTTGCGCTACTTTCTGGAGGTGGCGCGCACCGGCTCCGTCAACCAGGCGGCGCAGCGCCTGCATGTGGCCGCTTCGGCGGTGAGCCGCCAGCTGGGCAAGCTGGAAGACAGCCTGGGCGTGGTGCTGTTCGAGCGCCAGGCCCGGGGCATGACGCTGACCGAGGCTGGCACCCGGCTGCTGGCCCACGCCAGCGCGCACGACGCGCAGGCGTTGGAGCTGGTCGAGCAATTGCAGGATCTGTCCGCCCAAGGTGCCCTGCGGGTGCGGCTGGCGTGTACCGAAGGGTTTGCGGCAGCGTTCATGCCGCTGGTCATGGCGGGGTTTCGGCAGGCGCACCCGCAGGTGCAGCTGCAGTTGCAGGTGGCCGTGCCGCAAGAGGTGTCGGCCCTGGTGCTGCGCGGCGAGGCGGATCTGGCGCTGAAGTACAGCACGGCGCCAGAGAAAGGCCTGCAGGTGCTGCACTCGGCCATCGCACCCATCTATGCCGTCATGCCCGCGCAGCACCCGCTGGCGCGTCAGCGCAGCGTGCGCGTGGCCGATGTGGTGCGCTACCCGCTGCTGCTGGGCGCCGCCAACACCACCGGGCGGCAGCTGTTTGACCTGAGCTGTGCGGTGCAGGGGCTGCGCTACATGCCCGCCGTGGAGAGCAATTTCTCGTCGGCCCTGCTGCCGCTGCTGAGCGGGCAGGACGTGGTGCTGGCCAGCTACCTCACGGCGGCGCGCTGGGTGGAGGCGGGCCTGCTGGCTGCCCGCCCGTTTGACGAAGCGCAGCTGCAGCAGCGCCGCCTGCAGGTGCTGGCAGCCGAGGGGCGCATTCAGTCCACGCTGGTGCAGCAGTTCACGCAGGCGCTGGTGCTCGCCATCGAGGAATACGGCAAGCGCAAGGTGGGGCGACGCCGCAAGGCCGCTGCAGCGCCTGCCACGGTGTTCTGACAAATTGCCGCAGACTCCAGAATGCTCACATTTGGATACGGATACCATCGGTGCCCTATCCGCACCAGACCATGGCCAAGAAAGAACACGTTTCCGAGACCCAAGCCACCCAGCTGCTCAAGGCGAACAAGGTGGCTTTCACCGAACATCCGTATGAGTACCTGGAGCACGGCGGCGCCATGCACAGCGCCGAGGTGCTGGGTCTGGACCCCTACACCGTGGTCAAGACCCTTGTCATGCAAGACCAGGACGCCAAGCCACTGCTGGTGCTGATGCATGGCAACCGCAAGGTCTCCACCAAGAACCTCGCGCGCCAGATCGGCGCCAAGTCGGTCGAGCCGTGCGCGCCCGAGGTGGCCAACCGGCACAGCGGCTACCTGGTGGGCGGCACGTCCCCGTTTGGCACGCGGCGCACCATGCCGGTCTATATCGAAGAAACCATCCTCGCGCTGCCCCGCATTGCCATCAATGGCGGGCGCCGGGGCTTTCTGGTGCAGCTGGACCCGCAGGTGTGCGTGCAACTGCTGGGCGCCAAGCCGGTGCAGTGCGCGCTGGCAGAATAGGTCGCCGCGCGATTCAGCCCCTCAGAAGGCTGACCATTAGATTTCCAAGGAGTTGCTTTGACCGCCGTCTATCCCGTTCTTGCCACTGTGGCCGCCTACCTGTTGGGCTCGCTGTCGTTTGCCGTCATCGTGACGCGCGTCATGGGCCTGAGCGATCCGCGCACCTATGGCAGCAAGAATCCCGGCGCCACCAATGTGCTGCGCTCGGGCAGCAAGGCAGCGGCCATCGTGACCCTGCTGCTGGACGCAATGAAGGGCTGGCTGCCGGTGGCGTTGGTGATGTGGTTTGGCCACCCCTATGGGCTGGAGGACGGCACTGTGGCGCTGGTGGGACTGGCTGCTTTCTTGGGGCACCTGTGGCCGGTGTTCTTCCGGTTTCAGGGCGGCAAGGGCGTGGCGACGGCACTGGGCGTGCTGGTGGGCATCAGCGGTTGGCTGGGTCTGGCCACGGCGGCCACCTGGCTCATCATTGCGTTCTTCTTCCGCTACTCGTCGCTGGCCTCGCTGGTGGCCGCTGCGTTTGCCCCGGTGTACTACCTGATGGTGGATGGCGTGGTCTGGTATGCCGAGGGCACGATTGCAGCCTCGATCGTGGTCATGGCGCTGTTGCTGGCTTGGCGCCACCGCGAAAATATCCAGCGCCTGATTGCGGGTACGGAATCGCGCCTGGGCAGCAAAAAGGCGAAACCTGTCGAGGGTGAAGAGAGCGCCAAAGCAAAGCCGAAAGCAAAGGCCAAGGCGAAACACTGATGTAGCCACGCGCCCGGTTTGGGCGCGTGCCCTGCGTCAGAGCGCGCCGGGCGCTGTCACCAGCCCGCGCAGCCCCGCGCTGTGCTGTGCGGCATACAGCCCCAGCCGCACCATGGTGCGGTGGTTCAGCTCCAGGCTCACGGCCGACCGCGCCAGGGCCGACTGGATGCGTGGCTTGCCGCTGGCGGTCTGGTACAGGCTGGGCTGGCTGCGGTGGTTGCCGGTGTTGTCCAGCAGACTGGCCACCAGCGGGTGGTTGGCCTTGTCGCTACGGCGCAGCACGATGGCGGTTTCGCCGTTGTCCAGCTTGACGAAGGTGCCCGGGGGGCACAGGCCGATGGAGCGCACCAGCGTGTAGCTGACCTCGTCGCGCTGGTCCACCTCTTGTCCCACGATGGCGCGCACCGAGTCGGTGGCGCTGCGCCCGGCGCGGGATTTGCGCGGGCTGATCATGGCGGCATAGCGGTCAATGGTGCCGAGGACGCGGGTGAGCCGGTCGATCGGCTCCTGGTGTGCCAGGGGGACGCGCTCTGCAATGCTGGCATGGTGTTGCCCCACCACATCCAGCCAGAGTTGATCGTTGATGAACAGGCGCTCCAGCAGCAGCATGCTGTCTTCGGGGTGGCTCTTGATGGCCTCCTGCTGCTCGGCCGTGGGGCGTTCGCGCTGCACGGCCAGTTCGTCCTGCAGCGCCGTCATGCCGATGTTCATGGTGAGCGCAGCCCGCACCAGGCTGTCCCGCTCGCGCTGCGGCAGCTTGAGCTCCAGCGCCATGATGTGGCACAGCGTGCCACACACCAGTGCGTGCGATGCGCTGTAACCCACGGTCGATGTGGACGCGTGCTGGAACATCAGGTACAGCGCCGCGTCGATGTCGTGCGCCACCAGGTCCTGCAGCCAGGCATCGAACTGCCGCACCTTGCCCGGAAAGTCCTGCACCTGCAGCGGCCGGCTCAGCAGCACCGACAGGGCTGACTCCAGGTCGGACCAGAGGCTGAGCAGGTCCTCGTACTCCCCTTCGGAGTGCGCGTGGGTGGAGGATGGGTGTGCAGACATGCGGGTGTACAGGCCTCAGTGGCGCTTTTCCAGGACCATCTGGTCGTTGGTGCGGGTCATCTGGAACTCGTTCAGGAAGCTGTTGCCCAGCAGCACGTAAGGCATGGGCTGCGAGGTGATGATGGCCTCCACCCCAAAGACTTCGACGTCGCCAATGCGGATGGAGTCGAGCTTCATGCGCCAGCCCTGGGCGACACCATTGGCGGTGTTCACGCGCACCGGCTGGCCGGTTTGGTAGTTGAGGCCCATGCGCTCTGCATCGGGCCGCCCGATGGCGACGGTGGACGCCCCGGTGTCCACCATGTACTGCATGACCTGACCGTTGATGGTGCCGCTGTTCACAAAATGCCCGCGGCCGTCAGCCACCAGCTGAATGCGCTTGCCGCTGCCACTGCGTCCGCCCACGCTCACGGGCGCCTCGCCCAGCCGCAGCGTGCGCCGCACGCCCTGGATCTCGACAGTGGCCTCGTCCTTGGCGACAGCGATGACTTTCACCCCCTGGAATTCGTCCCCCGCGCCCACCGCCTTGGGCGGGCTGGCGTTCACCACCAGCAGTGCCTTGCTGCCCAGCACGCCCGCCAGCGCCACGGCCTGCGCCTGCGCCCATGCGGGGGCCAGCAGCAACCCGATGCACAGGGCGACGGGGCGCTGATAACGGCGCAGCCCCTGCGAGAGCGGGGGGAAGGCCCGCAAGGCCTCAGGGGGGTGTTGCTTCATATCAGTCGCGGAAGTTGTCGAATGACAGCGGTACGTCCGTCACGTCCTTGCGGATCAGGGCCATGGCGGCCTGCAGGTCGTCGCGCTTGGCGCCGGTCACGCGCACTTTGTCTTCCTGGATGGCGCCTTGCACCTTGAGCTTGCTTTCCTTGAGCAGCTTCTGGATCTTCTTGGCCAACTCGCTCTCGATGCCGTTGCGCACCTTGATGACCTGCTTGACCTTGTCACCGCCCATTTTCTGCACGTCGCCCATGTCCAGAAAACGCACGTCCACATTGCGTTTGGTGAGCTTATTGCGCAGCACGTCTTCGATCTGCGTGAGCTGGAAATCGGCGTCGCCGATCAGCGTGATGTCCTTGTCCTTGATCTCGATGCTGGCGGCGGTGCCCTTGAAGTCGAAGCGGGTGGCGATCTCTTTCGCGGTGTTCTCGACGGCGTTCTTCACTTCAACCAGGTTGGCTTCGCAGACGGTGTCAAAAGATGGCATGGTGGGTCTCAATCAATCTCGGGAAACAAAGGTGGCTCGCAGGCCGCCAGCAGGGGCCGGTGCGACAATCGGGCCAATGGTAGTCGAGAAAAACGCCCCTTTACAGCCCTGCAACACCTTCGGCATTGCTGCACGCGCCCAGACCCTGGTGCGTGTGCGTTCAGTGGATGACCTGCTGGCTGTGCTGGCCGACCCGGAACTGGCACCCGCACCCAAGTTTGTGCTGGGCGGGGGCAGCAACATCATCCTGACGGGCGATGTGAAGCCCGTCGTGCTCAAGATGGAAATCAAGGGCCTGCGCCTGGTTGAGGAAACGCCCAAGGCCTGGATCGTGGAGGCGGGTGCTGGCGAGGTCTGGCACGACGCCGTGGCCTGGACGTTGGCGCATGGCTATCCCGGTCTGGAGAACCTGGCCCTGATCCCGGGCACCGTCGGGGCATCGCCCGTCCAGAACATTGGCGCCTATGGCGTCGAGCTGCAGGACCGCTTCGAGTCGCTCGACGCCATCGATCTGGCCTCGGGCCAGTCGTTCAGCCTGGATGCCGCGCAATGCGGCTTCGGCTATCGCGATTCGGTCTTCAAGCACGCCCCTTCTGAGGCGCAGGACGGCAGCGGGCTGCCGCGCGGCATGGGGCTGGCCGGCCGGGCGGTGATCACCCACGTGCGCTTTCGTCTGCCTAAACCCTGGAAGCCGGTGCTGGGCTACCTGGACCTGGAGCGCCGCCGCGCCGAGGCGGGGGTGGAGCACCCCAGTGCCCAGCAGATTTTTGACTGGATCTGCGACATTCGCCGCGCCAAGCTGCCCGACCCTGCCGTGGTGGGTAATGCAGGTAGCTTCTTCAAGAACCCTACTGTATCGCCCGACCAGTGCGCCGACATCATCGCCCGCGAGCCCAAGATCGTGCACTACCCCATGCCGGACGGCAGCATCAAGCTGGCGGCGGGCTGGCTGATTGATGCCTGCGGGTGGAAGGGCAAATCCATCGGCAAGGCTGGGGTGTACGAAAAGCAGGCCCTGGTTCTGGTCAACCGGGGGCGGGGGGCCGAGAGTGTGACGGGGGGCGAGGTGATGACCCTGGCCAAGGCCATCCAGACCAGCGTGTACGAGCGCTTTGGCATCCGGCTGGAGCCCGAGCCGGTGGTGGTGTAGCGCGCGAAATGTTTTGCGGCCCTTGTGCCTCGGGCGTGCATGGGTAGCGCCTGCTCTGATGCGGCAATGAAAAAAACCATCCCATGGGGTGGCTTTACTCATTGATTGATAGCTGCTGAGGCATATTGCACTAGCGCTACCAGCCATTTTCATCCCGAAAGAACTGCCAAGGTGCTCCCGGCGGCACCCAGGAGACTTCTGGCAGCTGAGGGCTTCTTCAGGGTTTACTTGCGGTCGTTTTCCAGCTGGGCCAGGGCGGCATTGCCTCCCAGCGACAGCAGGCCAGCGCGCGAGTACACGCCCAGCTTGTCGCGCGTGTCCACGATGTCCAGGTTGCGCATGGTCAGCTGGCCGATGCGGTCCAACGGGCTGAACGGCGCGTCCTCCACCTTTTCCATCGACAGGCGTTCGGGCGCGTAGGTCAGGTTGGGCGACTCGGTGTTGAGGATGGAATAGTCGTTGCCGCGGCGCAGCTCCAGCGTCACGGTGCCGGTCACGGCGCGCGCCACCCAGCGCTGTGCGGTTTCGCGCAGCATGATCGCCTGGGGGTCGAACCAGCGGCCCTGGTACAGCAGGCGGCCGAGCTTGAGGCCGTTCACACGGTACTGCTCGATGGTGTCTTCGTTGTGGATACCACTCACCAGGCGCTCGTAGGCAATGTGCAGCAGCGCCAGGCCGGGGGCCTCGTAGATGCCGCGGCTCTTGGCTTCGATGATGCGGTTCTCGATCTGGTCGCACATGCCCAGACCATGGCGGCCGCCGATGCGGTTAGCCTCCAGGAACAGCTCCACCGGGTCGTTGAACTCGACGCCATTCAGGGCCACGGGCTGGCCTTCTTCGAAGCGCACCGAGACTTCCTCGGCCTTGACGACCACGTCATCCTTCCAGAAGGCGACGCCCATGATGGGGTTCACGATGCGGATGCCGCTGTTGAGGAACTCCAGGTCTTTCGCCTCGTGCGTGGCGCCCAGCATGTTGCTGTCGGTGCTGTAGGCCTTTTCGGCGCTCATCTTGTAGCCGAAGCCTTCCTTCGTCATGAAGGCCGACATTTCGGCGCGGCCGCCCAGTTCGTCGATGAACAGCTGGTCGAGCCAGGGCTTATAGATCTTGAGGGACGGGTTGGTCAGCAGGCCGTAGCGGTAGAAGCGCTCGATGTCGTTGCCCTTGAAGGTCGAGCCGTCGCCCCAGATGTTGACGTCGTCTTCCTTCATCGCGGCCACCAGCATGGTGCCGGTCACGGCGCGGCCCAGGGGCGTGGTGTTGAAGTAGGTGGCACCAGCGGTGCGCACGTGGAAAGCGCCGGCCTGCAGCGCGGCGATGCCTTCGTGGGCGAGCTGCGTGCGGCAGTCGATCAGGCGGGCCTTCTCGGCGCCGTATTCCATGGCCTTGCGCGGAATCGCGTCGTAGTCGGGCTCGTCGGGCTGGCCCAGGTTGGCCGTGTAGGCGTAGGGCAGGGCGCCCTTGTTCTTCATCCAGCGCAGCGCGGCGCTGGTGTCCAGGCCGCCGGAAAACGCGATGCCGACCTTCTGGCCGAGGGGGAGGTTCTGGAGGATGGTTGCCATGGAGTTTTCTTCAAAAATGATAGCTGCCAGCGCATTGTGGACTAGCGCCAGAGGCCAAAATCAATCAAATTTCAGCTCGAACATCTCAGCCGAAATGGCAGATGTAGTGATAGGCCTCGGTCACGCGGATGTCGAACTTGGAGTTGCCGGGCACGCTGAACTTCTCGCCTGCGGACGATTTCACCCATGCATCGGCGCCTGCCAGCTTGTATTCGCACGAGCCTGCCACGCATTCCATGATTTCAGGCGCGCCGGTGTTGAACGTAAGCGTTGCGGGCAGCACCACGCCCACCGATTTCTTCGTGCCGTCCGGGAAGGTGATGCCGTGGCTCACGCACTTGCCGTCAAAGTACACATTGGCCTGGGTGGTGACGGACACGCCGTCGATTTTTTCGGTGGTCATGGATGCGCGGGTAGGAATGGAGGAAACCCGCGATTTTAGGGCAGGGTGCTGACGCCCCGGACGGAGCGCTGCCACGAAATCCGCGCACTTGATCGCACGCACCAAGAAAAAGAGCCCCGGAGGGCTCTTTGTTCACTGGGCTGCGCAGCTTGGCTGCCTGCGCTCAACGCCAGTAGGGGTTGCGGTGGTGCGGGTAGTAGGGGCGACCGCTGTCGTAGCCATACTCAATCACCGTCACCGGAGGCGTCACATAGGTGGGGGGCGCCTGGTACACCGGCTGCACAGGGTAGGTGGAGGTCACCACCCCCGGCTGGCTGTACACGCCCTGGGCGGCATACGGGTCGGGCTGTGTGGAATAGGTCTGGCCAGTGGGCTGCACGTTCACGGGGATCCAGCGGCCTGGATCGTTCTGGGTGCGCGTGGTGTACTGGCGGCCAGCGTATTCATACACCACGTTGTAGCCCACGGTGCGGTTTTCGTAGTAGGTCTCGGTGGTGCAGCGCTGCACATTTTGGTACTGCGGCTGGCCGTTGCCCTCGATCTGGTTACCCACCACGGCGCCCCCTAGAACCCCGATGGCGGTGGCTGCGGCGCGGCCGCTGCCCTTGCCGATGGTGTTGCCCACTGCGCCACCGGCAATGGCGCCGATCACTGCGCCAGCGCCCGTCGTGCGGTTGCCGCTGTACACGGTCTCATTGCCACACACCTGCTGCGGAACGCCGACCTGCTGAATGATGGGCGTGGCAGACAGCACACGGCCTTGTTCCTGTGCGCTGGCCACGACAGCGACAGCTGCCAGGGCAGAAAAAATCACGATCTTTTTCATGGAGAAACTCCTTTCGGGTCGGTACATAACGCACCAGACTGAAGAAAAGTTTAGGCCCGCAAGGTCAATTCGGGGCCCGGACGCCGTAAATCTGCGTAAAGATTTGTGCGATTTTCCCGCGTTCCTCGTCCGAAGTCAGCCTTTGGATGCGCGATTGGGCCCGACGGGCCACTGGTCCGGCACAAATCCGACCGTGACATGCAGGCCTTGGGCGTCCTGCCACTGCACCACGGGGCGCTTGATCACGCTGGGTTGTTGCTGCACCAATGCGCAGGCGCTCGCGTCGTCCTGCACCGATGCCTGGGTGGCTGCGTCCAGCTTGCGCCAGGTAGTCCCCTGGCGGTTGACGAGCTTTTGCCAGCCGACCGCTTTCAGCCAGCCAGGGAGCAGGTCGGCAGGAACACCCTGCTTCTTGAAATCATGAAACTGGATATCCAGCCCTTGTTCGGCAAACCAGGCGCGGGATTTTTTGACGGTATCGCAGTTGGGGATGCCGTAGACGGTGATGACGGTGTTCATGCCGCGCATCATCCTCGAAATTGCCGGGGTGAATGTGGGCTCGGCGACAATCCCGGGCTGTATGCAAACCAAACCCCACACACTGGAAGGCTGGCTGCGCCACTGCGAGCAGCTGCACCCCCGCAATATCGATATGGGCCTGGACCGGGTCGCGGAAGTCGCCCGCCGCATGGCACTGCGGTTCGAGTGCCCGGTGATCACGGTGGCGGGCACCAACGGCAAAGGATCGACCTGCGCCATGCTGGAAGCAGTGGCGCTGCAGGCAGGTTATCGCACCGGCGTGTACACCTCGCCGCATCTGGTGCACTTTGAAGAGCGCTGCCGGGTGCATGGAGAAATCGTCTCGGCGGCCGATTTGGCGCCGCATTTTGAGGCGGTGGAGGCCGCCAGAATTCAGAACGGCAATGAGGTCTCGCTCACGTATTTTGAGTTCACCACCCTGGCCATCTTGCGCTTGATGAGCCATGCCTTGCTGGATGTGGCGATTCTCGAAGTCGGCCTCGGAGGACGCCTGGATGCCACGAACGTGATCGACACCGACTGCGCCATCATTACCAGCATCGACATCGACCACACAGAGTTTCTGGGCCCGGACCGCGAGAGCATTGGCCGCGAGAAGGCGGGCATCATGCGTACGGGGCGCCCAGCCATCGTGAGCGACCCCATGGCCCCGCAGAGCGTGGTGGATCACGCGCGGGAGATCGGCGCCGATTTGTGGAGTTTCGGGCGCGATTTCAATTTCTCGGGCGACAAGCAGCAGTGGAGCTGGGCTGGCCGGGGGCGGCGTTACGGCGGGCTGGCTTATCCGTCTCTGCGTGGGGCCAATCAGCTGGTGAATGCCTCGGGCGTGCTGGCGGCTTTTGAGGCATTGCGTGAGCGGCTGCCTGTGACTGCCCAGGCTGTGCGCAACGGCATGGCCATGGTGGAGTTGCCGGGGCGCTTCCAGATCGTGCCGGGGCAACCGACCCTGGTGCTGGACGTGGCCCACAACCCGCACTCCGTGGCCGCGCTCACGGCCAATCTGGATGCGATGGGGTTTTTTCCTACCACCCACGCGGTGTTTGGCGCGATGGCGGACAAGGACCTGGCGCCGATGCTGGCCAAGGTAGGGCCTTTGGTGGACCGCTGGTATTTCACCGACCTGCCCACGCCGCGCGCAGAGTCGGCTGCCGTGTTGCAGCAGAAGTGGAATGCTGTGCACATGGTGGCGGGCGGTCGCCGAGACGTCACCTCCAGCTTGCATGCCGACCCGCTGCAGGCCCTGCAGGCGGCGGTGGCCGCCGCAGACCCCGCTGATAGAATCGTGGTCTTTGGCTCGTTCTATACGGTGGGTGGAGTGTTGATCAACGGAACACCCCGCTTGCGCGCCAAACATCTGGGCGCCTGAGCGCCTCACGAGTCCTTAGTCCATGGCATTTTTCAAGTTCCGGTGGCCCGGTCAGGGTGAGCAGCAACAGGCTGAAAAGCCGTCCAAGCGCTCGCGCACACCCCAGGCTGAGAGCATCGAAGTGATGCGCCGCCGCGCCCGGCACCGTTTGATTGGCGCCGCAGTGCTGGTGCTGGTGGGGGTCATTGGGTTTCCTCTGCTGTTTGATACCCAGCCACGGCCCATCCCCGTGGACATTCCCATCGAGATTCCGGATCGCAACAAGGTAGCGCCCCTGGTGGTGCCCGCGCCGGTGGCTGATGCACCCGCCGTAAAGCCCGCTGCCCCCGCCACACAGGAGCCTGCTCCTACGGCTGCGGCGCAGCGGCCTGCGCCTTCGCGCACTGCCGCTGCCAATGGTCTGGCGGACGGTGAAGAACTGGTGCCGAGTGCTCGCCCGGCTCCCGCCAAACCCACTCCTCCTCCGGCAGCTGCACCTGCAGCCGCCAAGCCTGAGGTGAAACACGAAGCCAAGCCGCCCTCAGCTCCCGCGCCGTCTCCCGCCCCAGAGCCCAAGCCTGCACGGGCTGATGATTCGGCACGTGCCCGAGCCTTGCTGGAAGGCCGCAGCACCGAGTCGCCCGCCGCTGCCGGTGCCGAGGAGGCGCGCTTCATTGTTCAGGTAGGGGCCTTCGCCGATGCCGAAAAGGCCCGCGAGGCGCGTACCAAGGTGGAGCGTGCGGGTCTCAAGACCTACACGCAGGTGGTGGACACGAAGGACGGAAAGCGCACCCGTGTGCGCGTGGGCCCGTTCACCAATCGAGCAGAGGCAGACAAGGCGGCGGCGCGCATCAAGGCGCTGGACTTGTCGGCTTCGGTGCTCACCCTGTAAACGTCGATCGGACTGCCATTTGTCCATGGCCGCGCTGGATTGGGTGTTTATGGCCGTGTTGCTGGCCTCCATGCTGATTGGTGCGTGGCGCGGTCTGGTGTTTGAAGTGTTGTCGGTACTGGGTTGGGTGGTCTCGTTTTTTGTGGCGCAGTGGTTTGCGGCTGATGCGGCGGCCTTGTTGCCCATGGGTGGGTCGGGTGAGTCGTTGCGATACGCCGCTGGCTTCGTGGTGGTGTTTGTGGCTTCGGTTTTTGCCTGTGGTTTTCTGGCCTGGGTGGCCAAGAAGCTGGTGGAGGCTGTGGGGCTGCGCCCGGCAGACCGCACCTTGGGCGCCGTTTTTGGTGTGTTGCGCGGCCTCGTTTTGTTGCTTGCGGTGGCTGTGGTGGCGGGTATCACCCCCGTGCACGAAGCACAGTGGTGGCAGGAGTCGCAGGGTGCACCGGTCTTGACCGAGGTGCTCAAGGGGTTGAAGCCGGCGCTGCCGGACGAATTTGGAAGGCATCTGCCTTCGTGAGATCGAAGCGGCAGCGGTCAGAAGCTGCTGCCGTTGGATGACCGCGGGGCTGTTCCCGCAAACGGATGGAATACAACTATGTGTGGAATCGTCGGCGTCGTCAGTCCTGCGCCCGTCAATCAGCTGATCTATGACGCTTTGCTGCTCCTGCAGCATCGCGGACAAGATGCTGCTGGCATCGTGACCCAGCAGGGCCGCAAATTCTTCATGCACAAGGCCAAGGGCATGGTGCGCGACGTCTTTCGCACGCGCAACATGCGTGCTCTGCCGGGCAATGTGGGCTTGGGCCAGGTGCGCTATCCCACGGCCGGCAACGCCTACAGCGAAGAAGAGGCCCAGCCTTTCTACGTCAATGCTCCGTTCGGTATCGTGCTGGTGCACAACGGTAATCTGACGAACGCCCGCGAACTCCGCACCGAGCTGTTCCAGACAGACCACCGCCACACGAATACGGAAAGTGACTCGGAAGTCCTGCTGAACGTGTTTGCGCACGAACTCGAGCGGGCCACGCGCGGCGTGCCTCTGCAGCCCGAGGATGTTTTCACGGCCGTGCGTGCGGTGCACAAGCGCATCAAGGGTTCCTATGCCGTCATCGCGCTGATCGCAGGCCACGGCCTGTTGGCCTTCCGCGACCCGCACGGCATTCGCCCGCTGGCCATGGGCCGCAGCCAGGACGGCACCGTGATGGTGGGCAGCGAGTCGGTGGCGCTGGAAGGCACCTCCCACGTGTTCGAGCGCAATATCAACCCGGGCGAAGCGATTTTCATCACGCTCGATGGCCAGGTTCACGCCAGCCAGTGCGCTGAGAACCCGCAGCTCAATCCGTGCATTTTTGAGTTTGTGTACCTCGCGCGGCCTGATTCTGTGCTGGACGGCATCTCGGTCTATCAGGCGCGTCTGAATCTGGGGGAAGCCTTGGCCAAGCGCGTGGTGTCCACGGTGCCGCCCAACGAGATCGATGTGATCATTCCCATCCCCGAGTCGAGCCGCCCCAGCGCTACGCAACTGGCGCATCTGCTCGGCGTCCCGTACCGCGAAGGCTTCGTCAAGAACCGTTACGTGGGTCGTACCTTCATCATGCCGGGGCAGGGCGTGCGCAAGAAGTCGGTGCGCCAGAAGCTCAATGTGATTGGCAGCGAGTTCAAAGGCCGCAACGTGTTGCTGGTGGATGACTCCATCGTGCGTGGCACGACCAGCCGCGAGATCGTGCAGATGGCCCGCGACGCAGGTGCCCGCAAGGTGTACCTGGCCAGCGCGGCGCCTCCGGTTCGCTACCCCAACGTCTATGGCATCGACATGCCCACCAGCAGCGAACTGGTGGCCCATGGCCGTACGGTGGAAGAGATTCGCCAGGCCATCGGCTGCGACGCTCTCATCTACCAGGATGTGGATGGCATGAAGAAGGCCGTGGGTGCGCTCAACAGCGCTATCGTCGGCTTCGATGCCTCGTGCTTTGACGGTGTGTATGTGACTGGCGACATCACGGCGGAAGGGATCGCCAGCCTGAATGAAGGGCGCGTGGGTGCGGAAGAAGGCGAGGAAGACACCTCGCGCCTTGCTTTGCCCAACGCGCAAGAAGCGTAGCCAAGGGCTTGCGCAGCCCTCAGGGCCATCGCAAGCGATGCTGGACTTTTGGCACAGCGGGCGATGCTGTTTCAGTACTGACTGCGCCCGATGGATTGACCCCACTTGAGAACTGGCCCCGTTGAGGGCCAGCATTGATTTTTATGACTGAAACCACTGCTTCCAGCACGGGCCGCGTACGCACCCGCTTTGCTCCTTCACCCACAGGGTTCATCCACCTGGGCAACATCCGCTCGGCCTTGTACCCCTGGGCGTTTGCCCGCGCCACGGGCGGGGACTTCATTCTGCGCATTGAAGATACCGACCTGGAGCGCTCCAGCCAGGCGGCGGTGGACGTCATCATCGAGGGCATGGCTTGGTTGGGCCTGAACCACGACGAAGGCCCTTTCTATCAGATGCAGCGGATGGATCGTTACAAGGCGGTCCTGGCAGAGTTGCAGGCTGCCGGTCATGTGTATCCCTGCTACATGAGCGTGGCCGAGCTGGATGCGCTGCGCGAGCGGCAGATGGCTGCCAAGGAGAAGCCACGCTACGACGGCACATGGCGCCCCGAGGCTGGCAAAACTCTGCCCGCCATTCCAGAAGGCGTGCAGCCCGTGCTGCGCTTCAAGAACCCACAGGGTGGCGTCGTGGCCTGGGACGACAAGGTCAAGGGCCGCATCGAGATCAGCAACGATGAGCTGGATGACCTGGTCATCGCGCGGCCCGATGGCACGCCCACCTACAACTTCTGCGTGGTGGTGGACGATATCGACATGGCGATCACGCACGTGATCCGTGGCGACGACCACGTGAACAACACTCCACGCCAGATCAACATCTTCCGCGCCCTGGGCAAGGAACCCCCGGTCTATGCCCACCTGCCTACCGTGCTGAACGAGCAGGGCGAGAAGATGAGCAAGCGCAATGGTGCCAAGCCTGTCACGCAGTACCGCGATGAAGGTTATCTGCCCGACGCCATGGTGAACTACTTGGCGCGCCTGGGCTGGAGTCACGGCGACGATGAAATCTTCAGCCGTGAGCAGTTCCTGCAGTGGTTCAACCTCGACCATCTGGGCCGCAGCGCGGCGCAGTTCGATGAAGCCAAGCTGCGCTGGGTGAATGCCCAGCACCTGAAAGCCATGGCAGACGATGCTTTGGCGGCGCTTGTGGCTCCGCAATTGCAGGCGCGTGGTGTTTCGGCTGAGGCGCTGGCCGATGGGCGTCTGCCCCGTATCTGCGCGCTGTTCAAAGACCGGTGCGATACCACCGTTGCGCTCGCCAACTGGGCGCAGGTTTTTTATGGCGATGTGTCGCCCGTGGATGCAGAGCGCGCGCAGCATGTCATCGACGCCATTGCGCCTGCTCTGGACGCACTGGCCGATGCGCTGTCTGCGTGTGAATGGGACAAGGCTTCCATCAGTGCGGCGTTCAAGCAGGTGCTGGCTGCCCAAGGTCTGAAGATGCCTCAACTGGCCATGCCTGCGCGCGTGTTGACGGTGGGTACCGCCCACACGCCATCGGTCGATGCCGTGCTGGAATTGGTTGGACGTGAAAAAGTTGTAGCGCGTTTGCGAAACCGCTAAAAATCTGTCTATAATTCAAGGCTCAGGTGATGACAACAAATACTAAGTGTTTGAAGTCATTTAGTGGGGGTATAGCTCAGCTGGGAGAGCGCTTGCATGGCATGCAAGAGGTCATCGGTTCGATCCCGTTTACCTCCACCATATCGCTTGATAACGGTTAGTTCCAAGGTTTTGACCCTATCGTCTAGAGGCCTAGGACATCACCCTTTCACGGTGAGTACCGGGGTTCGAATCCCCGTAGGGTCGCCAAGTTTGTAGCACTTGGCTTGTGTTGAGAAATACAAGCGAAAAGCTGCCTGCCAGGAGTGGTAGTTCAGTTGGTTAGAATACCGGCCTGTCACGCCGGGGGTCGCGGGTTCGAGTCCCGTCCACTCCGCCAGTCAACAGTTTTTGCAGTCCTTTTGAGTGCAAAAACTTTTCTTCGGTACAAGCCGAAGAAGTTTGGGGGTATAGCTCAGCTGGGAGAGCGCTTGCATGGCATGCAAGAGGTCATCGGTTCGATCCCGTTTACCTCCACCAAATTTGTCAGTAGTTCGGTTAGTTCCAAGGTTTTGACCCCATCGTCTAGAGGCCTAGGACATCACCCTTTCACGGTGAGTACCGGGGTTCGAATCCCCGTGGGGTCGCCAAGTTTGTAGCGCTTGGCTTGTGTTGAGAAATGCGAGCGAAAAGCTGCCTGCCAGGAGTGGTAGTTCAGTTGGTTAGAATACCGGCCTGTCACGCCGGGGGTCGCGGGTTCGAGTCCCGTCCACTCCGCCAGATATCAACCGCTGCAGTCGCAAGGCTGCAGCGGTTTTTTTATGCCTCTGTTGGTACGTCATGCGCTCGCATGGCTGTACAAGCATCTTGAGACAGGCCGCTGCTGGGGTTCAACCTGTTACAAGTGGTAGGGCCTGTGCAAGAATCAGCGATAGTCGGCTGCACAGCCATACCGCCCAGGCGGCTCTCACAGACCCATCCCGCGCCTATGAACCTTTTTCGGCTGCAGATTCACCCACAGCACTTGGCCAGCTTCAAAGCCGTGGCGCCGGTGCTTTACTTGTTGACCGGTGGGGTGATTGCAGCCTGGGCCTATTTTTCGGTGGCCAGTCCGCAGCGGGTGGGGCACTACCTCACGCTGCACCAAGTGCTGGAGACGCTGTCCATTGCTGTGTCTGCCCTGGTGTTTGCGGTGGGTTGGAAGGCGCACAGCCTCAATCCGCAACGCAATGTGCTCATCCTGGCCTGTGGCTTTCTGGGCGTGGCGATCCTCGATTTTTCGCACATGCTGTCATTCGCCGGCATGCCCGACTACATCACGCCCAACTCGGTGGCCAAGGGCATCAATTTCTGGTTGCCCGCGCGATACCTGGGGGCTCTGACGCTTCTGGGTGCGGTGGCGCTGCATTGGCGCGTGCCCGGCGATGCAGCAGCACCTGGCCCTGGCAGATTTTTGGTGCTGGCGCTGGTACTGGCCGTTGTTGCAGTCATCCACGCCGTTGTGTTCTTGTTTCCACAGTGGTACCCGCAGACCTACGACGACCAGGGGCTCACACGGTTCAAGATTGCTTCCGAGTACGGCGTGGTGGCCTTGTATGCAGCGTCGCTGGGCGTGCTGCTGCACTGGGCGCGTGAGCGTGCCGCCTTTGACGTGGCCAGGTTGTTCGCCGCCGTATGGGTGATGGCCCTGAGCGAGTTTTTTTTCACGTTCTACGTCGTCGCGACCGATCCCTTCAATCTGCTGGGCCATGTGTACAAGGTGGTGGGGTACTACTACCTGTACCGCGCCATTTTTGTGGGCACCATTGAGGCGCCGTACCGGGTGCTCAAGCAGTCCGACAAGGCCATGCGGGCCGTGCTGGACGCCGTGCCCGACCTGATGTTCGAGGTGACCCGCGACGGTCGCTATGTGCAGATCCATACGCGCCAGCCTGAATTGCTGCTGATGCCTGCCAACGAGGTCGTGGGGCGTTCGATCCACAACATCCTGCCTCCTGCGGCGGCAGCTGTGGCGCAGGCTGCGATCAATGCCGCAGCAGAGCAAGGTCTGGCCCGCGACTTCCAGTATGCACTGGACCTGCCCGACGGGCAGCACTGGTTTGAGCTGTCCGTGGCGCGCAAGGGGATGGACGATGAAACGGATGATCACTTTGTGGTGCTGTCCCGCGACATCACGCAGCGGGTTCAGATGCTGGACACCCTGCGCAAGCTGCGGCATGCCGTGGAGCAGGCGCCCAACTCCATCTTCATTGCGGGCGCTGACGGCAACATCGAATATGTGAACCCCGCGTTCACCGCCACGACAGGCTACAGCCCCGAGGAGGTGATTGGCCGTAACCCGCGTCTGCTGAGCGCCGGGGCCACGCCTGCCAGCGTGTATGCCGACCTGTGGGCGCATCTGACATCCGGCCGTCCGTGGCGCGGCGAGTTTGTTAACCGCCGCAAGGGCGGCGGCGAGTACAACGAGTCCGCCATCATCTCGCCACTGCACGACGAGCAGGGCCGCATCACCCACTATCTGGCCGTGCAGGAAGACGTGACGGAGCGCCGTCGTGATGAGGAACGCATCCGCAAGCTGATCAACTTCGATGCGCTGACGGGCCTGCCCAACCGCACGATGTTCGCCTCCCGGTTCAGCCAGGCCCTTGCACTGACGCAACGCAGCGGCCATCAACTCGCGCTGCTGTACCTGGACCTGGATCACTTCAAGAATGTGAACGACTCGCTCGGTCACCAGGTAGGGGACGGCTTGCTGATCGAGATCGCGCACCGGTTGCAGTCGGTGGTGCGCGATGAAGACACGGTGTCGCGGCAAGGCGGGGATGAGTTCGTGATCGTGCTACCGCTCACCGATGCGCAACAGGCAGCCCATGTGGCCGATGAGCTGCAGGCGCAGGTGCGCCGGATCTGCAAGCTGGAGCACCATGAGTTGGTGGTGACTTCTTCCATCGGTATTGCGATGTACCCCGAGGATGGGGGGGACTTCGAGACCCTGGCGCAGCGCGCCGACGCGGCCATGTTCCGTGCCAAGGAGTCCGGGCGTGACACCTACCGGTTCTTCTCGGCGGACATGCAGGCCCGGTCGCTCAGGGTGCTGCAAATCGAGAACGCCCTGCGCAGTGCTTTGGTGCTGGGCCAGTTGACACTGCACTACCAGCCACAAATCCGGCTGAAGGATCGGCGACTGGTGGGCGTGGAGGCCTTGCTGCGCTGGACGCACCCCGAGCTGGGTGCTGTCAGTCCGGCGGAATTCATCCCGGTGGCAGAGAGCAGCGGCCAGATTTTGGGCATCGGCGAATGGGTGCTGCGCACTGCGCTGGCCCAGGCCCGGCAGTGGCGTGATGCAGGCCATACCGAGCTGGTGGTGGCGGTGAACCTGTCGATGGTGCAGTTCCGCCACCCGGGTCTGGTGGACATGGTGGGACGGGCGCTGGCCGACAGCAACGTGCCCCCGCAGATGCTGGAGCTGGAGCTGACCGAAAGCATCGCCATGGATGCACCGGAGCAGGTGATTGCCATCGTGCGGCAGCTGTACGACCTGGGGGTGCAGCTGTCCATTGACGACTTTGGGACCGGGTATTCGTCGTTCAGCTATATCCAGCGCCTGAAGGTGCACAAGCTCAAGATCGACCAGTCGTTTGTGCGGCATCTGGGCGATGACCCCAGCGCGCCCCACATCGTGCGCGCCATCATTGGTCTGGCGCAAAGCCTGGGTCTGGAGACCATTGCCGAGGGCGTGGAAACGGCCGTGCAGAGTGACGTGCTTTTGGGATTGGGCTGCGATACAGGCCAGGGCTACCACTTCAGCCGCCCCGCGCCCGCCGCCGACTTGCAGGGGCTTCTCACCGAGGGCCACGCGGTATTGGGTTGAGAGGGCGGGAGGCAGAGGCAAGCCGCCGCCCCAACAAAATCGCCGCGTTGTGAGCGCGGCGGTTGGGTGGGCATTATTGAGTCGGCCTCTCTGAACTTGAAATGTCCGTTCGGGTTGAGCTTGTCGAAACCTTGCGCAGCGCTTCGACAGGCTCAGCGTGAACGGTTCAAGTAGATTCGTGCCGGATCAATAGCAAAGAGTTGGGCTCGCAGCAGTCCCGAGGCCTGTGCAGGCTCTTGGGGGACCTTTTTAGTGCCAAACAGGCGCCATGCGCTAGAGGAATATGCCTGAAATGCTATCAAAAGAATAGCGATCAGGCATGCCACAATGACCCCAGCGCCGGCTTACCGTGGAGCCAGGCGAATGGCACCGTCCAGACGGATCACCTCGCCATTGAGCATGTCGTTCTCGAGGATGTGGCGCACCAGCTTGGCGTAGTCCTGCGGGGTGCCCAGCCGGCTGGGGAAGGGCACGCCAGCGGCCAGCGCGTCCTGCACTTCTTGCGGCATGCCAAACAGCATGGGGGTGCCGAAGATGCCGGGCGCAATGGTCATGTTGCGGATGCCGTTGCGGGCGAGGTCACGGGCAATCGGCAGGGTCATGCCCACCACGCCGCCCTTGGAGGCTGCATAGGCGGCCTGGCCGATCTGCCCGTCATAGGCAGCCACGCTGGCCGTGGAGATCAGCACGCCACGCTCGCCGGTGGATTCGGGCTCGTTCTTGCTCATGGCCTCGGCGGCCAAGCGGATCATGTTGAAGCTGCCGATCAGGTTGACCGTGATGGTCTTACTGAACAGGGCCAGCGCATGCGCGCCGTTCTTGCCCACGGTCTTCTCGGCGGGGGCGATGCCGGCGCAGTTCACCAGGCCCACCAGCTTGCCCAGCGACACGGCCTTGGCCACCACGGCCTGGCCATCGGCCTCGTTGCTCACATCGCACTTCACGAACGCGCCGCCGATTTCCTTGGCCACAGCCTCGCCTTTTTCGGCCTGCATGTCGGCAATGACCACGGTGCCGCCCTGGGCGGCCAGCATGCGTGCCGTGCCTTCGCCCAGGCCCGATGCGCCGCCGGTGACGATGAATACCTTGCCTTGGATGTCCATGGTTGTCTCCAGTAAGTGACGTTAACGTAAACGTCAATTATGGCGCATCTCCCCACCGTGCTGAGCGCGAAAAAAAGCCCGGACCAGGCCGGGCTTGTGGTGGGTGAGGGCAGGGCAGATTACTGGAAGCCCACGCGGTCCAGCATCTGCTGCACCTTGGTGGTGTTTGCACCCACCGCGCTGATCGGGATGGTCTCGCTCTTGAAAGGCTTGCCGCCGGTCATGGCCTTGAGTGCCGGGTTGTCCAGCGCCACGCCCTTGGCTGCAGGCCACTCGTTGTTGCCATTCGCAAAGTAGTTCTGTGCCTCGGGGCTGGCCAGGTATTCGAGGAACTTGATGGCGTTGGCCTGGTTCTTGGAGTGCTTGGCCACTGCGCCGCCAGCGATGTTCAGGTGCGTGCCCCAGGATTCCTGGTTGGGGAACACCACGCCCACCTTGTTGACCACGGCTACGTCTTCGGGCTTGTTGGACCGCATCATGCGCGCCAGGTAGTAGGTGTTGGTCACGGCGATATCACACTCGCCGGCGGCCACGGCCTTGATCTGGTCGGTGTCGCCGCCCTTGGGCGGGCGGGCCAGGTTGGCCACCATGCCCTTGAGCCAGGCTTCGGCCTTTTGTTCGCCCATGTGTTCCGTAACCGCGCCGAACAGGCTCAGGTTGTAGGGGTGCGAGCCGGAGCGGATGCACAGCTTGCCCTTGTTCTTGGGGTCACCCAGTTCTTCGTAGGTGTCCACATCGGCCTTTTGCATCTTGACCTTGTTGTAGACGATCACGCGCGCACGGGTGGACAGGCCAAACCACGAGATGCCGCCGTCCGCTGCCGGCTGACTGCGCAGGTTGGCGGGGATGGCGTCGTTCAGCACCTTGGACTGGATGGGCTGGAAGAGGCCGTCGACCTCGCCCTTGTACAGGCGGGCGGCGTCCACCAGCAGGATCACGTCGGCGGGGGAGGCGGCGCCCTCGGCCTTCAGTCGGGCCAGGATGCCGGCGTCGTCGGCATCCACGCGGTTGATCTTGATGCCCGTGGCCTTGGTAAAGCCGGTGTACAGGGCCTCGTCGGTGGAGTAGTGGCGGGCCGAGTAGAGGTTGACCACTTGTTCCTGGGCGCGCACGGCACCTGCAGCGGCGGCCAGCGCACAAGCGCCCAACAAGGCTTTCACAGTCTTCGACATGGGTTGCATCTTTCGGGGTTGAAACTGCGGCAATGATAAAGCAAACGCGAATTATTCTTGATCAATGTCCAGAGCAAAGGCCGGATTTAGCGTCCGGGTTTGAGGTGGCGCAAGAGCCCAATGCGTTGAGAACTGGGTCGCCTCCAGGTGATGGGTTCTCCACGCGGGCCGGTTCCAGTGCCTGCTGTTTTGACCACTGCAGCGGGCAGGCCAAAAAAAAGCCCGGTCGTAAAACCGGGCTTTAAAAGGATCCTTGAAACGGGGGTTTCGAGAGGATCCAAGGAGACAACTGGGGCGCTGTCGACAAGGTCGGCAGCGCATGGGTTGAATTATCAGGGTATTCCCTGAACGCGGCCTAGAGGTTGCACTCCAGACCGCAGGTAAGGCGATTAACGCTTGCGGGGAGCGGCCGTCTTGGCAGCGTTGGCAGCGGTGTTGGCCACGGCGTTGAAGTTGGCTTCAGCCACATCAGACGCTTGCTTCACAGCCTTTTGCACCGATTCGAAAGCGTTGTTGGCGGCAGACACGGCACTCTTCATCACGGCCACGGCGGTTTCGGAACCGGCGGGGGCGTTCTTGGCGGCGCTGTCCACCAGGTTGGTGAAAGCCTTCTGTGCGTCGGTGGCCTGGGCTTCGAAAGCCTTGCCGAACTCGGCACCGGTGCCCGAAGCGATGTCATACAGGTGGCGGCTGTAAGCGGCAGTCTTTTCAGCCAGGGGTTGGAACAGGCCGGCTTGCAGGGCCAGCAGTTCTTGGGCGTCCTTCACGGCCAGCACGGCTTGCGTGTGGTTGGCGGCTTCGGACAGCGCAGCGCGCGAAGCGGTCACGTTCAGTTCGACCAGCTTTTCCACGCCTTCGAAAGCCTTGGAGGTCAGGCCAAACAGGGTTTCGATGTTGGCCTTGTGGGATGCCAGGATTTGTTCTGCGGTCAGCGACATGTCATATCTCCTAAAAATGAGGGCCCATGGGGCCGGGGTGGTTCACAGACATCTGCGCTGACCTTGACCTGATAGTCATGTTGCAGTGCAGCATGGGTTGAATTTTAGGGACTTGTGGCGCTATTGCAAGGGGTTTTTGTTGCAGTGCAGCAAATTAGACACGATCACCCAGAAATCCCCGGCTTGCCACAATCGTGTCATGCACGCTTACTACGCCGACCACTTCGTGTTGCCCTTGCCCGAAGGCCACCGCTTTCCCATGGCCAAGTACCGCATGTTGCGCGACCGCATTACAGAGCACTTGCCGGGCGCCGTGCTGAAAGAGGCACTGCCCGCCTCCGATGAGTCGCTGGCGCGCGTGCACAGCCCGCAGTACATCGATGCTGTGGCCCACGGCACGCTCGCGCCCGCCGCCCAGCGGGAGATCGGCTTTCCCTGGAGCCCGGCCATGGCCGAACGCGCGCGCCGCTCGGTGGGTGCCACCCTGGCCGCCACCCGCGCTGCTTGGCGCGAGGGTGTGGCGGGCAACCTGGCTGGCGGCACGCACCACTCGTATGCCGACAAAGGCAGTGGCTTTTGTGTGTTCAACGATGTGGCGGTGGCTGCCCGCCAGGCACAGGCCGACCACCTGAACGATGGCTCGGGCTGGCCGCTGCAGGTGGCGGTGATCGACCTGGATGTGCATCAAGGCAACGGCACCGCCCATATCTTTCAGGGGGACGACAGCGTGTTCACCCTGTCGCTGCATGGCGCACGCAACTTTCCGTTTCGCAAAGAGCCGAGCGACCTGGATGTGGAGCTGACCGACGGGTGTGCTGATGATGAGTACCTGCACGCGCTGGACCAGGCTTTGGAGACGCTGGACCACAGCTGCAAGCCGGATCTGGTGTTTTATCTGGCGGGGGCGGACCCCCATGTGGGCGACCGGCTGGGGCGTCTCGCTGTTACCCACGATGGGCTGGAGGCACGCGACCGGCGCGTGTTTGACTGGGCCTGGCAGCGGCGTATTCCCACGGTGTTCGTCATGGCAGGTGGCTATGGCAACGATCTGGAGGACACGCTGCAGGCGCAACTCACCACCTGGCGCGTGGCCTGGCAGTACCACCAGCGCTGGCAGAATGTGCGGCCATGACCTCTGCCGCCAGCCCCTCTCCTGTCGCTTCTTCCGCGCCGGTCCGCCCGGCTCCGCAGCCGCGCAGCGCCTACCGCGTGTTTCGCCCCATCACCACACGCTGGGCCGACAACGACGTTTATGGGCATGTGAACAACGTCGTGTACTACAGCTGGTTCGACACGGCGGTGAACGCCCATCTGATCGACCAGGGCGTGCTGGACATCCATGCGGGCCAGACCATCGGCCTGGTCATCGAGACCCAATGCAATTACTTCGCGCCGCTGGCGTTCCCGCAGACGGTGGAGGCGGGCATTCGCGTGGCGCGGCTGGGCGGCTCCAGCGTGCGTTACGAGGTGGGCCTGTTTGCGCAGGGCGAGCCGCTGACGGCGGCGGCGGGGCACTTCATCCATGTGTACGTGGACCGTGAAACCCGCCGCCCGGTGGCCGTGCCAGACGCATTGCGCAACGTGCTGCAGGCGCTGGTCATGCCCGGTTGACGGGTTGTTGATGGGCGGCTGATCAGTGGCTGCAAACCGTAGCTACTGATTTGATAGCGTCAGGCGCAGTTGCGATGTGCGCCTGGGCCCAGAACAGCCTGAATGGCCGACGGCGGCTGAACACTGGCTGACGCCGCCCGCCGTGCCGCGCACCGGGCGCCGTGATGGCCTACACTTTGCGGCTTTGTTGTCCGGTCTGCGGCCGGAGCATCGCGTGCCCAGCGTGCGCGGTTTCTGAGGCTTGCCCTGTCCATGATCATCACCAGCCTGCTCGACACCGACCTGTACAAGTTCACCATGATGCAGGTGGTGCTGCACCAGTTTCCGGGCGCGCAGGTCGAATACAAGTTCAAGTGCCGCAACCCCGGCGTGCAGCTGGCGCCGTTTGCCAACGAGATCCGCGACGAGATCCGTTCGCTGTGCAGCCTGCATTTTCAGGATGCCGAACTGGCCTACCTGCGGTCGCTGCGGTTCATCAAGAGCGACTTCGTGGACTTCCTGGGGCTGTTCAGGCTCAACGAGAAATACATCACCGTCGTGCCCCAGCACAACGGCGAGATCGACATCACCATCCGCGGGCCCTGGCTGCACACCATCCTGTTCGAGATCCCGGTGCTGGCCATCATCAACGAGGTGTACTTTCGTAACACCCAGAAAGTGCCCGACTTTCCGGAAGGCCGCCGCCGGCTCGATGCCAAGATCGCGCTGCTGCAGGGCGAAGGCCTGTCGGACCTCAAGATCGCCGACTACGGCACGCGCCGCCGCTTCAGCCGCGCCTGGCACGAAGAAGTGCTGCGCGTGCTGGTGGCCCGCCTGGGCACCGGCGACCGCCGCCCGGGTGCGCCCGCAGGCCCCGGGCAGTTTGCGGGCACCAGCAACGTGCTGTACGCGATGAAGCTGGGAGTGACCCCTTTGGGCACCATGGCGCACGAGTATCTGCAGGCCTGCCAGGCGCTGGGCCCGCGCCTGCGCGACAGCCAGGTGTTCGGCTTCGAGATGTGGGCCAAGGAATACCGCGGCGACCTGGGCATTGCGCTGTCGGACGTGTACGGCATGAGCGCCTTCCTGCGCGACTTTGACCTGTACTTCTGCAAGCTGTTCGACGGAGCCCGCCATGACAGCGGCGACCCGTTTGCCTGGGGGGAGCGCCTGCTGGACCACTACCGCAAGAACCGCGTGGACCCGCTGACCAAGACGCTGATCTTCAGCGATGCGCTCACCATCCCGCGCACCATCGAGCTGTACCAGCAGTTCCGGGGCCGCTGCCAGCTGGCGTTTGGCATTGGCACCAACCTGACCAACGACCTCGGCAGCCCACCAGCCCACGAGCCCTTGCAGGTGGTCATCAAAATGACGCGCTGCAACGACCAGCCCGTGGCCAAGCTGTCGGACACGCCGGGCAAGGGCATGTGTGATGACGAGAAGTACCTGGCCTACTTGCGCCAGGTGTTTGAGATTCCCTCGCCGGTGTGACCTTGCAGCGCAGGTGTCGCGCGGGCGCCGACACCTTGCACCCCCTGATTTTTAGCAATGAGACGGAGACAAGAACCATGAAATTCTCGCGCGGGCTGGCAGTGGCCGGCCTACTGGCGGCGTTGCCGGGTTTGGCATTGGCGGCCGATATTGATGGCAGCGCGCTGTCGATGCTGTGGGGCGTGCCCTTTGCCGGCATTCTGCTGTCGATTGCCTTGATGCCGCTGTTGGCTCCTATCTTCTGGCACCACCACTTCGGCAAGGTGGCAGCCGGCTGGGCGCTGGCTTTTCTGGTGCCGTTTGCGCTGGTGTTTGGCCCGGGCGCGGCGGGCGCAAGTTTTGTCCACGCGCTGGTGGCCGAATACATTCCGTTCGTCATCTTGCTCACCGCGCTGTTCACCGTGGCGGGGGGCATCTACATCCGGGGCAACCTGCATGGCAGCCCGGCGCTCAATACCGCCATCCTCGCTATTGGCGCGGTGCTGGCTAGCGTCATGGGCACCACGGGGGCGTCGATGCTGCTCATCCGCCCGTTGATCCGCGCCAATGACAACCGCAAGCACACGGCGCATGTGGTGGTGTTTTTTATCTTCATCGTCTCCAACGCCGGGGGCTCGCTCACGCCGCTGGGCGACCCGCCGCTGTTCCTGGGCTTCCTGAAGGGCGTGGACTTCTTCTGGACGGTGAGCCACATCTTCCCCGAGACCCTGTTCCTGGTCGGCTCCCTGCTCGCCATCTTTTTCGTGATGGACTCTTGGTACTACCACCGGCGCGAAGAGGTGCTCAAGGCCGACCCCACCCCCGACACCAAAGCCATCGGCTTTGACGGCAAGGCCAACTTTGCGCTGCTGGGCGTGGTGGTGGCGCTGGTGCTGCTCAGCGGCCTGTGGAAGTCGCAGGTCGCGTTCACCATCGCCGGGGCCGAAGTGGGCCTGCCCGGCATCGTGCGGGACGTGGGCCTGATCATCGTGGCGCTGGTGTCCCTGCGTATCACGCCCAAACAGGTGCATGAAGACAACCAGTTCAGCTGGGGCCCAATGCAGGAGGTGGCCAAGCTGTTTGCGGGTATCTTCCTCACCATCATTCCGGTCATTGCCATGCTCAAGGCAGGCGTCAATGGCCCGTTTGGCGCCGTGGTGTCCGCTGTCACGCGGCCGGACGGCACCCCCGACCCGGCCATGTACTTCTGGGCGTCCGGGCTGCTCAGCTCCTTCCTCGACAACGCGCCGACCTACCTGGTCTTCTTCAACACCGCCGGGGGTGACCCGGCCGTGCTGATGACCACCCTGGCTCCCACGCTGGCTGCCATCTCGGCCGGCTCGGTGTTCATGGGCGCCAACAGCTACATCGGCAATGCGCCCAACATGATGGTCAAGGCCATTGCCGAAGACCGGGGCGTGAAGATGCCCAGCTTCTTCGGCTACATGCTGTGGTCGGGGGGCATTCTGGTTCCGCTCTTTATCGTCATGACTTTCATCTGGTTCAGGTAACCCCATGAGCAAACCCCGCATCCTGGTCGCCCGCGCGATCTTTCCCGACATCGTGGACCGTCTGCGTGAGCATTTCGACGTCGAAGCCAACCCCGACGACGTGATCTGGACCCCGCAAGAGCTGGCCGCGCGCCTGGCCGACAAGGACGGCGTGCTGACCACCGGCAGCCAGCGCATCGATGCCGCACTGCTCGCTGCCGCGCCTCGCCTCAAGATCTGCGCCAACATGGCCGTGGGCTACAACAACTTCGATGTGGATGCCATGACGGCGGCTGGCGTGCAGGGCACCAACACGCCCGACGTGCTCACCGAGACCACGGCCGACTTCGGCTTTGCATTGCTGATGGCCACGGCCCGCCGCATGACCGAGAGCGAGCATTACCTGCGGGCCGGAAAGTGGACCAAGTGGAGCTATGACATGTTCGCGGGCAGCGACATCCACGGCAGTACGCTGGGCATCATCGGCATGGGCCGCATCGGACAGGGCATTGCCAAGCGCGGCGCGCACGGCTTTGGCATGAAGGTGATCTACCACAACCGCTCGCGCTTGTCGCCCGCGCTGGAGGCCGAATGCAAGGCCACCTACGTGGGCAAGGAGGAACTGCTGCGCACCGCAGACCATGTGGTGCTGGTGGTGCCCTACACGGCAGCGTCGCACCACACCATCGGCGCGGCCGAGCTGGCGCTGATGAAGCCCACGGCCACGCTCATCAACATTGCGCGCGGCGGCATCGTGGACGACGCTGCGCTGGCGGTAGCCCTGCGCGAGCGCCGCATCGCGGCCGCAGGCCTGGATGTGTTTGAAGGCGAACCCAGTGTGCACCCCGATCTGCTGACCGTGCCCAACGTGGTGCTCACCCCGCACATTGCCAGCGCCACCGTGCCCACCCGGCGTGCCATGGCCAACCTGGCGGCGGATAACCTGATTGCCTTCTTTGACGGGCGGGGGCCGCTCACGCCGGTGAATCAGCCCTCCACCCTGCGCTGATGCGGGATTTTGGGTCCATTCGACCGGATGCGCTAGTCGATCATGCGCTGATAGCTATCAAAACCATAGTAAACCTTGACCACTGACACCCTTGTTCTCCTGGCAGCGCTGGCGCTGGCGCTGGTTCTTCTCGTGGTGCTGTTGCTGCGCCGTCCCCGCGTGGATGTGCCGCCCGAGTGGCTGGCACGCCTGCAGTCGCTGGAGCAAACCACGCAGGCCACCCAGATTGCCGTGGCCAAGAATGACGGCGCGCTGGACGGCATGGGGCAGCAGCTGCGCGGCTTTACCCAGACCACACAGTCCACGCTGGAGACCCTGCGCCACGCGGTGGATGAACGCCTGGCCCAGGCGGTGGCCGAGTCCCGCAACGGCCGGGCTGAGCTGCTGGCGGCCTTCGGTGTGTTTGAAGGGCGGCTGGACCAGCGCCTGGCGGCTTTCGATGCCGCGCTGACTCAGCGCCAGGCCGCGCAAGACGCCGCCCTGGCCCAGCGGTTTGACGCCTTGCAGAGCGCCGTGGCGGGCCGGCTGGAAGAGAGCAGCAAGGCCTTGCTGGCCCATCTGGCCCAGGGCCAGGCCGACGCGGCAGCCGCGCGCACCGAGCTGTCGGCCACCTTGGTGGGCTTTCGCACCGAGCTGACCACCACCACCGCCGCGCTGGCGGCCGAAAGCGTCAAGTCCCGCGAAGCCATGGCCGAAAGCACGGCGCTGTTTGAAAAGCGCATCCAGGAGCGCTTTGAGGCCCTGCAGGCCGCCACGCGCCTCACGCTCGACTCGCTCAAGGGCGACATCCAGACGCAGCTGGGCGCCATGTCCACCGCGCTCAAGGACCAGCTCGAAGCCAACGGCTTTCAGATCAAGAACCAGTTCTCGGTGCTGCAAGACGCCGTGTCGCAGCAACTCACCGGCATGGTGCAGGGCAGCCAGCACAACGCTGAGCAGCTGCGCAACGCGCTCAACGAACGCCTGGCCGCCATACAGGCCGACAACGCCACCAAGCTTGAAGAAATGCGCCGCACAGTGGACGAAAAACTCCACGCCACGCTGGAGCAGCGCCTGGGTGAGTCCTTCAAACTCGTCAGCGACCGTCTCGAACAGGTGCACAAGGGCCTGGGTGAGATGCAGACCCTGGCGGGCAGCGTGGGCGACTTGAAGCGCGTGATGACCAACGTGAAGACGCGCGGCACCTGGGGCGAAATGCAGCTGGGCGCCATTATCGACAACGTGCTCACCCCCGACCAGTTCGCGCGCAACGTCAAGACTGTGCCGGGCAGCGACGAGCTGGTGGAGTTTGCGATCCGCCTTCCCGGCAAGAGCGACGAGCACCCGGTGTGGCTGCCCATCGACTCCAAGTACCCCGTGGAGCAGTACCAGCGCCTGCTGGACGCGCAGGACGCTGCCGACAAGGCGGCCGTCCTGTCGGCGGGCAACGCGTTCGAAACCTCGATCAAGCTCGAAGCCAAGAAGATCTTCGCCAAGTACGTCTCGCCCCCGCACACCACCGACTTTGCCGTGCTCTACCTGCCTACCGAAGGCCTGTTCGCCGAAGTCATGCGCCGCCCCGGTCTGGTCGAGGCCGTGCAGAACGACTGCCGCGTGATGATCACCGGGCCGGCCAATCTGGCCGCCATGCTCAACAGCCTGCAGATGGGTTTCAAGACGCTGGCGATTGAAAAGCGCTCGTCGGAGGTCTGGAGCCTCTTGGGCATGGTCAAGACCGAGTTCGCCAAGTTTGGCGATGTGGTCGAGGCCACCAAAAAGTCCATCGACGCCGCCGCCAAGAAGTTTGACGAGGTGGGCGTGCGCACCCGCGCCATCCAGCGCAAGTTGCGCGATGTGCAGGAATTGCCCGCGCCCGGCTCGGCCGGTCCGTTGGCAGGCGGCAGCACGCCGGCATTGCCCGGTTTGGACCCCGAGGAAGACCTGCAGTGAACTGGGCTCTGGCGCGCCTGATTGCGGGCCAGATCTGCGTGCACGCCTGCATGGCAGGCATGCGTCTGGCCGCCCCGCTGCTCGCCCTGCGGGAGGGCCACAGTGCTGCGGCCGTTGGGGTGTTGTTGGCATTGTTTGCCCTCACACAGGTCTTTCTGGCCCTGCCGGCAGGTCGCTATGCAGACCGGCACGGCCTCAAGCGCCCCGTGGGCTACGCGGTGGCGGTGGCATCGGCCGGGGCGGCGCTGGCGCTGGTGTTCCCCGTTTTTCCGGTGTTGTGCCTGGCGGCGTTGATGACCGGTGGCGCCAGCGGCGCCGCGATCATTGCGCTGCAGCGCCACGTGGGGCGCGCCGCGCACGACGCCACGCAGCTCAAGCAAGTGTTCAGCTGGCTGGCCATCGGGCCTGCGGTGTCCAACTTCATCGGGCCTTTCTGTGCGGGGCTCATGATCGACAACGCGGGCAGCGCGGCGGGCAGCATGGAGGGCTACCGCGCCGCCTTCGCGCTGATGGCCGTGCTGCCCCTGCTTACCTGGTTCTGGGTGCGCGACACGGTCGAGCTGCCGCCCGTGATCGCGGCCGCAGGCGGCCCCCCCCAACGCGCATGGGACCTGATGAACGAGCCACCGTTCCGTCGCCTGCTGCTGGTCAACTGGGTCTTGTCCTCATGCTGGGATGTGCACACCTTTGTGGTGCCGCTGCTCGGGCACGAGCGGGGCTTGTCGGCGTCGGTCATCGGCTCCATCCTGGGCGCGTTTGCGATTGCTGCTGCCGTCATCCGGGTGCTAATGCCCATCGTGGCCGAGCGGCTGCGCGAGCGGGTGGTGGTCGCGGGCGCCATGGTGGCAACCGCCGTGCTGTTTGGTGTGTACCCGCTGCTGCACAGCGCGCTGGCCATGGGCGTTTGTTCGGTGCTGCTCGGGTTTGCCCTGGGCTCGGTGCAGCCCATGGTGATGAGCCTGTTGCACCAGATCACGCCGCCAGCGCGCCACGGCGAGGCGCTGGGCCTGCGGCTCATGGCCATCAATGCATCCAGCGTGCTCATGCCCATGCTCTTTGGCTCTGCGGGGGCGGTGATTGGCGTGGGAGGGCTGTTCTGGGTGGTCGGCTGCGCCGTCGGAACGGGTGCACGCACGGCGTGGCGGATGGGCGAAAACCACCCTCCAGAGTCCCCCAAAAAGGGTAAACAGGTGTAAATTGCCTCCACCCGGCAGCGGGTTTCGAGAGGGGGCGTTCATGTACCTGCGAATTTGGTCACGGCGCGTGCTGCCATGGTGCGCGGTTCTGGTCTGGGGCGGTGGTTTGTCATGCGCGGCGCGGGCTGATGAGCTGGTACAGCAAGCGCTGGCGCTGGTGCAACAAGGCCAGGCACTTCAGGCGTTCCGCTTGCTGGATGCCCAGGAGGCCCAGCGGGCGGGCGACCCGGCGTTCGACGCCGCCATGGGCGATGCTGCGCATGCCGCCGGGCAATACACGCGGGCCATCATGGCACGCGAGCGTTGGCTGGCCGCACAGCCCGGCAACATGGAGGCCCAGGTGGCGCTGGGGCAATCCCTGCAGGCCGTGGGCGACCGCCGGGGCGTGATGGCTTTGCCTGCACCCGTGCAGGCCGCACTGATTCCCGTGGATGCCGGGCACACGCTCGATCAGTTTTTGTATTCCTACGATCGGCTCGATGCCGGAGGACGCTCTTCGCTCAAGGGCTATTTGGAGCTGGGCGTCGGCCACGACTCCAATGCCAACGCAGCGCCCGTGGTGGGCGACCTGCAGTCGCCTGTGCCCGGCACCCCGGCGTGGGCGCTGCTGCCTGAGGCGCTGGCAACCTCCGGCAACTATGTGGTGGCGCAAGCGGGGCTGCGGGGGCGGGCAGTGCTCAACGCGCGCTGGTCGGTGGTGAGCACAGCCGTCGGGGCTGCCCGGCACTATGGGGGCGGCGCAGACCGGTTTGACCACACGGCACTGGATGGCACCCTGGGGCTGGCCTGGCGGGCTGAGCGCCATGAACTGATTGCGTCTGGCCAAGGGTCTTACTACGCGCTGGACGGCACGCGGCTGCGGACCATGGGCGGCGTGCTGGGCGAATGGATTTACCGCATAGACGGTTTTCGCCAGTGGGGCAGCTTTGTGCAGGTGCTCGACGTGCGTTACCCCGACCAGCCGCTGCGCAATGTGCGCCGCAGCGTGGTGGGCACGTCGTATTCCCATTTGTTCCGCAACGGTTCGTCGGCCTATGGTGGCGTGTACGGTGGTCAGGAGCGCGCGCAGGCCAGCGGCGCCGACGCACTGGGCCACCGGCTGTGGGGCCTGCGGGCGGGCGGGCAGTGGCCTCTGGCGCCTCAATGGTCTGTGTTTGCCAGTGCAGACTGGGAGCACCGGCGCTACGGCGGGCAAGACCCGTTTTTTGCGGTCACCCGTACCGACCGGCAGGCCCAGGTGGCCCTGGGGTTGAACTGGACCCCATCGCCGGGGTGGCGGGTCACGCCGCAATGGGCGTTCACGCGCAACGCGTCCACGCTGCCCATCACCGACTATGAGCGCCGGGTGTTCTCCATCACCGTGCGCCGGGAGTTCTGAATGCTGTTACGTCGCTGGTCCTGTGCCGATGCACCTGGGAGTTGTCTATGACGTCAGACCAAAAATATGCGCGGCTGGCGCTGCTGATGGGCATGGTGGCGGCGTGGCCGCTGACCGGGCTGGCCGCTGCGGGGCTGGTGCAGTTCACTGCGGGAGACGTGCAACTGCGGCGGGGCGAGACCTTGTCGCGCCTGTCCAAGGGCTCCGAACTGGATGGGGGCGATGTGGTGCTGACCGGCACCGAGGGCAGGGCGCAGATACGCTTCTCCGACGGGGGGCTGGTGGCCTTGTACCCCGACTCGCAGTTCACCGTCACCCGATATGCCGACGGGGCAGGAGCGGGCGAAGACCATTTTGTGGTGAACCTGCTGCGGGGCGGGATGCGTGCCCTCACGGGGCTCATCGGCAAGCGCAATCCCGCCAACTACAAGGTGGTCACGCCGACGGCGGTGGTGGGCATCCGGGGGTCCGCCTTCTTGCTGGCCATCGATGCCAACGGCCAGGTGTTCGTGTCGGGTGAGCAGGACGAGATCGAGGTGTGCACCCAGGCGGGCTGTGTGGGGGTGACGGCGGGCGAGGCGGTGCTGGTGGTCTCAGACCAGGACTTGCCTGTCTATACCCATACCCGTGCGTTGTTGCCGGTGCCCCAGGTTCAGACACCCTTACTGGCGGGCGACCAGCTGGATGTGCAGGGGCGCCGCGCCTTTGTCTACATCGTTCCGGCGCCGGTCCCTGTGCCCGTTCCACCGCCGCCAGAGACCGCGCCGCCCCCAGCGCCCGTGCCCGTGCCCCCACCACCTCCCACGGGTACACCACAGCCGGGTACTCCAGCGCCGCCCGCCCCGACACCGACTACGCCACCGCCACCCACGCGGCCTACGGCACCGCCGGTGACAACGGCACCGCCGCCTGCCACGACGGCGCCACCGCCGCCGACAGTGCGGCCGCCTATCGTGTTCATCCCGGTCCTGCCGATCATTCTGCGCCCGCCACCTCCGCCGCCACCGCCTGTCATCAGGTAGCAGAAAGAGGCCTCAACACTCCACCGACACGCGCGTGCGTCGGTGGAGGGTTAACTTTCAGAGCTTGTAAAACGCCCGGATCAGGTCCCAGGCCTCCTGAGGGTCATCGGTGTAGTGAAACAGGTTGAGGTCCTGCGCGGAGATCGTGCCTTCTTCCACCAGCACGTCGAAGTTGATGAGGCGCTTCCAGTAGTCGGTGCCGAACAGCACGATGGGTACAGGTTTGGCCTTTTTGGTCTGGACCAGGGTCAGCACTTCAAACAGCTCGTCCAGCGTGCCAAAGCCGCCAGGAAAGGCCACCAGCGCCTTGGCGCGCATCATGAAATGCATCTTGCGCAGCGCGAAGTAGTGGAACTTGAAGGACAACGAGGGCGATATGAAGCGGTTGCCGCTTTGCTCGTGGGGCAGCGCGATGTTCAGGCCCACGTTCAGTGCACCCGCATCATGGGCACCCCGGTTGGCGGCCTCCATGATGCCTGGGCCGCCGCCGGTGCAGATGTAAATGCGGTCGGCAGGGCGCTGGCGTTCGCTGTAGTCGGCCACGAGCTTGGCGAACTGGCGGGCCAGGTCGTAGTAGCCTGCGTTGCGCACTGCCAGGCGTGCGCGGCGCACGCGCTCGGCATCGCCACTGGCTTCGGCGTCGGCCAGCTGGGCCGCGGCCTCGTCGGGCGCCACAAAGCGCGCGCTGCCGTACACCACCACGGTGCTTTCAATGCCTTGTTCGGCCTGGCCCAGGTCGGGCTTGAGCATTTCGAGTTGAAAGCGGATGCCGCGCGTTTCGCGGCGGAACATGAATTCGGGGTCGGCAAAGGCCATGCGGTTGGCATCGGCCTGCAGGGGGTTGCCGTTGTGGGCGTGGTTGTGCAGCTCGGCCCAGGCATCGGCCAGGCGGCGTTCGTTGAGTTGGGTGTTGGCTTCCATGAGGGGCTCGCGTATCGGTAGGTGAACAGTGAAGAAAGGGGCGGCACCGGCAGCAGTGGTCGCAGCGGGTATGGGCCCATGCAGTGTGGCGTGGATTGATGGCGAAATGACGTGCTAGTGCCGGAATATCAAGCGCGAGATGCTATGAAATATGAAGCACTTTGCATGCCAAGCACTGTGAGGCCCAAGGAGCCCAACAGATGCAGTGCGGTGGTGCCCAGTGCTAGGGCGTAGCGCTGCACCATCAGCATCTCAACGACTTCGGCCGAGAAGCTGGAGAAGGTGGTGAGCGCGCCCAGAAACCCGGTGACCAGCGCCAGCCGCCATACGGGGTCCAGCTGGGGCATGGCGTGGAACACGGCCACACACACGCCAATGAGGTAGCCGCCCACCAAGTTGGCGGCAAGTGTGCCCCAGGGAATCAGCCCGCCGGGGCTGAGCCACAGGCCCAGGCGCCAGCGCGCCAATGCGCCCACACAGGCGCCGATGCAGATGGCAAGAACGTTCAACATCGGGCCATTGTCGCTGTATTTTGAGGCGTCGGACGGGCGGCTCTCCAGCCCCCAAAACGCCAAGCGGGGCGTCCCCGGTGGGGGCGCCCCGCTTGGTGGTGCCTGCTGGCGGCCGGTGTGTTCAGCGCGCCGACATCTGCTGTGGCAACCAGGTCACGATGCCGGGGAAGACATAGATCAACGCCACAGCGCCACACATCAGGAAGAACATGGGCATGGCCACCTTGGCAATCCAGGGCAGCTGGCGCCCCGTCATGCCCTGCAGCACAAACAGGTTGAAGCCCACAGGCGGCGTGATCTGCGCCATCTCGACCACCAGCACGATGAAGATGCCGAACCAGATGGTGTCGATGCCAGCCGCCTGCACCGTGGGCATGAGCACTCCCATGGTCAGCACCACCATCGAGATACCGTCGAGAAAGCAGCCCAGGATGATGTAGAAAACCGCCAGCGCCACGATGAGCTGCGCCTGGTTCAAGCCCAGCGACGCGATCCACTCCGCCAGGTGGCGCGGCAGGCCGATGTAGCCCATGGCCAGCGTGAGGAAGGCAGCACCCGCGAGGATCAGCGCGATCATGCAGTACAGGCGCGTGGCGCCCATCAGCGAGTCCTTGAACGTGCCCCAGGTCATCGAGCCCTGAACGGCCGACAGCACCAGCGAGCCCACCACGCCCACGGCCGCTGCCTCGGTGGCGGTGGCAAAGCCGGTGTAGATGGAGCCCAGCACGGCTGCAATCAGCAGCACCACGGGGATCAGGCTGCGCGATTCCGACAGCTTTTGCATGAAGCTCATGCTCACGTCGGCGGCAGGCACCTGCTCGGGATGGCGGAGCGCCCACAGCATGATGTAGCCCGAGAAAAGTGCCGCCAGCAAGATGCCCGGCAGCACACCCGCAATGAACAGCTGCGAGATCGACACCTCGGCCGACACGCCGTACACGATCATGATGATGGACGGCGGGATCAACAGACCCAGCGTGCTCGCGCCCGCCAGCGTGCCCACCACCATGTGCTCGGGGTAGCCCCGGCGCGTCAGCTCGGGCAGCGTCATCTTGCCGATGGTGGCGCAGGTGGCAGCACTGGACCCCGACACAGCGGCAAAGATGGTGCAGCCCACCACGTTGGTGTGCAGCAGCCGGCCCGGCAGCGCCTGCACCCAAGGGGCCAGGCCCTTGAACATGTCTTGCGACAAGCGGGTGCGGAACAGGATTTCACCCATCCAGATGAACAGGGGCAGGGCCGTGAGCGTCCAGCTGGAGGCGCTGCCCCAGATGGTCACAGCCATCGCATCGCCCGCCGGGCGGGCAGAAAACAGCTGCATGGCGATCCAGGCGACGCCGGAGAGGGTGAGCCCGATCCATACGCCGCTGCCCAGAATCAGGAACAGCGACAGTACGAGCAGGCCGGTTATGGCGAGATCACTCATGGTAGGTCGTGCAGCAGGGGTTATTCATTGCGCAAAGCTTCGCCAGAGGAGGCATCCACACGCTTGCCCATCATCTCCAGCACCAGCTCGTCCAGGAACGCGATCGCCAGAATCACCGTGCCCACGGCCATGGCGATTTGCGGAATCCACAGCGGTGTGGCGTCGCTGCTGGTGGAGATGTCGTGGAACTCGTGCGACTGCCAGGCCAGCTTGCAGCTGTACACCGCAAACAGCACGGCCAGCAGGGTGGCAATGGCCAAAGCCCAGATCTCGAACGCCTTCTTGGCGCCGCCCTTCAAAAAGTTGAGCAGCAGCGTGACGCGGATGTGCTCGCCGCGCTTCAAGGTGTGGGCGAGTGCCAGGAAGCCCGATGCGGCCATCAGATAGCCCGCATAGGCGTCCGTGCCCGGCACGTGAAAGTGGAACTGCCGGCTGGCGATGGACAACAGCACCATCCCCAGCAGGCCGACCATGAAAAGCGCCGCCAGGGCGGCGGCGCTGTCGTACAGAAAGTCCAGCAGACGACGCATGTGCGTGGGCGCCTGGGCTTACTTGCGGTAGGCGTCGATGAGCGCCTTGCCTTCAGGGCCGGCCTTGTCCAGCCATTCCTTGAGCATGGTGTCACCCACCTTGGCCATGTCGGCCTTCAGCGCGGCCGGTGGGGTCACCACGTCCATGCCATTGGCTTTGAGCTTGGCGACGGTGTCGGTGTTGACCTTGGCACTGTTGGCCCAGCCGCGCGCTTCGGCGTCGGCACCGGCCTTCAGCAGCGCGTCTTGGCTGGGCTTGTCCAGCGCGTCAAACGCCTTCTTGTTCACCAGCACGGCGTTCTTGGGCAGCCAGGCCTGGGTGTCGTAGTAGAACTTGAGGTGTTCGTACAGCTTGCTGTCCACACCGGTGGCGCCCGAGGTCATCGTCGATTCGACCACGCCCGTGGCCAGGGCCTGCGAGAACTCCGCAGCCTGCACCGTCACGGGCTGGGCCCCGACCAACTCGGCAATGCGGGCGGTGGCAGGGCTGTAGGCGCGCCACTTGATGCCCTTGAGGTCAGCGGCAGAGGCCAGCGGCTTCTTGGTGTAGATGCCTTGTGGAGGCCAGGCCACGGCGTACAGCAGCATCATTCCCTGCTCAGCCAGCTTCTTTTCCAGGAAGGGCTTTTGGGCGGCGTAGAGCTTCTTGGAGGCGTCGTAGCTGTCGGCCAGGAAGGGCAGGCCATCCACGCCAAACAGCTGCCATTCGTTCTGGAAGTTGGCCAGCAGGATCTCACCCATCTGCGCCTGGCCGCCTTGCACGGCGCGCTTGATTTCAGGGGCCTTGAACAGCGCAGCGTTGGCATGCACCGTGATCTTGAGCTTGCCGCCCGTGGCCTTGTCCACATCGCTGGCCAGCTGCACCATGTTCTCGGTGTGGAAGTTGGTGGCAGGGTAGGCGGCGGCCAGGTCCCACTTGGTCTGGGCGAATGCCGAGGTGGCAGACAGGCCCGCAGCCAGGGTCAGGGCGAGTGCGGTCACGGGGAAGATTCGACGCTTCATGGATATTGCTCCGCAGGGTTGTATGTACAAGGTTGGATGTAACAAATCACTGTATCGGAAGCCGATCCGATTGCGATAGGTGTTTTGCCTAAACGCTGACAAATTGCCAACAAATTACCATCGACTTGCCTACAATGCCCCATGCATATCCCGTGCCAATGACAGAACCCGCAGGCCTGAACCCGCCATGAAATCTGACGCCAAGCCCAAGGCCAAGTCCGCGCTTCCACCCAAAGCCGACTCCGGTCCCATCGTGTCATCGGCGCACTTGGTGTCGGCGCAGAGCGCGGAGATGAGCGAGTTTGAGTTTGGCCTCATCGTGGCGGGCAATGCGTTCCACCGCTGGGTGGTGCACTGCATGGCGGCGGCGGGCCTCAAGGACCTGACGCCGCTCGACGTGGTGGTGCTGCACCATGTCACGCACCGCGCACGCGACAAGCGCCTGGCCGACATCTGTTTCATCATGAACGTGGAAGACACGCACCTGGTGAATTACTCGCTCAAAAAGCTGCAGACCCTGGGCGTGGTGGCCTCGCAGAAGAACGGCAAGGAAGTGACCTACGCCGCCACCGACACCGGCCGCGCCTACGTGCAGCGCTACCGCGAGATCCGCGAGAGCTGCCTGATCGACGCACTGAAAGCCGACGATGCGCTCAACCGCGACATTGGCGAGCTGGCCCGTTTGCTGCGTGTGCTCTCGGGCATGTACGACCAGGCGGCGCGCTCGGCGGCATCGTTGTGACCCTCGGCCTCCGATTTTTGAATTTTTGAATGAAAAGCGGCTGTAGCGCAGGTATTGAATGCGCTGGCAGCTATTGATTAGATAGCATCACCATGTCCCAACAAGCTTTTTCTTTGGCCCGCTGGCAGTTCTGGATCGACCGGGGCGGCACCTTCACCGATGTGGTGGGCAAGCGCCCGGACGGCACTCTGGTCACGCACAAGCTGCTGTCCGAGAACCCCGAGCAGTACAAGGACGCGGCCGTGGCGGGCATTCGCCACCTGCTGGGCCTGCAGCCCGGCGAGCCCGTGACGCCTGCCCTGGTGGAGTGCGTGAAGATGGGCACTACGGTGGCCACCAACGCGCTGCTGGAGCGCAAGGGCGAGCCCACGCTGCTCATCACCACCAAGGGCTTCAAGGACGCGCTGCGCATTGCGTACCAGAACCGCCCCCGTTTGTTTGACCGCCACATCGTGCTGCCCGAGCTGCTCTATGAGCGCGTCGTCGAAGCGCAGGAGCGCATGGGCGCGCACGGCGAAGTGATCGAGCCGCTGGACGAAGCGCATTTGAAGGAACGCCTGTGGGCCGCCTACGACGCGGGCCTGCGCAGCGCGGCCATCGTGTTCATGCACGGCTACCGCTACACCGCGCATGAAGAGGCTGCGGCCCGCATTGCGCGCGAGATCGGCTTTACGCAGGTGAGCGCATCGCACGCCACCAGCCCCATGATGAAGCTGGTGAGCCGTGGCGACACCACCGTGGTCGATGCCTACCTGTCGCCCATCCTGCGCCGCTATGTGGACCAGGTGGCGAGCGAAATGCCGGGCGTGAAGCTGTTCTTCATGCAGTCCTCCGGCGGCCTGACGGACGCGCAGGTGTTCCAGGGCAAGGACGCGATCTTGAGTGGCCCCGCAGGCGGCATCGTTGGCATGGCACGCACCGCCGGTTTGGCAGGCCACGACAAGGTCATCGGCTTTGACATGGGCGGCACCAGCACCGATGTGAGCCACTACGCGGGCGAGTTCGAGCGCGAGTTCGAAACCCAGGTGGCCGGCGTGCGCATGCGCGCACCCATGATGAGCATCCACACCGTGGCGGCCGGTGGCGGCTCCATCCTCGGCTTTGACGGCGCGCGCTTCCGCGTCGGCCCCGAAAGCGCAGGCGCCAACCCCGGCCCCGCCAGCTACCGCCGGGGCGGCCCGCTGGCCGTGACCGATGCGAACGTCATGGTGGGCAAGATCCAGCCCGCGCACTTCCCCAAGGTGTTTGGCCACGCGGCCAACGAGGCGCTGGATGGTGATGCGGTGGCGCAGAAGTTTGGCGACCTCGCTACGCAAACGGGCCGCAGCGCCGAGGACGTGGCCCACGGCTTTATCCAGATCGCTGTGCAGCAGATGGCCAACGCCATCAAGAAGATCAGCGTGGCGCGCGGGTATGACGTAACGCGCTACACGCTGCAGTGTTTTGGCGGCGCGGGCGGCCAGCACGCGTGCCTGGTGGCCGATGCCCTGGGCATGACGCGCGTGTTTGTGCATCCGCTGGCGGGCGTGCTGAGCGCCTACGGCATGGGCCTGGCGGACCAGAACGTGATCCGCGAACAGGCCGTGGAAACGAAGCTGGTGCCCGAGGCGCTGGAAGGCATCAAAGCCACGCTGGACCAACTGGCCACCACCGCACGCACCGAACTGGAGCGCCAGCAGGTGGGCGCGGGCACAGCCGTGGTGCACCGCCGTGTGCATGTGCGCTACGAGGGCAGCGACTCGGCGCTCATCGTGCCGTTCGGCTCGTTGGCCGAGATCACCGCAGGCTTTGAAGCCGCATACCGCCAGCGCTTTGCCTTTCTCATGCAAGGCAAGGGCCTGGTGGTGGAGGCCGTATCGGTCGAGGCCGTGGTGCCCGGCGACGCGCCCGTGGAGCCACGCAATGCGCTGCAGCCCGCACGCGAGGTGCCGCGCCGCAGCACCGTGCGCATGTACACCGGTGGCGTGGACGGCTTGCCCGCGTGGCACGACGCGGCATTGGTGGTGCGCGAGGACCTGCGCCCCGGCGATGTGATTCCCGGCCCGGCGATCATTGCCGAGAAGAACGCCACCACCATCGTGGAGCCCGGCTGGGAAGCGCAGCTCACCGAGCTGGACCACCTGCTGCTCAACCGCCGCGTGGCGCGCGCTGTGCAGCATGCTGTGGGCACCACCGTGGACCCGGTGCTGCTGGAGGTGTTCAACAACCTGTTCATGAACATTGCCGAGCAGATGGGGCTGCAGCTGCAGAACACGGCGTACTCCGTCAACATCAAGGAACGCCTTGACTTCAGCTGCGCGCTGTTCGACACGGCGGGCAACCTGATTGCCAATGCGCCGCACATGCCCGTGCACCTGGGCTCCATGGGCGAGAGCATCAAGACGGTGATCCGCGAGAACGCGGGCAAGATGCAGCCCGGCGACGTGTTCGTGCTCAACGACCCGTACCACGGCGGCACGCACCTGCCGGACATCACGGTCATCACGCCGGTCTATATCGCTGATGAAGCCACGCCCACGTTCTATGTGGGCAGCCGGGGCCACCACGCGGATGTGGGCGGCACCACGCCGGGGTCGATGCCGCCGTTCTCCACGCGCATCGAGGAAGAGGGCGTGCAGATCAACAACGTGAAGCTGGTGGAGCGTGGCGTACTGCGCGAGGCGGAGATGATTGCGCTGCTCGAAAGCGGCGAATACCCCAGCCGCAACCCGCAGCAGAACATGGCGGACCTGCGTGCGCAGATTGCAGCGAATGAGAAGGGTCAGCAGGAGCTGCGCCGCATGGTGGCGGAATTTGGCCTGGATGTCGTGCAGGCCTACATGCGCCATGTGCAGGACAACGCCGAAGAATCCGTGCGCCGCGTCATCACGCGGTTGAAGGATGGCAGCTTCACGCTGCCGCTGGACAATGGCGCGCAGATCAGCGTGGCCGTGAAGGTGGATGCGCAAAGCCGCAGTGCCACCATCGACTTCACTGGCACCAGCCCGCAGCAGACCAACAACTTCAACGCGCCCACGGCGGTGTGCATGGCGGCGGTGCTGTATGTGTTCCGCACGCTGGTGGATGACGACATTCCGCTGAACGCGGGGTGCCTCAAGCCGCTCAACGTCATCATCCCGCCGGGCAGCATGCTCAACCCCAACCCACCGGCCTCGGTGGTGGCGGGCAACGTGGAGACCTCCACCTGCATCACCAACGCGCTGTACGGCGCGCTGGGCCTGATGGCGGCGGGGCAGTGCACCATGAACAACTTCACCTTTGGCAGCACGCGCTACCAGTACTACGAGACCATCTCCGGTGGCAGCGGCGCGGGTGGGGTATGGGATGCGAACGGGCAACTGGCGGGCGGTTTTGAAGGCACCAGCGTCGTACAGTGCCACATGACCAACTCGCGCCTCACGGACCCCGAGGTGCTGGAGTTCCGCTTTCCGGTGCGGCTGGAGGGCTACGAGATCCGCAAGGGCTCGGGCGGTGCGGGGCAGTACAAAGGTGGTGATGGCGGCATTCGCCGCGTGCGCTTTCTGGAGCCGATGACGGCCAGCATCTTGTCCAACGGCCGCCACCATGGCGCGTTTGGCATGGCGGGTGGCCAGCCGGGGGCCGTGGGCATCAACAAGGTGGTGCGCAGCGATGGCCGGGTGGAGCTGCTGGACCACATCGGCCAGGCCGAGATGGCGCCGGGCGATGTGTTCGAGATTCACACCCCCGGTGGCGGCGGGTTTGGTGCGCCAGGGACGAAATAAGGGCCGAAAATGCTGCAGGCGCATGTTTTATATGCGCCTGCAGCTATCAAATCAGGAGTAATTGATCAAGGGTAAGTGATCAGGAGTCTTTGGCTTCTGTGCCGCCATCCACCTTGGGCTGGCTCAGGCTGGGTGGCACATCACGCCCAGCCTGGCGGGCGCGGAACAACGCCGCACGCATCAGAAAAATCGACATGATGGGCACCGTGATCGCCACGAACACGGCAATCAGCAGCGCATGGAGGGCCAGGCTGCTATCGGCCACCGAGAAGTACAGCACCGTGCCGTGCATGATCAGCCAGCAGCCCAGCGTGGCGATGATGGAGGGGGCGTGTACCCGTTCAAAAAACGTGGGCAGCCGCAGCAACCCGATGGAGCCCAGCAGGGCCAGCGCGGCACCGGCCAGCACCAGCACGGCCACGATGATCTCCAGCCACAGCGGAAGAACCGCCGTGACGGTGGTGGCAGCGTCGGTCATTCGATCACCTCGCCGCGCAGCAAAAACTTGGCCATGGCCATGGAGCCGACAAAGCTGAACAGCGCCAGCAGCAGCGCGGCCTCGAAGTAGTTCTTGCTGCCGTAGAGCAGCCCCAGCACCAGCATCACCAGCATGCCGCTCAGGTACATGCAGTCCAGCGCCAGCACACGGTCTTGCGCGGACGGGCCCTTGAGCAGTCGGATCAACGCACAGCCCATGGCCAGCGCGAGCATCAGCAGGGCGGCCGGCAGGGCCCAGTCCAGCACGGGGGTCATTCAAAAATCTCCATCAAGGGGGCCTCGTAGCGCTGCTTCACCTCAGCGATTACCGTGGCGGGGTCGTCCAGCTCCAGCACGTGCAGCAGCAGCATGCTGCGGTCCAGCGAAATCTCGGCCCAGGCGGTACCGGGCGTGATGCACACGATCATCGCCAGCACGGCCAGTGCGTTGGGGTCCCGCACGTCCAGCGGGATGTGCACAAAGCCCGCCGGGTGGCGCCTGCGGCCGGGCGCCAGCAGCAGGCGGGCCACGGCCAGGTTGGACCGGGTGGTATCTGCCACCACCGTGAGTGCCAAGCGCAAGACGGTGCCTGGCTTGCGAATGCGCACCGGCAGCGGGCGCAGCCCGGCTGTCAGCAGCGGGATGGCCAGTGCCAGCACGGAGCCCAGTACCAGGTGACCTGCACTCAGGCTGCGGTTGAGCAGCAGCCACAGGCCCAGCAACGCCAGCGAGAGCAGCGGGGCGGGCACCAGGCGCCGCAACAGACCGGGGCGCGGGGGAACGGCTGGGGCGTTGGATGCCGTCGATGGGCCTGGTTGGGTCATGGCTTGCTCCCCGGTGGCAGGGTTTCAGGCGCTGCTGCAGGCGAAGGTGCGACGGGCGCCGCGGTCATCACCGCACGCACGTAGGTGCCGGGCGCATGCAGGGCATCGGCCGTGGCCTGGGTGTAGCGCATCACTGCACCGGCTTGCCACACCAGCGCCACACACGCCAACAGCAGCAGGGCAATGGGCAGTCCCTCCAGCACCAGCAGTTGCGGGGAAGCCCGGCCCTGGGCCGACCAGAAATGGCGAATGCCCGCGCGCGTGAGCGCCAGCAGTGCCAGCAGCCCCGAGCCCACCAGCAGCGCCACCAGCGTCCAGCCCGCAGCGCCCAGGCGGAAGCCCTGCGCCGCGCCCAGCCCCAGCGGGTTGAGGAGTGCATGGACCATGGCGAATTTGCCTACAAAGCCGGGCAAGGGCGGCAGACCTGCAATCACGAGCGTGCAGGCCATGAACGCCAGGCCCAAAAAGGCCGCAGCGGCAGGGATGACCTGGCCGATCAGCGCCTGTTCCTTGTCGTCCAGGTTCATGCCCTCCGTGGGCACCAGGTCGGCCGACAGAAAGGGCGCGTCGTCGGTCTGCTCGTACGGCGCGAGGTTGGCTCCGTCATTGCGCCAGCGGTCAATCAGGTCGGTGAGCAGGAACAATGCACTCACAGCCAGCGTGGAGCTGAGCAGGTAGTACAGCAGCCCGCTGGTGAGCAGGTTTTGCCCGAAGCCCACAGCGGCCAGCAGCGTGCCCGATGACAACACGGCGCTGAACCCGGCCAGATGCCCCAGGCGCTGCGATCCCAGCATGCCAATGGCACCAAACGCCATGGTCAGCATGCCGCCGCCAATGAGCCACTGGCTGCCAAACAGCGCGGATTCACCCGCCTCGGCGCCAAACAGCAGCGTCCACAGCCGCAGCACGCTGTACACGCCCACTTTGGTCATGAGCGCAAACAGGGCACCCACAGGCGCAGTGGCCGCACTGTAGGCCGGCACCAGCCAGAAGTTGAGCGGCCACACGGCGGCCTTGATGAGGAACGCCACCGCCAGAATGCCGGCGGCCGCATGCAACAGCCCCCGGTCTGCCACGGCCACACCCGCAATGCTCTGTGCCAGGTCGGCCATGTTGAGCGTGCCGGTGATGCCGTAGAGCATCGACACCCCAATGAGGAACAGCGACGACGCCGCGAGGTTGATGGCGATGTAGTGCAGCCCCGCCGACACGCGCGGGCGGCCCGAGCCGTGCAGCAGCAGCCCATAGGACGCCGCCAGCATGATCTCGAAGAACACGAACAGGTTGAACAGGTCGGCCGTGAGAAACGCCCCGGCCAGCCCCATGAGCTGGAACTGGAACAGCGGGTGAAAGTGCACGCCCGCCCGGTGCCAGCGCGCGGCCGAGAACAGCACCGTGGCCAGCGCCACCGTGCTGGTCAGCACCAGCATCATGGCCGACAGGCGGTCGATGACCAGCACGATGCCGAACGGCGCGGGCCAGTTGCCCGGCAGGTACACGCCTAGGCTGGTCTGCACGCTGGGCTCCTTGGCCTGCACCAGCAGCAGCACGGCCACCACCAGGCCCACCAGGGTCGAGGTGATGTTGAGCGTGACCTTGGTGCGCTGGCGCTCTTCGCGCAGCAGCAGCATGAGCCCGGCCGTGAGCAGGGGCAGTGCAATGGGCGCAAGGATCAGGTGCGGCATCAGCCACGCGGTGATCGATGCGGTGATGCTCATGCCTCCCGTCATGGCATTTCCTGCACGTCTTTACCCTTGGTGCCGTCCACATGGTCGGTGCCGGCCATGCCACGCGATGCCAGCAGCACCACCAGGAAGAGCGCGGTCATGGCAAAGCCGATCACGATGGCCGTGAGAGTGAGCGCCTGGGGCATGGGGTCGGCATAGTGGGCCAGGTCTTGCGGCACCCCGGGCTGCAGCACGGGCTCCTTGTCAATCGCGAGGCCCAGGCGGCCCATGCTGAAGATGAACAGGTTGACGGCGTACGACAGCAGCGACAGGCCCATGATGACCTGGAAGGTACGCGGCCGCAGCAGCAGCCAGACGCCGGATCCGGTGAGCACACCAATGGCCAAGGCCAGTATCAGTTCCATGGGCCTTCTCCTGGTGTGGCGGCGGCCTGGGCTTCTTCGGCCGCGCGTGCGTTGTTGTAGCGGTGGCTGCGCACCGACTGGTGGGCAATGCCGGTGAGGATGAGCATGGTGGAGCCCACCACCAGGGTGAACACGCCGATGTCGAAGAACAGTGCGCTGGCCACATGGATCTCACCCACCACGGGCAGCGAAAAATGCGCCGTGTGGCTGGTCAAAAACGGATAGCCCCAGGCCAATGCGCCCAGGCCCGTGGCCAGTGCGGCGAGCAGGCCCACGCCAATCCAGCGCCTTGGGTACAGCGGCAGGTGGGCCTCGACCCAGGACGTGCCCGACACGATGTACTGCAGGAGCAGGGCCACCGAGAACACCAGCCCCGCCACAAAGCCGCCGCCGGGCTCGTTGTGGCCGCGCATGAACAGATAGACCGCCACCAGCGTGGCAAAGGGCAGCATCAGCCGCACCAGCACGGCGGGCACCATGAGGTAGCCCACGGCGGTGTCAGCGGTCTGGCGCGGGTTTGCCAGGTCGGTGTCCACATCGGCGGGCAGTGCGCGCTGCTGGGGCGGCAGATCCATCACCTCACGCGCGGGGCGGAAGCGCCGCAGCAGCGCATACACCGTGAGCGCCACGATGCCCAGCACCACGATCTCGCCAAAAGTGTCAAAACCCCGGAAGTCCACCAGCATCACGTTGACCACGTTGGTGCCACCCCCTTCGGTGAGTGCGCGCTCCAGGAAGAAGGTGGAGGTGCTGTCGGGAAAGGGGCGGCTCATCATCGCGAACGACAGCAGCGCCATGCCGCCGCCCGCAGCCAGCGTCAACGCCATGTCGCGGTAGCGGCGCAGCTGGGTGCGGCGCTCTTCGGCCAGGGTGGGCACGCGCAGGCTCTCGTCACGCCGCGGCAGCCAGCGCAGGCCGAGCAGGATGAGGATGGTGGTCACCACCTCCACCACGATCTGTGTGAGCGCCAGGTCGGGGGCCGAGAACCACAGGAAGGTCAGGCACACGCACAGCCCGGAGCCACCGAGCAGCGTCAGGGCGGCCAGCCGGTGGTATTTGGCCTGCCATGCTGCCGCGACGGCGCACACGGCGCCCAGCAGCCACAGCAGCGCAAAGGCCGGTGACAGCGGCAACTGCACCCGGTCGCCAATCGGCAGGCCCCGCGCCCACAGGGGCAGGGTGCCCGCCACCAGCGCGGCGCACACCAGCCACAGCATCTGCCACTGCAGGCGACCGGTGCCCAGCAGGCGGCGGCCGTTGCGGCCCATCAGGCTGAGCAGGGCCAGCGTGGCCTCAAAGGCCCGCTGGCCGCTGATGCGGCGCATGACCGGAGGGGCATCGATGGCGCCCTTTTCGCGCTGCCAGCGCAGCAGGGCGTAGAGCGCAATACCCCCGCCCAAAGCGACCAGGCTCATCACAAAGGGTGTGTTGAAGCCATGCCAGACCGCAAGGCTGTAGGTGGGCAGTTCGCCACCCACCACGGGCCGTGCGGCGGCGGCTAGGTAAGCCCCCACCGACCATGCAGGGAGCGTGCCCACCACCAAGCAGGCCAGCACCAGCAGTTCGACCGGCACGCGCATCCAGTGCGGCGGCTCGTGGGGCGGGCGCGGCAGGTCGGTGGCGGGCGGGCCAAAGAACACGTCCACCGTGAAGCGCAGCGAATACGCCACGCTGAACATGCCGGCCACCGTGGCGGCCACCGGCAGCAGCCATTCGAGCAATGGCGTGGTGTTCACGTACACCGTCTCGGCAAAGAACATTTCCTTGGACAGGAAGCCATTGAGCAGCGGCACGCCCGCCATGGCTGCACTGGCCACCATGGCCAGGGTGGCGGTGATCGGCATCATGGTGCGCAGGCCCGACAGGCGGCGTATGTCACGCGTGCCGCTTTCATGGTCCACGATGCCCACGGCCATGAATAGCGAGGCCTTGAAGGTCGCATGGTTCATGATGTGAAAGACCGCTGCGACGGCGGCCAGCGGGCTGTTCAGGCCCAGCAGCAGGGTGATGAGACCCAGGTGCGAGATGGTCGAGTACGCCAGCAGCCCCTTGAGGTCGTTCTGGAACATGGCTGCATAGCCGCCCACCAGCAGCGTGGCCAGGCCCGCGCCACCTACCAGCCAGAACCACTGCTCGGTGCCCGCCAACGCCGGCCACAGGCGCGCCAGCAGAAACACGCCCGCCTTGACCATGGTGGCCGAGTGCAGGTACGCCGACACGGGCGTGGGCGCGGCCATGGCGTTGGGCAGCCAGAAGTGGAACGGGAACTGCGCGCTTTTGGTCAGCGCGCCCAGCAAAATCAGGACGAGTGCTGTGGTGTAGAGCGGATGGTTCTGGATGAGCTGCCCCGCCACCAGCACATGGTCCAGGTCGTAGCTGCCCACGATGTGGCCCAGCACCAGCATGCCCGCCAGCATGGCTAGGCCGCCTGTACCGGTCACCGTCAGAGCCATGCGTGCGCCACGCCGGGCATCCTTGCGGTGGTGCCAGTAGCCGATCAGCAGGAAGGAGAACAGGCTGGTCAGCTCCCAGAAGAACGCGATCTGGATGATGTTGCCCGACAGCACTACGCCCGCCATCGCGCCCATGAAAGCCAGGAAGAATGAGAAGAAGCGCGGCACTGGGTCTGCGGGCGACATGTAATAGCGCGCGTACAGCACCACCAGGCTGCCCACGCCCAGCACCAGCATGCAGAACATCCACGCAAAGCCATCCATGCGGATCACGAGGTTCAGACCCAGCGCGGGCAGCCAGGCCAGCTCTTGCCGGATCACGCCGCCGTCCGCAATCTCCGGGAAGTACAGCGCCGCCTGGGCTGTGCAGAACACGGCGATAAGTCCCGCCAGGGTGGACTCGGTATTGCGGGCGTTGGATGGCAGAACCGCTGCCAGCAGGCTGCCGATGAAGGGGAGAAGGATGAGCGTGATCAGGGGCATGCGCAGATGATTTTAGGGGTAGCTCCTAAAAACCCTGTCCAGCCCTTGCCGATGCGCACGCGATGCCACAAAAAAACAAGCCCGCTGGAGCGGGCTTGCTGCTTGTGAAGCGTGCTTAGTTTTTGCTAGCGCCTGTTGCTGGGGCGGGCGCTGCCGGTGCCGCCGTCGCCGTGGCAGGTGGTGTGGCTGGCGTGGTTGCCGTTGCGGACTCCTTGTCAGCGCTGCCACGGGCTTTGCGGTCTGCTGCGTGGCGGCTGCTGTGCTTCTTATTGTTTTTAGCTTCTGCCTTGGCTGCAGCTGCCGCGCTGTACTTCTTGCCGTTGACGGTCAGGCCCTCTTTGGAGAAGTTGACGGCACTCTTGTTGCCCACGCCACCCACACGGCCGATGAAGTCGGCCCAGTCTTTGAACGGAGCGTTCTGTCGCTCCTGCAAGATGCGCCCCGACAGGCCGGGGCCGATGCCCTTGATGCCGTCGAGTTCAGCCTCGGTAGCGGTGTTCACGTCCACGGCGGCCCAGGCGGCGGTAGCGAGCAGGGTGGCAACCAGCAGGGTCAGCAGTTTTTTCAGCATGGCAAGGAGCTTAGGGTGTTGAGGGGGACGGCTCTTAGAGTTCTTCGACCCGTCGCGCCGGGTAGCTGTCCCAGGTCTGGCAGCCGGGGCATTGCCAGAAATGCTGGCGCGCTTCAAAACCGCAGGCCGCGCAGCGGTAGCGGGTCAGGGGTTTGACGGCATGGTCCAGCGCACGTTGGACCTGGGGGTGGAATTCTTCGTGTTCCAGCTTTTCGGTGGCCAGCCATTTGGCAGCAGCGACCAGGGAGCGTTCCTTGTCCAGGTGTTCCACATAGCGCTGGCGGGCAGACGAGCGGGTGGCCTCGTCGGCAGCTTCCATCGCCACGATACTTTCCAGCACGTCCAGCGAAGGCGCTTGCGCATAGTGGGCCTGCAGCAGGGCGTGGACTTCGGGGGTGCGGCCGGTGGCTGTTGCGGCTTCGACCATCAGCGGGGCGGCCAGGGGAAGCGCAGCGGGGTTGCGCTCGCCCAGCGACTTGAGCGTGGACAGCACGGCAGCCGGCTGACCCATCAGGCGCTGCAGGCGAGCCAGTTCGATGCGTGCGCGCGCTGCCTCGGGGGCGGCAGCCACGGCTTGGTCCAGCAGGGCCTGGGCGCCGGGCAGGTCGCCCTGCGCGATCAGCGCCAAGGCCTGCTCGCACAGGTAGTGCGCCTGCCTCGTGCTGAAGTCGCCCTGGTCGGCGGCGTGCATCTTGCGGGCAATGCTGGCGGCATGGGGCCAGTCGCGCGAGCGCTCGTAAATGGCCAGCAGCGCCAGGCGGGCCTGGGCCTCGAATGGGGTGCCCTCAAGGCGCTGCAGCGCGTCTTCGGCGCGGTCAAGCAGCCCCGCTTTCAGGAAGTCAAGGGCCAGCGCATGCTGGGCGCGCTCGCGGTCGGTGCGGGAGAGGTCGCCGCGCGAGAGCAGATGCTCATGCACCCGCACAGCGCGGTCGTATTCGCCCCGGCGGCGAAACAGATTGCCCAGGGCGAAGTGCAGCTCGGAGGTGTCGGGGTCGTTCTGCACGGCCTCGATGAAGGCGTCGATGGCCTGGTCCTGCTGTTCGTTGAGCAGGAAGTTCAGGCCCTTGAAGTAGGCCTTGGGCGCGCGGCGGTTTTCGGCGCGCAACTGGCGCAGATCGAACCGCGACGCCAGCCAGCCCAGCACAAAGGCCAGCGGTAAGCCCAGCAGTATCCAGCTCAGGTCAAATTCCATGGATCGAGGGCAGGTCAGGAGGTGGTGGGGGCACTGCTGGGGTGGCGCTGGCGGCGGGAGGCGCTGCGGGCGCAGGTGCCACAACGACTGCGGCCTGGGCGCGGCGTGCGGCATTGCGGTGGCGCCACCAGCGCGGCACCATGCCCAAGGCCCCGACGACCAGACCTGCGGCGAACGCGGTCAGCACCACCAGCACCAGCGGCGCGCGCCATTGCGTGCCAAAGAAGAAATGCACGGTCGCGTCCTGCTGGTTGTTCAGCGCGAAGGCGAAGAGCGTAAAAAAAATGGCTGCCTTGAGCAGCCACAGGAGGTATTTCATCGGTCTCCCCAGTGGTGGGGCGATTCTAAGAGCTTGGCGCATTAGGCCTGCGCATTGCTGTACGGAGGCCAATACAAGCCAAAACGGCAGCAGGCGCTAGTGAATCATACGCTTGCTGCTATCAATTTAATATCAGTTGCCCAGGGTACCTGTGGCAGGCGGGGCCTTTTCTTCCATTTCGGCCGTGCGTTTGTCCACGGCTTCGCGCAGGGCTTTGCCTGGCTTGAAATGGGGCACACGCTTTTCAGGAATGGCCACAGCCTCGCCGCTGCGCGGATTGCGGCCCATGCGGGGAGGGCGGTGGTTGACCGAGAAGCTGCCAAAGCCCCGGATCTCGATGCGGTGCCCGCGCACCAGGGCCTCGCCCACGGCGTCCAGAATGGTCTTGACGGCGTATTCGGCATCCCGATGGGTGAGCTGACCGAAACGGGCGGCCAGTTCTTCGACGAGGTCTGAGCGGGTCATGGAATCTTGGGACATAGGCAGTCAGTCTTGGCTGAAAAAAGAGCGGGCGCCGAGGCGCCCGCTGTCTGACCGTTTAACGGGTCAGCGCTTTACTTTTCCGAGTTGTCCAGCTTGGCGCGCAGCAGGGCGCCCAGGCTGGTCGTGCCGGCGCTTTCGCGGCTCGATTGCTGGCTCAGGTTGGCCATGGCGCCTTGTTCGTCAGCCATGTCCTTCTGCTTGATCGACAGCTGGATGTTGCGGGTCTTGCGATCCACGTTCACCACCACGGCCGTGACTTCGTCGCCTTCCTTCAGCACGTTGCGGGCATCTTCCACGCGGTCGCGGGAGATTTCCGAAGCGCGCAGGTAGCCCACGATGTCTTCGCCGAGGTCGATTTCAGCGCCACGGGCGTCCACGGTCTTGACCTTGCCGGTCACCGTCTGACCCTTGTCGTTCACGGTCACGAAGGTCGTGAATGGGTCGCCGTCGAGCTGCTTGATGCCCAGCGAGATGCGTTCGCGGTCCACGTCCACGGCCAGCACGATCGCTTCGACTTCCTGGCCCTTCTTGTAGTTGCGAACAGCGGCTTCGCCGGGTTCGTTCCACGACAGGTCAGACAGGTGCACCAGGCCGTCGATGCCTGCAGCCAGGCCCACGAACACGCCGAAGTCGGTGATCGACTTGATCGGACCCTTCACGCGGTCGCCGCGCTTCGTGTCCTGTGCGAATTCTTGCCATGGGTTGGCCTTGCACTGCTTCATGCCCAGGCTGATGCGGCGCTTGTCTTCATCGATTTCCAGAACCATGACTTCGACTTCGTCGCCCAGCGAAACCAGCTTGGCGGGAGCGATGTTCTTGTTGGTCCAGTCCATTTCAGAGACGTGCACCAGGCCTTCGATGCCGGGTTCGAGTTCGACGAACGCGCCGTAGTCGGCAATGTTCGTGATCTTGCCGAACAGGCGGGTGCCTTGGGGGTAGCGGCGGTTCACGCCCATCCATGGGTCGTCGCCCATTTGCTTCAGACCCAGGGACACGCGGTTCTTTTCGGTGTCGAACTTCAGGATCTTGGCCGTGATTTCCTGGCCAGCGGTCACCACTTCGGAGGGGTGACGCACGCGGCGCCATGCCATGTCGGTGATGTGCAGCAGGCCGTCGATGCCGCCCAGGTCAACGAACGCACCGTATTCGGTGATGTTCTTGACCACGCCTTGAACGATGGAGCCTTCCTTCAGGGTTTCCATCAGCTTGGCGCGTTCTTCGCCCATGGAGGCTTCCACCACAGCGCGGCGGCTCAGCACCACGTTGTTGCGCTTGCGGTCCAGCTTGATGACCTTGAATTCCATGGTCTTGTTTTCGTACGGCGTCAGATCCTTGATCGGACGGGTATCGATCAGCGAACCGGGCAGGAATGCGCGGATGCCATTGACCAGAACGGTCAGACCGCCCTTGACCTTGCCGGACGTGGTGCCGGTGACGAATTCGCCGGATTCCAGGGCCTTTTCCAGGCTCATCCAGGAGGCCAGACGCTTGGCGGTGTCGCGCGACAGGATGGTGTCGCCGTAGCCGTTTTCGATGGAGCCAATGGCCACCGAGACGAAGTCACCCACTTGGACTTCGACTTCGCCCTTGTCGTTCTTGAACTCTTCCAGCGGCACGTAGGCTTCGGACTTGAGGCCAGCGTTCACGACCACGAAGTTGTGCTCGACGCGCACGACTTCAGCGGTGATGACTTCGCCTGGGCGCATTTCCGTGCGCTGCAAGGATTCTTCAAAAAGGGCGGCAAAAGATTCGGACATGTGTTTCCTTGCCACAAACAGGATTCCGGTAGCACCATTGCTACCGTTTTTATAGCTGCTTGCGGTGGTTTTTTGCGGCAGAGCCGCGGGTTAGGTTATCGATCCACACAACCTGTGCGCTGACGCGCGAGAGGGGCTGCGTGGGCCTGTGGCAAGGCCTTTCGGCACTGCCTGGAGCCCGAGGGCTCCACGTTGTCAGCGCTGCGCAGAAGCTGCGAAGGGCTGACGCTCCTGCCACCAGGCCAACACCTGTTCGACGGCTTGTTCAATCGTCAAATCGGAGTTGTCCAGGACCAGAGCGTCCTGCGCGGGCTTGAGAGGTGCAACGCTGCGGGAACTGTCCCGGGCGTCGCGCGCTTCCAGATCCGCACGAAGGTCTTCGATACTAGCCGAAAAACCCTTAGAAATCAACTGCTTATAACGGCGCTCTGCGCGGCAGGCGGCGCTGGCCGTGAGATACACCTTCAAGGGAGCCTCGGGGAAGATCACGGTGCCCATGTCGCGCCCGTCGGCCACCAGCCCCGGCAGGCGCTGAAAGCTGTGCTGCAGATCGACCAGCGCAGTGCGCACGGCGGGCAAGGCGGACACCCGCGAGGCGTTCATGCCGGCTTCTTCGGTGCGGATGGCTTCGGTCACGTCGTCGCTGCCCAGCCACACCTTGCCGCCCTCAAACCGCACCGGCAGTGTCTGTGCCAGGGTGGCGATACGGGCTTCGTGGTCAGCGTCTATGGCCAAACCTGCCCGCAGCGCGGCCAGGGCGGTGATGCGGTACATCGCGCCGGAGTCCAAAAAGCGGTAGCCCAGCCGCTGCGCCACCGCCGCAGCCACCGTACCCTTGCCCGAGGCCGTGGGGCCGTCGATGCAGATCACCGGGATGTGGGCGGTCTCGACCTGAGCGACCGAGAACAGGGCCTCGAAGTAGTCCGGGAAGGTCTTTGCCACGCACTTGGGGTCTTCGATGCGCACCGGCAGACCCGCCGGATTGAATGCGGCCAGCGAGAAGCACATGGCCACGCGGTGGTCGTCGTAGGTGTGGATGCTGGCAGCCTTCCAGTCGGTGACCTGGGCTGGGGGCGTGACGCGGATATAGTCCGCGCCTTCCTCCACCGTGGCGCCGAGCTTGGGCAGCTCGGTGGCCATGGCGGCGATGCGGTCGGTTTCCTTCACGCGCCAGCTGGCGATGTTGGTCAGCGTGGTGGTGCCTTGGGCATACAGCGCCATCACTGCCAGCGTCATGGCGGCGTCGGGGATGTGGTTGCAGTCCAGGTCGATGGCCTTCAGTGGCCAGGCACCGCGTTCGATCTGCAGCCAGTTGGGGCCGCCCGTGACCACCGCGCCCATGGCCCGGGCCGCTTCGACAAAACGGATGTCGCCCTGGATCGAATCCAGGCCCACACCCTGAATCTTGATGCCTTTTTGGCCGCTAGTGCTAGAAGTAATTGCGCCAAGCGCTATGAAATAGCTAGCGGATGAGGCGTCTGCCTCCACATGGATGCTGCCGGGCGACTGGTAGCGGCTGCCTGCCGGGATGGTGAAACGCTGCCAGTTCTGGTGCTCGACCACAATGCCAAAGCGTGCCAGCAGTTGCAGCGTGATGGCGATGTAGGGCTTGGAGATCAGCTCACCGACCACCTCGATCACGATGGCCTGCGTGCCCGCCGCCAGCGGCAGCGCCATGAGCAGCGCAGTGAGGAACTGGCTGGACACGTCGCCACGTACGCGGATGGGCTCTGCCAGTGCCAGTGCAGGCACGCCTTGGCCATGGGCGATTTTGAGCGGCGGGTAGCCGTCGTTGCCCAGGTAGTCGATCTGGCAGCCCAATTGGCGCAGCGCATCGATGAGATCGCCAATGGGGCGCTCGTGCATGCGCGGCACGCCAGACAGCTCGAACTCGCCGCCTAGCAGCGCCAGCGCCGCCGTGAGTGGGCGCATGGCCGTGGCCGCATTGCCCAAGAACAGCTTGGCGGGGGATTGGGGCACGCTGCCACCCAGGCCGGTGATGTGCACCGTGCTGCCCGCTTCATCCACCGTGCACCCGATCTGGCGCAGGGCGTCCAGCATCACGCGCGTGTCGTCGGACGCCAGCAGGTCGTGCACGGTGGTGGTGCCGTTGCTCAGCGCTGCCAGCAGCAGCACGCGGTTGGAGATGCTCTTGGAACCCGGCAGGTGGACTTCACCCGCAGCGGCTTGCAAAGGGGGGAGATCGAGGAATGCGGTGCTGTACATCAGTGTCTTTCGTCCATTTGCGCAAGTGCCCGCCGCAACTGGCGCGTCAAAGGCCAGTGCCACCGTGTAGCTGGCTTTGCCAGGCCACGGGTGGCGTCCCCCTGGGGGGAAGGCGCCGCAGGCGACTCAGGGGGTTACTTCCGCTTCGCGCCCATGCGCCAATGCGCCCGGGTTTCGCTGGCCAAGGATAGCATGTCTTCGAGCGCCTGGGCATTGCCTTTTTCCATGGCCTGCTCGATGTTGCGCAGGGCCTGCTGGAACAGCTTGGATTGGGCAATCAGCTCGTCGCGGTTGGACAGCAGGATGTCGCGCCACACTTTGGGATCGCTGGCGGCAATGCGGGTGAAGTCGCGGAACCCGGGGCCTGCGAGGGACAGAAAGTCGTCACCGTGCGTCTGGCCGGTGATGCTGTTCATCATCGCAAACGCCAGCAAATGGGGCAGGTGGCTGACGGCGGCAAAGGCCGCGTCGTGTGACTCCGGCGACATGCTGGTCACGCGGCAACCCAGTGCCGTCCAGATCTTTTCGGCGTCCTGCAACTGGGCGGTGAGGGTGCGTTCGGTGGGAGTCAGGATCACCTGGCGCCCGCTGTAGAGGTCGGCCTCCGCGTGTTCCACGCCCGACACTTCTCGCCCCGTGATGGGGTGCGCTGGCACGAAGGAGCCCACTTGGTCGCGTAGCGAGCGCTGCGCGGCCTGCACCACATCGGACTTGGTGGAACCCACATCCATGATCAGCATCTGGGGGGTGACAAGGTGCTTGATGGCCTTGAGGGTGGCTTCGGTAGCCGCCACGGGGACTGCCACCAACACAATGTCTGCGCCTGCCACGGCCAGCAGGGCAGAGGGTGCCTCGACGTCGATCACGCCCAGCTGGCGGGCGCGGTCGGTGGTGGAGGGCGACTTGCTGTACCCCACCACGCGCTTGACCAACCCGGCCTTCTTCATGGCCAAGGCGAACGAGCCTCCCATGAGTCCGCAGCCGATCAGCCCCAATTGTTCGAACATGGCGACGGCTCCTTATGACGAGACAGGGTAGGTCCCCAGGACCTTGTAGAACGCGCACAGGCTGCGCAGTTCTTCCAGCGCCCGTGCCACATGGGGCTGGGCGGGGTGACCGTCGAGATCAATGTAGAAGTAGTACTCCCACTGGCCGGTGCGGGCTGGGCGCGACTCAAAGCGCGTCATGGACACACCGTGCGTCTTGAGCGGCACCAGCAAGTCATGCACAGCGCCGGGCCGGTTGGGCACCGAGACCACCAGGCTGGTGCAGTCCTTGCCGGATGGAGGCGGTGTCTGCAGCGTGTGTGGCAGGCAGATGATGGCGAAACGCGTGCGGTTGTACGCGTCGTCCTGGATGGCATGGGAGACGATGTGCAGGCCGAACTGGGTGGCGGCACGCTCGCTGGACAGGGCCGCCCAGGCAGAGTTGGTGGTGGCCAGTCGCGCGCCTTCGGCGTTGCTGGACACCGGGCGGCGCTCGGCATGCGGCAGGTGCTTGGACAACCAGGCCTGGCATTGGGCCAGTGCCTGCGGGTGGGCCAGCACCACTTCGATGCCGTCCAGCGAATTGCTGGTGCGCAGCAGGTTGTGGCGCACCAGCAGGCTGACCTCGCCCACCACATGCGTCGGGGTGTGCAGGAACAGGTCGAGCGAGCGGGTGACCACACCCTCGGTGGAGTTCTCCACGCCCACCACGCCGTACTGCGCGCTGCCCGCCGCCGTGGCGTGGAATACCTCGTCAAAGTTGGCGCAGTACATCAGGTCGGCCGCTCCGCCGAAGAATTCAATCGCGGCCTGTTCGCAGAATGTCCCCTCCGGGCCGAGCACCGCCACGCGCTGGGGCGATTCGAGCGCCAGGCAGGCGGACATGATTTCGCGCCAGATGGCGGCCACATGCGGACCCTTGAGCGGGCCGGGATTGGCATGGGTGATTTTCTCGATGACCTGAGCCACGCGGTCGGGGCGGAAGAAAGGCGTGCCTTCGCGCTTTTTGACCTCGCCCACCTGTTCGGCCACCAGCGCCCTCTGGTTCAGCAGCGTGAGCAGTTGCTGGTCGATGCTGTCGATTTGCACGCGCAGGCTGGCGAGGTCGGGTGAGGCTTGCGGATTGTTCATGGACGGTGGGGTAGCGGTGCGTGCTCTGGGAGCCGTTTTTTTGTTGCTGTCGTGTGGGGTGCGCGCTCAGGCGTGCTTTTGCTCAAATTCTCGCATGTAGTCCACCAGCGCCTGCACGCCCGCCAATGGCATGGCGTTGTAGATGCTGGCGCGCATGCCTCCCACGGACTTGTGGCCTTTGAGCTGCAGCAGCCCGCGCTCCTTGGCGCCGGCCAGGAAGGCGTCGTTACGGCTTTCGTCACGCAGGAAGAACGGGACGTTCATGCGCGAGCGGCAGTTGGCCGCCACCTTGTTGACGTACAGCTGCGATTGGTCGATGGCGTTGTACAGCAGCGTGGCCTTGGCAATGTTGCGCTGCTCCATGGCGGCCACGCCGGTCAGGCTGCCTTCGGTCTGGCGCTTGAGCCACTGGAAGGTCAGCCCGGCGACGTAGATGCCCCAGGTGGGCGGCGTGTTGTACATCGACTGGTTGTCGGCCACGATTTTGTAGTCGAAAGCGCTGGGGCAGGCGGGCAGGGCATGGCCCAGAAGGTCGTCGCGCACGATCACCAGCGTGAGGCCTGCGGGCCCCAGGTTCTTTTGCGCTCCGCCAAAGGCAAGACCCACGCGGCTCCAGTCCACGGGCCGCGAGGCCACGTGCGAGGAGAAATCGATCACCAGCGGCGCATCGCTGCCCAGCGCCTTGAGGTCGGGCAACTGGTGGAACTCGATGCCGTTGATGGTTTCATTGCTACACAGGTGCAGGTAGCTCGCGCCCCGGCTCACCGTCCAGGAGGCTGGGTCTGGAACGGTGGTAAAGCCCGTGTCTTCGCCCGTGGCGACGATGTTGACTTCGGAGGCGTATTTGCGTGCTTCCTTTTGCGATTTTTGGCTCCAGCTGCCGGTCACCACAAAATCGACCACACCTGCGCGCGACAGGTTGAGCGGAACGATGGCGTTTTCGGCCAAGCCACCGCCTTGCATGAAGAGGATCTTGAAATGCGACGGCACGGCCAGCAGCTCGCGCAGGTCGGCTTCTGCCTTTTCGTAGATGGACTGAAACTCCTTGCCGCGGTGGCTCATCTCCATCACGCCCATGCCACTGCCGTGCCAGTCCAGCATCTCGGCGGCGGCTTGTTCCAGGACTTCGGAGGGGATGGCGGCGGGGCCAGCGGAGAAGTTGTAAGGGCGTGTCATGTTCAGGGCTAAAAATGCATCAGGCGCTTATTCAATAAGCGCCTGATGCTTCGCTTTTGATAGCGTTTGCGGGGCGTCTTCACGCCCTGCGGTGGTCAGGCGTCGGGAGCTTCGGGGGCGGAGGATGCACCGCCGCTGTCTGGGCCTGCGTCCCCATCGGCTTCTGCATCCGTCACATTGGCATCGTTCTCCACAATGCGCTGCAAGCCGCTGAGTTTGGAGCCCTCGTCCAGTGCGATCAGCGTCACGCCCTGCGTGGCACGGCCCAGCTCGCGAATCTCGCTCACGCGGGTACGCACCAGCACGCCCTTGTCGGTGATCAGCATGATCTCGTCGTCCGCGTGCACCAGCGTGGCCGCAACGACCTTGCCGTTGCGCTCGCTCTGCTGGATGGCGATCATGCCCTTGGTGCCACGACCATGACGGGTGTACTCGACGATGCTGGTGCGCTTGCCGTAGCCGTTCTCGGTGGCGGTCAGCACGCTCTGCGTTTCGTCTTCGGCGACCAGCATGGCGATCACGCTCTGGCCGTCCTCCAGCATCATGCCGCGCACACCACGCGCTGCTCGGCCCAGCGGACGCACGTCGTTCTCATCAAAGCGTACGGCCTTGCCACCGTCGCTGAACAGCATCACATCGTGCTTGCCATCGGTGAGGGCTGCGCCGATCAGGTAGTCACCGTCATCCAGGTTCACGGCGATGATGCCGCCCTTGCGGGGGTTGCTGAACTCGTCCAGCGCAGTCTTTTTCACGGTGCCCATGCTAGTCGCCATGAACACGAAACGGTCGGCCGGGAAGCTGCGCATGTCGCCCGTGAGCGGCAGCACCACGTTGATCTTCTCGCCGTCCTGCAGGGGGAACATGTTGACGATGGGGCGACCACGCGAGCCGCGCGAGCCTGCTGGCACTTCCCACACCTTGAGCCAATACAGGCGGCCACGGTTGGAGAAGCACAGGATGTAGTCGTGTGTGTTGGCGATGAAGAGCTGGTCGATCCAGTCGTCTTCCTTGGTCGCCGTGGCCTGCTTGCCGCGCCCGCCACGCTTCTGGGCGCGGTATTCGGACAGCGGCTGGCTCTTGATGTAGCCGGTGTGGCTGAGCGTGACCACCATATCGGTGGGGGTGATCAGGTCTTCGGTGGAGAGGTCCTGCGCACTGTATTCAACGATCGAGCGGCGTGCGCCCAGCTTGTGCTGGCCGAACTCCTGCTTGATGGAGGTGAGCTCGTCGCCGATGATGACTGACACGCGCTCGGGCTTGGCCAGGATGTCCAGCAGGTCTTCGATGACCGCCATGACTTCCTTGTACTCGGCCACGATCTTGTCCTGCTCCAGCCCCGTCAGGCGTTGCAGGCGCATCTGCAGGATTTCCTGGGCCTGCGTTTCGGACAGTCGGTACAGGCCGTCCTGGCCCATGCCGAATTCTTTTTCCAGGCCTTCGGGGCGGTAGTCGTCAGCGTTGACTACGCCGCCATCGGCGCGTGTGCGCGTCAGCATCTCGCGCACGAGCTTGCTGTCCCATGAGCGGGTCATCAGCTCTGCCTTGGCCACTGGGGGCGTTGGGGCGTTGCGGATAATGGCGATGAAATCGTCGATATTGGCCAGCGCTACGGCGAGGCCTTCCAGCACATGGCCACGGTCGCGTGCCTTGCGCAGCTCGAACACCGTGCGGCGAGTCACCACTTCGCGGCGGTGCTGCAGGAAGACGCTGATCAGATCCTTCAGGTTGCACAGGCGGGGCTGGCCATCAATCAGCGCCACCATGTTCATGCCGAACGTGTCCTGCAGTTGCGTCTGCTTGTACAGGTTGTTGAGCACCACCTCGGGCACTTCACCGCGCTTGAGTTCGATCACCAGGCGCATGCCGGATTTGTCCGACTCGTCCTGAATGTGGCTGATGCCTTCGATCTTCTTTTCGTGCACCAGCTCGGCCATGCGCTCCTGCAGCGTCTTCTTGTTGACCTGGTAGGGCAGCTCGTCCACGATGATTGCCTGGCGCTGGCCACGGTCGATGTCCTCGAAGTGGCACTTGGCGCGCATGACCACCTTGCCGCGCCCAGTGCGGTAGCCGTCCTTCACGCCATTGATGCCATAGATGATGCCGGCCGTAGGAAAGTCGGGCGCCGGAATGATCTCCATCAACTCGTCAATGGTCGCCTCCGGATTGCGCAGCATGTGCAAACAGGCATCGACCACTTCGTTGAGGTTGTGGGGCGGGATATTGGTGGCCATACCCACCGCAATACCAGCCGACCCATTCACCAGCAGGTTGGGCAGCTTGCTGGGCAATACCAATGGTTCTTTTTCGCTGCCGTCGTAGTTGGGGCCGAAATCGACCGTTTCCTTGTCAATATCGCCCAGCATTTCGTGCGCGATTTTGGCCAGACGGATTTCGGTGTACCGCATGGCCGCAGCGTTGTCGCCGTCCACCGATCCGAAATTACCCTGTCCGTCTACCAGCATGTGACGCAGCGAAAAATCCTGCGCCATCCGCACAATGGTGTCGTACACCGCCGAGTCGCCATGCGGGTGGTATTTACCAATCACGTCGCCAACGATACGGGCCGATTTTTTATAAGGTCGGTTCCAGTCGTTGTTGAGCTCATGCATCGCATACAGAACGCGACGGTGCACGGGCTTCAGGCCATCGCGCGCGTCGGGCAGTGCACGACCCACGATCACGCTCATCGCGTAATCGAGGTAACTGCGCCGCATCTCTTCTTCAAGGCTGATCGGCAGGGTTTCTTTGGCAAACTGGGTCATTGGGACGGCGGAGGCGGCAAAGGAGAGCCATTTTAGGCGTAAGACCGTGTAGCGACGACGCAACATATCGAAGCAATTCAGGTTTTGTCCTACGGGCCCCGAACGGCGTGCACAGCTTTTGCCCTGTTACGTATGGCACAATCGTTTGAACGCTTAGGGTGGTGGTCACCCTAGGCGTCCTGATTCGCAGCGCGGCTGCGGCTTTTTCCCCAAGAGGAGAACCATGAAGAAACTGAACAAAGTGGCGATGTTGTTTGCCTCTGCAGCGCTCGCAACCGCCGCTGGCGCACAAACCGTTGACAACTGGCGCGATGCTTCTGGCCAACTGGTCTGGAAGAACGGTACCAACGAATACTGCTGGCGCGATGCCAACTGGACGCCTGCTACGGCAGCTCCTGGCTGCGACGGCGCAATCGCTGCTCCCGCACCTGCCGCTGCACCAGCTCCTGCTGCTGCTCCAGCACCCGCTGCCGCTCCTGCACCCGCACCCGCACCAGCCCCCGCCGTTGCCACTAAGGTGACCTACGCTGCTGACGCCTTCTTCGACTTCGACAAGTCGGTGCTCAAGCCAGAAGGCAAGGCCAAGCTGGACGACCTGGTCTCCAAGGTCAAGGGTATCAACCTGGAAGTGATCATTGCCGTGGGTCACACTGACTCCGTCGGCTCCGATGCTTACAACCAGAAGCTGTCGGTGCGTCGTTCTGAAGCCGTGAAGGCTTACTTGGTGTCCAAGGGCATCGAAAAGAACCGCGTGTACACCGAAGGCAAGGGCGAAAAGCAGCCCGTGGCCGACAACAAGACTGCCGAAGGCCGTGCGAAGAACCGTCGCGTGGAAATCGAAGTGGTCGGTACCCGCGCCGCTCAGTAATCTTCGGATTGCTGCACAAAAAAGCCCCGCTTGCGGGGCTTTTTTGCGTCTGGGGCTTTTCGCGTGCTCCCTTCATGGACAATCAGCGACATGATCGAAACCGTCAATGCAGATCCGGCCGAACTGGCCAAGTTTTCAGAATTGGCCCATCGGTGGTGGGACCCTGACAGTGAATTTCGTCCATTGCATCAGATCAACCCGCTGCGGCTTGACTGGATTCATGGGCTGAGCGCCTTGACCGGCAAACGTGTGCTGGATGTGGGCTGTGGCGGGGGCATTCTGGCCGACTCCATGGCGCGCAAGGGTGCGGATGTGCTTGGCATTGATTTGGCAACCAAAGCGCTGCGCGTGGCGCAACTGCACGCCTTGGAGGCGGGCACGCAAAATGTGCAATACCGTGAAATCAGCGCCGAGGCGATGGCCGCCGAACAGCCTGCTGGTTTTGATGTGGTGACCTGCATGGAGATGCTCGAACATGTGCCGGATCCTGCCTCGGTGGTTCGTGCTTGCGCCACCTTGGTCAAACCCGGTGGCTGGGTGTTCTTCTCCACCATCAATCGCAACGCCAAAGCCTTCATGCTGGCCATCGTGGGGGCGGAATACGTGCTCAATATGCTGCCGCGCGGCACCCACGAATACGCCAAGATGATCCGTCCCAGTGAGCTGGCGGGGCATTGCCGCAGTGCAGGCCTGGATGTGCTGCAAACCAAGGGACTGGAATACAACCCCCTCACGCGTCGCTATTGGCTCAGTGCCAACACCAGCGTCAATTACCTGTTTGCGACGCGTCGTCCGGGCTGATATGGCTACCGTTTTTCATGGCATTCGCGCAGTTCTGTTTGATCTGGATGGAACTTTGATCGACAGCGCCCCAGACCTCGGCGCGGCCGCAGACAAGATGCGCACCGACCGAGGCCTGCCTTCGCTACCTCCCGCCCGATACCGCCCCATGGCGGGTGCCGGGGCTCGCGGCATGCTGGCAGAGGCCTTTGGCATGGGCCCAGATCACCCTGACTTTGCCGTTATGCGTGAAGAGTTTTTTGTGAACTACGAGTCCCGCATGTCCGAGCAGACCACCATTATTGACGGTGTGCCTGAATTGGTTCGCCAGATTCTTGGTCGCAACATGGCATGGGGCGTGGTCACCAACAAGGCTGCACGCTTTACTGACCCGCTCACTCAGGCCATCCCGCTGTTTGCCACCGCTTCGGCCGTGATCAGTGGTGACACTACGCCGCACGCCAAGCCGCATCCTGCCCCTTTGCTGGAGGCGGCTGCACGTTTGCGTGTGGCTCCTGAACACTGCATCTACGTGGGCGACGACGAGCGGGACATCGTGGCGGGCTTGGCAGCGGGCATGGGCACAGTGGCCGCCACCTACGGCTACTTGGGCGCGAGGACCGATCCTTCGGAGTGGGGCGCACACGCCGCAATTAAATCTCCTGGTGAGCTCTTGCAATTGCTCGTGAGCGCCTAAAATAGAAAGCCTAGGGGCTGTCCTGGTTTCGACGTGGGTTCGGGATCAGTGTGGTGCATGTCGAGCTTGAGTCACGCTCGTAAATCTCGATTTAACAAACTAACTGCAAACGACGAACGTTTCGCACTCGCTGCTTAATTGCCAGTGAGCCTTGCAACAGTTGGCCGATGGGCTGGGCAAGGGGGTTCTGAGCAATCAGGGCCTCCCGGCTGCAAGGATAATTACATGGGCTGGCTTCCATCCGGGTACCTTGGGTGGAGGCGAGAAAATAGGGTGCTGGCGGCCCATGTAGCGTGCGACTGCGCGACATGGGTAGCGAGATCCAAATCAGACCGCTAAACATGTAGATCTGCCTGACGAAGGCTTGCGGACGCGGGTTCAATTCCCGCCAGCTCCACCAAATAAAAACCCCCAACCGGTCACGGTTGGGGGTTTTTCCTTTTTTACGGTTTTGAGCGTCCGAGCGAGGCTTTTCGCGGTATCCGCTTGATCCGCTCATGCCCGCTGCTGCTTCCGCCATGGAAAGCCGTGATTCAGCCTCTCCGCGTCAATGTGCAGTGCTGCGTGTCTCGGCTTCGCACGGGAAACACCAGACAAAGCGAGCCCACATATTGGCATCCGCAAAATAGGCGACCCGCCAGCCTCTTTCGCCAACGCCGCCCAAGAAACAAAATGAAATAAACCGAAACTGGGTCGAGACCACGTTCCAGGCCGCCGCGGGCACCATCAGGGTCATGTTCCATACCGTCTTTGAAAGGACTGCATCATGAAACCCTGGATCAAGAAAACGCTGATGGGCATTTTTGGTGTGTCCATTGCGGTGGGTGGGCTGACGGCCTGCTCTAGCGGGCACCATCAGCGCGGTCCGATGACTGCGGAAAAGATGGCCGAAGTGCGCGGCAAGATGGTGGACCGGGTGAGCAGCAAGCTTGACCTGAACGAGGCGCAAAAGACCAAACTCAATGCGCTGGCCGATCAGCTGGAGGCCCAGCGCGCGGCGTTCATCGGCAAGACGGCAGACCCCCGTGCCGAGGTGCAGGCCATTGTCGCGGGCGACAAGTTTGACCGGGCGCGGGCGCAGTCGTTGCTTGAAGACAAGACGCGCGCGGTGCAGGCCCACAGCCCGGCAGTGGTCAACGCGATGGCTGACTTCTATGACAGTCTGAACCCAGACCAACAGCAAAAAGTGCGTGAGCTGATGCAGCGGCGCAAGGGCTGGATGGCCCGCGGCTAAAGGGCAGGGAGCATTGCATGTCACCCACGCTGGAACCTATCCACCGCCTCGCCCAGGGCGTTCGTGTGCACGGGCCTGCGCTGCTGTCGGGGATGCCGGAGCCTCATGATGAGCTGATGTCTCTGGTCTGGGGGCCGCGCTTTGACCGTGAGCATGCGATGGGCCTGGTAGCCCGCCAACCTTCGGTCGCAGCCCACACGCTGCCCGCCTTGCTGGCGGCTGCCGACCATTTTGACGCGCTCCATGCCGGCGCGCAGGGCCGCTTGCGCCGGCTCATCGTGCGTCACCGCGCATTGTGTGCGGCGGGCGCTTCTGTCGATGAACCCCGTGGGGAGCGCGCCTGACGGTGTGAGAATTGCTCATGCACCGCATATTGCTGATTGACGACGACGCGCAGTTGGGCGCGCCCTTGGCCACTTACTTCCAGCGTTTTGAGCTGGAGCTCGTGCACGCCCTTCGGCCCAGCGATGGCCTGGCGCAACTGACGGCCGGCGGCTTCGACGCTGCCATCCTCGACGTCATGCTGCCGGAAATGGATGGCTTCGAGCTGTGCCGCACCATCCGCAAGCAGGGTGACCTGCCCATTGTGATGCTGACCGCACGTGGCGAGGTGATGGACCGTGTGGTGGGGCTGGAGCTGGGGGCCGACGACTATCTGCCCAAGCCCTTCGAGCCGCGCGAGTTGGTGGCACGCCTGCAGACGGTGTTGCGCCGGCGCAGGGCGCCAGGGCCCGGTGTTGCTGCGGGCTCGCTGGAGTTTGAGGGCCTCTCCATCGATGCCGCGCGCCGCAGCGTACAGCGCCATGGCGTGGTGGTGGAGCTGACCGGCACGGAGTTCGACCTGTTGCACCTGCTGGCGCGCGAGCCGGGCAAAGTCTTCAGCCGGGACGACATCCTGAACCAGCTGCGCGGTCATGAAGCCGAGCTGTACACGCGCGCGGTGGACATCGTGGTGAGCCGGTTGCGCAAAAAGCTGGAACCGCTGGACTGCATCAAGACGCTGCGCAACGTGGGCTATTCCCTGGCCCTGCGCCGCGCTGCCCCATGAAGAAGATTTGTTCTCCTGTTCAAGACCCGAACTGCCCCTGGCACCGCCGGGCGCGCCACGCGGTGGGGCATTCGCTGCGCATTCGGCTGGTGCTGGTGTTCATGGCTTTGGCCGTGGCCGTCGCCGTCACGTTCATGGGCGGTGTGCAAAAGGCCGTGTCGGTGGGTTGGCGCGAAGCCGCACGGCCGCTGTTGATGGACTATGTGGACCGCTTGGCGGCCGAGATTGGCAGCCCGCCAAGCATCGAGCGCGCGCAGGCAATCGCCAACCGCCTGCCGCTGACCTTGCGCATCGACGGCCCGCAGATCCATTGGGCCTCGCACCCCGATCAGCAGAACCCCGACTGGATGAGCGACAAGGTCCGCCAGGAAAGCCGCTGGACCGGTGACGAGAATGGGCACAGCCTGCTGCGTCGCACGACGGCCGATGGGCACCATATCGAGTTCGGGCTGAACGCGCTGTCCTGGGACAAGCGCCCGCGCATTGCGTGGGGCACGCTCACCGTGCTGCTGCTGCTCACGGCGCTGGCCTATGTGTATGTGCGGCATCTGCTGCGGCCGCTGGATGACATTCGCCAGGGGGCGCAGCGCTTTGGCAACGGCAACTTTGCCCAGCCCATCCCGGTGCGGCATGCCCACCGGCCGGACGAGCTGGGCCAGCTGGCCGAGACCATCAACACCATGGGGGATGACATCCACCAGATGCTGGAGGCCAAGCGCGCGCTGCTGCTGGCGATGAGCCATGAGCTGCGCAGCCCCCTCACGCGGGCCCGCCTGAACACCGAGCTGCTGCCCGAAACGGCCGACGTGCAACCCCAACGCCTGGCGCTGATGCGTGACCTGGGCGAGATGGCAGGCCTCATCACCGACCTGCTGGAAAGCGAGCGCCTCGCGGGCCGCCATGCGGCGCTGCACCGCGAGCCCACCGACGTGGCCGAGCTGGCGCGCGAAGTGGTGGCCGACCTGTGCTCCCGCCATGCGGGCGCCGCAGACATTGCCTTGCACACAGCGCCGGACTTGCCCGCAGTACGGCTCGACCGATCCCGCCTGCGGCTGCTGCTGCGCAACCTGCTGGACAACAGCCTGCGCCACAGCGAGTCGGGCGCCTTCCCACCCGAACTGCACCTGCGGCTGGTGGATGAGGGCAGGGTGCTGGAGCTGGAGGTGCGTGACCATGGGCGCGGCGTGCCCCCCGAGCACCTGCCCCACCTGGCCCAGGCGTTCTACCGGCCGGACACCGCACGCCAGCGCACCACCGGTGGCGTGGGGCTGGGCTTGTACCTGTGCCGCCTGGTGGCGCAAGCGCACGATGGGCAGCTGAACATGCGCAATGCAGAGCCCGGCCTGTCGGTCGCCGTGCGTCTGCCGGTGGTGGAATAGGCCGCCAGCCGGCGGCATAGACAGGCTGGCCTCTGCGCCGGCAGGTGGCGTCGCACCGGCGCGGCCAGAGCAGCGCACAGGCCTGGTGCGCGGGAGAACTGGCCGCACCAGAGGCCATGGCAGGCCTTACAAGGCAGATTCATAGTCTTTTTGCTTTGTAGTGCAGGTATTTATTGCGCTGATAGCTATCAAATCAGGAGTAATTTCTCCCACCTGGGGCCACAAGAGAACTCGCCATCCTCCCTGGCCTCGTTCTTGCTCAAGTTCGTCACCCCCTCGCATGAGTCGGATTTTTCAGTGTTTACCCTGTATATACAGGTATGCTGATGCTGTCATCATGGCTTCCGGTACGCAGGTGCGTTCCGGTGGGCAGGGCCAAGGTACTTTCTTCAAACAGGAGCAGATGATGACTCGATCGGTTGTGAAATGGACGTCGCTGGCAGCGGCAGCAGCATGCATGATGGCGCTGGCCGCACCGGCCCAGGCGCAGGACACCAAAATCGTGCTGGGCATGTCCGGCTGGACAGGTTTTGCACCGCTCACGCTGGCCGACAAGGCCGGCATCTTCAAGAAGAATGGTCTGGACGTGGAGATCAAGATGATCCCGCAGAAGGACCGCCACCTGGCCCTGGCCTCCAAGTCGATCCAGTGCGCCGCCACCACGGTCGAGACGCACGTTGCCTGGAATGCCAACGGCGTGCCCATCGTGCAGATCTTTCAGATGGACAAGTCCTACGGCGCCGACGGTATCGCAGTGCGCGGCGACATCAAGAGCTTTGCGGACCTCAAGGGCAAGACCATCGGCGTGGATGCGCCCGGCACGGCTCCGTACTTTGGCCTGGCCTGGATGCTGAGCAAGAACGGCATGAGCCTGAAGGATGTGAAGACCACCACGCTGTCGCCCCAGGCCGCAGCACAGGCCTTTGTGGCGGGGCAGAACGACGCTGCCATGACGTACGAGCCCTACCTGTCTACCGTGCGCGAGAACCCCAGCGCCGGCAAGATCCTGGCCACCACGCTCGACTACCCCATGGTGATGGACACCGTGGGCTGCGACCCCACCTGGCTCAAGGCCAACGGCAAGGCCGCGCAGGCCCTGGCCAACTCGTACTTCCAAGCGCTGGACATGATCAAGGCCGACCCCACCAAGTCCAACGAGATCATGGGCGCGGCCGTCAAGCAGACGGGCGAGCAGTTTGCCAAGTCGTCGTCCTTCCTGCGCTGGCAGGACAAGGCCGCCAACCAGAAGTTCTTTGCGGGCGAGCTGACCAGTTTCATGAAGGACGCCACGGCCATCCTGCTGGAGGCCGGCATCATCCGCAAGGCGCCTGAAGACCTGAACGTCACCTTTGACGCCAGCTTCATCAAGTAAATAGACGGAAGAAGAGCGCTCCATGTCCGCCGTGCAACCCCTGTCCGTTTCTGAGCCAAAGGCCACCGTGCGCCGGCGCTCCCTGGCCCCGCTGGAGCCTGTGAGCAGCCGATCCCGCTGGATGCTGGGGCTGGCCTTTTTCGCCCTGTTCGTGGCGGTGTGGGCGTTCTTCACCCTGGGCGGCTTCGTGTCGCCCACCTTCCTGGCCAGCCCCGTCACCATGGTGAAAGAAGGCTGGCTGCTGTTCACCGAATATGGCTTCATCAAAGACATCGGCATGACCATCTGGCGCGTGGTCGGTGGCTTCATCCTGGCAGCGGTCATTGCCGTTCCGCTGGGCATTGCGATGGGCGCGTACAAGGGGGTCGAGGCGTTCTTCGAGCCCTTCATCTCGTTCTGCCGCTACCTGCCTGCGTCGGCTTTTATTCCACTGCTGATCCTGTGGGCGGGCATTGGCGAGGCGCAGAAAATCCTCGTCATCTTCATCGGCTCGGTCTTCCAGATCACGCTGATGGTGGCCGTCACCGTGGGCGGTGCGCGGCGCGACCTGGTGGAGGCCGCCTACACATTGGGCGCGGGCCACAAGGGTATCGTCACCCGTGTGCTCATTCCGGGCGCAGCGCCCGAGATCGCAGAAACCCTGCGCCTGGTGCTGGGCTGGGCCTGGACCTACGTGATCGTGGCCGAGCTGATCGGCTCGTCGAGCGGTATCGGCCACATGATCACCGACAGCCAGTCGCTGCTCAACACGGGCCAGATCATCTTCGGCATCATCATCATCGGCCTCATCGGGCTGGTGTCCGACTTCGCCTTCAAGGCGCTCAACCACCGTCTGTTTGCCTGGAGTTTTGTGCGATGAGCAGCGTATCCATCCAAGCCGTCTCGCGCACCTTTGAAGGGCGCAAGGGCCAGCGCACACAGGCCCTGCTGCCCGTCGATTTTGAAGTGCGTGACAACGACTTTGTCACCATCCTCGGCCCTTCGGGCTGCGGCAAGTCCACGCTGCTGCGCATCGTCGCGGGCCTGGACCACGCCTCCAGCGGCCGCGTGCTGCTGGACGGCGTGCCGGTCGAAGGCCCGGGCGCAGACCGGGGCATGGTGTTCCAGAGTTACACGCTGTTCCCCTGGCTCACCATCGAGCAGAACATTCGCTTTGGTCTGCGCGAGCGGGGTATGCCCGAAGCACAGCAAAAAGAGCGCGCCGCGTACTTCATCGCCAAGGTGGGCCTGCGTGGCTTTGAGCAGCACTTTCCCAAGCAGCTGTCGGGCGGCATGCAGCAGCGCACCGCCATTGCGCGCGCGCTGGCCAACGACCCCAAGATTTTGCTGATGGACGAGCCCTTCGGTGCGCTGGACAACCAGACCCGCGTGCTCATGCAGGAGCTGCTGCTGGGCATCTGGGAGGCCGAACGCAAGACCGTGCTCTTCGTCACCCACGACATCGACGAAGCCATCTTCATGGCCAACCGTGTGGCCGTGTTCAGCGCCCGGCCCGGCCGCATCAAGACCGAGCTGGCGGTGGACCTGCCGCACCCGCGGCACTACACGATCAAGACCAGCCCCGAGTTCATGGACCTCAAGGCGCGCCTCACCGAAGAGATCCGCGCCGAATCCATGGCAGCGGACCTGCACTGATCCGAATCCGCACCCACCCAGCATCCAGCCATGAGCGCCCGTCCATCCCGCCGCACCACCGCCGCTGCACCGCGCAGCGCCACGCCCGCCAAGGCCGTGGCCTCGGCGGCTGCGCCCGCGCAAGCCATGGCGCTGTACGAGCAGGTCAAGGACCACATCTCGCGCAAGATCCAGGAAGGCATTTGGCGCGCGGGCGACCGCCTTCCGTCCGAGAACGAACTGGTCACCCAGTTCGGCATCTCGCGCATGACGGTGAACCGCGCGCTGCGCGAACTGGTGGAGCAGGGCCGCATCGTGCGTGTGGCCGGTGTGGGCAGCTTCGTGGCCGAAGATAAGCCCCAATCCACGCTGCTGCAGATCGCCAACCTGGCGAGCGAAATCCGCCAGCGCGGGCACGACTACCGCTGCGACGTGCTGACGGTGGAGCGCACCTCCGCCACGCTGGAGGTTGCCGCCGCGCTGGACCTGCGCACCGGCGAGTCGGTGTTCCACTCGCTGTGCATCCACCGCGAAGACGGCCTGCCCGTGCAATTGGAAGACCGCCACGTCAACCCACGCCAGGTGCCCCAGTTCGCCGCGCAAGACTTCACGCAACTGCAACCTTCCGAATACCTGGTGCGCAACGTGCCCTTCGACCAGATCGAGCATGTGGTCGATGCCGTCATGCCCACCGCCGAGCAGGCCGCCCTGCTGGAGATGTCTCCGCAGGAGCCTTGCCTGCTGCTGACCCGCCGCACCTGGTCGCGCGGCGTGCCGATCACCGTGGTGCGCTGCCTGCACCCCGCCACCCGCTACCGCCTGGGCAGCCGTTTCCGCGCCGACGGCAACCCCGTCGCCGGTTAAAAGTTTTTGCCAAAAGCACAGAATTTTTTTGCTTGTACCTACTTGTATATACAGGATCAACGCCATGACACAGAACGCATCTCCCATCACCCTGCACCCCGGCCGCGTCACGCTGGCTGAGCTGCGCCGCATCCACGCTGGCCCCGTGCAGCTGGTGCTGGACGCGTCGGCCCGCGCGGGTTTGCAGAAATCCCTGGCCACGGTGCAGCGCATCGTCGATGAAGACCAGGTGGTCTATGGCATCAACACCGGCTTTGGCAAGCTGGCCAGCACCAAGATTGCGCACGACCGTTTGGCCGAACTGCAGCGCAATCTGGTGTTGTCGCACAGCGTGGGCACGGGCGACCCGCTGCCCGACGATGTGGTGCGCCTCATCCTCGCGACCAAGGCCGTGAGCCTGGCGCGCGGCCACTCGGGTGTGCGGCCCGAGCTGGTGGATGCGCTGCTGGCCCTGGCCAACGCCAATGTGCTGCCGGTGATCCCGGCCAAGGGCTCGGTGGGGGCGTCGGGCGACCTGGCGCCCTTGGCGCACCTCGCCTGTGTGCTGATCGGCGAAGGGCAGGCCAAGGTGGACGGCAAGGTGGTGTCGGGTGCCGAGGCCATGCGCTCCATTGGCCTGCAGCCCTTTGTGCTGGGCCCCAAGGAAGGGCTGGCGCTGCTCAACGGCACGCAGGTGTCCACCGCGCTCGCGCTGGCCGGTTTGTTTGGCGCCGAGAGCGTGTTTGCTGCCGCGCTGGTCGCGGGTTGCCTGTCGCTCGAAGCCATCAAGGGCTCGGTCAAGCCGTTTGACGCACGCATTCACGAAGCACGGGGCCAGGCCGGGCAGATCGCCGTGGCGGCTGCCGTGCGTGTGCTGCTGGATGGCAGCGCCATCGACCCCTCGCACCCGAACTGCGGCCGTGTGCAAGACCCATATTCGATCCGCTGTGTGCCGCAGGTGATGGGCGCGTGCCTGGACAACCTGCACCACGCTGCGCGTGTGCTGACCATCGAGGCCAATGCCGCGTCGGACAACCCCTTGGTCTTTGACAACGGCGATGTGATTTCCGGCGGCAACTTCCACGCCGAGCCCGTGGCTTTTGTGGCCGACATCATTGCGCTGGCCGTGGCAGAGATCGGTGCGATTTCTGAACGCCGCCTGTCGTTGTTGCTGGACCCGGGCCTTTCGGGCCTGCCCGCGTTCCTGATCCGCGACAGCGGTGTGAACTCCGGCTTCATGATCGCCCAGGTCACCGCCGCAGCATTGGCCGCTGAGAACCAATGCCTGGCCAACCCAAGCAGCGTGACCAGCCTGCCCACATCAGCCAACCAGGAAGACCATGTCTCCATGGCCACCTACGGCGCGCGCCGCCTGGGCGACATGGTGCGCAATGCGGCAGTGATGGTCGGCATCGAAGCCATGGCGGCCGCGCAGGGCATGGAGTTTGACCGCTCGCTCAAGAGTTCACCCCTCATCGAAGCGCAATTCGCCGCCATCCGCGAGCGCGTGGCCTACCTGGAGCAGGACCGCTACCTCGCCCCCGACATCGAAGCCATGCGCGCATGGGCCCAGCAGTCCCCCTGGCCTGCCGCGCTCACGCAGTGCCTGCCCAGCTTCGCCTGATTTTTTCCACGCACACCCACTGATTCACAGGAGTCCACCATGAACGCCAACGACGCCATCATCGCCGCCGCCTCCAACACCGACCCCCGCCACGACGCCAGCCGCGTGATCCGCGCGCCGCGCGGCAGCCAGCTCACCTGCAAGAGCTGGCTCACCGAGGCCGCCTACCGCATGATCCAGAACAACCTGGACGCCGAAGTGGCCGAGCGCCCGCAAGACCTGGTGGTGTACGGCGGCATTGGCCGTGCCGCACGCAACTGGGAGTGTTATGACCAGATCCTTGCCTCGCTCAAGGACCTGAACGACGACGAGACCCTGCTCATCCAGTCCGGCAAGCCCGTGGGCGTGTTCAAGACCCACGCCAACGCACCGCGCGTGCTGCTGGCCAACTCCAACCTCGTGCCCAAGTGGGCCAACTGGGAGCACTTCAGCGAGCTGGACCAGAAGGGCCTGTTCATGTACGGCCAGATGACCGCCGGCAGCTGGATCTACATCGGCACGCAAGGCATCGTGCAAGGAACGTACGAGACCTTTGCCGAGGCAGGCCGCAAGCACTATGGCGGGTCGCTCGAAGGCAAGTGGATTCTGACCGCAGGCCTGGGCGGCATGGGCGGCGCGCAGCCGCTGGCCGCCACGTTCGCGGGCGCGGTGTCGCTCAACATTGAGTGCCAGCAAAGCAGCATCGACTTCCGTCTGCGCACGCGCTATGTGGACAAGCAGGCGCGTGACATTGACCACGCGTTGGAGCTGATCCAGCAGCACACCGCAGCCAAAGAGGCCGTGTCGATTGCACTGCTGGGCAACGCCGCAGAAATCCTGCCCGAGCTGGTGCGCCGTGCCAAGGCCGGTGGCTTGAAGCCCGACTTGGTCACCGACCAGACCTCGGCCCACGACCTGGTCAACGGCTACCTGCCTGCAGGCTGGACGGTGGCGCAGTGGCGCGCTGCGCAGCAGGACGTAACGCAGCACGAGGTGCTGAAGAAGGCCGCTGCCAAGTCGTGCGCCGTGCACGTGCAGGCCATGCTGGACTTCCAGCACATGGGCATTCCGGTGGTGGACTACGGCAACAACATCCGCCAGGTGGCGTTCGATGAAGGCGTCAAGAACGCGTTCGACTTCCCCGGCTTTGTTCCCGCCTACATCCGCCCGCTGTTCTGTGAAGGCAAGGGCCCGTTCCGCTGGGTGGCCCTGTCGGGCGACCCAGAAGACATCCGCAAGACCGACGCCAAGATCAAGGAGCTGTTCCCCGAGAACAAGCATGTGCACCGCTGGCTCGACATGGCGGGCGAGCGCATTGCCTTCCAGGGCCTGCCCGCGCGCATCTGCTGGCTGGGCCTGGGCGAGCGCCACATCGCGGGCCTGGCCTTCAACGAGATGGTGAAGAACGGCGAGCTGAAGGCCCCCATCGTGATCGGCCGCGACCACCTGGACACCGGCAGCGTGGCCAGCCCTAACCGTGAGACCGAAGGCATGAAGGACGGCACCGACGCCGTGAGCGACTGGCCGCTGCTCAACGCCTTGCTCAACACCTCGGGCGGCGCCACCTGGGTCAGCCTGCACCACGGCGGCGGCGTGGGCATGGGCTACTCGCAGCACTCGGGCATGGTCATCGTGGCCGACGGCACCGATGCGGCAGCCGCACGGCTGGCCAATGTGCTGGTCAACGACTGCGGCAGCGGCGTGATGCGCCATGCCGACGCAGGCTACGAGCTGGCCGTGGAGACGGCCAAGAAACAGGGTCTGAAACTGCCTATGGTGAAGTGAATGGCCAGCTTTGCCAAACGTCTGCAGGAGAGACTGAGCGACGCGCAAGTCGCCGACTTCGCCCGCGACGGCGCCATCTGCATCAAGCAGCTGCTCACGCCCGATGAAGTCGCTCTGCTGCGCGACGGCATCGACGTCAACCTGGCCGCGCCCAGCCCGCGCGCCAAGCTGGCCAGCCGGCCGGATGACCCGGGCCGGTTCTTCGAGGACTTCTGTAACTGGCAGGACATTCCGCAGTTTGGCCGCTTTGTGCGCGACACGCCGCTGGCCCTGGCCGCGCAGCGCCTGATGCAGTCGCGCACCGTGCGGCTGTACCACGACCATGTGCTGGTCAAAGAGCCGGGCACGCGCCAGAAGACGCCCTGGCACCAGGACCAGCCGTACTACAACATCGACGGCATGCAGAACGTGAGCATGTGGATACCGGTGGATCCGGTGTCCCGCCCTGCGACGCTGGAGTTTGTGGCGGGATCACACAAGGGTCCGTGGCTCATGCCGCGCACCTTCATGGACAACCAGGCCAAGTGGTTCCCTGAGGGCAGCCTGCAGGACCTGCCCAACGTGGAGGCCGACCGCGATGCCTTCCCCATCGTGGGCTGGGAGATCGAGCCCGGCGACGTGGTGTGTTTCCACATGCTCACGCTGCATGCGGCGGGCGGTGTGGAAGGGCCTAATCGCCGTCGGGTGTTCTCGGTGCGCTTTCTGGGCGACGACACGCGCCATGCGCCCCGGCCCTGGAAGACCTCGCCCGAGTTCCCGGGCCTGGCCGATGAGCTGCCCGCCGGGGCTGCGATGGCCCATCCGCTGTTCCCCCTCCTGGTGGATGGCAACGACGTGCCACAGCGAGAACGGGCGTGATGCAGTTTCTGGACTTGGCCGCCACACCCTCGGTGCCCTGGAAAAACGGCGGCGGCAGCACGCGCGAGCTGGCGTGCTGGCCGCCCGGCGCGGGCATGGACAACTTTGCATGGCGCGTGAGCGTGGCCACCATCGCCCGCCCCGGGCCGTTCTCGGCCTTCCCGGGGGTGGACCGGCAGATCATGCTGCTAGAGGGCGATGGCGTACGGCTGCAAGCCGCAGCCGGGCAATGGCAGCACGCGCTGACGCAGCGCTGGGAGCCGTTTGCGTTCTCCGGCGAAGAGCCGGTGGACTGTCGCATGCTCGGCGGTGTTTCCACCGACTTCAACCTGATGCTGCGCCGGGGAGAGTGGACCGGGAGCCTGCAGGTGCTGCGCGATGCGTTGCCGCCCGCAGAGGGGGCTGCCGCTGGCCTGTGCATGGTGCTGCAGGGCACCTGGCGATGCGAGGACCGCGATACCCACCCGGCGCGGATGTTGGCAGCGGGGCAGGGCCTGTGGTGGGTGAACGAAGGGGGCGAAGCAGCGCCGTCAATCACCCCCGTGCGCAGCGCCGAAGGCGCCATGTCTGCCGATGACGCACCGGTGCTGGCCTGGGTGGCCTTGCACACGGGGCTCCGCACCATAATTTGAACCAAACGGGCTACAAGCGCTAGTGGAATATGCGCAAGTAGCTATATAAAAGATAGCAAATTGATCCATGAACACAGCAGCAGGAAGCAACCCGCAGAGCGCGGTCCCGCCAACATCTTCCGCGCCCGGTGCCGATGGCGTGTGGACCCACCTGCGGCCCGTGGCCGCGTTGTGGTCGGCGGATGTGCCGGTGCCCGAGGGCGCGCTGGCGTGTGTGGTGGTGCAGGGCGGCGCTGTGCAGTGGGTGGGCCCGCAGGCCCAGGTGCCTGCGGCGTTTGCCGCCTTGCCCCGCTTTGATGGCAAGGGTGCCATCACCACACCCGGCCTGGTCGATTGCCATACCCACCTGGTGTACGGTGGGCAGCGTGCCAACGAGTTTGCGATGCGGCTCGCAGGCGCCACGTATGAAGAGGTAGCCAAGGCGGGCGGGGGCATTGTGTCGTCGGTGCGCGCCACGCGCGAGGCCAGCGAAGACGAGCTCTTTGCCCTGGCCGCGTCGCGCCTGCAGGCGCTGCTGGACGAAGGCGTGTGTGCGATTGAGATCAAGTCCGGCTACGGCCTGGCGCTGGAGCACGAACGCAAGCAGCTGCGCGTGGCCCGTCGTCTGGGCGAGGCCTTTGGCGTGACGGTGCGCACCACCTTCCTCGGCGCGCATGCGCTGCCGCCCGAATACGCTGGAAAACCTGGAGGTAGCCAGGACTACACCGACCTTGTTTGCAACGAGATGCTGCCTGCGCTGGCGGCCGAAGGTCTTGTCGATGCCGTAGACGTGTTCTGCGAACGCATCGCCTTCACGCTGGCAGAGACCGAGCAGGTGTTCCAGGCCGCGCAACAGCTGGGCATTCCCGTCAAGCTGCATGCGGAGCAACTGTCCGACATGGGGGGCTCGGCACTGGCCGCGGGCTACGGTGCGCTGTCGTGCGACCACATCGAGCACCTGTCGGTCGACGGCATCGCTGCCATGAAGGCTGCTGGCACCGTGGCCGTGCTGCTGCCCGGCGCCTACTACACGCTGCGTGACACACACCTGCCCCCCATCGCGGCACTGCGCGCGGCGGGCGTGCCCATGGCCGTCTCTACCGACCACAACCCTGGCACCTCGCCCGCGCTCAGCCTGCTGCTCATGGCCAATATGGCCTGCACGCTGTTCCGCCTGACGGTGCCCGAGGCGCTGGCCGGCATCACCACCCACGCCGCGCGCGCGCTGGGCCTGCAAGACACGCACGGCCTCATCGCATCTGGCAGACCGGCCAACTTTGTGCTGTGGCCCGTGGGCGAGGCGGCCGAGCTGGCCTACTGGCTGGGCCAGAAGCCCGTCTGCACCATCGTGCGGCAAGGGCGCATTCACGGAGTCATGCCATGACGCAGCAGCTGTTCGCCTCCGATGCCTTGCTACCCACGGGCTGGGCGCGCAATGTGCTGATCACCTGGGATGGGGCAGGGCGCATCACTGCCGTTACGCCCAACGCGCAGCCCGCCAGTGCCGCCGTGGCCCCGGGCCCCGTGGTGCCCGGCATGCCCAACCTCCACTCGCACGCCTTCCAACGCGCGTTTGCGGGCCTGACCGAGTACCGGGGGGAAAGCCAGGACAGCTTCTGGAGCTGGCGCAACCTGATGTACCGCTTTGCGGCGCGCATCACGCCCGAATCGCTGGAGGCCATTGCGACCTGGCTGTATGTGGAGATGCTGGAGGCGGGCTACACCAGCGTGTGCGAGTTCCACTACGTGCACCACGACCAGGGCGGCACGCCCTATGCCGATGACGCCACGCTCTCGCTGGCACTGCTGCGTGCGGCGCAGCGTGCGGGCATCGGCATCACGCTGCTGCCGGTGCTGTACCAGACGAGCGGCTTTGGCGCCAAGCCACCGCGTGCGGACCAGGCACGCTTCATCCGCAGCACGGACAACATGCTCTCCTTATTGGAGCGCCTTGCGCCCGCCGCACAGGCGCAAGGGGCCGTTTTGGGCCTGGCACCGCATTCATTGCGTGCAGTGCCGCCCGACAGTCTGGCGGCTGCCGTGCAGGGCCTCACGGCACTCAATGCGCAAGCGCCCATTCACATCCATATTGCCGAGCAGACGCAGGAGGTGGATGACTGCGTGGCCTGGAGCGGCCAGCGCCCGGTGCAGTGGCTGCTGGAGCACGCACCCGTGGACGAGCGCTGGTGCCTGGTGCACGCCACGCACATGACCCCGCAGGAGTACCAGGACGCAGCCCGCACAGGCGCCGTGGCAGGCATCTGCCCCACCACCGAGGCCAATCTGGGCGACGGTATCTTCGACATGCCACTGTGGCTGCAGCATGGTGGACGCTGGGGCGTGGGCTCGGACAGCCATGCCTGCGTGAATGCGGCGGAAGAATTGTTGATGCTGGAATACGGCCAGCGCCTGTCGCTGCGGCAGCGCAATGTGCTGGCCACCGCTGCGCAACCGGAGGTGGCCACGGCCATGACCTTGCAGGCCGTGCAGGGCGGGGCGCAGGCCGCGGGCCGCGCCATTGGTGGTCTGGCCGTGGGTGAGCAGGCCGACCTGGTGGCGCTGGATGCGCAGCATGTGGCGCTGCGCGATCTGCCCGCACCCAGCATGTTGTCGGCCCATGTATTCGGCAGCCACCGCACCTCGGCCATCGACAGCGTGTGGGTGGGGGGCCAGCAGCGCATTGCGAGCGGCCGGCACACGCTGCACGATGCGGCGGCCCATGCGTTTGTGGCGGCGCGCTCGGCCACCATTGCACCCGATTGAAGCGACCGATTGAATTCATACCCGTGAGCTTGTGATGACCGATACCTCTCCACCTCCTTTTGTGTTTTATCCCGGCACTGCGCCGCTGCTGGTGTCCATGCCCCATGCAGGCACCTACGTGCCGCCCGCGCTGGCCGCGCGCTTCACCGATGAGGCCCGCCAGGTGCCCGATACCGACTGGCACATGGAGCGCCTCTATGCGTTTGCCAAAGACATGGGGGCGTCCATCCTCGTGGCCACGCACTCGCGCTATGTGGTCGACCTGAACCGCCCGCCCGATGGCGCCAGCCTGTACCCTGGGCAGAGCGTCACCGGCCTGTGCCCGGTCGATACGTTCGACGACACGCCCATCTACGCAGCAGGCGATGTACCCGATGACGCAGAAATCGCTGCGCGCCGTGAGGCCGTCTGGGCTCCATACCACGCGCAACTGCGTGCCGAGCTGGACCGCATCCGTGCGGAACACGGTGTGGCGGTGCTGTGGGACGCCCACTCCATCCGCTCGGTGCTGCCACGCTTTTTTGAAGGCAAGCTGCCCGACCTGAACCTGGGCACGGCCAACGGCGAAAGCTGCGACCCGGCGCTTGCGCAAGAGCTGCTGTCCATTGCCAAAGAGGCCCAGGGCTACACCGCCGTGCTCAACGGCCGCTTCAAGGGCGGGCACATCACGCGCCACTATGGGCAGCCCGCGCAGAACATTCACGCGGTGCAGCTGGAGATGACGCAGTGCAGCTACATGCAGGAGGCCCTGCCGTTTGACTACCTGCCCGAGGTGGCTGCGGGCGTGCAACCCCACCTGCGCCGCATGTTGGAGGCCGCGCTGGCCTTTGCGACAGCGCAATCGGTGTGAGGCTTACGCCCTCGGGCAGGAAGTATCGGTGCTAGTATGGGTCGGTCGGTCCGCCATGGACCGCCGCCTGGGCCCACATCCACGCAGGAGCCCGTCATCGCGGGAGGAGCCGCACCCCATGGACCCCACCGCGTACTACTACATGCCTTTGTTCAAGCCCGGCACCTATGTGCAATGGAACCACCAGCGCGAAACCGTGAGCCATGTGGTGGTGCGCCGCCACGCTCTTATGGTGTATCTGGTGGGGCATGAATCCGCTGTGTACCCTGAAGCGCTGCACCTCGCGCCCACCGCCTTCCGGCTCACGCGCACGCCCGACGCCGACGGTTCGTAAGCGCGTCGCGCCGGCCAAGGGGCTGAGGGTCAGCCCCCAGAGCGCTGCGCCATGGCTTCACCCAGCTGGATAGGGCGCGTGGGTGACCACTGCGGGTTGAATTGCAGCGGCCCTTGTGGGAACAGCATCACCACGGTGGAGCCGAGCAGGAAGCGGCCCATCTCGTCGCCTTTTTGCAGGCTGACCTGGCCTGGTGCGTAGTCCCACTGCCGCAGCACACCGGTGCGCGGCGGGTTCACTTGCCCGTGCCACACGGTGGCCATGCTGCCCACAATGGTCGCACCCACCAGTACCAGCACAAACGGGCCGTGGGCCGATTCAAAAAAGCACACCACGCGCTCGTTGCGCGCAAACAGGCCGGGCACGCCGCGTGCCGTGGTGGGGTTCACCGAAAACAGGTCGCCCGGCACATGCACCATGCGCGTCAGCTCGCCCGCGCAAGGCATGTGGATGCGGTGGTAGTCGCGTGGGCTCAGATAGAGCGTTGCGAAATGGCCGTTGTCAAAACGTGCCGCAGCAGCGGCGTCGCCACCCACCAAGGCGGTGGTGGAGTAGGTGTGCCCCTTGGCCTGGAAGACCTGGTCCTTGGCGATAGGGCCGAACTGGCTGATGGCGCCATCCACGGGGCAAATCAAATCGGCTTGTGCCAGTGGGCGGGCGCCAGGCTTGAGCGCCCGCGTGAAAAAGTCGTTGAACGAGGTGTAGCTGGCGATGTCAGGGTTGGCCGCCTCGGCCATGTTGACGTTGTAGCGGCCCACAAACCAGCCGATCACCGAGGTAGTGAGGCCGCCCAGCCGGGCCGATGCAAATTTGCCAGCCAAGGTGGTCAGTGCGCGTTTGGGAAGAGCGTATTGGGGCAGTACGGCGAGGCGATCAGACAAAACGTTCTTCCTGAGTCGATAGAGCAAATGATTCTAACGACGGGGGGGACTGGTGGAGACGCGGGTTATCTTGGGGCCTTGTATGGGACGCTGGATGAGAGTTCGTATCCTTCGGCAGTCAGATGATAAATTTGTAATATTTATCAAATTTATTGATTTTTGTGTTTCAAACAATTACATTTGCCCTATCAAGGCACACCCGTTCGAAAGTCGGGGTCGCAAAGCCACCGGTCTAACCCCTTTTTGAAAGGGCATGGCAGCGGGGTTGCCACGGTTCCCTAGCTTGCTTGTTTGTTTGGGGGATGCTCTTTAGCGCGTCGGCAATCTTCAGGTGTTTGCTGCCCGGGCTGTTCTCGGTGTGTGCGGTGTGATTCCCGCATGTCATGGAGAACAGAATGCCAACGCAGCCTCACCGTCATCTTTTCACTCTCAAGCCCCAGCGTGCTCGCTGGGCGTTGCTCTCCGTCGTTCCGATGGTCGTGCTGGGCTGCGGAGGCTCTGCAGACACGGACGGGTCTAGCGATGTGGCATCTACCTCCACCACACTGCAAGTGTCTGCCGACATGCTGCCGCTCGAGGCGGAAAGCTTGGGGGCGCTGCCTACCTTTCACATCGCTCCTGTGGTGCTGGAGGCTCCTGACGACGTGGACGTGCAAGATGCCAACCAGTCCGCGCGGACTGCTCCCAAGTCGCAGCCGGTCCCGGAGATGTTCAAGGCTTTGTCCACCCGCCGTCTTACGCCCTCCACCGTGGAAGAGGTGCAGCAAAAGTCGGCGAACATGAACTGGGCCGTGTCCAAGGATGCGCCGGCAGCGCCTCTCGCAGGTACCGGCGTGGTCACCACCTATTCTGTCGCTCAGGTGCGCGCGGCCTACGGTTTCGGCGCGTTGCCTGCTGTGGGAACCAAGCCGTCCGGTGCTCAGGCTGCGCAACTGGGAGCCGGGCAGACCGTGTATGTCATTGGAGCCAAGCACAACCCCAACGTGGCAGCCGAGTTAGCTGCCTTCAATCAGAAGTTCGGGTTGCCCACTTGTGCAGCCAAGGTGTTGCCTGTCACCACGGGTCTGCCGCTGGCTGCTGCATCCGCTGCGGCTGGTTGCGAATTGTGGGTGACTTACAGCACAGCATCGGGCGGCATCTCTGCTGTGGCGCCTGCCTACGATGCTGGGTGGGCCACGGAAATCGCGCTGGATGTCCAATGGGTGCATGCGATCGCACCGCTGGCTCGCATCGTTCTCGTCGAAGCGCCTGATGCATCGGTCAACAGCCTGCTGGGAGCCATACGGCTGGCTAACAGTATGGGACCAGGGGTGGTATCCATGAGCTTCGGGGCGCAGGAAGGGGCGTGGACAGCCTCTGTGGACTCTGCCTTTGCAGCTGCAGGAATGACCTATCTGGCGGCAACAGGCGATTCTGGCGCAGGAGTGAACTGGCCTTCAGTGTCTACGAATGTCATTGCGGTGGGCGGTACAACGCTGACCTACTCAGGAAGTGGGGCGCGCAGCGAGGTAAGCTGGTCGGGCACTGGCGGCGGCACCAGCGGCTTTATCGCCGTCCCGGCCTATCAGAAGTCGTCTGTACCAGGTACCGGCTCGTTGATGCGCCGCACGGTGGCCGATGTGGCCATGAATGCTGACCCTGCCACCGGCCAATATGTGGCTGTCATGCAGCCCGGAAGCAGCGCAGTGCAATGGATCAGTGCCGGCGGCACCAGCCTGGCTGCACCCATGTGGGCCGGGCTAGTGGCGGTGGCCAACGCAGGCAGGCAGCAAGCTGCGCTCCCAGTGATGGCAGGCGGGCACGCGTTGCTCTATGGGCAGATTGGCGCAGTGGCGTCGAACTATGCGAGTGGTTTTGCCGACATTCGCCTGGGCAGCCACGGCGTCTGCAGCACCTGCTCTGCAGGGCCTGGGTATGACCAGTTGACGGGCTTGGGTACTCCCAATGCCAGTGCGCTGGTGAACCTGCTGGCGGGCGCCACGGCGCCTGCACCTGCACCGGTAGTCACACCTGCCACTATCAGCGGTACTGTGGGTACGGCACTCACCTTTACCGCGTCGGTCAATGCCCCCAACCCCGTGGCCTTGAGCCTGTCGGGTGCTCCCACCGGGATGGCGATCAGCGCTTCCGGTGTGGTGGCGTGGCCCGCTCCCTTGGCAGGGGCCTTTGCTGTCACCGTCGTGGCCAAAGACACCAAGACGGGGCTCACTGGGCAAGGTGTCTACAACATCAATGTGATCGCACCGGCGGCACCGACCGTCGAAAGCGCGAGCATTGCTGGCCGCCCTGGGGTCGCCCTCTCCTTCAAGGCGAACGTCAGCGCTGCAAATCCAGTGACGTATTCCCTTGCAGCGGCTCCATCAGGAATGGTTGTGGCTGCAGATGGCGTGGTGAGCTGGTCTAAGCCAGTGGCTGGTACATACAGTGTGACACTGACGGCCAAGGACACTAAGACGGGTTTGCTGGGCAAAGGCGTTTTCACGGTGAAGATCGCTGCGGCAGGGCCGGTGATCACGGCCTCTGCCATGGTGGGCGTGGCCGGTCAACCGCTGTCTGGCAGCATCAACGTCACATCGCCGGGCGCCGCCTCGCTTGCCGTTTCCATCAGTGGTGTGCCACTGGGCATGGGCTTTGCCGTGTCTGGAAGCACCATCACAGCGAATTGGCCCAAGCCGGTAGCAGGCAGCTATCAACTGGTGGTTACTGCGAAGGACTCGGCAGGCTTGTCTTCCCAGCTGAATGTTCCGGTGACGATCAATCCACGCTAGGACGCTGAGCCGCTGCGCCTGTCGCCAGGCTCCTGCTTTGCCCGGGGTGCCCGTGACCGAGCGCAGATGGGCAAAGAACTCAAACGCCGAGATATTGTTCCAGCAGCAGGGGCTGCGCATGCAGGGCGTCCGAGCTGCCGTCAAACACCACCTGACCCTTGACCAGAATGACGTTGCGGTCGGTGATCTGCGTGACGTGCTTCCAGTTTTTGTCCACGATCACGCTGCTAATGCCGCTGTCCTTGATGAGGCTGCAGATACGCCAGATCTCGCGCGCGATCAGCGGCGCCAGGCCTTCGGTGGCTTCATCGAGGATGAGTACATCGGGGTTGGTCATCAGCGCGCGGCCGATGGTGAGCATCTGCTGCTCGCCGCCGCTGAGCTGCTGGCCGCCATGGCCCAGGCGTTCCTTCAGGCGCGGGAAGGTCTCCAGCACGCGCTCGTAGGTCCAGTCGCGCTGGCCGCGCGTGCCGGCGCGGGCGGCCATCTGCAGGTTCTCGACCACGCTCAGGTTGCCGAAGATGCCCCGGCCCTCGGGCACGTAGGCAATGCCCAGCCGGGCCACCTCGTAGGGCGGTTTGCCCGTCATATCGCGGCCGGCCACGGCCACGCTGCCGGAGCGGGGCTTGACCAGGCCCATCAGCGACTTGAGCAGGGTGCTCTTGCCCATACCGTTGCGGCCCATGAGGCCGATGGTCTCGCCCTGGCCCACGGTGAAATCAATGCCGTGCAGGATGTGGCTGCTGCCGTAGAAGGTGTGGATGCCCTTGGCATCGATCCATGGAGTGGTCATGTCAGTGGTCCTCCCCCAGGTAGGCGGCCTGCACGGTGGCATCGGCGCGCACCTCGGGCGGTGTGCCATGCGCAATCACCTCGCCGTTGACCATCACCGTCAGGCGGTCGGCCAGCGCGAACACGGCATCCATGTCGTGCTCGACCAGCATCATGGCGTGGGCGGGCTTGAGGCGTTGCAGCAGCTCCACCATGCGTTCCGCCTCGGCCACGCCCATGCCAGCCAGGGGCTCGTCGAGCAGCAGCACCTGCGGCTCGGTGGCCAGGGTCATGGCAATTTCGAGCTGGCGCTGCTCGCCGTGGCTCATGGCTCCTGCGATGGCCGTGCGCCGGTCTTTGAGGCCTGACAGCTCGATAGCGCTTTCAAGACGTGCGCTGGTTGCTCTGTTTTTGACAGTGTCCGAGCGGGTGTCCTGCCACCAGCGCAACGGGTTCCAGGGTTGCTGCGCATCGCGCGACTGGGCGGCCAGGCGCACGTTTTCGTGCACGGTGAGCGGCAGGAAGATGTTGGTCTTCTGGTAGCTGCGGCCCAGGCCCTGGCGCGAAATGCGTTCAGGCGCCCAGCCGGTCACATTGGTGCCGCCCAGCAGTACCTGGCCCGAGGTGGGGGGCAGGTCGCCCGAGAGCAGGTTGGTCAGCGTGGACTTGCCCGCGCCGTTGGGGCCGATCACCGCGTGGATCTTGCCCCGCCACAGGTCCACCGAGACACCATTGACGGCGGCCAGGCCGCCAAAGCGCTTGGTGACCTTCTGTGCAGACAACAGGACTTCAGCCATGGTGCAATCCCTCCGAGGCCTTGGCTGCACCCCGCTGCGCAAACATGCCCAGCAGCCCGCGCGGCGCGGCCACCACCACCAGCACGATGAAGCCGCCCATCAGCAGTTGCCAGTGTTTGCTGATGTCCTTGAACACGTGCAGCAGGTACTCGAACGCAAACGCACCCACGATGGCGCCTGCAAAGTTGCCCATGCCGCCCAGGATGACCATCATGATGGCATGAGCGCTCATGTGAAAGCCCATGAGTTCGGGGTTCACATAGCCGGTCTGCGCGCCCCACAGGTAACCTGCCAGGCCCGCCAGCGCCCCGGCGATGGTGAAGGCGGTGAGCTTGTAGCCCCGCGTGCCAAAGCCCATGGCGCGCATGCGGTGCTCGTTGATGCGGATACCTGCCAGCGCGCGGCCCAGCGGGCTCCACAGCAGGCGGCGCAGCAGCACGTACACCAGCACCACCAGCGCCAGTGTGAAGTAGTAGAAGGTCTTGCGGCCCTCCAGATCGAACGGCAGCCAGCCGAACAGCGACGCATCAGGCCGGAAGTTGATGTACAGGCCGTCCGATCCCCCCAGCACCTTGTTGTCGAAGAACAGGTAGAAGACCATCTGCGCAAAGGCCATCGTGACCATGATGAAGTAGATGCCGTGGGTGCGCACCACAAAGAACCCGATCACCAGTGCCACCAGGCCGGACACGGCTACGGCCAGCGGCAGCGACCACCACAGGCTGACCGGCATGTCCGCCGGCGTGAGAAAGGCGAGGGCGTAGCCCGCCACACCAAAGTACGCCGCGTGGCCCAGCGATACCAGCCCGGTCACGCCTTGCAGCAGATCCAGGCTCATGGCAAAGATGGCCATGATCATCATGCGGGTGACCATTTGCACGTAGAAGTCGCTGCCCACCACGGGGAACAGCAGCAGCGCAGCCAACCCCAGCGCGAGGGCGAACTGCACGCTGCGCGGCAGCACTTCGATATTGGCGCGGGGGGTGCTCATGAGTTGCCGCCGGGCCGCCCCAAGGCAGCGAAGGCCCCCTCGGGGGGCAGCGAGATACACGAAGTGACGAGCGTGGGGGGAGTCATTGCTTAAACAGGCCTTCAGGTTTCCACAGCAGCACCGCCGCCATCAGCATATAGACCAGCATGCCCGCTGCCTGCGGCAGCAGCACCTTGCCAAACGTATCCACAAAGCCCACCAGCAGCGCCGCAATGAGCGCACCGCGTACCGAGCCGATGCCACCGATCACCACCACCACAAAACACATGATGAGCACGGACGAGCCCATGTTGGGGTACACGCTGGACACCGGTGCAGCAACCATGCCCGCAACCGCCGCCAGGCCCACACCCAACGCAAACACGATGGCATGGATCAGCTTGATGTTCACGCCCAGGGACTCGGCCATGTCACGGTTGAAGGCACCAGCGCGGATCTTCATGCCCAGGCGAGTCTTGGAGATCAGCAGGTACAGCGCCACCGCCAGCGCGATGCACACGCCCGAGATGAACAGCCGGTAGACCGGGTAGGAGAGGGTGTCGGTGAGCGGAATCGACCAGTCCAGCACCTTGGGGATGGGCACGCCATGCACATCGTCGCCCCACAGGATGGAGCGCAGTTCTTCAAAGATGTAAATCAGCCCGAAGGTCAGCAGCACCTGGTCCAGATGGTCGCGGTGGTAGAAGTGGCGGAACAGCAGCCATTCGAGCGCCAGCCCGAAGACCACCGACAACAGCGCACCGCCTACGATGGCAAGTGCCAGGCTGCCGAAATGCCCCGACAGCGAATACGCAAGGTAAGCCCCCAGCATGTAAAAGCTGCCGTGCGCCAGGTTCACCACGCCCATGATTCCGAAGATCAGCGTGAGCCCGGCCGCCAGCATGAACAGCAGTAGGCCGTATTGCACGCTGTTGAGCAGCTGGATCAGGAACGTCGCGAAATCCATGGAGGGCTGGGTTTGGAGTGCAAAAAATCAACCCGCGCAGCACGAGGCCGGCGAAGGAAGCCCGGCATGCAAGCCGGGCGGTTGGGGCGGAAAATGGGCCGACCGAACGGCTTAGCCCATGCGGCAACCGGCGCCGCTGTCGGCCAGTGCCTTGGCGGCCACGCCGATCACCTTGTTTTCCTTGTTCTCCACCCGGCGCAGGTAGATGTCCTGCACGGGGTTGTGGGACTTGCTCATCGTCCACTTGCCGCGTGGGCTGTCGATGACGGCGCTTTCCATCGCCTTGATGACGGCTGGCTTGGCAGACAGGTCGCCCTTGACCGCGTTGGCGCCCTGCACCAGCAGCAGGCCGGTGTCGTAGCCTTGCACGGCGTACACATCGGGCTGGCTGCGGAAGGCCTTGGCGTATTCCAGGCGGAACTGCTTGTTGCGCGGTGTGTCGAGCGAGTCGCTATAGTGCATGGTGGTGATGATGCCGTCGGCCGCTGGACCCGCAGCGTCCAGCACGCCTTCGGTCAGGAAGCCCGAGCCATACAGCGGAATCTTGTCCTTGAGGCCGGCGGCCGCGTAGTCCTTGATGAACTTGGCCGCGCCGCCACCGGCAAAGAAGCAGGCCACGGCATCGGGCTTGAGCGCGGCAATCTCGGTCAGCAGCGCCTGGAATTCGACGTTGGGGAAGGGCAGGCCCAGTTCCTTGACGATGGTGCCACCCGCCTTGGTGTAGCTTTCCTTGAAGCCCTCGAAGGCCTCATCGCCAGCCGCGTACTTCCAGGTGATCCACACGGCCTTCTTGTGGCCCTTTTCGACCATGGCCTTGCCCAGCGCCAATGTGGGCTGGGAATTGCTGAACGAAGTGCGGAACACGTTGGGGGCGCACAGCGCGCGGGTGGCTGCGTGTACGCCTGCGTTGGGGATCAGGTTGAGCACGCCGGTGTCGCGCGCCACTTTCTGGATACCCATTTGCACGCCCGAGTGCACGGTACCGATCAGCACATCCACCTTGTCGCGCTGCACCAGCTTGCTGGCGTTTTCCACGCCCTTGCTGGGCTCGGACTCGTCATCCACCTTGAACCATTCGATCTCGCGCCCGCCGAGCTTGCCGCCTTGCTGGTCGATGGCCAGACGAACGCCGTTTTCAATAGCCACGCCCAGCTGAGCAAATGTGCCGGTGTAGGGCAGCATGAACCCCACGCGCACCTTGCCGCTCTGAGCACGCACGATGGAGGGCAGCAGCAGGCCCGTGGATGCTGCGCCAACGAGGGCGGCACTGCGGCTGATGACGAGGCGGCGGGTGGTCATGGGGCTTGTCTCCTTTGTTTAGGCTTAAAGTAATTTACTGCAAGCGTTCGGTGGTGAATACCTATGGGTTACCCGTACCAGCGCTCGTTTCGGGTTTCACGAGCGGGGGGGGCTTCACGGCTTTTTTTGTCTTCGCTGCTGAGAAGCCTGACGGATCGGTGCGGCATGGGTGCCAATGTGGATGGTCACTACAGCCCAACGGAAAATTTGAAACATGAATTAAAATGCATGTATTGAATTTTTGTGCAGTATAGAGCGTGTTTTTGGATTGGGGTGGCCGATTTGGGCTTGCGTTCTAGGTAGTTTCCAGCAGGGGGAGCAGCACCGACACCGATCAAGGCGCAGCAACTCCCGGTCGCACCGAAAACCTCCCGCACCTCTGCAGCATGGCGCTGCCTGCACAATCGTGGTCTGATCATGCGGTCCGTCGCATATGGTCAGACGGCCTGGCCGGGCGATAGCGTTGTGGACTGCACCGTAGCCCACCATCCCGCAGTCTGTGCCGATTTGATGCAGCTTGCCGCTGCATCCGCATTTTTATTGTGTATGCCTTCTTCTCCCTCCGACCTGTCTCCTTCCGCCCCAATCCGGCCATCTTGGGCGGCTCGCTTGACCGAATGGCTGCGTCATTTCTGGCCCGCTCCGTTGGGCATTGATGGCAAAGAGCGTCTGCGTTTTGTGGTGGGCGCGGTGATCGGTGTGCTGCTCACGGCGTGGCTCAGTCGCTGGTGGGCTCAGGGCAATGGCTCGGGCCCGTGGATGGTGGCTTCGCTGGGCGCCAGTGCCGTGCTGGTTTTCGGCATGCCTTCCAGCCCGCTGGCCCAGCCCTGGCCGGTTTTGGGGGGCAGCACGTTGTCGGCGCTGGTCGGGGCGGTCTGTTCTGCGTTGATTTCAGACAAGGCGTTGGCGGGGGCTGTGGCTGTGGGGCTGGCGATTGCGCTCATGGTGCCTTTGCGTTGTCTGCATCCGCCAGGCGGGGCCATGGCCTTGTACGTGGTGCTCACTTCGGGCGATGGCTGGCACCTGGCCGCGTTTCCGGTGCTCTTCAACGTGGTGCTGCTATTGATTGCCGCTGTGGTCTACAACGGGTTGACGGGCCGCCGCTATCCACACCCTCAGCGCGTCGCGCCGAAGGCGGCAGCGAGCCAGGGGGGCTTCACTGCATCGGACGTGGATGCGGCGCTGGCTCATTACAACCAGGTGCTCGATGTGAGCCGTGCGGACCTGGAAGGCCTGTTGCACTTGGCGGGTCGTGCGGCTTTCCAGCGGACGCTGGGAGAATTGCGCTGCGCGGACATCATGTCGAGCCCGCCGTACGCTGTGGAGGCCGGCGTTTCGCTCAAAGAAGCGTGGGCGCTGATGCGGCTGCAGCAGATCAAGGCACTGCCCGTGGTGGACGCCCAGCGCCACGTCATCGGCATCGTGACGGTGGCGGACTTCATGCGGCTGGCCAATCTGGACACCCACGAAGGGTTGGGGCAGCGCCTGCGCACGCTGGTCATGGGGCGCGGCGGGCAGCCCCAGACTGTGGGCGAGATCATGTCGCACCCGGTGCAGGTAGCGCGTGCAGGGCAGCACGCGATGGATCTGGTCCCCCTGTTTTCGCAGGGTGGCCACCACCACATCCCCATCGTGGATGACGTGGACCACCTCGTGGGCATCATCACCCAGACCGACCTGGTGCGTACGTTGGCCTCCGCAGTGCAGGCGCGATAGCGGGCGGCAGCTGCGGTCTCGATGGACGGGCGCGGCGCCCACGCCACAGAGGGCCCCGGCCGTGCCATGGGCAACTTACAGGTTGTCGCGGTACAATCGACAGACTTTGCGCAGCGCTGACGCCTGTTCATTGACGCCGTCTCCCGGCCCTCTGCCTGATCTGCGCCCTGGGTGCAGCGACTCCCACCGCCCGCCATGCACCGTGTGTCGAGTTTCGACAACGCTGCAGCTGCCGTGGTGAATGCAAAAAACCGCTCAGGCGCCGACCACAGAACATTTGCTTTGAAGAGATAGAGAAACACATGGCCAAAGAAGAACTCATTGAAATGCAGGGCTCCGTCACGGAAGTCTTGCCGGACTCGCGCTTTCGCGTCACGCTGGACAACGGTCACCAACTGATCGCCTACACCGGCGGCAAGATGCGCAAGCACCACATCCGCATCCTGGCGGGTGACAAGGTGTCGCTCGAAATGTCGCCTTATGACCTGACCAAGGGCCGCATCACCTTCCGCCACCTGGCAGGTCGTGGCCCTGGCCCGTCGTCCAGCCGCTGATCGTTTTTTTTCCCGGTCCGTGGTAGATCGGGGAAGGTGTTTGATTTTTCTGGTTCGTCTTTCGCCACGTCGCGGCTCTTTGGTCGTGTTCCTTTCATCTCTTCGCCTTGCCACTTTCTAAAAAAAGTCAAAAAAGCAGGCGTTGAGTCCAAAACAGGGGATTTGGCGGGTTAGAATACGAGCTGTCGGAGCGTAGCGCAGCCTGGTAGCGCATCTGCTTTGGGAGCAGAGGGTCGCGAGTTCGAATCCCGCCGCTCCGACCAATGTTTGAAGGCCTTGCAGCACATGCTGCAAGGCCTTTTTTCTTGCTCGCTTCAAGGCACCGCGTCGGAACAAACAGGTTCAGTGGCGGCGGATCAAAGCCATGTTCAGCGGGTATGTCGGCAGGCATGCCGAATCTCCGTACCATTGGCTCCATCGCCCACAGACGCCCGTAGACACTCATTTGCACCTGACCCTGCCTGTGTACCGCGCACAGGTGCTTGGCCGCTACCCCCATGACCCTTTCCGCGCATTCCAAGGCCGCTGAGGCTTCTGCAACGCAGCCCCATGTGCCTGACTCCCTTGCCATGCGTCGTTACGACACCGTCGATGCATTGCGTGGCGTAGCGATGGTGTGGATGACGGTGTTCCACTTCTGTTTTGATCTGAGCCACTTCGGCCTGTGGCCACAGAACTTTCGTGTGGATCCTTTCTGGACCACGCAGCGCACCTTGATCGTGAGCCTGTTCCTGTTCTGTGCAGGGCTGGGGCAGGCCATCGCCTGGCACCAGGGGCAGGGCTGGCGCAGGTTTGGGCGTCGGTGGATGCAGATCGCCGGGTGCGCATTGCTCGTATCTGCCGGGTCGTTTGTGATGTTTCCAGCCAGCTTCATCTATTTTGGTGTGCTGCACGGCATGGCGGTGATGTTGCTCATCGCTCGCTGTACCGCTGGTTGGGGGCGCTGGCTGTGGCTGGCCGGGTTGGTTGCGGTGGCCTTGCCGTGGGCCGCGCAGCAGCTTCTGACGGGGGTATGGGCAGATGCCGCGCCCTGGTTCAATGGACGAGCACTGAATTGGCTGGGGCTGGTGTCGCGCAAGCCGTTCACTGAAGACTATGTGCCCGTGTTGCCGTGGCTCGGTGTGCTCTGGTGGGGGCTCGCGGCAGGCCAGTGGGCGGTGCGAGCGCGCAAGGGTTGGCTGCACTGGCGGCTACCCGCCGGGCTCACGCCGCTGGCAACGCTGGGGCGGTGGAGCCTGAGCTACTACATGGCCCATCAGCCGGTGATGATTGGCCTGCTGATGGCCGTGGTGTGGGTGATGGGGCGGACTTGAGCCTTGTGAATTAAGTGGGGATTGCGGCACAGCCCGAGCCCATAAAAAAACGCGACCGAGGTCGCGTTTTTTGTTGCAAGAACGGCTGAGTGCCAGTTGGCTTATTCCACCTTGGCCTTGGCGCGCAGGTCTTCCTGGAACTTGGCCAGCTTTTGCTGTTGCAGCTGCTGTGCGACTTGTGGCTTCACCTCTTCGAGCTTGGGCAGCTCGGCCTGGCGCACGTCGTCCAGGCGGATGATGTGCCAGCCAAACTGGCTCTTCACGGGCGTCTCGGTCATCTTGCCCTTTTCGAGCTTGACCAGCGCTTCGGTGAATTCGCTCACGTAGCTCGATGGGTTGGCCCAATCGAGGTCGCCGCCCTTAGCGCCGGACCCTGGGTCCTTGGACTGCTTCTTGGCGATGTCTTCAAACTTCGCGCCCTTCTTGATGGACGCGATGATGGCCTTGGCGTCGGCTTCCTTTTCCACCAGGATGTGGCGGGCCTTGTATTCCTTGCCGCTGTTGGCAGCCACGAACTTGTCGTATTCGGCCTGGATTTCAGCGTCTGTGACGGGGTTCGTCTTCTGGAAGTCGGCGAACAGTTCGCGGATCAGAATGGCCTGGCGGGCCAGTTCCAGCTGGGACTTGTAGTCGGCCGAGGTTTCCAGGCCGCGCTTTTGGGCTTCCTGCATGAAGATTTCACGGGCGATGACTTCTTCCTTGATCTGGCCTTCGATGTCGGGCGTCACAGGGCGGCCCGAGCGTTCCACCTGCTGCTTGAGCGCTTCGACACGCTCCTTGGGAACCGCCTTGCCGTTGACGATGGCGACATTCTGGGCGGAAACGGGCAGGGCCAACGTGCCCAGCACGGCAGCGGCCACCAGGCCGGACAGGAGCTGTTTCTTCATGCGAAATCCAAAAAAATAAGGGGTTTGTTTGCCAGCTGAAATCCGGCAGCTATGGATCTGGGGCCGGTTCAGAGAACTTCAATGGCGAGGGCGTGAACGCCTTGGTCAATAAATTCTTGCAGCGCATCATACACAAGGCGGTGTTGGGCCACGCGGGTGCGTCCTGTAAAGAAAGGTGACGCGATCCGCACCCGAAAATGGGTGCCAAATCCGGTGCCGTTGGCACCTGCATGGCCTGCGTGGGCCGCGCTTTCGTCCAGCACCTCCAGGTGGCTGGGGGTGAGGCGGTCGGCCAGTGTCTGGTGCATCTGGTCTGCGATGGAGGTCATGGGCTTTGTGCGCGTTCAGGTGGTAGGCTCATCGCCCTTGAGGTGGGGGGCGATGTAGATGCCCTGAGCCACCAGGAAGACCAGCGGAAAGACATAGCCCCAGAGCTTGAAGTCCACCCAGGCCTCGGTGCTGAAGTTCATCACCACGTAGGCGTTGATGGCCGACATGAATGCGCAATAGACGATCCAGGCCACGTTCAGGCGCTGCCAGACGGTATCGGGCAAGTCCAGCTGGCTCCCCAACAGCATCTTGAGAAAGTTCTTCTTGAGCGCCCACAGCGCCACCGCCAGGGCCATCGACATCGCACCGTAGAGCACAGTGGGTTTCCACTTGATGAACCGGTCGTCCTGCAGCACCAGCGTGAGCGTGCCGAACAGCAGGATCAGCACCAGGGTGACCTTGTGCATGGTCTGCAGGCGCCGGTCGATGGCATAGATGATGGCCATCTGCAAGGCCGTGGCCGCCATGAGCACTGCGGTGCCTACGTAGATGCCGTAGAACTTGTAGGCCCCGAAGAACAGCAGGATGGGGAAGAAGTCGATCAGAATTTTCATGGAGTCAGCAAGAAATGCCGGGCTTCAGCGGTCTCCGGACTCGAAGTCCAGCGATGCCGAGTTCATGCAATACCGCAGCCCGGTAGGCGCTGGGCCGTCTTCAAACACATGGCCCAGGTGCGCCCCGCATTGTGCACACACCGTTTCGGTGCGGACCATGCCATGGCTGCGGTCCACGATTTCGGTGATGGCGCCGGGGATGGCTTCGGAAAAGCTGGGCCAGCCGCAGCCCGCATCAAACTTGGTGACCGAGTCGAACAGCTTGGCGCCGCAGCAGATGCAGTGGTAGCTGCCGTCAGCCCAGTGGGCTTCGTACTTGCCGGTGAAGGGGCGCTCGGTGGCGGCATGGCGCGTGACCTGGAAGGCCACGGGTTCGGCGCCTTTTTCGCGCAGCACGGCTTGCCATTCGGCATCTGTCTTCTGGATAGGGTGGGTCATGATGAACAGCTGATCTCGATGGAAGACGCCCAGTCGGGCGGGAAGGCGGCGTAGGCGTCGTGCCCCGGGTGCTCGTCAAACGGGCGCTCCAGCAGCCGCTGCAGGGTTTGGAGTTCGCCAAAGTCGCCAAGTTTCGCCGCACGGATGACCTGTTCGCCCAGGTGGTTGCGCAGCACGAACTTGGGATTGGTTTTAAGCATCAAATCGGCTTGATGCGCTACATCCATATGCCTCGAATGCTCTGAATATAGTAGCAACCATTGGTCACAGCCGGCGCGGTCTGCAAACAGGTCGCGTACGGGCTCCATGTCTTGGGTGCCCACGGCGTGCGACAGGCGGCGCCAGAAGATGGGGTAGTCCACCCCGTTCTGGGCCAGCAGCAGCAAGATGCCGTCGATGAGTGCGCCATCGCCATCGCTGGCCTCTACCAACCCCAGCTTGGCGCGCATTTGGGCCATGAAGGCTTCTGGGAAAACCGTCTTGTAAGACTCCAGCGCCTGCTTGGCCAGGTCCTGGTCCTCGATCAGGGGCAGCAGCGCCTGCGCCAGGCAAAACAGGTTCCAGTACGCCACATTGGGCTGGTGGTTGTAAGCGTAGCGGCCTTGCGAGTCGCTGTGGTTGCACACGTGGCCGGGCACAAAAGCGTCCAGAAACTGGAAGGGCCCGTAGTCAATCGTCAGGCCCAGGATGCTCATGTTGTCGGTGTTCATCACACCGTGGCAAAAGCCCACGGCCTGCCACTGCGCCATGAGGCGCGCGGTGCGCTCGCTCACCGCCTGCAGCAGGGCAGCGTAGGGGTTGCCTGCCAGGCCGGTGCCGTCCCGGCATTCGGGGTAGTAGCGGTCGATGACGTAGTCGGCCAGCGTTTGCAGCGCGGCCTCCTGGCCGTTGGCTGCAAAGTGTTCAAAGTGGCCAAAGCGCACAAAGCTGCGTGCCACGCGGGTGACGACAGCAGCGGTCTCTATCTCCTCGCGGCGCACCGGCCCGGGGGACCCGGTGATGCACAGCGCGCGCGATGTCGGCACACCCAGGCCGTGCATGGCTTCGCTGCACAAAAATTCACGGATGCTGGAGCGCAATACCGCGCGGCCATCGCCCATGCGTGAATAGGGCGTTCGGCCTGCACCCTTGAGCTGGACCTCCCACCCCGAGGCTGTCTCACCGAGCAAGATGGCGCGCCCATCGCCCAGCTGGCCGGCCCAGACGCCAAACTGGTGTCCGCTGTACACGCTGGCCAGGGGGCGCGAACCTGCCAGCAGGCGGTTACCGGTGAAGGCCTGCAGGGCCTCGTCGCTGTGCAGGGCGGCTTCATCCAGCCCCAGCAGTTGCGCCACGGCGGGGCTGGTCCCTACCCAATGGGGCGAGGGCAGAGGGGTGGGGCGCAGTTCGGTGAAAAAGTCGGGGCCCAGCGCGGCAAAGCGGTGGTCCCAGGCGAGGCCGAGGTCGGTGCGGGCGTCGCTGTCGGCGGTCAGGGTCATGGGCTGGATTGTCTCGCAGGCCGGATGTCCCGGCGCCCACAGGGCCATGGCAGGGTGGGCAGGGTCAGCACTGCAACCGCTAGAGCGACGCTGCTGCGGCCAGGAAGATTGGGCCGGGGGCAGGCTGCAGCAACTGCTGGCGGTACTGGCCTGGTGGCATGCCGAACCAGCGCTTGCAGGCCCTGAACAGGTTGCTCTGGTCGCTGAACCCCAGCTGGTCGGCCACCTCGGCCAGGCTGCGGCGTGGGTCGGCCAGGTACTGGCGGGCCAGCTCGCTGCGGGTGTCGTCCAGCAGTTGCTGAAAACTCACCGACTCTGCCTGCAGCCGGCGCTGCAGGGTGCGGTCGGTCAGGTGCAGGCGTGCCGCCACGTCCTCCCGGCGGGGTTCGCCCAGGTGCAGCATGCGCGATATCTCGGTGCGCACCTTGGCGCTGACCAGCGACTGGCCCAGCGGGCCCAGTTGTCCCAGCTCGGCCTCCACCAGTTGTTCGTGCAGCGCCCACAGGCTGGGGTTGTGGGTGGGGATGGGTTGCAGCAGATCGGCTTCTGCCATCAGAAAGCGGTTCACCGGCTGGCCAAAGCGGGGTGGCACGCCGAATGCCGCGCGATGCCGCGTGTCGTCGGCCGGTGCTGGGGTGACCAGCTCCACGGCCAAGGGTGTGAGGTCGCGCCGGGTGAGCCAGTCGCACAGCGTCAGCAGGGTGAGCACCGCAAACTCCACCCGCTGCCGCGGTATGGGGCGCGAGGCGCCGATGTGGTTGAGCACCAACCAGTAGCCGCGCGGGTCCCGCTCCATCGAGAACGTGGTGGCGTCCGAGATCAGCGCCATGTGCCGGTCCAGGTGTCTGAAGCCTTCGAGAAGGTTGGGTCCCGAGGCGAGTGCATGGCCCACCAAGTCCAGCTTGCCGTAGCGCGCAGCCAGTTGGCGGTCCAGGCCCAGCCCTGGGCGGGCGTAGTGCTGGGCCGCAGCCTCCCACAAGCGACTGACGCGGTCCACATCCACGCGGGTGTGGGGATGTTGCAGGCTTTCCAGATCGATGTCGGCCTGAGCACACAGAGCCTGCACTGGCAGGCCCTCGGCCGCAAACAGCTCGGCAATACCGCGCACCCAGGCGGCAGAGCTGGTGCGCTGCGGCAGCGGGTTCATGGGCAAGCCCCTGTCTCAGGGTTTACGCGCGGGTGGTGTTCTGAAGTCACTGTTTTGGTGTGGTTGCGATAGTGGGTTGTAGGCCAGGCGTTTCCACAATCGGCGCCGAGGTCGGGCCTAGGCGCGAGTGTGATGCGTTCTGCAGGCCCGCCCCATTCCTGAAAACCCCGAAGGAGACAAACAACATGGCCCATTTTGCAAAGAGCCTGCGCTGGGGCGCAGCCTGTCTTGCCGCTGTGATGACCACGGCGTGTGGTGGCTCTGGCGGTACGCCGCCCGAACTGCGCGAAACCCGCTACGGCATGGTGCGCGGCACGGACGACAGCGCCACCAGCGGCACCTATGCCTGGAAGGGCGTTCCCTACGCCCAACCCCCCGTGGGGCCCCTGCGCTGGCAGCCGCCTGCAGAGCCTGCCGCCTGGACGGGCGAGCGCAGCGCCACCCGCTTTGGCAACGCCTGCCTCCAGATGGGCCGCATTTACGGACCAGGGGCCAACAACCGCTTTGACGACACGATTGGCCAGACGCTGAACACGCCCCTGGGCAGCGAAGACTGCCTGACCCTCAACATCTGGCGCCCTGCTACCGCGCAGGACAACCTGCCGGTGCTGGTGTTCATCCATGGCGGCAGTGCCATCTCGGGCTACACCGCTGACCCGGTGTACGACGGCGCGGCGCTGGCCAAGTCAGCCAATGCCGTCGTGGTCACAGCCAACTACCGGCTTGATGTGCTGGGGTATCTGCAGTTGCCCGCGCTGCATGCGGGCAACAACGGCAGCGGAGGCAATGCCTATACCGGCAACTATGCGTTGCTGGACGTGGTGCAGGCGCTGCGGTTCGTGCAGGGCAACATCGCCCGGTTTGGCGGCAATGCAGGCAATGTCACGTTGATGGGGCAGTCGGCGGGGGCCATCAATGCCTTGGCGCTGCTGACGGCGCCGCAGGCCAGCGGTCTGTTTCACAAACTGGTGCCGATCAGCGGGGGAATCTCCCTGGCGACCAACTTGCCCGCCGGGTCCATCCCCACACTCAACCCGGTCTCCCGCTATGCCACGCAGGCCAGCCAGCTGCTGGCGCATCTGGCCGTGGCCGATGGCTTGGCGCCCGCATTGCCAGAAGCCCAGGCCCTGGTGGCCGGCTGGACCCCCGCGCAGATGGCCAGCTACCTGCGCGGCAAGGATGCGCGGGTCATCCTGCAGACGGTGCTGGCAAAGGGGCTGACAGGCTCCGGCCCTATCCCGGACGGTGTGGTGGTGCCGGCCGATCCGATTGCCGAGATCGGGGCGGGGCGTTATCAGAAGGTGCCCGTGCTGTCCGGCTACACGGCCGAGGAGGGCAAGCTGTTTGCCCCGTTCCTGGTGCTGCTGGGCGGCAAGCCTGGCATGAAGATCGGCGATGCAGAGCGCTTTGCGATGATGCAGCGCTTCGACCCTGATGCCCCCACCACCCTCACTGCGGCGGACATTCTGGATGCGTCCTACCTGCCGGTGACAGCCCCGGGCACGGGCTACAACGCACGCACCCAGCTGCTGGGCAATGTGTTCATTGGCGCCAGCCGCGACAACCTGCTGAACGCCCTGCGCAGCCAGCAGAGCAATGTGTGGAACTACCAGTTCAACTGGGCCCAGCAGCCCGCACCGTGGAACGATGTGTACGGCGCGGCCCATGCGTTCGACCTGCCGTTTGTGTTTGGCAACTTCGGTCCCTCGGTGTTTGCGAAGGCGACCAACAGCACCGCCAACCAGCCGGGGCGCCTGGCCTTGTCGCGAGCCATGATGGACAGCTTGCGGGCGTTTGTGCACACCGGTGATCCCAACAACGCCACGCTGGGCCAGACCTGGCAGCCCTGGCCCCGCAAGTTCATCTTTGATGCGGACCAGAAGGCGGTGCGCCTGAGCGTTCAATGACCCTCGCGCTACAGATGCTGAACAGCTCTTGGCCGAATGCGGCTGGTCAGTGTGCGGCCGTGGCGGCGAGGTATGCGTTCAGCGCCTCGTCGTCCACGATGGCCACACGCCCGAAGTCCAGCGACACGATGCCCATGCCCTCCAGCGAGCGCAGCACCTTGTTCACGGTCTGCCGCGACAGGCCCACCAGTTGCCCCAGCTCCTCCTGCGTGAGGTTGAGCCGCCGCGTACTGCGCCAGAACAGGCGGCTCAAGTACAGCGCCACGCGGTGCTCGGTGGACTGGGTGCGCCCGGTTTCGATGATGGTCATGGCCTGGCCCAGCCGCATGTTCAGATGCAGCACGAGGAACTGGTTGAACGCCAGGCTGGTCTCGCGCAGCGTGGCAAACAGCGGCAGGGGCAGGCACAGCAGGGTGGTGGGGCGCAGTGCCACCACGTGGTACCGGCGGGGCTCGGGCTTCATGGCCGAGCCCTCGCCAAACCATTCACCGTCAGGCACGCCGATGAAGGCGGATGACCGGCCCTTGCTGGTGGGGCTCTGCAGCATCACCAGGCCTGACAGCACGGCATGCCAGCCCTGCACGGCGCTGCCGGCTGGCATCATCACCGCGCCCTTGTCGGCCTGCTCGGCAAACACCTCTTCGCGCAGCCGCTCCTGCATGGCGGCAGGCAGGCCCGCGAACCAGGGCTGGGCGGCGATGAAGCGTTGGGCAGAAGGTGCGGCGCAGAGCATGGGCCTGATTGTCGCTGCAGCGGTGCCTGCGGTTCAGGGTATTCCCTTGCCCTTTGTCAGTGGGACGACAAGTGTTGGCAGCCATGCCTGTCGGGCGCACACTCCGCAGCGGTTCACGGGGTCCGGCGATGGTGCAGCCATGCCGCCTCCGATGCCACGCCAGCGCGGTGGTGCGGCGTGCGTGGGTTCATCCCAGTGGCGTGCGGGGGCACGACGCGGGCGACACCCGGATGCCGGTACGCGCGCTACGATGACCGTTCCATTCACTACAACATCCAAGGAGTATTCATGCTGGGCTTGATGCAGAGTCAACCGTTGCTGATTTCGTCGCTGATCGAATTCGCAGAGCGCCACCACGGCGACGCCGAAATCGTGTCCCGACGGGTGGAGGGGGACATCCATCGCTACACGTACCGCGACCTCGCCGCACGTGCCCGCCGCCTGGCCAATGCGCTGGATGACCTGAAGCTCCAGTTCAGCGACCGGGTGGCCACGCTGGCCTGGAACGGCTATCGCCACATGGAGATGTATTTCGGCGTGAGCGGATCGGGCCGGGTGCTCCACACCGTCAATCCACGCCTGCACCCCGACCAGATCGCCTGGATCATCAACCACGCCGAAGACCAGGTGCTGTGTTTTGACACCACCTTCCTGCCCCTGGTGCAGGCGGTACATGCCAAGTGCCCCACTGTCAAGAAATGGGTCGCCCTGTGCGACGCCGACAAGCTGCCTGCCGACACAGGTATTCCCGGCCTGACCAGCTACGAAGCCTGGATTGGCGCGCGCTCGTCCGACTACGCTTGGCCCGAGTTTGACGAGAACTCCGCATCCAGCATGTGCTACACCAGCGGCACCACGGGCAACCCCAAGGCCGCGCTGTACAGCCACCGTTCCACCACGCTGCACGCCTACGCTGCGGCGCTGCCCGACGTCATGTGCCTCTCGGCCCGCGACTCGGTGCTGCCGGTGGTGCCCATGTTCCACGTCAATGCCTGGGGCATTCCGTACTCGGCTGCACTCACAGGCTGCAAGCTGGTGTTCCCCGGCCCGGCGATGGATGGCAAGTCGATCTACGAACTCATCGAAGCGGAGAAGGTGAGCTATGCCGCAGGCGTGCCCACCGTGTGGCAGATGATGCTGGGCCACATGAAGCCTGCAGGCCTCAAGTTCTCCACCCTGCGCCGTACGGTCATCGGCGGCTCGGCCTGCCCGCCCGCCATGATCCACGCGTTCAAGGAAGACTACGGCGTGGAGGTGCTTCACGCCTGGGGCATGACCGAGATGAGCCCGTTGGGCACGCTGTGCACGCTCAAGAACAAGCACCTCGCCATGTCCAAGGACGAGCAGATGAAGATCCTGCAAAAGCAGGGCCGTGCGATTTATGGTGTGGACATGAAGATCGTGGGGGGCGACGGTAACGAGCTGCCCTGGGACGGAAAGACCTACGGGGATTTGCTGGTCAAGGGCCCCTGGATTGTGGGCAGCTACTTCAAGGGCGAGGGCGGCGACCCGCTGGTGCGCGACGCGCAGGGCCGGGGCTGGTTCCCCACCGGTGATGTGGCCACCATCGATGCCGACGGCTTCATGCAGATCACGGACCGCAGCAAGGACGTGATCAAGTCCGGCGGCGAATGGATCAGCTCCATCGACATCGAGAACATTGCCATGGCCCATCCCGCCATTGCCATGGCAGCGTGTGTGGGTATGCCGCACCCCAAGTGGGACGAACGCCCCATCGTGGCCGTGGTCAAGCGCTCCGGTGCGGAGGTCACGCGCGAAGAGCTGCTGGCCTTCTACGAAGGCAAGACGGCCAAGTGGCAGATCCCCGATGACGTGGTGTTTGTCGATGCCATTCCGCTGGGTGCCACCGGCAAGATGCTCAAGACCAAGCTGCGTGAGCAGCTCAAGGATTACAAGCTTCCCGGCCTGTGATCAGGGTGGGGCAATGCATGTGTGTGCATCGTTTGCGAACGCCATTTTTTGCACTGCCCCAGGCTGGTGCGCGCTCGGGGGAGCGCTGCGCCAGTCACGTGTGCGACGCTGGTAGGGGCAATCCCTGAGCATCGCTTTGTTGCAACGCGGTACGCTGCGTTGTGTCGATTTACAAGGAGACAAAAGCATGAAGTTCGCTATTAAGGCTGTAGCAGCCTCGGTAATCTTGGCAAGCGCTGGCGGGGCCTTCGCTCAAAAGGGCGAGACGGTCAAAATCGCCTGGCTCGACCCCCTGTCTGGCCTGATGGCAGCCGTGGGAACGAACCAGCTCAAGAGCTTCCAGTTCATCGCTGAAGAGTTCAACAAGAAGAACCCTGCCGGCGTCAAATTTGAAATCATCGGCATCGACAACAAACTGAGCCCGCAGGAAACCACCAGCGCACTGCGCTCGGCCATGGACCAGGGCGCGCGCTACGTGGTGCAGGGCAATGGCTCTGGCCCGGCCCTCGCCATCATGGACGCGCTGGAAAAGCACAACGCGCGCAATCCCGGCAAGGAAGTCCTGTTCCTGAACTACGCCGCTGTGGACCCAGACCTCACCAACAGCAAGTGCAGCTACTGGCACTTCCGTCTGGACGCAGACACCTCCATGAAGATGGAAGCGCTGACGACCTACATGAAGGACCTGCCAGAGGTCAAGAAGGTCTACCTGATCAACCAGAACTACTCGCACGGCCACCAGGTCTCCAAGTTCGCCAAGGAGATGATGCAGCGCAAGCGCCCCGACGTGCAGTTCGTGGGGGACGACCTGCATCCTCTCGCCCAGGTGCGTGACTTCTCGCCCTACATCGCCAAGATCAAGGCATCGGGCGCTGACAGCGTGATCACCGGCAACTGGGGCTCTGACCTGGCGCTGCTGATCAAGGCCGCGAACGACGCAGGTCTGAACAACGTCAACTTCTACACCTACTACGGCTCGGTCACGGGCAGCCCGACCGCCATGGGCGCCGCTGCCGCAGGCCGCGTGTACATGGTGGCTTATGCCCACATGAACCTGCCTGGCCCGCTGAACCAGATCGTGGTGGACTACAAGAAGAAGTTCAACGACGACATGTACACCGGTGCCGTGTACCACGCCTTCACCATGCTGTCAGAAGGCTTCGTGAAGGCCAAGTCCACCGACCCCGTCAAGGTGGCTGCAGCGTTCGAAGGCATGAAGTTCAAGAGCTTCAACGGTGAAGTCGAGATGCGCAAGACCGACCACCAGTTGCAGCAGGGCCTGTTCATTTCCAAGTGGGAAAAAGCCGGCGGCAAGTACCCCATCGACTCGGAAAACACCGGCTACACCTTCGTGCCGCTGAAGTACTACGAACCCTACGTGGCCAGCACGCCCACGTCGTGCCAGATGAAGCGCCCCTGATGTGGCGCTGGCGCTGGGACCCTGTTCCCAGCCGTCAGAACTTCGAGGCCCGACGTACTCGGGCCTTTTTTTTCCCTCCGTGATGAAAAATTCCAATGAATCCTGAGTTTTTCGTGATCTCTTTGCTGAACGGCGTGAGCTACGGGCTCCTGCTTTTCATGCTGAGTTCCGGCCTCACGCTGATCTTCAGCATGATGGGCGTGCTCAACTTTGCACACACCAGCTTTTACATGCTGGGTGCCTATTTCGCGTTCACCATCTCCGGGGTGGTGGGCTTCTGGCCAGCGCTGGTGCTGGCTCCGCTCGTGGTGTTTGTGCTGGGCGCTGCATTTGAGCGCTATGCCTTGCGCCGGGTGCACAAGTTCGGCCATGTGCCCGAGCTACTGGTCACGTTCGGCCTGTCGTACCTGATCCTGGAAGTAGTGCAGCTGGTTTGGGGCCGCTCCACGGTGCCCTACGGCCTGCCCGAGCAACTGCAGGGGCCGCTGTTCTCGCTTTACGGCACCCAGTTTCCCAAGTCGCGTTCGTTTGTGATGCTGGTGGCGCTGTTGATGCTGCTGTCGGTATGGCTGCTGCTCACCCGCACACGCATCGGGCTGGTGATCCAGGCGGCTCTCAAGTACCCAGAGATGGTCGAGGCGCTGGGCCACAACGTGCCGCGCGTGTTCATGCTGGTGTTTGGCGGCGGTGCCGCGCTAGCGGGCCTGGCAGGCGTGATCGGCGGCAACACCTATGTCACCGAGCCTGCGATGGCCGCATCCGTGGGCTCCATCATCTTCGTGGTGGTGGTGGTCGGCGGCATGGGGTCGCTGGCAGGGGCCTTCATTGCTTCGCTGCTGATCGGTGTGGTGCAGACCTTTGCCGTGGCGCTGGACTACTCGCTGATCCACGTCTTCAAGGCAGTGGGTGTGGCCGTGACCGACCAGACCTTCGGCTACCCCTTGCTCAAGCTCACGATTTCCCAGGTGGCGCCCATCCTGCCGTACCTGTTCCTCGTGCTGATCCTGATCTTCCGCCCCAAGGGCCTGTTGGGCACGCGGGAGGACTGAAGCCATGAATTCGACCACTCATCCTGTTTCTGGTGCCACGTCGCACTACCGGTTCAAGCCCTGGAACGTGGGGCGCTTTGTGATCTGGACGCTGTTTGCTGTCGCACTGATCGTCGCGCCCATGCTGTTTCGCAGCAGCCTGGCGCTGACCATGCTCTCGCAGATCGGCTACCTCATCATCATCTGCCTGTCGTACAACATGTTGCTGGGGCAGGGCGGCATGCTGAGCTTCGGCCACGCGGTGTACACCGGCCTGGGCTCGTTCATTGCGATCCATGCGATGAACATGGCGGGCAAGGGCAGCTTCAGCATTCCCCTGGTGCTCATCCCCATCGTGGGCGGACTGGCGGGGGCGTTCTTTGCGATCTTGCTGGGTTTTGTCACGACCAAAAAGTCGGGCACCACGTTCGCCATGATCACACTGGGCATTGGCGAGTTGGTGGCATCGATGGCGCTGATGTTCCCCGAGTTCTTCGGGGGCGAAGGCGGCATCACCACCGACCGTGTGTACGGCCAGTCGTTCTTTGGCATCACCTTCGGTCCTGCGATTCAGGTGTACTACCTGATTGCCGTGTACTGCTTCATTTGCACGGCGGCGATGTTTGCCTTCACCGGCACACCGCTGGGCCGCATCCTGAATGCCGTGCGTGACAACCCTGAGCGTGTGGAGTTCATTGGCTACAACACGCAGCGTGTGCGCTACTTCGCGTTCATCATCGCGGGCTTCTTTGCCGGCATTGGTGGTGGCCTGGCCACGATCAACTTCGAGATCGTGACGGGTGCCGACAGCCTGAACGTGGTGCGCTCGGGTGGCTACCTGCTGTTCACCTTCCTGGGCGGGGCCACGTTCTTCTTCGGTCCCATCATTGGTGCGGTGTTGCTCGTGCTGGCGTCGGTGCTGCTGTCCGAGCTGTCCAAGGCCTGGCTGCTATACCTGGGGCTGGTGTTCCTGTTCATGGTGATGTACGCACCCGGCGGCGTGGCCAGCCTGATCATGATGAACCTGCGCCTGGCCAAGTTTGGCAAGCTGCGCAAGCTGTGGACCTCGTACCTGGCCCTGGGCGGTACCGCCCTGGTGGGTGTGATGGGCGCAGCCTGCATGATCGAGATGACCTACCACCTGCAGCTCAATGCAGCGCTGGGGCCAGAGCTGACCTTCCTGGGCGCCACGCTCAATGCCAAGGGCTTCACCAGCTGGTTTGGCGCGGTGTTTGTGATGGTGACGGGCTTTGCCCTGTTCGAACTCTGCCGCCGCCAGTTTGTGCGCCAGTGGAGCCGGATCCAGGAAGAAATAGAACATGAAATCAAGCGTGGGGAGGCTTTGTAACCATGGCGGCTGACAACGCAACCTATGCGCTCGAACTGCGCGACCTGCGCAAGAGCTTTGGCAAGACCGAGATCATCCGCGGCGCCAACCTGGCCGTCGCGCCCGGTGAGCGCGTGGCCATCATCGGCCCCAACGGTGCCGGCAAGTCCACGCTGTTCAATCTGATCAGCGGGCGCTTCGCGCCCACCAGTGGCGACGTGATCCTGAACGGCCAGCGCATCAATGGCATGGCGCCGTACGAGATCAACCGGCGCGGTCTTTCGCGCAGCTTCCAGATCACCAACATCTTCCCCAAGCTGTCGGTGTTCGAGAACCTGCGCTGCGGCGTGTTGTGGAGCATGGGCTACAAGTACACGTTCCTGCGCTTCCTGTCGAACCTGCACGATGCCAACGAGCGCGCCAAGCAGCTCATGGAAATGATCAAGCTCGACAAGAAGCGCGACACGCTGGCCATGAACCTCACCTACGCCGAGCAACGCGCGCTGGAGATCGGCATCACCATCGCGGGCGGTGCCAACGTGATCTTGCTGGACGAGCCCACGGCCGGCATGAGCAAGACCGAAACCTCGCGCTTCATCCACCTCATCAAGGAAGTGACCGAGGGCCGTACGCTGCTGACCGTGGAGCACGACATGGGTGTGGTATTCGGTCTGGCCGACAAGATCGCTGTGGTGGTGTACGGCGAGGTGATCGCCTTTGACACGCCCGACAAGGTACGCGCCAACCAGCGCGTTCAAGAGGCCTACCTGGGATCGGTCATCGCGGAAGAGCAGGGGGCGGGACACTGACATGCTGAAAATCGAAAATCTCCACGCCTACTACGGCAAAAGCCATGTGCTGCATGGCGTGACCTTTGACGTGCAGCCCGGCGAAATCGTGGCCCTGCTGGGGCGCAATGGCTCGGGCCGCTCCACCACCGCCAAGGCCATCATGGGCCTGGTGGACTGGGAAGGTACCCTCAACTGGAAGGGGCAGGACCTCAACGGCAAAAAGGCCTACGAGATTGCGCACCTGGGGGTGGGCTACGTGCCGGAAAGCCGCGACGTGTTCCCCAACCTCACCGTGCACCAGAACCTGATGCTCGGCCAGAAGGGCAGTGGCAAGAACAGCCGCTGGTCGTTCGACGACATGTACGAGATGTTCCCCCGCCTCAAGGAGCGCCAGCACACCGAGGCGGGCGTGATGTCCGGCGGCGAGCAGCAGATGCTGACCCTGTGCCGCACGCTCATGGGCGACCCCGACCTGATCATCATTGACGAGCCCACAGAGGGTCTCGCGCCCAAGATCGTCGAGCTGGTAGGCCAGTACCTGCAGACCATCAAGTCGCGCGGTATCTCGGTGCTGCTGATCGAGCAGAAGCTGACCATCGCGATGAAGATCTCGGACCGCGCACTTGTGATGGGGCACGGCTCCATCGTGTTCCAGGGCACACCGGACAGCCTGCGGGCCGACAGCTACATCCGCAAAGAGTGGCTTGAAGTTTAGCGGGGCGATCCCCCTGAGGTGCTGCGCGCCTTCCCCCCTTCTCTCGAATCGCTGCGCGATTCGGGAAGGGGGACGCAGCCCTCGCTGCGGGGCGGCCCTTGCTCGGCTGCCCTGGTCTCGGGGCGCGCCAGTTTCTAAGGTCCGGGGCAGGGCGGACGCACTGGAAGGCGCTCCGCCAACTGTGATCTATAGAGGTGCCCGGTCTTCGGTGGCGCCTTTTTTTTGCCTGCCGGAATCTGCTCTTCTGGGGATGTCTGATACCCCCTTGTCCCGCCCGGGACAAATTGACACGCCAAATGGTTTTGAAGTCTCTACAATAAAAACGCACGATCGTTCTTTTTCACTTTCCAAGGAACAACAGCACCATGACCGCTGAATACAAAGTCCACGGCTCCGTTGCCGTGATCACCATGACCAACCCTCCCGTCAACGGACTCGGTCTGGCGACCCGCCAGGGCATCGTGGACGGCCTTGGCCGTGCCAATGCCGATGCAGCGGTCACCTCCATCGTGATCACCGGCGCCGGTGGTGCGTTCTCTGGCGGCGCCGACATCAAGGAGTTCGGCACCGACAAGTCGCTGCAAGAACCCAACCTGCTGTCGGTGATTGCCGCCATCGAAAACTCGGCCAAGCCCGTCGTGGCCGCCATGCACAGCGTCGCCATGGGCGGCGGGCTGGAGCTGGCCCTGGGCTGCCACTACCGCATTGCAGCGCCTGGCTGCTCGATCGCACTGCCCGAAGTCAAGCTGGGCCTGATCCCCGGCGCAGGTGGCACGCAGCGCCTGCCCCGCGTGATTGGTGTCGAAGCCGCGCTCAACCTCATCGTGAGCGGCGAGCCCGTCAAGAGCGAAATGATCGGCGCCGTGCCCGGCCAAAAGCTGTTCGACAAGATGGCCGCATCGGCCGAGTCGCTGGCGGCAGAAGCCCTGGAGTTTGCGCAGAGCGTGGCCGATGCCCGTCCTCTGCCCCTGGTGCGCAACCTGCCTTGCAAGCACCCCGAAGGCGATGCGTACTTCCAGTTCGCGCGCAACATGGTCAAGGGCATGGCCAAGAACTTCCCCGCGCCCGCCAAGTGTGTGGACGCTGTTGAAGCTGCCACCAAGAAGAAGTTTGCCGAAGGCATGCTGGTCGAGCGCGAAATCTTCATCAACCTGATGTGGACGCCTGAGTCGCGCGCACTGCGCCACCTGTTCATGGCAGAGCGTGCAGCCAGCAAGATTCCCGATGTCGCATCCGACACCCCCAAGCGTGACATCAAGCTGGTGGGCGTGATTGGCGCCGGCACCATGGGCGGCGGCATTTCCATGAACTTCCTGAACGCGGGCATCCCCGTCAAGATTCTGGAAATGAAGCAGGAAGCCCTGGACCGTGGCGTGGCCACGATCAAGAAGAACTACGAAGCCCAGGTCAAGAAGGGCAAGCTGAAGCAAGACAAGTACGAGCAGCGCATGGCCCTGCTGAGCACCACGCTGAGCTACGACGACCTCAAGGACTGCGACCTGATCATCGAGGCCGTGTTCGAAGAGATGGGCGTGAAGGAAGCGGTGTTCAAGCAGCTCGACGCTGTGGCCAAGCCTGGCGCCATCCTGGCCTCCAACACTTCCACACTCGACGTGGACAAGATCGCCGCCTTCACCAAGCGTCCGCAGGACGTGGTGGGCATGCACTTCTTCAGCCCCGCCAACGTGATGAAGTTGCTGGAGGTGGTGCGTGGCAAGGAGACCGCCAAGGACGTGCTGGCCACCGTGATGGCCATCGGCAAGAAGATCAAGAAGACCTCGGTGGTCTCGGGCGTGTGCGATGGCTTCATCGGCAACCGCATGATCGAGCAGTACAGCCGCCAGGCCGGCTTCCTGCTGGACGAAGGCTGCACGCCGCAGCAGGTGGACAAGGCCATCGAGAAGTTCGGCTTTGCCATGGGCCCGTTCCGCATGGGCGACCTGGCCGGCAACGACATCGGCTGGGCCATCCGCAAGCGCCGCGCCGTCGAGCGCGCCGACATGAAGTACAGCCGCACCGCCGACAAGCTGTGTGAGCTGGGCCGCTTTGGCCAGAAGACCGGCGCAGGCTGGTACGACTACCAGGCCGGCAAGCGCGATGCGATCCCGAGCGACCTGGTCAACACGATGATCGAAGACCACCGCAAGGAACTCGGCATCACGCCGCGCAAAATTTCGGACGAAGAAATCGTGCAGCGCCTGGTGTTCGCTCTGGTCAACGAAGGTGCGCACATCCTGGAAGACGGCATTGCCAGCAAGTCCGGCGACATCGACATGGTGTACCTGACCGGCTACGGCTTCCCCATCCACCGTGGCGGCCCCATGCACTACGCCAGCGAAGTGGGTCTGTTCAACGTGGTGCAGGCCATGGACCGTTTTGCCAAGAACCCGCTGGACGACGCAGCGTTCTGGAAGCCCGCTCCGCTGCTGGCCAAGCTGGCCGCCGAAGGCAAGGCCTTCCAGTAAGCCGCCCGCGTGCACCCATCTACAGAATCAAAGGAATTCACATGACCTCCGCAGTGATTGTTTCCACCGCCCGCACGCCACTCGCCAAGAGCTGGAAGGGTTCGTTCAACATGACGCACGGCGCCACCCTGGGCGGCCATGCCGTGCAGCACGCCGTATTGCGCGCCGGCATCGACGGTGCTGACGTGGACGACGTCATCATGGGTTGCGCTACGCCCGAAGGCGCCACTGGCAGCAACATCGCACGCCAGATCGCGCTGAAGGCCGGCCTGCCCATCACGGCATCGGGCGTGACCGTCAACCGTTTCTGCTCGTCGGGCCTGCAGACCATCGCCATGGCTGCCCAGCGCATCATCGCGGGCGAGGCCGATGTGTTTGTGGCCGGGGGCGTCGAAAGCATCTCCTGCGTGCAGCAAGAGATGAACCTGCACATGATCCAGGACCTGGCCCTGGCCAAGCAAAAGCCAGAGATCTACTGGAGCATGCTGCAGACCGCCGAGCAAGTGGCCAAGCGCTACAACATCGGCCGCGAAGCCATGGACGAATACGGCGCTGCCAGCCAGCAAAAGGCTTGCGCTGCCCAGGCCGCCGGCCTGTTCGACGCCGAAATCGCCCCCATCACCGTGACGGCCGGTGTGGCCGACAAGACGCTGGGCCTGATCACCAAGCAAGTGACGGTGAGCAAGGACGAAGGCACGCGGGAAGGCACGACGGTAGAAGCCATCAGCGGCCTGCGCTCGGCGCTGCCCGGTGGTCTGATCTCGGCCGGCAATGCCAGCCAGTTCTCTGACGGTGCTGGTGCCTGCGTAGTCACCAGCGAAGAGTACGCCAGCAAGAAGGGCCTCAAGCCCCTGGGCCGTTTCCTCGGCTTTGCGGTGGCCGGTTGCGAGCCTGACGAAATGGGCATCGGCCCCGTGTTTGCCGTGCCCAAGGTGCTCAAGAAGCTGGGCCTTACGGTGCAGGACATCGACCTGTGGGAGCTGAACGAAGCCTTTGCTGTGCAGGTGCTGTACTGCCGCGACAAGCTGGGCATTCCGGCCGACCGCCTGAACGTGAACGGCGGCGCCATCGCCCTGGGCCACCCCTATGGTGTGTCGGGCCAGCGCCTTACGGGCCACGCCCTCATCGAAGGCAAGCGCCGTGGCGCCAAGAAGGTGTGCGTGACGATGTGCATCGGCGGCGGCATGGGCGCTGCAGGCATTTTCGAGGTGCTGTAAGCCATGTCCGGGCAGGCCTCGTCGGCACCGCGCACCGACATCCCCGATGTCGTGGTGTCGCCCGAGGTCTTCCTGGCCATGGGGCGTGAGGTACTGGCATCGCAGCCGTTCAGCATCCTGGTGGGGGCGCGGCTGCATGCCTTGTCGCCCGGGCAGTGCGAGCTGCACCTGCCCGTCACGCCCCAGCTGCTGCAACAGCATGGTTTTGTGCACGGGGGCGTGCTGAGCTATGTGGCCGACAACGCCCTGACCTACGCCGGGGGCACCGCCATGCGGGTGCCCGTGGTGACCTCCGAGTTCAAGATCAACTACCTGCGCCCTGCGGTGGGCGAACTGCTCATCGCCCGTGCGCAGGCGGTGCACCATGGCCGCGCGCAGGCCGTGTGCCGCTGCGATGTGTTTGTGGTGCAGGCGGGCACCGAAAAGCTGTGCGCCGTGGCGCAAGGCACCATTGCCGCACTGCCACCGCGTGATGGCGCAGCGCCGGCCCCTGCGGGCGCCTGATGGTGGCAAGGGATGGGAGCATGTTTCTCCTCACTCCTGCGCCGTTTACTCCTTATTTGATAGCTGCTAGCGCATGATGTATCTGCGTCTGCGGCCGTTTTAACCCTGAAATGCCATGAGCCTACGTCCCACCGTCGATTTCCTGCTCTACCAGTGGCTGGACGCCGAGAAGCTGCAAGCCCGCGAGCGCTTTGCGGATCACTCCCGTGAAACCTTCGATGCCGTGCTCGACACCTCCGAGCGCATCGCGCGCGAGAAGTACGCGCCCTTCAACCGCGTGGTGGACACCGAAGAACCCCGCACCGAGACGGAGCCCGACGGCACATTGCGCGTGGTGCTGCCGCAGGCCACCTACGAAGCACGGCGCGCCTATGCAGAATCGGGCCTGCTGAGCGCCGCGCAGGACTACGACATTGGCGGCATGCAGCTGCCCTACACGGTGGAGGCGGCGGCCAACAGCTTTTTTGCGGCCGCGTCGATCAGCATTGGGTCCAACCTGCTGACCTCGGGCAACGCCAACCTGCTCATGGTGCATGGCACCGACCTGCAAAAGCAGGTTTTTGCGCTCAATGAATTCAACGGCCGCTGGTCGGGCACCATGTGCCTGTCGGAGCCGCAGGCAGGCTCGTCGCTGTCGGATGTCGCCACGCGCGCGGTGCCGGATGGGGAGGGTTTTGAAAGCGACCCGCTGGGCCCGCGCTACCGCCTCAAGGGCAACAAGATGTGGATCAGCTCGGGCGACCATGAGCTGACCGAAAACATCGTGCACCTGGTGCTGGCTAAGATTCCGGGGCCGGACGGCAAGCTGGTGCCCGGCACCAAGGGCATCTCGCTGTTCATCGTGCCCAAGAAGCTGGTGGACACCAATGGCCAGTTGACCGGCGTGCGCAACGACGTGGCGCTGGCGGGCTTGAACCACAAGCTGGGCTGGCGCGGCACTACCAACACGCTGCTCAACTTTGGCGAAGGCAAGTACCCCGTGGACGGCCAGGCCGGCGCGGTGGGCTACCTGGTCGGCCAGCCCGGCAAGGGCCTGCACTGCATGTTCCACATGATGAACGAGGCGCGCATCGGCATTGGCATGGCCGCCACCATGCTGGGCCTGGCGGGCTACTACGCCAGCCTGGACTACGCCAAGAACCGCCCCCAGGGCCGCCCAGTTCAAGGTCCGAAAGACGGCGCCGCAGCGGTGGTCAAGGACGCCGCCCAGCCCCAGGTGCGTATCGTCGAGCACGCAGACGTCAAGCGCATGCTGCTGGCGCAAAAGTCGTATGGCGAGGGCGCGCTGGCGCTCAACCTGTTCTGCGCGCGGCTGGTGGACGAGCAACATACGGGTGATGCCGCTGCGGCCGACGAGGCCCGCCTGCTGCTGGAGGTGCTGACCCCCATCGCCAAGAGCTGGTCCAGCGAATGGTGCCTGGAGGCCAACAGCCTGGCCATCCAGATCCATGGCGGCTATGGCTACACGCGCGACTTCCCGGTGGAGCAGTACTGGCGCGACAACCGGCTGAACATGATCCACGAAGGCACCCACGGCATCCAGGCCATGGACCTGCTCGGTCGCAAGGTGCTGATGGAAGGCGGCCGCGGCCTGCAGCTGCTGGCCGGGCGCATCAACGCCACCATCGAGCGCGCCATCCAGGTGCCCGCACTCGCTGCCCACGCCAACGCGCTGGGCAAGGCGCTGCAGGACGTTGGCGCCGCCACCAAGGCCGCCTGGGCCACAGGGCAACCGGCCGATGCGCTGGCCAACGCCGTGCCGTACATGCAGGCCTTCGGCCACACGGTGCTGGCCTGGGTGTGGCTGGACGTGGCACTGGCCACGCTGGCGGCTGATGCCGCGCTGGCGCAGCCCGCCAGCGTGGGCCGTATGGGCGCCATGCGCTTTTTCTTCCATTACGAGCTGCCCAAGATTGGCGCCTGGCTGCAAGTGGTCAGTGCACGCGACGCGACCTGCGCCAGCTTTCCGGAAGAGGCGTTCTGATGGCCGCTGCGCACACCCTGCAGCGCTTGCACAAAATCATCTGGGCGCTGATCTACGGCGGCCTGCTTACGCTGGTGCTGGGCATTGCCACCGCCCGCACCGATGCGGCCACGGGCTGGGTGCTGATGGTGGGCGGGGGCGTGGTGGCTGCCGCGGGCGTGGTGCTGATCGCCGTGCGTGCGCGGCTCAAGGCCGACCCCCAGGGCTGACGCTGCGGCACCGCGGCAGCCACCTGGCGGGCCCCGTGCGGAGCGGACGCGGCGGCGACACAATGCAGCCTTCTGGCGCCGCACAATGGCTGCCTGTATTCCACCCCCTGGCTGGCGCATTGCAGCGCCGGGCTGTGGTCCGAGAACATCCATCGACTGGCAAAAATCCAAGGAGACATTCACATGACACGCACCATCCAACAACTGTTTGACCTGACGGGCAAGACCGCCCTGGTGACCGGCGGCTCGCGCGGCCTGGGCCTGCAACTGGCCCACGCGCTGGGCGAGGCGGGCGCCAAGATCGTGCTCAGCTCGCGCAAGGCCTCCGATCTGGAAGAAGCTGCTGCCGACCTGAAGGCCGCCGGCATCGAAGCCAGCTGGATCGCCGCCGACTGCGCCAAGGAAGAAGACATCCGCCGCCTGGCTGACGAGACCCTGCAGCGCCTGGGCCACGTGGACATCCTGGTCAACAACGCCGGTGCCGCCTGGGGCGCTCCGGCCGAAGACCACCCCGTGGAAGCGTGGGACAAGGTGATGAACCTCAACGTGCGCGGCTACTTCATCCTGAGCCAGCACATCGCCAAGCACAGCATGATCGGCCGCCGCAGCGGCAGCATCATCAACGTGGCGTCCATCGCGGGCCTGGGCGGCAACCCCAAGGGCATGAACACCATCGCTTACAACACCTCCAAGGGCGCGGTGATCAACTTCACGCGGGCGCTGGCGGCCGAATGGGGTGCGTACAACATCCGTGTCAACGCGATCTGCCCGGGCTTCTTCCCGAGCAAGATGACGGTGGGCACGCTCAAGGCCATGGGCGAAGAGGCGCTGGCCGCACACGCCCCGCTGGGCCGCCTGGGCGATGATGAAGACCTGAAGGGCCTGTGCGCGCTGTATGCGTCGGATGCGGGCAAGCACATCACCGGCCAGTGGCTGGCGGTGGATGGCGGGGTGAGTATCGTCACGGGCGGATGAACATCCCCCTGAGGCGCTGCGCGCCTTCCCCCTTCTCTCGGCTTCGCCGGGAAGGGGGACACCGCCAGCGCCCGCAAGCGAAGTGCCGCTCTGGCAGCTTGGCGGCCCTTGCGCGGCAGTCGCCAGCTGAGGCCACGCCAGTATTTGAGGTTTGTGTTCTGAGGAAATCCCTTGAAAAGTTTCGGTGTCGAAATCCCCTTTGTCAGCCACCTGGGCTTCACGCTGCACCGCATGGAGGACGGCGAGTCCGAGCTGCGTTACGAAGCCAAGCCTGAGCACCTGAACTCGTTTGCCGTCACCCACGGCGGCGCGTCGATGACGCTGCTGGACGTGACCATGGCGACGGCCGCGCGCAGCGTGACGCCGGACATGGGCGTGGTCACCATCGAGATGAAGACCAGCTTCATGCAGCCCGCACGCGGGCCGCTGGTGGCCAAAGGGCGGCTGATTCACCGCACGGCCACCATGGCGTTCACTGAGGGCACCGTGTACGACGCCCAAGGCAAGGTGTGCTGCCACGCCACCGGCACGTTCAAGTACGTCAAGCGACTGCCGGTGGACGGGCGCAATGTGAATGACCTCAAGGTCATCTCCACCGACTGAGTCGGTGGGCGAGGTCACCAGCAGGGTTTAGATCCTTTTTGCCTGCAAGTGCAATGGATACAGGCGCTGGCAGCTATCAAAAACATAGTATTGAATTTTCTGAAGGAGCTTTCCATGCCACGCAACCAACAAATCGTTCTCGACAACCGCCCCCAGGGCGAAGCGGTGGCCAGCAACTTCAAGCTGGTCGCGACCGACACGCCCCCGCTGCAGGACGGCCAGGTGCTGGTGCGCCACCACTACCTGAGCCTGGACCCCTACATGCGCGGCCGCATGAACGAGAGCAAGAGCTACGCTGCGTCGCAGGCGCTGGGCGAAGTGATGATCGGTGGCACCGTGGGCGAGGTGGCCGAGAGCAAGCACCCCAAGTACGCCGTGGGTGACAAGGTGGTGGGCATGGGCGGCTGGCAGGAATACAGCGTGGTCAATGCCGACCAACCCGGCGCGCTGCGCAAGGTGGACACCACCCATGTGCCGCTGTCGCACTACCTGGGCGCGGTCGGCATGCCGGGCGTTACGGCCTGGTATGGCCTGGTCAAGATCATTGCGCCCAAGGAAGGCGACACCGTGGTGGTGAGCGCCGCCACCGGCGCCGTAGGCAGCGCCTTTGCCGCATTGGCCAAGGCCCGTGGCTGCCGCGCGGTGGGCATTGCAGGCGGCGCGGACAAGTGCAAGTACGCAGTGGAAGAACTGGGCTTTGACGCGTGCATCGACTACAAGCAGCACAGCGACGTGAAGGCGATGTCCAAGGCGCTGAAAGAAGCTTGCCCCAACGGCATCGACGGCTACTTCGAGAACGTGGGCGGCTGGATCATGGACGCCGTGATGCTGCGCATGAACGCCTTCAGCCGCATCGCCCTGTGCGGCATGATCGCTGGCTACGACGGCGCACCGCTGCCCATGGCCAACCCCGCGCTCATGCTCATCAACCGCATGAAGGTCGAGGGCTTCATCGTGAGCGAACACATGGAAGTTTGGCCCGACGCACTCAAGGAGCTGGGCACGCTGGTGGGCACCGGCAAGCTGCGCCCGCGCGAAACCATTGCCCAAGGCATTGCCGCCGCGCCCGAGGCTTTCCTGGGCCTGCTCAAGGGCAAGAACTTTGGCAAGCAACTGGTCAAGCTGATCTGATGATGCTGAAGTGGACCTGGGCCCGCTTTGATGACCTGGGCGTGCATGCGCTGCATGACGCCCTGGCTTTGCGCTGCAAGGTCTTCATCCTGGAGCAGGGCCCGTACCAGGACCCGGACGGTGCAGACAAGCAATCCCACCACCTGCTGGGCTATGACGAGGCGGGCGCACTGCAAGCCTGCCTGCGTGTGGTGGACCCGGGCGTGAACTACCCCGAGCCTTCCATCGGCCGCGTGGTCACCGCCAAGGAGGCTCGTGGCAACGGCACGGGCCGGGCGCTGATGCAGGAGGGCATTGCCCGCTGCAGCCAGGCCTGGCCGGGCCGGGACATCCGCATCAGCGCACAGGCGCACTTGCGGGGCTTTTACGGCAGCCTGGGCTTCGAGGCCGTGTCCGACGAATACCTGGAAGACGATATCCCGCACGTTGAAATGCTGAGAAAGGCGGGCTGACGCCGCCGCAGCCCCCTCGACCATTTACCCCGCCCACCCGTGAAGGAGCCGACATGACCGCACCCCCCGCCACACTGGCGCGTACCCATGACGTCTTCAACCAGAGCACGCCATGGGCGGACGTGAACCTGTTCACCACCAACCAGCCGCTGCAGGACGCGCTGCGCCTGCATGCACCCGGCCTGGGTGTGGCGGGCCTCACCGCGCTCGGCGCCGAGATGGGCTCGGCCGAGATGCTGACCCACGCGCGTCTGGCCAACACCCACAAGCCCCAGCTGCGCACGCACGACCGCTTTGGCCACCGCACGGATGTGGTGGAGTTCCACCCCAGCTACCACGCGCTGATGGGCGCCGCCTTGCGCCACGGCCTGCACGCCACGCCCTGGTCGCGCCAGGACACAGGCCACGCGCATGTGGAGCGCGCGGCGGGCTTCATGCTGTTTACCGAGGCGGAGCCGTCCATCCTCTGCCCGGTGTCGATGAGCTACGCCGTCACGCCTGCCTTGCGGGGCAACGCCGCCGTCTGGGCCGATTGGAACAAAGGCTTGACCAGCACGCAGTACGACCCGCGCCTGGCGCTGTTCTCGCAGAAATCCGCGCTCACCATGGGCATGGGCATGACCGAGAAGCAGGGCGGATCGGACGTGCGTGCCAACACCACCCAGGCCGTGCCCGATGGCGACGATGCCTGGGGCGCGCGCTACCGCATCACGGGGCACAAGTGGTTCTTTTCCGCGCCCATGTGCGATGCGTTCCTGATCCTGGCGCAGGCGCCAGGCGGACTCACCTGCTTCTTCCTGCCGCGTGTGCTGCCCGATGACACGGTCAATGCGATCCGCATCCAGCGCCTGAAAGACAAGCTGGGCAACCACGCCAATGCCAGCTCCGAGGTCGAATTCATCGACGCGATGGCGTGGCGCGTGGGCGAGGAGGGCCGGGGCGTGGCGCAGATCCTGGAGATGGGCACCATGACGCGCCTGGACTGCGCCCTGGGCACCAGCGGCCTCATGCGGCAGGCGCTCAGCATTGCGCTGCACCACACGCGCCAGCGTTCGGCCTTTGGCAAGAAGCTCATCGAGCAGCCGCTGATGCGCAATGTGCTGGCCGATTTGGCGCTGGAGAGCGAAGCCGCCACCGCGCTGTCAATCCGCCTGGCGAGCGCCTTCGACAAGAAGGCCACTAGTGAGCACGAGGCCGTGATGGCCCGCCTGCTCACGCCCGTGGCCAAGTTCTGGGTGTGCAAACGTGGCAGCGTGTTTGCGCAAGAAGCCATGGAATGCCTGGGCGGCAACGGCTATGTGGAAGAGGGCGGCGAGGGCGTGATGGCCCGCATCTACCGCGAGATGCCGCTCAACTCCATCTGGGAAGGCGCGGGCAACATCATGGCGCTGGATTTGATGCGCGCCGTGCGCCGCGCCGATGCCGCCGCCGCGCTCGACGCCGAACTGGCCCCCGCACGCGGCGCCCACCCGGCGCTGGACCGTCTGGCAGGTGCCTTGCCCCTGCGCGTGGACGCCATGACCACCGAAGCCGAGGCCCGGCGCCTTGCGCAAGATGTGGCGCTGGCCGTGCAGGCGGCGCTGCTGCTGCGCAGTGCGCCCGGCGCCGTGTTCCGCGCGTTTTGCGACTCGCGCCTTTCCGGCGATTGGGGCTACAGCTTTGGCACGCTGGGCGCGGGTGTCAACCTTGACGCCATTCTGGCGCGCGCGCTTCCGGCCTGAGCCCGTCCACCCATTTTTACGGAGACCCCATGTCCCACCTCATCCTGCACCACTACCCCTCGTCCCCGTTTTCCGAAAAGATCCGTGCGGTGCTGGGCTTCAAGCAACTGGCCTGGAAGTCCGTCATCATCCCCAGCGTCATGCCCAAGCCCGATGTGGTGGCGCTGACCGGTGGCTACCGCAAGACGCCGTTCTTGCAGATCGGCGCCGACATCTATTGCGACTCGGCCCTGATCTGCGATGTGCTGGAGCACGAACAGCCCGAGCCCGTGCTGTACCCGCCGCACCTCAAAGGCGTGGCGCGCGTGTTTGCGCAATGGGCCGATTCCACGTTGTTCTGGGCGGCCATGGCCTACAACCTGCAGCCCAAGGGCGCAGCGGTGCTGTTTGCCAACCTGCCGCCCGCCGCTGCGCAGGTGTTTGGCGAGGACCGCCGCGAGATGAGCGCAGGCATGCAGCGCCTGCGCCCGGCCGACGCCACGGCCGCCTACCGTTCGTACCTGCGCCGCATTGCGCACATGGCCGAAGAGCATGAGTTCCTGTTCGGCGCCGAGCCCTGTCTGGCCGACTTTGCGGCCTACCACCCGCTGTGGTTCACGCGCCAATGCGTGCCGGTGATGGCAGACATCTTTGCCGCCACGCCCGCCGTGCTGGAGTGGATGGATCGCATCGCCGCACTGGGCCATGGCCGCATGGAGAAGTTCAGCGCGGCCGATGCCATCACCGTGGCCGCCGGCATGGAGCCGCTGCCGCTGACCGACGATGTATTCCAGGACGAGCACGGCATCCCGCTGGGCAGCCAGGTCACGATTGCCGCCGAGAGCTTTGGCACCGAGCCTACGGAAGGCGAACTGATTGCCGCCACCCGCACCCGTTACACGCTGCGCCGTACCGACCCGCGCGCAGGTACGGTGCACGTTCACTTTCCCCGCATCGGCTACGTGCTGCGGCCGGTAACGTCGGCTCCCTGAAAAACAGCCGCCTTTTTGATCGCATTGCGCCCGATGCGCTCTGCGCGTTCGGGCGGCGTTGGCCGAAGCTAGGTGTCGGCATCAAAGCCGTCCCGTGTTTCACGACCGCACCCCATCATCCATCGACAACCCTTAGGAGACACACAACATGATCGACAACTTTGCCGGCAAAACCGCCGTCCTCACCGGCGCAGGCTCGGGCTTTGGCCTGGAATGCGCGCGCATTGGCGCCCGCCTGGGCATGAACCTGGTGCTGGTGGATGTGCAGCAGGATGCTCTGGACGCCGCGACGGCCGAGATGCAGGCTGCAGGCGCTCAGGTGCTGGCGCGCAAGGTGGACGTGTCGAACTCCGCGCAAATGGAGCAGCTGGCCGCCGACGTGCAGCAGCGCTTTGGCGCACCGCACCTGGTGTTCAACAACGCGGGCGTGGGCGCGGGCGGCCTGGTGTGGGAGAACTCGGTCAAGGACTGGGAGTGGGTGCTGGGCGTGAACCTGATGGGCGTGGTGCACGGCGTGCGCCTGTTCACACCCATGATGCTGGCAGCCGCCAAGGCCGACCCGGCCTGGCGCGGCCACATCATCAACACCGCCAGCATGGCGGGCCTGCTGGCAGCGCCCAACATGGGCATCTACAACGTGAGCAAACACGCTGTGGTGGCCCTGTCGGAAACGCTGTACCAGGACCTGTCGCTGGTCACCGACCAGATCGGCGCCAGCGTGCTGTGCCCCTTCTTTGTGCCCACCGGCATCAACCAGAGCCACCGCAACCGCCCCGGCGACCTGCCTGCCGAAAAGCCCACCAAGAGCCAGCTCATCGGCCAGGCCATGAGCGACAAGGCTGTGGGCAGCGGCAAGGTGACCGCGGCCGAGGTGGCGCAGAAGGTGTTCGACGCCGCAGCACAAGGCCAGTTCTACATCTACAGCCACCCCAAGGCCCTGGCCTCGGTGCAGACGCGCATGGAAGACGTGATGATGGGCCGCAACCCTACCGACCCGTTTGCCGCCAAGCCCGAGCTGGGCGCACAGCTGCGCGCGGCACTGCGGGCGGACTGACCAGCGCAACGCGCCCACAGACGCCTGGCGACAGGTGTTTGAATAAAAATGGCTGCACGCGCTAGTGCAATATGCGCCAGCAGCTATTAAATGCATAGCATATGTCCCCGGATGCTCCGCTGAACGCTGATGCCCACGAGGCCGCATGGGGCCACGCCCTGTTCGACACGGCGCTCGGCCCCTGCGGCATTGCCTGGGGGCCCGGTGGCATTGCGGCCGTGCAACTGCCTGAGGCCGATGCACCGGCCACCCAGGCGCGCCTGCTGCGCGGGCTGGAGCGGGGCACCTATCCGCAGGTGCTTCCGCCGGCCGCTCCGCCAGCCGTGGTGCGCCATGCCATCGCAGGCATCCAGGGCTTGCTGGCCGGGGAGGCGCTGGACCTGCGGGAGGTGCCGCTGGACATGTCCGGCGTGTCGGCGTTTCACCAGCAGGTGTACGCCATTGCACGGGCCATTCCGCCGGGCCAGACGCGCACGTATGGCGAGGTGGCAGAGCAACTGGGCAGCAAGGGCCTGTCGCGCGCCGTGGGGCAGGCGCTGGGCCTGAACCCGTTTGCGCCCGTCGTGCCCTGCCACCGGGTGCTGGCAGCGGGCGACAAGCCTGGCGGCTTCTCGGCCGGGGGCGGTGCGCTGACCAAGATGCGCATGCTGGAGATCGAAGGGGCCTGCCTGGGCGGGACGCGGTCGTTGTTTGGTAGCTCGGACTAGCCCGGCGGACTTGCTCCGCCACGCGCCAGTCATCGGTCACTGCAGGGGGGCTGCGTTGCTGGCTGCACAAGTGTGTTACGGGGTGCTACATTTGTTGAAGCGCCTGTTTTTTGTGCAGGAGCGAGGCGCCTCGCGCTCCGTGCATCAAGGCATCGCGTCCGGGTTTGCCGTGGCTGCACCTTGACCCCCCATCCCACCGCTCCCGGCCTTCAGGAGAAAGTTGCCCATGTCACCCGAACGCCAACGACTGGCCCGCATGCTGTTTGACGAGTACATCGCCATGTATGCGTCGCGCGATGCCCGGTTGGTGGACCGCTTCAGCGAGAACTTCAGCGGCTTTGCGGGCAGCAGCGACAAGCTCATCAAGTCCCGCAGCGAGTGGGTGGACATCACGCGGCTGGACTTTGCACAGGTGCCCGGGCACATCAACATCGAGATGCGAGACATCTTCCCCCAGGAGCTGGGGGCCGATGTGCTGGCCGTGACCGCGTTTTTCCACATCCACCTGCCCAACCCCGACCCGCTGTTTGCCAGTGAAACGGCCCGTTTGGTGCTGGTCTTCCGGCAGGAGGGCGACGACTGGAAGATTGCGCACAGCAGCATCTCAATCCCCTACGGCCTCGCGCGCGACGGCGAGGTGTACCCCGCCAGCCGCCTGCAGCAGCGCAACCAAGAACTGCAGGCCCTGGTGGACGAGCGCACGCAGGCGCTGGCCCAGGCCAACAACCAGCTGCAACTGCTTAGCAACACCGACGGCCTGACGGGCATTGCCAACCGCCGCCACTTTGACCAGGCCCTGGCCCATGAATGGGCGCGTGCCCAGCGGGCCCATGCCTCGGTGTCGCTGATCATGCTGGACGTGGACGTGTTCAAGCACTTCAACGACCACTACGGCCATCTCGCGGGCGATGCCTGCCTGAAGTCCCTGGCCCTGACGCTGGCGCAGACCGGGGGACGCCGCGACGGCGACGTGGTGGCGCGGTTTGGCGGCGAGGAGTTTGTGGTGTTGCTGCCAGGTGCCGATGCCCCGGCCGCGCTGGAGGTGGCCCAGCACATCCAGCAGGCCATCCAGGCCCTGGCCCTACCGCACGAGGGCGCCCCCCACGGCATCGTGACGGTGAGCTTTGGTGTGGCCACCATGGCGCCCGAGCGCGAGCAACTGGCCGAAGAACTGGTGCGGCGCGCGGACCGCGCGATGTACCGCGCCAAGCAAGGCGGGCGCAACCGCATCGAGCAGGCGCCGGAGCCCTAGAGCCGAACGGGGCCTGCCGGAGCGCCGGCGCCCTTATCGGGCCGCCAGCTTTGCGACCTCTTCCGCTACCCCCCGCACCGTGAGCGGCGCGCAGCCCTCCGCGTGGTTGCTGATGGTCACGAAGGCGTTCTGCCCCCGACCCGTGGTGCCCGCGATGACGGCAGCCAGCGCTGCCCGGGTTTCCGGTGCCGGGTGGTGCAGGCGGTCGTATGGCTCGTACAGCCGCTCAGCCTCTTCATAGCCGTAGGGGCCGTGCACGGGGTTCAGGTTCCAGCGACACACCAGCGGGCCGGGCCACAGCGCACGCAACATGGGCAACTGGTCCTGCAGCGGCGGCATCTTGGCATGCAGCCCCAGGCAATAGGTGGCGCCCGCTTCGCGCAGCATGGCCGCAAAGTCCGGCGTCAGCCACTCGGGGTCGCGCACCTCCACGGCAATCACGCCGTCAGGCGCCAGGGGTGCCAACGGGGGCAGCGCCTGCAGCATGGCACGCAGACGATCCAGCAAGGCGGGCATGCGGTCCAGCTGCGCCAGCGGCAGCGGGCTGAGCTGGAACACCAGCGCGCCCAGCTTGTGGCCCAGGCCCTGCAACGCGGGCTCCACACACTCACTGCGCGCCAGCTCGGGGCTCAAGAACGCCGGGTTGGGCTGGCGGCCCCGTCCGTCTTCGCTGCGCACCAGGGCGTCTGTCACCACGCTGGGCGCCTTCACCACAAACCGGAAATCGTCGGGCACCTGCGATGCGTAGCGTTCGTACTGGCTCACCGTGAGCGGGCGGTAGAAGCTGCGGTCGATGCTCACGGTGCGCAGCAGCGGGTGCTGGGCGTACACGGCCAGCCCTTGTTTGGACAACTGTGTGTCGGAATGCTCGCCTTCCCACACCAGGCCTTGCCAGCCGGGGTAGGTCCATGACGATGTGCCCAGGCGCAACCGGGGCGGCAGGGCGGCGGCGAGGTCGGTCAGCGCACCGTCCGGAGCGATGGGCGCCACGGTGCCAGACCGGGAGCGCCGTGTGGGGGCATCGGTGCCTGGCACGATGGGCGAAGCGGGTGCCGAGGCTGAAGCTTCTGCCGGCGGTGGCTTGGGTAGCGTGTCGCCAAAAAGATCGTCTTGCATGCGCTGGGGCGGGACGGCTAAGAGCAGAGCGAGGGAGCCAAGGCGCTACGCGCCGCCAAACAGCCCGCTCTCGTCCAGCAGGTCAAACGCGATCTGGGGCTGGGCGTCCATGCTCTTCTTGATGGCCGCCGGAATGGCCTGCCGCGTCTTGCGGCACAGGCCCCGCTGTTCATGCACCAGGATCGCAATGCCTCGCAGGCTGCGCACCTCGTTCGGGCTTTGGGTGATGGACAGGCGAATGCCCAGTTGCTGCTCCATGCGCTCCTGCATCCTACGCAGGTCGGCCAGGCTGCCCAGGTTCTCCAGGCGCTCCAGCATCTTCTTTTCTTCGCTGCGCGTGAGCATCAGGATGCGCACATCGCTGCCTGGCGTCTGGAGCAGCGCATCCCGGTCGCACACACAGGTGCCGGGGGGGCATTCGGTGCGGATGGGGAAGGGGGGAAGGGACATGGAACGGTGTGTGAACAGTCCTTCATTCTATGAAGGGCTGACCGTGCCGAGGGTGTGGCCGCCCGTAAGCCCATGCAGTCCACCAACAAAAAGGGCTCCCGAAAGGAGCCCTTTTTGCCTGCCCGCCCCTGCGGTTCAGTTAACACTCCCCATGGCAGCGGCACCCGCACCGCGCGAAGTGCCACCACCATGGGAAGTCCCGCAACTGCGTCAATCGGTCATGCGATTACATGGCGCTGAATTCGCCCGAAGGGATCTGGCCGGTGCGAACCGCTTCGGCAGCCTGGGCACGCACAGCAGCGCGGTCGGCGGTGGATTGGTAGGTCACCACACGGGAGCCTGCGGGTTCCATGCTGTGGGTGCGGGCTTCGGTGACGGCTTCAGCAGCCACTTCAGCGCGGGTGCGGTTCGTGTCGAACTTCAGGGCAAATTGCGAGCCATCGGCTTCGTCAGCATGGGCGCCAAAGGCGGTGAAAGCGGCAACAGCGGCGACGGAGAGGAAACGAGCGGTCTTGTTCATGATGAAAATCCTTGAAAGTTAAAAAAGCGTCTCAAAAAAGCCGGGTCAAAAACCATTCCTGAACCGGGTTCGGTGAGTCGCCTTGCGGGTTCGGCTCATCGATGGGATGAACTGTACGCCGATGGTGTTCATGGAAAAACTATCCAGTCGCAAACTAACTGTTCCAGTATTGAGAACAATCCGCCGACCCGTCTCCGGGCTGCCAAACCGCCTGTGGCAAACTCGCGCGCTTCGCTTTTTTGTTTGACCGAGTTTCAGAGAGTCCGCCCCACCCATGCAGCAGATCGTTCGGCAGTTGGCCGCAGAAATCAAAGTCAGTGAACAACAGGTGCGCGCAGCGGTGGAGCTGCTGGATGGCGGCGCCACGGTGCCCTTCATCGCGCGCTATCGCAAGGAAGTGACGGGCGGGTTGGACGACATCCAGCTGCGTGAGCTGGAGGCGCGCCTGTCTTACCTGCGCGAACTGGAAGACCGCCGTGTGGCCGTGCTCAAGGCGATTGACGAACAAGGCAAGCTGACCGACGCGCTGCGTGCCGCCATTGCCGCCGCGCCCACCAAGCAAGAGCTGGAAGACATCTACCTGCCCTTCAAGCAAAAGCGCCGCACCAAGGGCCAGATCGCCCGCGAGTTCGGCATCGAGCCGCTGGCCGACAAGCTGTTTGCCGACCCCACGCTGGACCCTACCGTGGAGGCCGCTGCATTCACCAAGCCGCCCGAGGTGCTGGACGATGGCAAGCCCGGTGCCGACTTCTCCACCGTGCCCGCGGTGCTGGATGGCGTGCGCGACATATTGAGCGAGCGCTGGGCCGAAGACCCGGCGCTGGTGCAAAACCTGCGCGAGTGGTTGTGGGCCGAGGGCCTGCTGCGCAGCAAGAAGGTGGACAGCAAGAACGAGAACGACCCCGAGGTCTCCAAGTTCCGCGACTACTTTGACTACGACGAGCCCATCGGCCGCGTGCCCTCGCACCGCGCACTAGCGGTGTTCCGGGGGCGTGGGCTGGAGATTCTGGAAGCCAAGTTGGTACTGCCGGTGGAGCCCGAACCCGGCAAGCCCAGCATGGCAGAAGGCAAGATTGCCCTGCACCTGGGCTGGAGCCACCAGGGCCGCAAGGCGGACGATCTGATCCGCAAGTGCGTGGCCTGGACCTGGCGCGTGAAGCTGAGCCTCTCTACCGAGCGCGACCTGTTTGCCCGCCTGCGCGACGAGGCCGAGAAGGTGGCGATCAAGGTGTTTGCCGACAACCTGCGCGACCTGCTGTTGGCCGCACCGGCCGGCCCGCGCGTAGTGATGGGGCTGGACCCCGGCATCCGCACCGGCGTGAAGGTGGCCGTGGTGGACGCCACCGGCAAGCTGGTGGAGACCGCCACGGTATATCCGCACGAGCCCAAGCGCGACTGGGATGGCTCGCTCTTCACCCTGGCCAAGCTGGTGGAAAAGCACGGCGTGAATCTGATTGCGATTGGCAACGGCACGGCCAGCCGCGAGACGGACAAACTGGCCGCCGACCTGATCAAGATGGCGGCCAAGGCCGACTGCGCCATCGAGAAGGTGGTGGTGAGCGAGGCGGGTGCCTCGGTGTATTCCGCCAGCGAATACGCATCGCAAGAGATGCCTGATGTGGACGTGAGCCTGCGCGGCGCCGCCTCCATCGCGCGCCGCCTGCAAGACCCGCTGGCCGAACTGGTCAAGATCGACCCCAAGAGCATTGGCGTGGGTCAGTACCAGCACGACGTGAACCAGAGCGAGCTGGCACGCACCCTGGGCACGGTGGTGGAAGACTGCGTGAACTCCGTGGGTGTGGACCTGAACACGGCCAGCGTGCCGCTGCTCTCCCGCGTGTCGGGCCTGTCGGGCAGCGTGGCTAAGGCCGTGGTGCGCTGGCGCGAGGCCAACGGCGCGTTCAAGAGCCGCAAGCAGTTGATGGAAGTGGCGGGCCTGGGCGCCAAGACCTTTGAGCAGAGCGCGGGCTTCTTGCGCATTCGCGGCGGTGACAACCCGTTGGACATGACGGGCGTGCACCCCGAGACCTACCCGGTGGTCGAGCAGATCATGGAAAAGACCGGCAAGCCGGTGGCCGAGTTGATGGGCCGGGCCGACATGCTCAAGACCCTGAAGCCCGAACTGTTCGCCAACGAAAAGTTTGGCGTGATCACCGTCAAGGACATCCTGGCCGAGCTGGAAAAGCCCGGCCGCGACCCGCGCCCCGACTTCAAGGTGGCGCGCTTCAATGACGGCGTGGAAGACATCAAGGACCTGAAGGAAGGCATGATCCTGGAGGGCACGGTGAGCAACGTGGCCCAGTTCGGCGCCTTTGTGGACCTGGGCGTGCACCAGGACGGTCTGGTGCATGTGAGCCAGCTGGCGCACAAGTTTGTGAACGACGCCCGCGAGGTGGTCAAGACGGGCGACATCGTCAAGGTCAAGGTCATGGAAGTGGACGTGGAGCGCAAGCGCATTGGCCTGTCGATGAAGCTGGACGCCGCACCACCACGCCAGGGCGGTGACCGGGGCGCACCCCGTGACAACCGCTTTGAGGGCGCAGGCCGTGGCTATGCACAGCCCCAGCGCCGTGGCCCCGAGCCTGTGCAGCAGTCGGCCATGGCGTCGGCATTTGCGAAGTTGCAACAGGCCAAAGGCCGCTGACGCAGCCCGCTGTGCCGCCGGTGGTTTTTTGGCCGTGCAGGGGCCCATAATCGCCAGCACCTGAACCAACCACCGGCGCCGTACCCCATGGAGTTGAACGCACTGCTGGCCGAACCTGTGGCACTGCCCAGCCTTCCGCGCGCCGTGGCGCTGCTGATGAGCGAGCTGGCCCACGCTGAGCCCAGCCTGCGGCGCCTGAATCAGCTGTTTGGCACCGACCCGGCCCTGGCCGCGCGCCTGCTGGAGCTGGCCAATTCCCCCACCTTCCAGCTGCCCGGGCAGATTGCAGGCATCCCAGAGGCGCTGGCGCTGCTGGGCACTGCACAGCTGCGCACGCTGGTCACCTCGGCTCCGCTGGGCACTACGTCACGCTCGGTGCCCGGGGTCAACATGCAGCAGTTCTGGCGCTACAGCCTCAACACCGCCAAGCTCGCGCGCTCGCTGGCAGGCATCGTCCACCACAACCAGATCGCGGCGTATACCGCCGGTTTGTTGCATGCCCTAGGCGAGCTGGTGATCCACCTGGCCGACCCTGAGAAGGCCCAGTCGGTCAACACCCTCGTGGCGCCGTTTGACCTGCGCCGCGACAAGATCGAGCAGCGCATCTTTGGCTACAGCTATGGCCAGGTCACGGCGGGCTGCGCGCGCCGCTGGCAACTGCCCGAGGTGGTGATTGATGCCCTGCAGCACCAGCATGCACCGTTTGACAACAAGGTGTACGAACCCTTGGCAGGCGTGATCCACCTGGCCGCCTGGCGCGCCCGCGCCCGCGAGGCTGAGCTGAACGAGAAGGAGTTGGCAGTGTCCTTCCCTGGCGAAGTGGGGCTGGCCCTGGGGCTCGACATCGACATGGTGCTGCAGCAAGACCCGATTGACTGGACGGCCCGGCCGGAGGCAGCGGCGGACTTCATCGTCTAGCAGCCCGGTAGGGGGTCAGGCGGTTGCCATGGGGAGGGCGCTGCTGGGGTGGTCTACGGATCGACGGTGCTGCCCCAGCCGCTTTGCGACAATCGGCGCCATGAAAGCATTGCGCATCCACGCCGGCCCCCGCGCCCGCCAACACCTCGAACAACAGGGCTTGCAGCCAGCCGACGTGGGCGTGATCCCGGCGGCTGCCGGTGGTCCCAAGGGGCTGATCCTGGGGCCGATGGACAGGTTCATTTTTGGGGAATGGCTACCGCGCTCTGACCAGCCCGTGCACCTCGTGGGCGCCTCCATAGGCGCCTGGCGCATGGCGACAGCCTGCCTGCAGCAGTCGGTGGTGGCGTTTGAACGGCTGGAACACGACTACATCCACCAGGACTACGAGCTGCCACCCGGCAAAAAACGCCCCACAGCCGCCCATGTGAGCGAGCGGTTCGGCCAGAACCTGGAGGCCTTCTATGGCGGGCGGGTGCAGGAGGTGCTGAGCCACCCGCGCTACCGCCTGCACATCGTCACGTCCCGGGGCCGCCATGTGCTGGGGCGCGAACATGCGCTGGGTACGCCCCTGGGGTATCTGGGGGCCTTCGTGACCAACACCGTGCACCGCAAGGCGATGGGGGCCTGGCTGGAGCGGGTGGTGTTTTCCTCGTCAGGCGCCGCCTTGCCTTTTGCCACGACCGACTACCGCACCCGGCAGGTGGGGTTGAGCGCAGACAACTTCATGCAAGCGCTGCAGGCCAGCTGCTCGATCCCGTTTGTTCTGCAGGCCGTGCACAACATCCCGGGCGCGCCCCGGGGCGCCTACTGGGATGGGGGCATCACCGACTACCACCTGCATCTTGCCTATGGTCTGCCGAACGGTGATGCTTCTGAATTGATAGCTGCTCAGGTAATGAGCACTAGCGCTTCCGGCGGAAAAGACTCAAAAACTGCGGTCGAGCCGTTGCGTGCGGGTGCTGGCGGCATCGTGCTCTACCCCCACTTCCAGCACCGCGTGGTGCCGGGCTGGCTGGACAAGGGGCTGAAGTGGCGCCACAAGGCCACGTCGGCGCTCGACAACATGGTGGTGCTGTCACCCGACCCGGACTGGGTGCGCCGATTGCCCAACGCCAAGCTGCCCGACCGCAACGACTTCACCCACTACGGCACGGACAGCCGTGCCCGGGCCCAGGCGTGGCTCGCGGCCACGCGCGCCAGCCAGCAGCTGGTGGATGAGTGGCGCGAATGGCTGGAGCGGCCGGACATGGGCGCGGTGCAGCGGTTGTAGTGCGGCGGGGCCGCAGCGCCATCGTCGCCCGCTGGGACCGCTGCGCTGGCCGAAGGATTCTCAGATCGAGGCAGACCGGCGCGCTGCCTCTTGCACCGCCCGGGCAGCATGGCGTGCAGCGTGGTCCCGGGCCCAAGGCAGCACGTCGGCCGCAGGCATGGGCCGGGCAATGCCATAACCCTGCGCGCGTTCGCAGCCCAGCTCCAGCAGCTTGGCGCAGTGTTCGGCGGTTTCGACGCCTTCGGCCACCACATGGCGGTGGAACGCAGCCGCCAGCGCCACGATGGCTTTGACGAGGGTAAGGTCGTCGCCGTCCTCCAGGATGCCGCGCACGAAGGACTGGTCGATCTTGATGGTCTCGGCGGGCAGGCGCTTGAGGTAGGACAGGGACGAAAAGCCGGTGCCGAAGTCGTCCAGCGCAAAACGCACGCCCAGGGCCTGGCAGCTTTGCATCATGCGGCGCATGTACTGCATGTCTTCGAGCGCGGCGGATTCCAGGATCTCCAGCTCCAGCCGCGAGGGAGACACCTCGGGGCAGGTGTGCAGGATGTCCTTGAGCCGCTGCACAAAGTTGGGCCGGTGAAAGTGGGGCGCTGCGATGTTGACGCTGACCTCCCATCCCATGCCCGCATCGCTCCACACCCGCATCTGCGCCAGGGCCTGGCGCAGCACCCATTCGCCCAGTTCGACCTGCAGGTCCGTGTCCTCCACCAGCGGCAGCACATGCTGCGGGCCCAGCAGCCCCTCTTGCGGGTGTTGCCAGCGCAGCAGGGCTTCGAGCCCGATGATCTCGCCCGTGCGCAGGTTGACCTTGGGCTGGTAGTGCAGCACCAGTTCGCCCGCGTGCAGTGCGCGGGCCACACGGGTCTGGCGGGTGTGCTGGGTCTGCACGGCGTGGTCGTGTTGCACGTCGAAAACGTGCAACTGGTTGCGCCCGAAGCTTTTGGCCTGGCACATGGCCTGGTCGGCATGGCGCAGCAGGGTGTCGGGGTTGGCGTCGTCCTGCGGAAACACGGCCACGCCAATGCTGACGGTGATGTTCACGAGGCGGTCGTCAATCGCATAGGGCGCGGCCAGTTGCTGCATCAGCACGGCCAGGCGCGCCTCGATGGCGGGCACATCGGGCTGTTCGCCCAGCAGCAGCACAAACTCGTCGCCGCCCATGCGGGCTACGGCTTCGTGGGCCGTGATGAACGCGCCCAGGCGCCGCGCCACTTCCTTGAGAAGACGGTCGCCCACGCGCTGGCCAAAGGTGTCGTTCACGGCCTGGAAGTGGTCCAGGTCCAGCATGCACACCGCCAGCAGCAGCTGCTTGTTGCGGGCCACAAACAGGGCGTGTGTGAGCTTTTCGGCCAGGGCCGCGCGGTTGTACAGACCGGTGAGCGCGTCGTGGCGGGCGTGCCACGAGATCTGGTGGCGCAGGTTGCGTGTTTCGGTCACGTCGCGGAACACCAGCACGCAGCCCGCCGCGTGGCCGCTGCCTTCGCGGATGGCGGCGGCCGTGTACTCGATGGCATAGCGCTCGCCCGAGCGGTGGATCAGCACCTCGTAGGTCGCCTGCTGCAGCCCACCCGGCTGGGTGTCGCGTTCGGCGGCCGCGCTGGCGGTGCGGCTGGCGGGCTCTTCGTACAGACGAAACACGTCGTCCAGCTGCCGGCCCAGCGCCTGGTCGGCCGTGAACCCGGTCATGAGCTGTGCGGCCTCATTGATGGTCTCGATGCGCCCGCCCAGGTCGGTGGTGATGACCCCGTCGCCGATGGAGGCGAGGGTGACCTCGGCACGTTCCTTTTCAGCGCGCAGGGCTTCCTGGGCGCGCTTGCGCTCGGTCACGTCCACCAGCGTGCCGATGGTGCCAGCCAGTTCGCCGTTGGTGCTGGTGAAGGGCGCTTCGAAATAGGCCATGTCCAGTGGGGGCTGGTGGGGCGGGCGGATGCGGATCTCGTTGTCGTGCGCGCTGGCGATCCGGGCCGACCGTTCCGGGGCCAGTTCGGCCGGTAGGCTGGCCCCTGCAGCGCCGTCAGCACCTGGCTGTGACTGGAACAGGCGCTGCCATGCGCGGTTGGCGTCCAGGTAGGTGCCGTCGGCATGGCGCACAAACACGGGCAGGGGCAGGGCATCGATCAACTGGCGGGTGAAGTGCAGTTGCTCGCTTTGCTGGCGCTGCGTTTCGTGCAAGGACAGCACCAAGGACTGCACCTTGCCCGCCATGTCGTTGAAGGTCTCGGCCATGGCGCGGGACTCCAGCGTGCCGGTGACTTCCATGCGCGTGCTCAGGTAACCCTGGCGAAACGCGTCGGTGGCCTGGGCCAGGCGCTGCAGCATGCGGGCATTGGCCCGCAGCAGCAGCGTCAGCAGAAAGAAGATGGTGAAGATGTTGAGTGCCGAGATGCGTGCCTGTACCAGCACCGTGGCCCACACCTGGTCCGCCAGGGGCTGCGGGTGGGCCGTCACCGTCAGTCGGCCCGATGTGCCGTCTGCCAGCGCGAGGCCGGACTGCTGCACAGGGGCGGAGAGGTCCAGCCAATCGGTAAACCATTTCGGAGCATTGGCGGGGTAGGGAAGGGCGGTGACCTCAATGGCGGGCTGGTCGGCGGCCTGCCATTTGATGGACGCCACTGCCGGCGCGGCCTGCGCCAACCCCTCGGTCAGGATACGGGTCACGGTGTCGGCATCGGGCGCGGGCACGGCGGCCAGGCGCAGCTGCAAAGGATCGCTGGCGCGCCGCAGTTCGGTAGAGCCTTGCTGCAGGGCTTCGTCGATTTCTGCGGTCAGCAGGTAGTGGTAGCGCACCCCAGTGACCAGCAGGATGATCGCCACGATGGACACATACAGCCGGGGGTAGGTGCCCCGCAGAAGCCAGGTGGTGAGATTTCCGGTGCGCATTGACGGTGGTCCTCCCCCACAACCCCAGTGGTAATGAATGGTTAATTAATTGTTGACAGCGGCGAGTCTATCTTGTGAGAAGTTGTGAGCGTGGTTTTGCATCGCGCTACCGGCGCGGTGTTGCTGATGTGTGACGTTTTGTAAAACTGCGGAGCTGCCAGCACGCGCAATGCGCGCCTGACAAGTGAACGGGCACGCGCTGGCTCCCCACCATGGGCTGCCGGGCCCAGGTGCACGGCGGTGGTACCGAGGGTGAGGCGGCTGGGTTCAGAGCGACTGGGCCAGCATGTCGCGGTATTCCTCGGGGGTGGCGATGCGCGGGTTGGTCTTGTGGCAGTGGTCGGCCATCGCGCCCTTGATGATGTCGTCAAACATCGCCTCGTTCACGCCCATGGCGGCCAGGCCGGTGGGCAGGCCCAGGCGGGCGTTCATGTCGCGGATGGCTTCGGGAATATCGCCTGCGCTGGCCAGGCCCATGGCGTGGGCCATGCGCTCCAGGCGCCTTTCCTTTTGCACCGATTCGGCCTGCGCGTTGAAACGCACCACGGCGGGCAGGAACATGGCGTTGAGCGTGCCGTGGTGCAGGCGCGGGTTCACGCCGCCCAGGCTGTGGCTGAGCGAGTGCACGGCGCCCAGGCCCTTTTGGAATGACATGGCGCCCTGCATGCTGGCGCTCATCATGTGCAGGCGTGCATCGCGGTCGCTGCCGTTTTTGGTGGCCTGCTCGATGTTCGCCCAGCCGCGCGTGAGGCCGTCCAGCGCAATGCCGTCAGCGGGCGGGTTGAACGCGGCGGACATGAAGGTTTCCATGCAGTGCGCAATCGCGTCCATGCCCGTGGCTGCTGTGAGCATGGGGGGCAGGCCGAGGGTGAGTTCGGGGTCGCAGATGGCGGTCTTGGGCACCAGGTTCCACGAGTGAAAGCCGAGCTTGCGGTGGTCGTCCACGATGATGATCGCGCCGCGCGCCACCTCGCTGCCCGTGCCGCTGGTGGTGGGCACGGCAATCAGCGGCGCAGCGCGGTCGGTGATGCGCGGGGAGCCGCCCTCGATGGTGGCGTAGTGGGTGAGGGGCCCCTCGTGCGTGGCCGCAATCGCGATGCCTTTGGCGCAGTCGATGGCGGAGCCCCCGCCCACGGCGATCAGTCCGTCGCAGCCCTGGGCCTTGTACATGTCCACGGCGGCGCGCACAGCGGCTTCGGTGGGGTTGGAGGGGGTCTGGTCAAACACGGCTACCGTCATACCGGGCAGCGCGTCCAGCGCCTTTTGCAGCACGCCGGCGGCCTTCACGCCGGGGTCCGTCACGATCAGAGGGCGGGTGATGCCCACGCGCTCGCATTCCTGCTTCAGCAGCTGGACGGCGCCGAATTCAAACTGGATCTGGGTGACGTAGTAGATGAAAGCCATGGTGCAACAGAATGTGTGAATGGGGGTGCCAGCGATTACGATAGCTCGCCAGCCTTTGAAAAGGTTCTGAGCCCACTTTATAAGGAGGAGACAGCCTTGAAAACGAAGCAAACCCTGATGGCGGCCCTGGTGGTCGTCGCATCTGTGACAAGCGCCAAGGCCCAGTGCCTCACGGACGCGCAGGCCGCCGACCTGGTGGCCAACTATGTGGCCAAGACCCCGGCGGCCAATCCCGAGAACCTGACGGACGCCGACGGCGCCTGCACACGCGGCAAGGTCAACGCCTTGCTGGCCCAGCGCATGGGCAAGGTGATTGGCTACAAGGCGGGCCTGACCAACCCCGCCGTGCAAAAGCGCTTCAACACCGACAAGCCCGTGTGGGGCAAGCTCTACGAGGGCATGGTGCTGCCCAGTGGCGCCACGGTGGATGCAGCCTTCGGTGCCCGCCCCCTGTACGAGGCCGACATGCTGGTGCGCGTGAAAAGCGCCGCCATCAACCAGGCCAAGACCCCCATGGACGTGCTGGACGCCGTGGACCAGATCATCCCCTTCATCGAGCTGCCCGACCTGATGGTGCAGGCGCCGCCCAAGCTCAACGGTGCGGGCGTGACTGCCATCAACGTGGGCGCGCGCCTGGGCGTGGCGGGTGCCCCGATTGCGGTGCCGGCGTACCGGGGCGAGCGTTTTGCCATGCTCCAGGCCCTGGCCTACATGAACGTGTCGCTGACCGATGGCGCGGGTGCGCGTCTGGGTGGCGGCAAAGGCAGCGACATCCTGGACCACCCGCTCAACGCGGTGGTGTGGCTGGCCGGTGCGCTCGCGCAGGAAGGCCTGGCCATGCAGCCGGGCGATCTGATCAGCCTGGGCTCGTTCTCTGCATTACTGCCGCCCAAGGCTGGCTTGTCGGTGACGGCCACCTACGACGGCTTGCCCGGCGCAGCACCCGTGCGACTGAGCTTCAAGTAACCTACCCCTGATCGGCCCGCCGCCTTGCGGGCCGTTGTCTTTTCTGCCGAGACCCCGACCGTTGACCGACCTGCACATCCACCACACCCGCCTCACCCCCCAGATGCGCAGCGTGCTCGAACGCATGGCCCGCGCCGGGCACCCGCCGCTGCACACACGCACGCCGCAAGAGGCACGCATCGCCTACCAGGCGGGTGCAGATGTGCTGGAGGTGCCCAAGGCCGCGCTGGCGCGGGTGGAAGACCTGCAGATCCCCGCCCGCGACGGTACCATGCTGCCCGCACGGCTGTACGCGCCCAGCACCGACAAGGGCTTGCCCCTGCTGCTGTACACCCACGGCGGCGGCTTCACCATTGGCAACATCGCCACGCACGACATCCTGTGCCGCGAGCTGGCGCGTCTGGCGGCTTGCATGGTGGTGTCGCTGGACTACCGGCTGGCGCCGGAGCACCGCTTTCCCACAGCCAGTAATGATGCGTGGGATGCGCTGCAGTGGCTGGCCGCCCATGCAGAAAGCCTGGGCGCCGACCCCCAGCGCCTAGCCGTGGGCGGCGACAGTGCAGGCGGCACCCTCGCCGCCGTCAACGCCATCCTGGCGCGCGATGCCGGCCTGCCGCTGGCGCTGCAACTGCTGATCTACCCCGGCTGCGCGGCGCACCAGGACACGCCTTCGCACGCCACCTTTGCACTTGGCCTGGTGCTGGAGGAGCCCGCCATCAGCTGGTTCTTTGGCCATTACGTGACCACCCGCGAGGAGCGCGAGGACTGGCGTTTTGCGCCGCTGCTGGCGCCGGACGTGGAGGGCGTGGCACCCGCGTGGATCGGCCTGGCCGAATGCGACCCGCTGGTGGACGAAGGCGTTGACTATGCCGACAAGCTCCGCCTGGCGGGCGTGCCCGTGGACCTGGACATCTACCGGGGCGTGACCCACGAATTCATCAAGATGGGCCGCGCCATCCCCGAAGCGCGCAAGGCCCATGCCGACGCAGCCCGCGCGCTGCGGCTGGCTTTTCACCTGGAGTAAACGAACCCATGCAACGCAGTGATTTCCGTTGTTTCCACCGCCTGCGCGTGCGCTGGGCCGAGGTGGACATGCAAAAGATCGTGTTCAACGCGCACTACCTCATGTACGTGGATACCGCCATGTCCGAGTACTGGCGCGCGCTGGCGCTGCCGTACGAGGCGAGCATGCTGGCGCTGGGCGGCGAGATGTATGTGAAGAAGGCCACGGTGGAGTACCACGCCTCGGCGCGGCTCGATGACACGCTGGACGTGGGCCTGAAGTGCGCGCGCATCGGCAACTCGTCGTGCCTGTTCACGGCGGGCATCTTTTGTGGCGACCGGCTGCTGATCTCTGCCGAGCTGGTCTATGTGTTTGCGGACCCGGCCACGCAGACCTCGCGCCCGGTGCCGCCCGCACTGCGTGCGATCTTTGAAGGCTTTGAAGCGGGCGCCGAGATGGCCGAGGTGCGCACCGGCGATTGGAACACCCTGGGCCGCGATGCCGGCCGCGTACGCACCGATGTGTTTGTGCATGAGCAGGGCATTCCGGCCGAGGTCGAGGCCGATAGGCACGACATTTCGGCGCGCCACGCTGTGCTGTACAACCGGCTGGGCATGCCCGTCGCTGCGGGCCGCCTGCTGCAGCACGCACCCGGCGTGGGCCGCATCGGCCGCATGGCGGTGGACCGGTCGGTGCGCGGTGCGCAGTGGGGCCGCCAATTGCTGGATGCGCTGGTGGACGCGGCGCGTGCCCGGGGCGATGCCGAAGTGCAATTGCACGCCCAACGCAGCGCCGAGGGCTTTTACCGCCGCGCGGGGTTCACGGTGGTGGGCGAGCCGTACGAAGAGGCAGGCATTGCGCACATCGCCATGGCCCGCAAGCTTTGATGGTTTGCTATTAAAAGGAGAGCTACTCGGGCATGTTGGACTAGCGCCTGTGCCCGATTTGGCTCAAATATCGTCCAGCAGCGGGTAGGGCAGGGGCAGCAGCGACAGCGCCACGCCGCCTTCTGCGCCCACTTGCAGCGAGCCCTCTTGGGCAGCGCTGATCTGCAGCGACACGATGGTGTCAAACCCGCCGCCGGGCGCAGCGGCCACCTGCACCACGGTGCCGCAGGGCTGTTCGAGGTCGCTGGTGCTGAACACCTCGGCGCCCACCGCCACCTCGGCTGCTGTATGGGCAATGTAGGCGCGGCGCTTGAGCGTGCCACGGAACTGGCTGCGCGCCACCACTTCCTGGCCGGGGTAGCAGCCCTTCTTGAAGTTCACGCCGCCCACCGATTCGTAGTTGAGCATCTGGGGCACAAAGGCTTCGACCACCGGCGTGGTCAGCGTGGCGACACCGCTGATGACTTCGCTCCAGAGCCACAGCGTGGCATCCAGCGCAGGGCCTGCGGGCGCGGGCTCTGTGGCGGGGGCTAACCAGAGGGCGCGCGGGGTGCCATTGGCGGGGTACAGGTGCACCACGGTGGCGGCACCCACATCGGCCTTGGTCCAGGCGGGCTGGGCGCTGCCAGCTACGGAGTTGATAGCGTCTCCGGCAACGCCATAGAGGGCGATGTCGGGGGTGGCATCGGTCAGCTTGGCCTTGGCGCGCAGCACAAACATCGACAGCCGCTTGCGCGTGGCAGGCAGCAGGTCGCGGCTGCAGACCAGCAGCACCTCGGTGGCGCTGCGCTTGAAGCCGATGAAGCTGGCCTGCATGCGGCCCTTGGCCGACAAGAAGGCCGCGAGGCGGGCCTGGTCCATGCCGAGCAGGGCGAAATCCTGGGTGAGCTGGCCGTGCAGAAACTTGGCAGCGTCTTCGCCTTCCACGCGAATCACGCCGAGGTGGGACAAGGGGGCAATGCCATTCAAGGGGTAGGTCATCGCTGAATTATGATGCCCTGATTCATACATATTGGTAGCAGGGTTGTGCGACGTTTACTGGCTTTGATCGTGTTGGTGGGGATCGCACTGGGTGGCGCTGCGTATTGGTGGCTGCACCAGCCGCTAGACGTGGGCCCCGAGCCGCTGGAGCTGGCCATCGAGCCCGGCACCACGCCGCGCGGCGTGGCCCGCGATGTGGTGGCGGCCGGGGTGAAGACGGACGCGCGCCTGCTCTACGCTTGGTTCCGTGTCTCGGGGCAAGACCGCGCCATCAAGGCGGGCAACTACGAAATTCCGCCTGGCACCACGCCCATCAGCTTGCTGCAAAAGCTGGCCCGGGGCGAAGAGGCCTTGCGCGCACTCACCCTGGTCGAAGGCTGGAACTGGCGCCAGGTGCGCCAGGCGCTGGCCAAGGAGGAGCAGATCAAACACGATGCTGCCGCCTTGACCGACGAGGCGCTGATGGCCCAGCTGGGCCGCCCCGGCGTGGCGCCCGAGGGGCGGTTCTTCCCGGACACCTACACCTACGCCAAAGGCTCCAGCGACATCGCCTTGCTGCGCCGGGCGATGCACGCCATGGACCGCCATCTGGAGGCGGCCTGGGGCCAGCGCGCGGCCGACACCCCGCTCAAGTCGGCGGACGAGGCGCTGACGCTGGCCAGCATTGTCGAAAAGGAAACTGGCAAGGCCAGCGACCGGGGCCAGATTGCAGGCGTGTTCGTCAACCGCCTGCGGGTGGGCATGCTGCTGCAGACCGACCCCACGGTGATCTATGGCCTGGGCGAAAAGTTTGACGGCAACCTGCGCAAGCGCGACCTGCAGACCGACACCCCCTGGAACACCTACACCCGCCCCGGCTTGCCGCCCACGCCCATCGCCATGCCCGGCAAGGCCTCGCTGCTGGCCGCCGTGCAGCCCCAGGCCACGCGCGCGCTCTACTTTGTGGCCAAGGGCGACGGCACCAGCCACTTCAGCGCCTCGCTGGAGGAGCACAACCGCGCGGTCAACCGCTACCAGCGCGGGCAGCAGTAATCCGATGGCTTCGTCAACCAAGGCTCCCATGTCACGACCCGGTCTGTTCATCACGTTTGAAGGCATCGACGGTGCAGGCAAGTCCTCGCACATCGAGGGCCTGGCCGCCGCGTTCCGCACCCAGGGCCGCACCGTCACCGTGAGTCGAGAACCCGGCGGCACGCCGCTGGCCGAAAAGCTGCGCGAGATGGTCCTGAACGACCCGATGGATGCGCTCACCGAGTCGCTGCTGATCTTTGCTGCCCGCCGCGACCATCTGCGCAATGTGATCGAGCCCGCTTTGGCCCGGGGCGACGTGGTGCTGTGCGACCGGTTCACCGATGCCACGTTTGCCTACCAGGGCGCGGGGCGGGGTTTTGATCTCAGTGTGCTATCAACTTTAGAGCGATTTGCTCAGACTGGACTGGCGCCTGAGGCCAATTTGATGCGTGAGCCCGATCTGACGGTGTGGTTTGACCTGGCGCCCGAGGTGGCGGCCGAGCGCCTGGCCGGTGCGCGTGTGCCCGACCGCTTCGAGGCGCAGCCGGTCGAGTTCTTCCGCCGCGTGGCCCAGGGCTATGCCGACCGCGCCGCTGCGGCGCCCCAGCGTTTTGCGCGTCTGGACGCTGCGCAGGAGCGCCACCGCGTGTGGCAGCAGCTGACCAGCGTGTTTGTGCGCAAGGGCTGGCTGGCCATCATGGTGGCGACACAGGGAGGGCCGCAATGAGCGAAGCCGCCGTGGCGCTGGCGCCTTGGATCGCCGCACAGCGCACCAGCCTGCTGGCCCAGCGCGGCCATGCGTGGCTGCTGCAGGGACCGTCGGGCCTGGGGCAGTACGCCCTGGGGCTGGAGCTGGTCCGCGCATGGCTGTGCGATACACCAACGGAGCAGGGCGCCTGCGGCCACTGCGGCAGCTGCCACGCCATCGATGTACGCACCCATGCCGACTTGTGCGTGCTGATGCCCGAGGTGCAGATGATGGCGCTGGGCTGGCCCCTGTCGGAAAAGGCCCAGGCCGACATCGACGACAAGAAGCGCAAGCCCAGCCGCGAGATCCGTGTGGAAGCCATGCGCGATGCGGTGGAGTTTTCGCAGCGCACCTCGGCGCGTGGCAAAGGCAAGGCCGTGCTGGTCTACCCGGCCGAGCAGATGAACCATGTGACGGCCAACGCATTGCTCAAGACGCTGGAAGAACCGCCCGGCGACGTGCGTTTTGTGCTGGCCAGCGAGGCCGCGCACCAATTGTTGCCCACCATCCGCAGCCGCTGCCTGGGTCACACCATGGTCTGGCCGGCCGAGGCCGACAGCCTGGCGTGGTTGCAGGCCCAAGGCCTGGCCCGGGATGCGGCAGCGTCGTTTTTGCGCGCGGCAGGCGGGCGGCCTGAGGACGCCCTGGCGCTGGCCCAGTCCGGCCGTAGCCCGCAGGCCTGGTCTGCCTTGCCGCAGGCGGTGGCGCGGGGCGATGTGACCGCCTTGGGCGATTGGGCCCCGGCCCAGGTGATCGACGCGCTGCAAAAGCTCTGCCACGACCTGCTGGCCGCCAGCGTGGGCGCCGCACCACGCTACTTTGCGCCGGCCGACCTGCCCAAGGCACCGCCCCTGGGCGCGCTCACGCGCTGGTCGCGCGCACTGTCCAAGGCCGCGCGCACGGCAGACCATCCGTTCAACGGCGGGCTCATGCTGGAGGCGCTTGTCGCTCAGGCGCGAAACACCCTACACTCCAGACACTAAGCCGCACCCCCCACCCATGAGCAGTCCATCCACCGCGCCCCGTCCCAGCGTCATGCAGCTGGCCATCAAGGAAAAGGCCGCGCTTTATGCCGCGTATATTCCTTTTTTTGCCGAAGGGGGCATCTTTGTGCCCACCCAGCGTGATTACAAGCTGGGCGACGATGTGTATGTGCTGCTGACCTTGCCGGACGACACCCAGCGCTACCCCGTGGCAGGCCGTGTGGCTTGGGTGACACCCGCCCGTGCCGCAGGCAACCGCACCCAGGGCGTGGGCATCCAGTTCCCCAAGGACGAAAAATCCCGCCAGCTCAAGGCCAAGATCGAGGAATTGCTGGGAACTGCGCTGGGCTCAGACCGTCCTACCCAGACGATCTGACCGCGCCACCGCCGCCCCCGTGCCGACCCGCGCTGGCTGGTCGGCTTTTTTGTTTAGGACTTGCGCAAACAAGGATGAACCGCCGGTTTCCTACATGGAAACCCCCTTCCTGAAGCGCGTTTTGCGCAAGTCGCGTTGTTTTGCTATCCCATGTTCACCGATTCGCACTGTCACCTCAACTTCCCGGAACTGGTCAGCCAGTTGCCCGCCATCCGCCAGGCCATGGCCGAGGCGCAAGTCACCCGGGCCCTGTGCATCTGCACCACCATGGAAGAGTTCGAGGGCGTGCACGCCCTGGCCCTGGCCCATGACAACTTCTGGAGCACGGTGGGCGTGCACCCCGACAACGAGGGTGTGACGGAACCCAGCGTGCAGGACCTGCTGGACCGCGCCGCACTGACCCGCGTGGTGGCGATTGGCGAGACCGGCCTGGACTACTACGGCATGGAAGACCGCAAGGGCGGGCGCAGCATTGCCGACCTGGAATGGCAGCGCGACCGCTTCCGCACCCACATCCGCGCAGCGCGGGCCTGCGGAAAGCCGCTCATCATCCACACGCGCAGTGCGTCCGATGACACGCTGGCCATCCTGCGGGAAGAGGGCGAGGATGGCGCAAGCAACCAGGCGGGCGGCGTGTTCCACTGCTTTACCGAGTCCATGCAGGTGGCGCGCGCCGCGCTGGATCGGGGCTACTACATCTCGTTCTCGGGCATCGTCACCTTCAAGAGCGCGCAGGAGCTGCGCGACGTGGTGGCCTTTGTGCCGCTGGACCGCATGCTCATCGAGACCGACAGCCCCTACCTGGCCCCGGTACCCTACCGTGGCAAGACCAACAACCCGTCGTATGTACCCCATGTGGCCCGGCAGGTGGCGGAGACCAAGGGTCTCGCGCTGGAGGTGGTGGCAGAGGCCACCAGCCGCAATTTCGATCGCTTGTTCCCGGAGGTAATGGCATGAACCTGCAACGACGTTCTGCCCTGGCCGCTGTGGCGCTGGGCTTGGTGTCTGCCCGGGCCTGGGCGGGTGCCTATGAAGACTTTTTTGTGGCCATCCTGCGCGATGACGGGGATGCAATCACTGCGCTGCTGCGCCGCGGCTTTGATCCGAACACGCGCGACCCCAAGGGGCAGGTGGGGCTCACGATTGCCCTGCAAAATGGCGCAAACAAGGCCGTTGCTGCGTTGCTGGCATCCCGCCGGCTGAATGTAGAGGCCCGCAACGCCAAGGACGAAAGTCCGTTGATGATGGCTGCCATCAAGGGCAACGTAGATGCCGTCAAGGCGCTCATAGCGCGCGATGCCGATGTCAACAAGACCGGTTGGACGCCACTGCACTACGCCGCATCGGCAGGTTCGCCGCAGCACGCGGTGATCATTTCATTGCTGCTCGAAAACCACGCCTACATCGACGCAGCATCGCCCAACGGCACCACGCCGCTGATGATGGCGGCGCATTACGGATCTACCGAAGCCGTGCAATTGCTGCTGGATGAAGGGGCCGACCCTACGCTCAAGAACCAGCTGGGCTTGACCGCCGCCGATTTCGCCTTGCGTGTGAGCCGTACCGAGTCTGCGGAGAGAATCGCTGCGGCCATTCGGAAGCGCCAGCCCAACCGGGGCAAGTGGTAGCCAAGTAGCCAAGGCAGGCGCCAGCCGCACATAGAGGGCTGGTGCAAAGCGGGCCCTGCGGACTGTTTAGAAATCAGCAAAGGCCAGCACCAGTCGTGCCGCGCCCGCTCATTCAGCGATGGTCCCTGAGCCCGACGCGGCGCGTGTCTGCAGCCGCGCATACAGTCCACCCTGCGCCATCAACTCGCTGTGGGTGCCTTGCTCGGCGATGCGCCCGCGCTCCATCACCACCACGCGATCAGCATGCTCGATGGTGGATAGCCGGTGTGCAATGACCAGGGTCGTGCGGCCTTGCATCAGGCGCTGCAGGGCTTCCTGCACCAGGCGTTCCGATTCGGTGTCCAACGCCGAAGTCGCCTCGTCCAGGATGAGGATGGGAGCGTCCTTGTACAAGGCCCGAGCAATGGCCAGCCGCTGACGCTGCCCTCCGGACAACTGCGTGGCGTTGTGCCCCACCACCGTGTGGATGCCCTGCGGCAGACCGGCCACGTGCTCGGCGAGGTTGGCGGCAGCGAGGCATTCCAGCACGCGGGTTTCGTTCACGGCCTGGCCCAGAGCCACGTTGGCGGCAATGGTGTCATTGAACATCACCACATCCTGGCTCACCATCGCAAATTGCGATCGGAGGGACGCCAGGTCCCAGTCCTGCAAGGCATGCCCGTCGACGGCGGCGGTGCCGGCAGAAGGCAGCACAAAACGCGGTAGCAGGTTGACCAGTGTGGTCTTGCCTGCCCCGGAGGGACCCACCAGCGCGACGATCTCGCCCGGGGCCACCTGCAGGTTGACCCCATCCAAGGCGGGGGCGTGGTCGGCGCCGAACGATACGGTGACGTTGCTCAGCGTGAGCGCGCCTTGCACCCGGTCCTTGCGGTAGGTGCCGCCGGTTTCCGCGCCGGTGTCACCCAGCAGCCCCAGGCCGCGCTCCAAGGCGGCGACGCCCCGGGTCACGGGGCTGGCCACATCCGCCAGGCGCCGGATCGGCGCGATCAGCATTAGCATGGCCGTGATGAACGACACAAACCCACCCACGGTCACATCCTTCACGTCGACGGCACCCCGGCTCTGCCACAGCGCAATGCAGATCACCACCGACAGCGCGGCGGCGGCCAGCAACTGGGTCAGCGGCGTCATCGCCGCAGAAGCGATGGTGGATTTGATGGCCAGGCGGCGCAGGCTGCGGCTCAGGTCGGCAAAGCGCTGCGCCTGACCGCCTTGTGCGCCATGCAGACGCACCATGCGATGTGCCAGCACGTTTTCTTCGACCACATAGGCCAGCTCGTCCGTGGCCTGCTGGCTGCTTTTGGTGAGGTGGTACAGCCGCCGCGACAAGGTCTTCATGATCCAGGCGACCCCCGGAACAACGACTGCAACGATCAGTGTGAGCTGCCAATTGAGGTACAACAAATAGACCAGCAGCGCGACCAGCGTGAACCCGTCGCGCGACAGGCCGAGCAGGGCCTGCACCAGCAATGTCGCACCGGTCTGCACTTCATAGACCACCGTATTGGAGAGCGCGCTGGCCGACTGGCGCCCAAACAATCCCATCTCAGCGGCCAGAACACGATCAAACAGAGCCTGGCGCAGTGTCAGCATGCCTTCGTTGGCAATGCGTGCCAGCGCGTACTGGCCCACAAACTGGGCCACGCCACGTACGAAAAAGACCCCCAGAATCGCCAGGGGCACCATCCACAGTTGCAAGGTGCCCTGGGTAAAGCCCTTGTCCAGCAGGGGTTGCAACAGGGCGGGGATCAAGGGCTCCGTGATGGCGCCCACCAGTGTGGCAACAATGGCCAGGCTCCAGGCCATTCGCTGGTCGCCAAAGTACACCGACAGCCGCTTCAGGCGCGCCATCAAGGTTGTGGGGGGATTGGGTGCGGGGGCAGGCGTCGTGCCCGTGTCGATGGCTTGCATGTCGGCCGGATTCTACGTTTGTGCCATGTGAAGCCTGTCCGGCACGGTGTGTCGCGCACAGTTTGTCACAGGGGGCTCGCCGCTGTGTGTAACATTCGGGTTTGCCCTTTCGGCACTTGTTCGGCCACTGCTGGATGCCAATGACCACAGATCGAATCTCCCAACACCCATCTCCCGCAGCCCCGCTGCTTCCCTTGCGCCGCCAGTTGCTGGCCGCACTCATCGCCTCTCCCTCCATTCCCGCGCTTGCTCAGTTCCGAGTGGAAGTCACCGGCGTCGGGCTGACCCAGTTGCCCATCGCCATCGCTCCATTTCGCGGTGAGGCGCAATCACCCCAAAAAATCGCAGCCATCGTCCAGGCAGACCTGGAGCGCAGCGGGCAGTTCCGCGCGATTGATGCAACGGGGGCAGCGCTGGATGAAACCGCGCGGCCAGATGTCGCGCTGTGGCGCCAGAAGAGTGCGGATTCGCTGGCCACTGGCAGCGTCACGCGATTGGCGGATGGGCGCTTTGATGTGCGCTTTCGCCTTTGGGATGTGGTCAAGGGGCAAGACCTGGGCGGGCAGAGTTTTGTCGTTACGCAGGGCGACCTGCGTCTGGTCTCGCACCGCATTGCCGACTTCATCTACGAAAAGCTCACCGGCGAGCGCGGTATCTTCTCGACGCGCATTGCCTATGTGACCAAGACCGGCCCCCGTTACAGCCTGTGGGTGGCAGATGCCGACGGCGAAAACGCCCAGTCCGCACTGTCGAGTCCCGAGCCCATCATCTCGCCCGCGTGGTCTCCGAATGGCGGCCAGCTGGCGTACGTGTCGTTCGAATCGCGCAAGCCGGTGGTGTATGTGCACGATGTGGCCACAGGTCGCAGACGCTTGATCGCGAACTTCCGTGGCTCCAACAGTGCACCAGCCTGGGCACCAGACGGCCGCACGCTGGCAGTGACATTGAGCCGCGACGGTGGTTCGCAGCTGTACACCATCGACGCGAATGGCGGCGAGCCGCGCCGACTGATGCAAAGCTCTGGCATCGATACCGAGCCCGTGTTCTCAGGCGACGGCCGCAGCATCTTCTTTGTGAGCGACCGGGGAGGTGCGCCGCAAATTTACAAGGTGGGCGCGTCAGGGGGCAATGCGGAGCGCGTGACCTTTACCGGCACCTACAACATCTCGCCCAGCGTGAGTCCCGATGGTCGCTGGCTGGCCTACATCTCCCGCGTGGGGGGGGCGTTCAAGCTGCACGTGATGGACCTGTCCACGGGCACCGTCAATGCAGTGACTGACACGACGGCCGACGAAAATCCCAGCTTTGCACCCAACAGCCGCCTCATTGTTTACGCCACCCAGCAGCAGGGCCGTGAGGCCCTCATGACCACCACGTTGGACGGCAAGATCAAGGCGCGTCTCGCCGGCCAGGCCGGCGACATCCGTGAGCCGGATTGGGGCCCGTTCCAAAAGCAATGAACTTATTTGCAATTTCAGTTATCAAGCCTTCAGGAGAAATTTGGATGATGAAACGTATTACCCTTGCCCTCACCGTTGCCGCTCTCATGGCGGGCTGCAGTTCTGGCGTGAAGCTGGACGATGTGCCTGTCGAGGACAAAAATGCGACTTCCACCATGGGCGGTGCCAACAACGGCGCCAATTCCGGCAACACGTCGCAAAGCGGCGTGGCTGGCGTGGACCTTGGCCAGTCCGGCCGTGACGGCGCAGGCCCCGTCGGCGTTGCTCGCGTCGTGTACTTCGACTACGACAGCTACGTGATCAAGCCCGAGTTCCAGTCGATGATCGAAGCGCACTCCCGCTTCATCAAGGCGGCTCCCAATCGCAAGGTCATGATCGAAGGTCATACCGATGACCGTGGCGGCCGCGAGTACAACCTGGCACTGGGCCAGAAGCGTGCAGAAGCCGTGCGCCGTTCGCTGGGCTTGCTGGGCGTGCCTGACAGCCAGGTCGAGGCCGTGAGTTTCGGCAAGGAAAAGCCTGCAGCCCAAGGCACCACCGAAGACGCCCGCGCCCAGAATCGCCGCGCTGAACTGTCGTACCGTTGATGGCCCCCGCTGCACCGGTTTTTTCGCTGCGGGCGCTGGCAATGGCCGCGATGCTCGCCGCGTCGCTGTCTTCCGCCCATGCGGCGATCTTTGAAGACGGCGAGGCGCGGCGCGCCATCCTGGAGATGCGACAACGCGTGGATGGCCTGCAGTTGTCTCAGCAGCGCTCTGCGGAAGAGGTGCGCAAGCTCGGCGAAGAAAACGCTCAGCTGCGCCGCAGCCTGCTGGATTTGCAGACCCAGATCGAGACCCTGCGCGCCGAGCAGGCCAAGCTGAACGGCCAGAACGAGCAGCTGCTGCGCGATGTAGGTGAGCTGCAGCGCCGTCAGAAGGATATTGCCCAAGGCGTGGACGAGCGGTTGCGGCAGTTCGAGCCCATCAAGGTCACGGTGGATGGCCGCGAGTTTCAGGCAGACCCGGCGGAAAAGCGGGACTTTGAAGCGGCCCTGGCTGTGTTTCGGTCTGGCAAGTTCCCTGACGCCAGTGCCGCTTTCGCAGCCTTCGTGCGGCAGTATCCGCGCAGCGGCTACGTGCCTTCTGCGCGTTTCTGGCTGGGCAATGCCCAGTACGCGACCCGCGAGTACAAGGACGCCATCGGCAATTTCAAGCAGATGCTGGCCGAGGCCCCCACGCACGCACGTGCGCCCGAGGCCGCGCTGTCCATCGCCAATTGCCAGATTGAGCTCAAGGACACCCGCACCGCGCGCAAGACGCTGGAAGACCTTCTGCGAGCCTATCCGCAGTCTGAAGCGGCCGTTGCTGCCAAAGAGCGCCTCTCAAGGCTCAAATGACGGCGGTTTGTGTGGCCTTGGCCTCGCAACCTGCCGCAGACGAGGCGGCGGAGCACGCATTGGAGCGTCGCTTCGGCGGGCTTCAGCGACTCTATGGCGTGCAGGGTGCAGCAAGAATCCGTGCCGCCCACGTTGCCGTGATCGGCATTGGCGGTGTCGGATCCTGGGCTGCGGAGGCGCTTGCTCGCAGTGGCGTTGCTCAAATCACCTTGATCGATTTGGACCATGTCGCTGAATCGAACATCAACCGCCAGATCCACGCATTGACCGACACCGTAGGGCAAGCCAAGGTTTTGGCCATGCGCGATCGCATCGCGCAAATCCACCCGGAGTGCACCGTCAACTGTGTTGAGGAGTTTGTGGAGCCCGGAAATTGGCCGGATTTGTTGCAGACGCCTGTGGATGCACTGATTGATGCGTGTGACCAGATCAAGGCCAAAATGGCGTTGTCGGTGTGGGCGCGGGCCCATGGTGTGCTGCACATCACCGTAGGCGCAGCAGGTGGCAAGCGGCATGCGCACAAGGTGGATGTGGATGATCTTGCATTCACAACCCACGACCCTCTGCTGGCCCAAATGCGCTACCAGATGCGCAAGCACCACGGCGCGCCGCGTGAGGGCAAGAAGATCGGGGTTCCCTGTGTTTTCAGCCGCGAGGCGGTAGCTCCGCCAGATGCCTCCTGCAACATCGATGGCGATGGATCTTTGAACTGCCATGGCTACGGATCGGTGGTTGCCGTGACTGCGACCTTCGGTCAATGTGCGGCCGGCTGGGTACTCGATAAACTTGCAACTGATTCCAAATCGGCAAGGAAAAAGACGCTATAATCCAAGGCTTTGCAGCAATCGATACGATGGTTGCAATCGGTTGGGACGTTAGCTCAGTTGGTAGAGCAGCGGACTTTTAATCCGTTGGTCACAAGTTCGAATCTTGTACGTCCTACCACCCGATTCAAAAACGTACTTTCAAGTGCGTTTTACGCCAAAAGCCTCCCTCGGGAGGCTTTTGTTTTTGGTGGTCAGCTTACCAGCTGGTCATGGGGCGCGATGCCCCGGGATATTGGCGCGCTTGGCCTGGGCAAACCGGGTATCACTGGGTGGGTGCGTCCGTTTCAGCCGAGGGTGCAAAGAGGTCCCAGCTGGCCATGAACAATGCTGCAATCACGGGGCCGATCACAAACCCTGTCAGGCCGAACAAGGCCATGCCGCCCAGGGTGGAGATCAGCACGATGTAGTCGGGCATCTTGGTGTCCTTGCCCACCAGAACTGGGCGCAAGATGTTGTCCACGAGCCCGATCACAAAGACCCCGAAAGCCGTCAACACCACCCCTTGCCACACTGCACCGGTTGCCAGAAAGTAAATGGCGACGGGCACCCATATCAGCCCGGCGCCCACTGCGGGCAACAGCGATAGGAAGGCCATCAGAACCCCCCATAGCACTGGGCCCTGGATGCCCAGGATCCAGAAAATCATGCCGCCCAGCGCGCCCTGAGAGGCAGCTACCACAATGTTGCCTTTGACCGTGGCTCGGATCACGGTGGTGAATTTGCCCACCAGCTGACGTTTGTGAGCTTCTTCCAAGGGGGTGGCCTGACCGATCCGCTTCGCCAAGCTGGCACCATCGCGCAGCAGGAAGAACAGCAGATACAGCATGATGCCGAAGCTGACGATGAACTCGAGTGTGTTTTGGCCGATGCTCAGCGCCTGCGTCGCAACGAATTGACTGGCCTGCACTGCAAAGGATGAAAGCTTTTGTTGAAGCTCGCTCACGCTGGTCAGTTGCAGGCGATCGAGCAGGTTGACGGCCCAGGCGGGCAGGGCGGCGATGACCTGTTGCAGGTACAGCCCAAAATTGATCTGGCCGGAGCGTACGCGCTCATAGATGGCGGTGGCTTCTTGAACCAACGACACCGTGATGGCAGCCATGGGCAGGATCACCACCACCAGGCACAGGCCAAGCGTGCACAGCGCAGCCAGTGTGGGGCGCTTTGGCATTTTTCTCAGCAATTTGCGATGCAGTGGCGCAAAGAGGATGGCAAGAATGACACCCCAGAAAACGGCTCCGTGAAACTGCCACAGGATCGCGCCGAACGCGATGGTGACGACGGTGAGGAGCAGCAAAAAGGCTTTGTCCTGGAGGTGTTGATGCGGCATGGAGTTGGGGTTGCAATGGGATAACCGGAATGTACGCGAGGCGCCGGTCGAAGCGGATTTTTGGACGGTGCAGCGATGGCTGCATCCATTTTTTAGGGGTGGACTTCGGTTCAGTGGCACAATGGCGGTCGTACCAAGGCCCTTCCCCAGCCACAGTCGCATCCGCCAACCGGTTCAGCCGTGTCGCGGAAGGTTTCTCAACCAGCTAATGCTTTCCCAAGGAAAGCGGAGGTCAGCGGAATATGAGCGATACGACATCCGTCTATCAAGCCTACCAAGGCAACACTTACCTCTTCGGCGGCAATGCGCCCTATGTCGAAGAGATGTACGAGAACTATCTCGCCAACCCCGGTAGCGTGCCCGATACGTGGCGCGAGTACTTTGATGCACTGCAGCACGTCCCGGCCGTGGATGGCAGCAACGCCAAAGACGTCCCGCACCTGCCCGTCATCAATGCCTTCGCAGAGCGCGCCAAGCAAGGCGGCACCAAGGTGGTGGTGGCGACCGGCGCTGACTCGGAGCTGGGTCGCAAGCGCACGGCCGTACAGCAACTGATCGCCGCCTATCGCAACGTGGGTCAACGTTGGGCCGATCTGGACCCGCTCAAGCGCACCGAGCGCCCCGCAATTCCTGAGCTGGAACCCTCTTTCTACGGTTTCAGCGACGCCGACCAGGAAACCGTGTTCAACACCAGCAACACGTTCTTCGGCAAGGAGTCTATGACCTTGCGCGAGTTGATCAACGCGCTGCGCGAGACTTATTGCGGCTCCATCGGTGCCGAATACATGTATGCCACTGACCAGAACCAGAAGCGCTGGTGGCAAGAGAAGCTGGAAACCATCCGCAGCAAGCCCAATTTTGGCGCGGACAAAAAGAAGCAGATCCTGGACCGTCTGACGGCCGCTGAAGGCCTGGAGCGTTTCCTGCACACCAAGTACGTAGGTCAAAAGCGTTTCTCGCTCGAAGGTGGTGAGAGCTTCATCGCTGCGATGGATGAACTCATCCAGTCTGCTGGCGCCAAGGGTGTGCAGGAAATCGTGATCGGTATGGCCCACCGTGGCCGTCTGAACGTGCTGGTCAACTCCCTGGGCAAGATGCCCAAGGACCTGTTCGCAGAGTTCGACCACACCGCTCCCGAAGACCTGCCTGCAGGTGACGTGAAGTACCACCAAGGCTTCAGTTCCGACGTGACCACCCCCGGCGGCCCGGTTCACCTGTCGCTGGCATTCAACCCATCGCACCTCGAAATCGTGAACCCGGTGGTCGAAGGCTCTGTGCGCGCTCGCATGGATCGCCGTGCCGACCCCCATGGCAAGCAGGTTCTGCCCGTGCTCGTCCATGGCGACGCAGCTTTTGCGGGCCAGGGCGTCAACCAGGAAACGCTGGCGCTGGCCCAGACCCGTGGCTACTACACGGGCGGCACGGTGCACATCATCATCAACAACCAGATCGGTTTCACCACCTCCGATCCACGTGACGCACGCTCCACGCTGTATTGCACCGACATCGTGAAGATGATCGAGTCGCCCGTGCTGCACGTGAACGGTGATGACCCAGAAGCCGTGGTTCTGGCTACCCAACTGGCGCTTGAATTCCGCATGGAATTCAAGAAAGACGTCGTGGTGGACATCATCTGCTTCCGCAAGCTGGGCCACAACGAGCAGGACACCCCGGCTCTGACGCAGCCCCTGATGTACAAGAAGATCGGCGCACACCCCGGCACCCGCAAGCTGTACGCCGACAAGCTGGCCACCCAAGGTCTGGGCGAGTCGCTGGGCGATGACATGGTCAAGGCCTACCGTGCCGCCATGGACGCGGGCAAGCACACGGTCGATCCGGTGCTGACCAACTTCAAGAGCAAGTACGCCGTGGACTGGAGCCCGTTCCTGGGCAAAAAGTGGACGGATGCTGGTGACACCGCCATCCCGCTGGCCGAGTGGAAGCGCCTGGCCGAGAAGATCACCACCATCCCCGATAGCGTCACGCCACACCAGCTCGTCAAGAAGGTGTACGACGACCGTGCTGCGATGGGCCGTGGCGATATGCCCGTGGATTGGGGCATGGGCGAGCACATGGCGTTTGCGTCGCTGGTGGCCAGCGGCTATCCAGTGCGCCTGTCTGGCGAGGATTGCGGCCGTGGCACGTTCACGCACCGCCACGCCGTGATCCATGATCAAAAGCGCGAGAAGTGGGACATCGGTACCTACGTGCCGCTGCAAAACGTGGCCGACAACCAGGCCCCGTTTGTTGTGATCGACTCCATCCTGTCCGAAGAGGCGGTGCTGGGCTTCGAATACGGCTATGCATCGAACGACCCCAACACCCTGGTGATCTGGGAAGCGCAGTTCGGCGACTTCGCCAACGGCGCGCAAGTGGTGATCGACCAGTTCATCGCCTCGGGCGAAGTAAAGTGGGGCCGTGTGAACGGCATCACGCTGATGTTGCCCCACGGCTACGAAGGCCAGGGCCCTGAGCACAGCTCGGCCCGCCTGGAGCGCTTCATGCAGCTGGCTGCCGACACCAACATGCAGATCGTGCAGCCCACCACGGCCAGCCAGATCTTCCACGTGTTGCGTCGCCAGATGGTGCGTGATCTGCGCAAGCCGCTGATCATCATGACGCCCAAGTCGCTGCTGCGCAACAAGGACGCCACCTCGCCGCTGTCCGAGTTCACCAAGGGTAGCTTCCAGACGGTGATCCCCGAGCAGGATGAAGCGATCGTGAAAAAGGCCGCCAAGGTCAAGCGCGTGATCGCATGCTCGGGCAAGGTGTACTACGACCTCGTGAAGAAGCGCGCCGAGAAGGAAGCCGACGATGTGGCGATTCTGCGCGTCGAGCAGCTGTACCCCTTCCCGCACAAGGCGTTCTCTGCCGAACTTAAGAAGTACCCGAACGCTACCGACGTGGTGTGGTGCCAGGACGAGCCACAGAATCAGGGCGCCTGGTTCTTCGTGCAGCACTACATCCACGAAAACATGCTCGAAGGCCAGAAGCTGGGCTATTCCGGCCGCGCTGCTTCGGCATCGCCAGCCGTGGGTTACTCGCACCTGCACCAGGAACAACAAAAGGCGCTGGTGGACGGCGCGTTTGCCAAGCTCAAGGGTTTTGTCCTGACCAAGTAAGGCCAGCTGCGACCCGACAACAGAACAAAACCCTATTCCGAAAGAATTGATATGGCTATCGTAGAAGTCAAAGTCCCCCAGCTGTCCGAATCCGTGGCCGAAGCCACCATGCTGACCTGGAAGAAGAAGGCCGGTGAGGCCGTGGCCGTGGACGAAATCCTCATCGAGATCGAAACCGATAAGGTCGTGCTCGAAGTGCCTGCACCGTCCGCTGGCGTGCTGGCTGAGATCATCCAGGGCGACGGCGCCACCGTGGTGGCGGACCAGCTCATCGCCAAGATCGACACCGAAGGCAAGGCCGGTGCTGCAGCTCCTGCTCCGGCAGCAGCAGCTCCCGTGGCCGCCGCAGCACCTGCTGCCGCCCCCGCCGCTGCTGCTGGCGGCGCCAAGGGTGATGTGGCCATGCCTGCTGCCGCCAAGCTGTTGGCCGACAACAACCTGTCTGTCTCGGCCGTGGCCGGTTCGGGCAAGGATGGCCGCGTGACCAAGGGTGATGTGCTGGCCGCTGTGGCGGGCGGCGCCAAGGCTGCCGTGGCTGCGCCCAGCGTGATTCCCACTGGCGTGCCCACCAAGGCACTGCCCCAGGTGGCAGCGCCCGCTGGCAAGGAAGACCTGAGCGGCCGTCCCGAGCAGCGCGTGCCCATGAGCCGCCTGCGCGCCCGTGTGGCCGAGCGTCTGCTGCAGTCGCAGTCGACCAACGCCATCCTGACCACGTTCAACGAAGTGAACATGGCCCCCGTCATGGACCTGCGCAAGAAGTTCCAGGACAGCTTCACCAAGGAACACGGCACCAAGCTGGGCTTCATGTCCTTCTTCGTGAAGGCTGCTGTGCACGCTCTCAAGAAGTACCCCGTGCTGAATGCATCGGTGGATGGCAACGACATCGTTTACCACGGCTATTTCGACATTGGTATCGCCGTGGGTTCGCCACGCGGTTTGGTGGTACCCATTCTGCGCAATGCCGACCAGATGAGCTTCGCCGACATCGAGAAGAAGATCGCCGAGTTCGGCAAGAAGGCTGCCGAAGGCAAGCTGGGCATTGAAGAAATGACCGGTGGCACGTTCTCCATCTCCAATGGCGGCACGTTCGGCTCCATGCTGTCCACGCCCATCATCAACCCGCCCCAGTCGGCCATCCTGGGCGTGCACGCCACCAAGGACCGTGCCGTGGTCGAAAACGGCCAGATCGTGATCCGCCCGATGAACTACCTGGCCATGTCCTATGACCACCGCATCATCGATGGCCGCGAAGCCGTGCTGGGCCTGGTGGCGATGAAGGACGCGCTGGAAGATCCATCGCGCCTGCTGTTCGACATCTGATCCCCTGACTGCATCGACCCACCCGCGTGGCCCGGCCTCTGGTCCTGCCCGCCGGTGGGTCTTTCTCCACCTGACTGAACGAGATTTCCCATGAGCAAACAATTTGATGTGATCGTCATCGGTGGCGGCCCTGGTGGCTACATTGCCGCCATCCGTGCCGCCCAGCTGGGCTTCAACGTCGCCTGTATCGACGAATGGAAGAACGACAAGGGCGGCCCCGCGCCCGGTGGCACCTGCACCAATGTGGGCTGCATTCCCTCCAAGGCGCTGCTGCAGTCGTCCGAGCACTTCGAGCATGCGAACAAGCACTTTGCCGAGCACGGCATCACGGCGACCGGCGTCAAGATGGACGTGGCCAAGATGATTGCCCGCAAGGACACCGTCGTGAAGCAGAACAACGACGGCATCCTGTACCTGTTCAAGAAGAACAAAGTCAGCTTCTTCCATGGCCGTGGCTCGTTTGTGAAGGCTGCCGAGGGCGGCTATGAGATCAAGGTGGTGGGTGCCGCTGAAGAGACGCTGACCGGCAAGCAGATCATCATCGCCACCGGCTCCAACGCCCGTGCGCTGCCCGGCACGCCGTTTGATGAAGAACTGGTGCTGTCCAACGATGGCGCGCTGCGCGTCGGCGCGGTGCCCAAGAAGCTGGGCCTGATCGGCTCGGGCGTGATCGGCCTGGAAATGGGCTCGGTGTGGCGCCGCCTGGGTGCTGAAGTCACCATCCTTGAAGGCCTGCCGACCTTCCTGGGTGCGGTGGACGAGCAGATCGCCAAGGAAGCCAAGAAGGCATTCGACAAGCAGGGCCTGAAGATCGAGCTGGGCGTGAAGGTTGGCGAGATCAAGACCAGCAAGAAGGGCGTGAGCATTGCCTACACCAACGCCAAGGGCGAAGCCCAGTCGCTGGATGTGGACAAGCTCATCGTTTCCATCGGCCGCGTGCCCAACACCATTGGCCTGAACACCGAAGCCGTGGGCCTGCAACTGGACGAGCGCGGCGCCGTCGTGGTGGATGCTGACTGCAAGACCAACCTGCGGGGCGTTTGGGCCGTGGGTGACGTGGTGCGTGGCCCGATGCTAGCGCACAAGGCTGAGGAAGAAGGTGTTGCCGTGGCCGAGCGCATCGCCGGCCAGCATGGCCACGTCAACTTCAACACCATCCCCTGGGTGATCTACACCAGCCCCGAGATTGCCTGGGTGGGCCGCACTGAGCAGCAGCTCAAAGCCGACGGCGTCAAGTACAAGGCTGGCAGCTTCCCGTTCCTCGCCAACGGCCGCGCACGCGCGCTGGGCGACACCACCGGCATGGTCAAGATGCTGGCGGACGCTGAGACCGATGAAATTCTGGGCGTGCACATCGTGGGCCCACAGGCCAGCGAACTGATCGCCGAAGCCGTGGTGGCCATGGAGTTCAAGGCCAGCAGCGAAGACATCGCGCGCATCTGTCACGCCCACCCCAGCCTAAGCGAAGCCACCAAAGAAGCAGCGCTGGCAGTGGACAAGCGCACTCTGAACTTCTGATTGAGGCCTCAATCAGCTACAGGCGCATGATTTACATGCGCTTGTAGCTATTATTTTTGTAGTATCAGAGCATCCACAAAGTGACCGTCAAACAGGCTTACCTGGCCGAGCTGGCCGCCAAAGGCTACCAAAGCGACCTCGCCCAGCTGCGTGCAGTGGATGCCCTGCAGCGCTGTGCTGACGAGTGGGCTCAGTACAAGGCACGGCGCTCCAATGCGATCAAGAAGCTGATCAACCGCCCCGAGATTCCGCGTGGCGTATATATGTACGGCGGCGTGGGGCGGGGCAAGAGCTTTTTGATGGAGTGCTTTTTTGACGCTGTGCCCCTGAAGCGCAAGGTGCGCTTGCACTTTCACGAATTCATGCGTGAAGTACATCGCGAACTCGCAGCCCTCCAGGGCACGGTCAATCCGCTGTACGTGTTGGGCGAGCGCATCGCCAAACGCTACAAGCTCATTTGTTTTGATGAGTTCCATGTGGCGGACATCACGGACGCGATGATCCTGCACCGGTTGCTGGTGGCGTTGTTCGACAACGGTGTCGGCTTTGTGACCACTTCCAATTTCAAGCCTGACGATCTTTACCCCGGTGGCTTGCATCGCGACCGCATCCTGCCGGCAATTGACCTGCTCAATGAGCGGCTCGAAGTGGTCAACGTGGACAACGGCACCGACTATCGCCGCCGGACGCTGGAGCATGTGAAGCTGTATCACACGCCACTGGGCCCCGAGGCGGACGCCGAGATGAACCGGGCGTTCGACCAGCTCGCCGAAGTGCATGACGAAGACCCCGTGCTACATATCGAGGCGCGCGAAATTCGAGCCCGGCGCAAGGCTGGCGGGGTGGTGTGGTTTGACTTCAAGACCCTGTGCGGCGGGCCCCGGTCGCAGAACGACTATCTGGAGATTGCGACGCAGTTCCATACGGTGCTGCTGTCCGATGTTCCGTACATGCCCGTGAGCATGGCATCGCCAGCGCGGCGGTTTACCTGGCTGGTGGACGTGTTGTACGACCGCAGGGTCAAACTCATTCTGTCGGCGGCTGTGCCGCCTGAGCAGCTGTATACCGAGGGGCCACTGGCGCACGAGTTTCCACGCACGGTGTCGCGGCTCAACGAGATGCAATCCAAGGAATTTCTGGCGCTGGAGCGCCGCACGGTGGATACGGGGTTGACATGAGCAAGACCGGTGGGCGTTTGTGGGCTGCGTTGGTGGTGCTGGCTTGCTCCGTGGGGCCTGTGCTGGTTGCTCCGGCCCGTGCTACCACGGAGGCGGGGGCAGAGTCCGCATCTGCGTCGGCAGCAGCGCATCGAAAGACGGAGCGTGACCGTATCGCACGCGAACGCGAGGCGCTGACATCCCGGCGCCAGCAGGAAGAGGCGGTGTGCTACCAGCGCTTTGCGGTGGAGGATTGCTTGCGTGGTGTACGCGCCAAGGCGCGGGAGACCCACGACCGACTGCGCGCGCAGGAAATCGAACTCAACGACGCCGAGCGCAGGGAGAAAGCGGCAGAGCGCCTGCGGGCCATCGAGGACAAGCAAACGGCCGTCCCCCCTGCGGCCAAGCGTGCCGAGGCACAGGTTCGTAAGCCAGCGGCTGACCCGGACGCTGCCAAGGCGCAGCGCGACACAGAAGCGCACCAACGCGCGCAGCAACAAAACAGCCGCGCCCAGGCTCAGGCGACTGAGCAGGCCACACGTGCTGCCGCCAACGCGGATCGCGCGGCCCAGTCGCGTGCCAAACATGAACAGGCGCTCCAGGCTGCGGAGGAGCGTCGCGCGCGGGTTGAAAAATCCAGATCCGATGCCTTGGCCCAGGGGCGCAAGCCTGCTGCGCCCTTGCCGGCGCCTGCCGCGTCCGCGCCGACGCGTTGAATTGGGAAAGCCCGCACGGGGACAGGCGATCAGAAGGGGCGGGAGATCACAGGTACCTCAGCCGACAGGAGGCAGGCTGGGGTAGTCTCACCACTACCCGATGAAATCCCCGCACTATCCCTGCTCGCGGCTGGTGGAGCAGGCGAGACCCTCAGGGTCGGCCCATGTCCAGGGGCGTCAGGCGCGCAATCTTTTTCTCTTCGGCCAGCGCTTCGATCTTGACGACCACCAGTGACAGGTTGTCTCCGCCTCCACGTGCGCGGGAGCGGGCTTTTTCAATCAGGAACTCTGTCGCCTCCCGGGGGGACAGCGAATCGACCACAGACGCCAGTTCGGTGGGGGAAAAGTAATGCCACACCCCGTCGCTACAGGCCAGCAAGACATCGCCCGGCTGAAGCTGTGGAATGACATGGGTCGTGATGGGTGGGTCACTTTCTGTGCCCAGGCAGCCCACCAGGATGTTGGAGTGGGGATGGTTGTTGGCCTCGGCTTCCGTCAGCTCACCCCGGTCGACCAGCGCTTGCACGTAGGAGTGGTCGCTCGTGCGAAACGCCAGCCGGGAACCCTGAAAGTGATAGATGCGCGAGTCGCCTGCGTGGACCCAGTGACAGTCACCCCGGGGGTTGATCAGAAACGCCGCAATGGTGCTGTGGGGTTCTTGTTCTGCCGAGATGGCGGTCAGCCGAATGACGATGTGCGCCTCTTCGACCATGTTCTTGAGCATTGCCACCGGGTCGTCGGTGTCGGGCGAATAGCGCTCAAACAACTGGCGCGCCGTCATCATGACCTGGTCCGACGCCTTGCGCCCGCCGCTGCGGCCACCCATCCCGTCGGCGACCACACCCAGCACGCAGCCGTTGTGCCGCTCATGGGAGATCAGTGCCACCTGGTCTTGCTGGTATTCGCGGTCACCCTTGTGGATGCCGGTGGAGGCGATGAGGCGAAACGCTTTGGTCATGCTGCAGATTGTGGGGGCGCCTACGCGAACGCCTGTCGTGGAAAGCGGGCCAAGCGCGTATTATCCGCCCGCCTGTGGCATTTTTGCCATGCCCGTGGCCCCCTGTCTTGAAACCCAGTCTGCACTCCCCCCACCGTCAGTTGATCGAACTGCGCATGGAACATGCCGATCTCGATGCGATCATCGACCGGTGTACGCCCGATGCGGCGCCCGACGAACTCACCTTGCGCCGTCTCAAAAAGCGCAGACTGGTGCTGCGGGACGCCATGGAGCGGCTGGAGCGGCAACTCGAACCCCAAGAGCCCGCCTGATGTCGTTGGTGGCCATGGTGCCCGAGGTGTTTGCCCCCGGCGGTGTGCTGGCGCGGGCAGATGGGCATTTTCAACTGCGTGACGGCCAGACTCAGATGGCCATTGCGGTGGCTGAGACCATCGCAGAAGGGGGCGCGCTGGTGGTGGAGGCGGGTACCGGTGTGGGCAAGACCTACGCCTATCTGGTGCCCGCCTTGCTGAGTGGTGAGCGGGTGCTGTTGTCTACCGCGACCAAGGCCCTGCAGGACCAGTTGTTCGCGCGCGACTTGCCTCGGCTGGCCCAGATCCTGGGGCTGCCCGTTCGCATGGCCCTGCTGAAGGGGCGCGCCAGTTATTTGTGTCTGCATCGCATGCAGCAGGCACGCCTGGATGTCCAGGCCCAGGACCGTGGCGTTGCCCGCGTGCTGGCCAAGGTGGAGGACTGGTCACGCCAGACCGTATCCGGCGATCTGGCCGAGCTGACCGGATTGGATGAGCGCTCGCCGGTGATTCCGTTGGTCACCTCGACGCGTGAGAACTGCCTGGGGTCCTCGTGTCCCCGCTTTCGGGAATGCCACGTGCACCGCGCGCGGCGCGAGGCGTTGGCTGCGGACATTGTGGTCATCAACCACCACCTGTTCTTTGCCGATGTGGCGGTGCGCGAGTCGGGCATGGCCGAGCTGCTACCGACGGTGCGCGTCGTTGTTTTTGATGAGGCCCACCAGATCAATGAGACTGGCGTTCAGTTTCTGGGGACGCAGATGTCCACGGGGCAATGGATGGACTTTGCCCGTGACCTGCTGATCGCCGGACTGCAGCATGCGCGCGGGTTGGCGGACTGGGCGGGGCTGTCGCAGCTTTTGGAGTTGTCTGCGCAGGACCTTCGTCTGGTCGTTGGCAACGCGATTTTCGAGGGAGCGAATGGCGTTGCAGCAGGGGCCAGAGTGCGCTGGACGGAAGAGGCTCCCGAGGGTCTATCGGGCGCTGCGTGGCATGCCGCGTTGCGCGCATTGGGATCGGCATGTGCGCAGTCGCTGGAGGCGCTGGACACAGTGAGCGAAATATCGTCCGATCTGGAGCGTCTGTACGAACGTGGCAGTGCACTGTTGGCACGGCTGGCCAGGTTTTCGGGACCTTGTCAGGCTGATGCGGTACGTTGGCTCGAAGTGGGCAACCAGTTGCGCCTGATCGAGTCTCCGCTGGACATTGCAGATGCCATGCGCACCCGGATTCTGACGTCGCCCGCAGAAACCTCTGAAGGGGAAGCCTGGCCTGAAGAGCCGGCCGCAAATATGGGCAGGGCGTGGATTTTCACGTCTGCGACGCTGGGTGCCGACGAGGCCTTGACCTGGTTCACCGAACGAGCCGGACTGAAGGATGCACGCATCCTTCGCGTGGCCAGTCCGTTTGACTATGCCCGACAGGCGGCTTTGTATGTGCCGCGCCAGTTGCCATCGCCTGCGGATCCGTCCCACAGCCGCAGTGTGGCGGAGTGGGTTGCGTTGGCCGCCGAGCCGCTGGGCGGGCGCACGCTGGTGCTGACCACCACGCTCAAGGCCTTGCGCATCATTGGCGACGCCCTCAAAGAGCGTTGGCAGACCTCCGGCGCGTTGGAGGTGTTGGTTCAGGGGGAGTGGCCCAAGCGGCGCTTGATGGAGCGTTTTCGCGAAGGCGCATCACACGGCCGACCGGGTTGTGTGCTGGTGGCCTCGGCTTCGTTCTGGGAAGGGTTTGATGTGCCGGGCGATGCTCTGCAACTGGTGGTCATCGACAAGCTGCCGTTCCCACCCCCGGGAGATCCGTTGGTGGAGGCGCGCACCCAGCACATCGAAAGGGCGGGTGGCAAAGCGTTTACATCCTACGCGCTGCCGGAGGCGGCGGTTGCGCTCAAGCAGGGTGCCGGGCGCTTGATCCGGCATGAAACCGACCGGGGTATCTTGGTGGTGGGCGATACACGCCTGGTGACGATGGGTTACGGCAAGCGCTTGCTGGCCGCATTGCCTCCGATGTGCAGGCTGGAATCGCCCGAAGAATTCGAGTCTGCGTTGATGGCGCTTACCAAACCTTCCACCACGGATCCGACTTGCCCTTGAAGCCGCCATTCAGATAGGCGCTTTGTGGGTAGGACTTGTCCATCACACGGCGGGCGTCGTCGCGCAGCTGGGTCATTCCGAGCGCGTCGTAGGACTGGATCAGGATATACAGCGCCTCTTCAAGCGCTGGCACACCTTGGTAGTCTGCCAATGCCACTTGTGCGCGGCCAATGGCGGCCACATAGGCGCCACGCTGGAAGTAGTAGCGCGCCACATGCACTTCATACTGCGCCAGCGAATTGACGATGTAGGTCATGCGCTGGCGCGAGTCCTGCGCGTAGCGGGATTCAGGAAAGCGCGTGACCAGTTCGCTGAAAGCTTCAAAGGAGTCTTTGGCGGCTTTCTGGTCGCGCTCGGAGAGGTCTTGGCGCGATATGAACGAGAACAGGCCCAGGTTGTCGTTGAAGTTGACCAGTCCTTTCAGGTAGAGCGCATAGTCCAGAGCCGGGCTTGCAGGGTGCAGCTTCATGAACCGGTCGAGCGTTGCGATGGCCTGCGCTTTTTCACCCGCCTTGTAGTGGGCATAGGCCTTGTCGATCTGCGCCTGTTGGGCCAGGGGGGTGCCCGCAGCGCGGCCCTCCAGCTTTTCCAGCAGCGGAACGGCCTTGTCATAGGCCCCGCTGTTCATTTCGTCCTGGGCTTCCGAGTGAATGCGATTAGGACTCCAGCCCGCCGTTTTATCGACCGTGGTGCTGGAGCAGCCAGCCAGCAAACCAGCCAGCAGCAGGGCGGAAACAAGGGGCAGTGGGGCACGCAGCATCGCAAGCAGCTTTCAGCAAAGAAAAAAGAAGGTGCGCCAAAACGGGCTCAGGGGTTTTGTTGTGGGCGAGTGCACTGAACACACCCGACACGCAAGCTGCCACCACCATTTCAGGCACGAAAAAGCATTGTACCGGCGGCGCCTACAGCGCCAAGGTGCCGCGGGCGTCTGTGCTGCTGATGACCCGCCGGGGTTTCTACAATGCCTGCATGTTTGTTCATTTGCGCCTGCACACCGAGTTCTCCGTCGTTGACGGTACCAATCGCATCGACGAGGTGGCCAAAGCCGCTGCCAAGGACGGCCAGCCCGCTCTGGCTATCACCGATCTCAATAATCTCTTTGGCGCGATCAAGTTCTACAAAGAGGCGCGGGGAAAGGGTGTCAAGCCCATCCTGGGCGCGGAGATCTTTCTCGAAGGCGAGGCGGGTGCACCGCCGTCGCGTCTCATCGTTCTGGTTCAGAGTCGGCAGGGGTATCTGAACCTTTCGGAGCTGTTGGCCCGCGCCTGGACGCGCAACGTTGTGAAAAACCTGGCGTTGAGCACCTGGGCATGGCTGGAGGAGCTATCCGAGGGTTTGATCGCTTTGTCTGGCGCTCAGGCCGGTCCGGTTGGGCAGGCGCTGATGAAGGGGGATGAGTCGGGCGCTGCGGACATTGCATTGCGTTTGGCGGGCATTTTTCCGCACCGGTTTTATGTAGAACTTCAACGCGCTGGCCGCACTGACGATGAAGCCCATGTGGTTGCGGCAGCACAGCTCGCTGCACGACTGAGTCTGCCTGTCGTGGCAACCCACCCCATTCAGTTTGCTGGTCCTGACGATTACGAGGCGCATGAGGCCCGCATCTGCATCGCAGAAGGGGAAATCCTGGCCAACCCCCGCCGGGTGCGCAAGTTCACGCGCGACCAGTATTTCAAGACCTCTGCGGAGATGGAGGCCTTGTTTGCCGACCTGCCATCGGCCATCGCCAATACGGTCGAGATCGCGCAACGCTGCAATCTGACCCTGGTGTTGGGCAAGCCGCAGCTACCGGACTTTCCGACGCCCAATGGCATGCCCATCGACGAGTATTTCCGCTACGCGTCCTTCGAAGGGTTGGAGGAGCGCCTCAAGCATCTCTTCCCAGACGAGACCGAAAGAGACAAGCAGCGACCACGCTATGTGGAGCGACTGGAGTTCGAGCTGGGCACCATTCTCAAGATGGGGTTTCCCGGCTACTTCCTGATCGTGGGTGACTTCATTCAGTGGGCGAAGAACAATGGCTGCCCGGTGGGGCCGGGCCGTGGTTCAGGTGCCGGCTCGCTGGTCGCCTATGCGCTGAAGATCACCGACCTGGACCCGCTGCAGTACAACCTGCTGTTCGAGCGCTTTCTGAACCCAGAGCGCGTGTCGATGCCTGACTTCGACATCGATTTCTGCCAGTCCAACCGCGACCGGGTGATTGACTATGTCAAGGACAAGTACGGCAAAAATGCTGTGAGCCAGATCGCCACCTTCGGCACGATGGCAGCCAAGGCGGCGATCCGCGACGTGGGCCGGGTCATGGACATGAGCTATACCTTCTGCGACGGTATTTCCAAGCTGGTGCCCGGCAAGCCCGGCATGTCCTACACCCTGGCCTATCCGCCCGAGGTGAAGAAGGAAGGCGACAAGAACAACTACGCGCTGGAACTGGAGCCCATGCTCTACGAGCGCGTGCGCAAGGAAGAAGACGTCAAGACCGTCATCGAGATGGCGCAAAAGCTCGAGGGCATGACGCGCAACATCGGCATGCATGCCGGCGGCGTTTTGATCGCGCCCGGCAAACTCACCGATTTCTGCCCGCTGTACCAGCAGCCGGGCAGCGAGTCGGCCGTGAGCCAGTACGACAAGGACGACGTAGAGGCCATCGGACTGGTCAAGTTCGACTTTTTGGGGCTGGCAACGCTCACCATTCTGGAGATTGCGCGCGAGTTCATCATCAAGCGCCACAAGGGCCAGGAGAACTTTGCGTTCGAGAACATTCCGCTCGACGACGGGCCGACGTACCGGCTGTTCTCCGAGGGCAAGACTGAAGCGGTATTCCAGTTTGAAAGCCGCGGCATGCAGGGCATGTTGAAAGAGGCGCGCCCCAGTCGGCTGGAAGACCTCATTGCCTTGAATGCGTTGTACCGGCCAGGGCCCATGGATCTGATTCCCAGCTTTGTGAACCGCAAGCATGGCAAGGAAGAGGTCATCTACCCCCACCCGCTGGTAGAGCCGGTGCTGGCCGAGACCTACGGCATCATGGTGTACCAGGAGCAGGTGATGCAGACCGCCCAGGTGCTGGGCGGATATAGCTTGGGCGGCGCCGACATGCTTCGGCGTGCCATGGGGAAAAAGAAGGCCGAGGAAATGGCCGAACACCGCGCCATTTTCCGCAAGGGTGCAGCGGAGAAAGGCATCAGCCAGGAGAAGGCCGACGAGGTGTTCGACCTGATGGAGAAGTTCGCGGGCTATGGCTTCAACAAGTCACACGCGGCTGCTTACTCCCTGCTGGCGTACCACACTGGCTGGCTCAAGGTGCACTACACGGCCGAGTTCTTCTGCGCCAACATGACCGTGGAAATGGACGACACCGACAAGCTCAAGGTGCTGTTCGAGGATGCACACAAGATGGGGCTGTCGTTCGAGCCGCCGGACGTGAATCGGGGCTTTTATCGGTTTGAACCCGTCACCGACAAGATCATCCGTTACGGTCTGGGGGCGGTGAAAGGCACTGGACAGCAGGCAATCGAAGCCATCGTCGCCGCCCGCGAAGGGCGTGGAGAGGGTCCACAGGGGTCGACGAAGGGGCCTTTCAAGAGTCTGTTTGATTTCTGTGTGCGGGTGGACAAGGCCCGCATGAACAAGCGCACGGTGGAGGCACTGATCAAGGCGGGCGCCTTTGACTCCATCCATCTCAACCGGGCAGCCCTGGTCGCTTCGATTGACCGTGCGTTTGACTTCGCCGCCGCAACGCTCGCGAACGTGAACCAGGGGGGGTTGTTCGACATGATGGGCGACGACGCCCATGGCTCCAGCACGCAGGAACCAGACCTGGTGGATGCAACGCCCTGGGGCATCAAGGAGCGGCTCACGCTGGAAAAAACCGCCGTTGGGTTCTATCTGTCTGGCCACCTTTTTGATGAAGTGGCTACGGAGGTGCGTCGTTTTGTGCGCACCCAGATCGACGAGCTGTTGGATAGCCGTGAGCCCCAGGTCCTGGCCGGCATCATCAGCGACTTCCGGGTCATCAACGGGCAACGGGGCAAGCTGGGTCTCTTCAAGCTGGACGACAAGTCTGCAGTGATCGAAGCGTCTGCGGATGAAGCGCTGCTCAACACCTACCGGAACCAGCTCAAGGAGGATGAGTTTGTGGTGATGATGGGACGATTGCAACTGGACCACTTCAGCGGCGGCCTGCGCGTCAAAGTGCAGCAGGTGTGGGATTTGGCGGGCGCGCGTTGCCGGTTTGGCAAATATCTGCATGTGACTGTGGGTGACAAGGCGCCAGATGTGCCACGCCTGGTGCGCGAGTTTCCGCCGGTGCGTGAAGAGATCGCTGAAGGGGAGCTGGTGCACGGGCTGCGCGTGCGCATGGGTGTGCGCTGCCAGTCGGACGATGCGGCCGCGGTGGCGGAGTTGCAATTGGGCGAAAACGCGCGCTTTTACCCCAGCGATGCGGCCCTCGCGGCATGGACGGCCCAAGTAGGCGCCGGTGCTGCCAATGTGGTCTATGAGTAAAGGATTGTTCTGCCAGAGTTTCGGTCAGCGGCTGGCTTGAAAAATACCTGCCCCACAACCAGTTTCTCCTGCAGCAGCACCTTCTTCGGGTCGCTAGAATGATTTTCATGGCAACAAAACCACCTTCACTCCCCACCGCGCCGCCGGTGACTCGGCCTGCGCGGGATGACGGCGGTTCGGTCGTGCTCGAGAGGCGCACCCAAAAGACCCTGCCGCCCCAGATGTACCAGGTGGTCATGCTCAATGACGACTACACGCCCATGGAGTTCGTGATCGTGGTGCTGCAGGAGTTTTTCAGCAAGGACCGCGAAACGGCCACCCAGATCATGTTGAAGATCCACCTTGATGGCAAAGGCGTTTGCGGCGTTTATTCGCGCGATGTGGCTGCCACCAAGGTAGAGCAAGTGCTTGACGCCGCCCTCAAGGCGGGCCACCCACTGCAATGTGTCAGTGAGCCTGTTGAATAACAGGTCTTTTGTCCCGATCTACAGTTATCCCTTCCACGCAAGCACAAAGGAGTTCACATGATTGCCCAGGAACTGGAAGTCAGCTTGCACATGGCCTTTGTTGAGGCCCGTCAGCAGCGCCACGAGTTCATCACCGTGGAGCATCTGTTGCTTGCATTGCTCGATAACCCCAGCGCAGCGGAGGTGCTGCGCGCATGTTCGGCCAACATCGATGATCTGCGTTCATCGCTGTCGAACTTTATCAAAGACAACACGCCTCAGGTCGCCGGTACCGACGAGGTGGACACTCAACCCACCCTGGGCTTCCAGCGGGTGATCCAGCGCGCCATCATGCACGTGCAGTCCACGGGCAACGGCAAGAAAGAGGTGACGGGCGCCAATGTGCTCGTGGCCATCTTCGGCGAGAAAGATTCGCACGCTGTGTACTACCTGCACCAGCAGGGCGTCACGCGCCTGGACGTGGTCAACTTCATTGCCCACGGCATCAAGAAGGGCGAGCCACCGGAACCCGCCAAGGCTGAAAATCAGGCCGAGGGCGAAGAAGGCGGTGGTGGCGAGCGCAATGAAAAAGCCTCGCCCCTGGAGCAGTTCACCCAGAACCTGAACCAGGCGGCCAAGGACGGCAAGATCGACCCGCTGATCGGCCGCAACTACGAGGTCGAGCGCACGATCCAGATCCTGTGCCGCCGCCGCAAGAACAACCCGCTGCTGGTGGGCGAAGCCGGTGTGGGCAAGACTGCCATTGCCGAGGGGCTGGCCTGGCGCATCACGCAGAACGACGTGCCTGAAATCCTGGCCGAAGCCACGGTGTACTCGCTCGACATGGGCGCGTTGCTGGCGGGCACCAAGTACCGTGGCGATTTCGAGCAGCGCCTCAAAGGCGTGCTCAAGTCGCTCAAGGACAAGCCCAACGCTATCCTGTTCATTGACGAGATCCACACCCTGATCGGTGCGGGCGCGGCCTCAGGTGGCACCTTGGATGCGTCCAACTTGCTCAAGCCTGCGCTGTCCAGTGGCCAGCTCAAGTGCATCGGTGCAACCACCTTCACGGAGTACCGTGGCATCTTCGAAAAGGATGCTGCGTTGTCCCGCCGCTTCCAGAAAGTGGATGTGGTCGAGCCCAGCGTGGCCGAGACCATCGACATCTTGAAGGGCCTCAAGAGCCGCTTCGAAGAGCACCACAGCGTGAAGTACGCCGCTGCGGCCCTGCAGGCTGCGGCCGAGCTGAGTGCCAAGTACATCAACGACCGCCACTTGCCCGACAAGGCCATCGACGTGATCGACGAGGCCGGTGCCGCGCAGCGCATCCTGGTGCCCAGCAAGCGCAAGAAGACCATCGGCAAGGCCGAGATCGAAGAGATCGTGGCCAAGATCGCGCGTATTCCGCCCGCCAATGTCAGCAATGACGACCGCGGCAAGCTGCAGACGCTGGAGCGTGACCTCAAGAGCGTTGTGTTCGGCCAGGACAAGGCGCTTGAGGTGCTCGCCAGCGCTGTGAAGATGGCTCGTTCGGGTCTGGGCAAGGGTGACAAGCCCATCGGCTCGTTCCTGTTCAGCGGTCCCACGGGTGTCGGCAAGACCGAAGCGGCCAAACAGCTCGCCTACATCATGGGCATCGAGCTGATCCGCTTCGATATGTCCGAGTACATGGAGCGCCATGCCGTGAGCCGCCTGATCGGCGCGCCCCCGGGCTACGTGGGCTTTGACCAAGGGGGTCTGCTGACCGAAGCCATCACGAAGAAGCCGCACGCGGTACTGCTGCTCGACGAGATCGAGAAAGCGCACCCTGACATCTTCAACGTGTTGCTGCAGGTCATGGACCATGGCACGCTGACGGACAACAACGGCCGCAAGGCCGACTTCCGCAACGTGCTCATCATCATGACCACGAATGCTGGCGCCGAGACCATGAACAAGGCGACCATCGGCTTTACCAACCCGCGTCAGGCGGGCGACGAGATGGGCGATATCAAGCGCCTGTTCACGCCCGAGTTCCGCAACCGGTTGGATGCTATTGTCAACTTCAAGGCGCTCGACGAGCAGATCATCTTGCGCGTGGTGGACAAGTTCCTGCTGCAGCTGGAGACGCAGCTGGCCGAGAAGAAGGTTGAAGTCACCTTCACCGACGCCTTGCGCAAGCATCTGGCGAAGAAGGGCTTCGACCCCCTGATGGGCGCGCGCCCGATGCAGCGACTGATTCAGGACACGATCCGCCGTGCCTTGGCCGACGAGCTGCTGTTTGGCCGCCTGACCGAGGGTGGGCGCCTGACTGTGGACATCGAGACGAAGAAGGACGACAAGGGTGTGGAAACACCCGAGGTGCTTCTGGACATCCAGCCTTTGCCCAAGAAGGAGCGCTCGGCGAAGTCTGAGCCTGCAGAGCCGGAAGAGGCAACGACCGACTGACCTTGCGTTCCTCGCAAGTCCGCGAAAAGCCCACGGCGTCAACCGTGGGCTTTTTCATTGGCGATGGCCGCTGGGGGCATACACCACCCGAGGCGATGTCTAGGTGTTTTCTAGCGTGATGGCGTGCGCGCGGCCGGAATGCGAGCACGCCCCGCCTTGACCGGTTGTGTGGCCTGAGCAAGCAAGGGCGCACACTGAGCATCGTCGTCAGCGCCGGGGACTGTGACCGGCAGCAGTGCCAAGGCTGCAGGCGCCGCGACTGCGGCGGCAATGGCTGCACCTGCGCGCAGCAGCAAGGGGCCCGGTTCTACGCCCACGTCGGGCTTGCCCAGCGTGCCGCGCACATATAACGGAGTGCGCAAAGAAAAGAACTTCCACTCCAAGGATGCGGGCTTCACGCTGAGGTTCAGGCGCTCGTCTGCCATGTCGATGGTGCCGGTGACATCCACCACCGCTTCGTTGGTGCTCAGCTTGGCAGTGCGGACCGTGGCAACCCCTTCGCGCACCGCCAGGTCAGCCACTGCGCACCGGAGCTGCACCTCCTTGTCGTCGCCAAACAGTTTGCCAATCACAATGCTGCCGACGTTGAGCGCAGCGCGGTCCAGCAGTTCGCGGCTCAGGGTTCCCTCGCGAACGTACAGGCGCGCCTCGCCATTGCTTGTGCCGAGCCATTGCGCCACGGAGTTGCCTTGGCCATTCAATGCGATGGCCCCATCCAGCCGACCCAGGCTTTTACGCGTCAATTCCACCTCGGGGAACAAGGCAGCGAGTCGCAGGTTTTGCACGCGGGTATCCATGCGTACCGTGAGCGGTCGTTTGCGACTGTCCAGCACCAGCTTTGACTCAATCTGGCCTTTGGCTACGCCAAAGTGCAAAGGCTCCAGGCGCAGCACTGCATCGTCGAGCACCGCGTGCACGCTGAGGTCTTCCAGTGGCAGGCTGTCGGGGCGGATCACTCGTTGTCCCGAGAATTTCAGATCCATGTCCATGTTGCTCCAACGATCGGTGGCAAAGGCCGCGTTGGGCAATACCCTGCCATTCCGACCCGCTGGGGCCTTCGCCGTGGTGGCTGCCCCGAGCACTGGCCCCAGGTCTGCAAGCCGCAATTGGTTGGATGTGATGGCTCCCGACAGCTTGCCGCGCGGCGCCCCTGATACAAAGCGCAGATTGCCGTGGAGGTCGCTCTGACCGACTGTTCCGGTGAAGTCACGGTAGTTCCACACGGCGCGGCCCGGCTGCAGGCTACCCTGCAGTCGGCCCTGGGTTTGAAACGCAGGTGTGTTGGGCAGAACCAGGCCCGTGAGCGGGTACAGATCCGCCATGCTGGCGCCCTTGAGCATGACCTGAAAATCCATGCCTGACAGGTCGCCCGGGTTGGCCAATATGCCCTGAACCGCTGTTTCCACACTGCCCGCCTTGGCTGTGAATTGCAGGGGGTAGTTCACTTGCTTGTCACGCAGTGTGAGGACGGAGCCGGCCTTGCCGTGGCCTTCGATGCGTGCTTTGCCCAGCGTACCCATCACATCGAATCGCACACCATAGCGTGGGGAACCAGAAGCAACGTCTGCGCTGGCCGCAGACGAGGCCGCAGCCTGCGGTGGCGCCATTACCGTCTCTTGTGGCAAGGTATCGACACGGGCGGTCAGATCAAGGTCCTGTGTGGCGTCGGCATACCCCAGTCGGCCTTTACGAACCACCAGCTGGTGGACGCTGAACGTCCAGCGAGTCTTCGTATCGGCGGGGTTATTTGGAGGGAAGGTCCAGTTGTCGGTGCCATCGCGCAACCGAGCCAGCGAGATATCCGGGCCAGAGAGTTCCAAGGTATCAATCACCACTTCACGAGCCAGCAACGGCCAGAGCTTGAGCGACGCGCGTGCCACCTCTGCGCTGGCCGTGGGGCGGGGTTCAGCGCTCTTCCCTGGGCGGACGAAGCCTGGCGGGTCTTGCAGAACCAGCTGCGTGCCCTGCACGGTGACGCCAGGTACCCAGCGGTGCCAGCCCTCTTCGAGCGGCTGCGGCCAGTGCCAGGAAGCGGACAGGTCGCCTTCCACCGCAAACTGACGTCCGCTCGCTTCGCTAGCGGCTTGGTTCAGCCAGGGCTTGGCGCGATTCCAGTCCCACTGGGTCAAAGTCACCGCGCCAATCAAGAGCAGCCCCATCACGCTCGCCGCCACACCCCAGGCTATGCGTACCCCGCGGCTGCCTTGTCTCCTTGGGAATGCGGGTTGAGCTAAGAGGCGGGGCGATGGGGTAGTAGCGTGGTTGGTCGGAGGGCTCGTCATAGAACGGTCATGCTAGCCCGCAGAACGTGACTTTGGGCCCTTTAGGCCGAGTCGCAGGCCTTTTGGCGCGCTTGTCCTACAGAGTGGGAACGCGTGGACGATCTTCTTGCCGTGCGGGGCGCGGGGCACGTTGGCCCTTGCCTGGTCTGATGCTGTGTTCTTACGCACGTCGATCCCTCCTAGAATTCGCACGCCATGCACAACCCCCGTCATCCCCATGTACTCCCGGTGCGCGACGGGGTAAGCCCTAGCTGTGTGGTGCTGCCCACACGCGGGCAGGGCAGCATGCTGGATTTCCTGGCGGAGCGACTGCCCGCAGTGTCCCGTGATGGCTGGTACGACCGCATGAAGGCGGGCGATGTGATGGATGAGCGCGGGCAGATTGTTCAGCCCGAGCGGCCCTTTGAGGGTGGGGTGCGTCTTTACTACTACCGCAGCCTCCCGGCGGAGCCCGCGTTACCTTTCTATGAAACCGTGCTGTACCAGGACGAGCATCTGGTAGTGGCGGACAAGCCGCACTTCATGCCGGTCACGCCCTCGGGCCGTTATCTGCAAAACACCTTGCTGGTGCGGCTGAAGCGTCGGCTGGGGCTACCCGAGTTGTCACCTCTGCATCGTATTGATCGCGATACAGCCGGGCTGGTGATGTTGTCGCTGCAGCAGCGCACCCGTGGTGTCTACCAGGCCTTGTTCCGTGACCGGCAGATCATCAAGCACTACGACGCGATTGCGCCCTGGCGTGCGGATGTGGCATTTCCTCGCGACCATGCCAGTCGCCTGGAAGAAAGCCCGCAGTTCTTTCGCATGCAAGAGGTACCTGGCGAGCCCAACAGCCACACCCACATGCAGGTGCTGGAGGTAGCAGGCGGCTGGGCGCGCTACCGCCTGTCGCCCATCACCGGCAAGCGGCACCAGCTGCGCGTGCACATGGCGGCCCTGGGGCTGCCGCTGCGCAATGACCCGTTCTACCCCGTCGTCAACGACCCGCCCGAAGGCGACTATTCGCGGCCCCTGCAGCTGTTGGCGCAGTCACTGGCGTTTGTGGACCCGGTCACGGGGGCGCAGCGGGTGTTTGAGAGCAGGCAGTCCCTGCACTTGCCCGTGGGTGGGTAGGTTCTCTTCACGCATTCGCGGGTGCTACGGCACGAGCACGTGTGCCGGGCATTGGTGATTTTTGCAAGGGTTTTCCCTAGTTTTTGACAGGCCATTGCAGACAGCGCCGTTTGCATTACTCCGTGAATCGGGTACTTTGTCTGCCTCATATGCACGCCGTTGCATAAATCACAGAAAAGCACCAGATGATTTCGTCAAACACCCGCCATTCCGTGGCATTCAAATTGTCGGCAACCGCCTTGTTCAGCCTGTTGGTGGTCTTGCTGGCCACCATGGGCATCGTCAGCGGCCTGCTCTGGAAAGACTTTGGCCGCCTTTCGCGGGACGATGCCAAGCAGTACGCCGCCCAGGTGCGCATGCTGGTGCAGACCTTTGACGACACCGCCCAAGAGCAGGCCAAGCGGGACTTCACCCTGTTCAAGGCGAATTTCCCCGGCCAGTTTTCGGTGGCCGAGGCGCCCGGGGCCGACGGAAAACCCGAGGCCGTGCTGTCGTTCCAGGGTGCGGCCGTCAATGGCGATTTCGAGGTGGTGGACCGCTTTTCCAAAGACAGCATGGGCGCTGTGGCGACCATTTTTGCGCGCACGGGGGAGGACTTCATCCGCGTGACCACTTCACTCAAAAAACAGGATGGCGAGCGCGCCTACAAGACCCTGCTGGACCGCAAGCACCCGGCCTATGCCCTGATGAATGAGGGCAAGACTTACATTGGCCGCGCCAGCCTGTTTGGCCGTGAATACATGACCGTGTACGAGCCCATCCGCGAGGGCAACCGCACCATCGGCATCCTGTTCATCGGCTCTGACATGGGCGCCATCCTGGGCAAGCTCGACACGGTCATGGCGGGGCAGAAGCTGTTTGTGACCGGGGCGGTCTATGCGGTCAACCTCTCGGCGGGCCCTGCGCGGGGCAGCATTTTTGGCCTGCCGGGCGCGGGCAAGTCCCTCAAGGTGGACGAAAAGGACGAGCAGGCCAAGGCGTGGATGGCGTCGTTGGCGGCAGTGGGGCAGTCGGGTGAATTGGAGTCGGACTGGTCCCCGCGCCGCACCGGCGAGGATGATCGTGCCACGCGTTACCTAGCGGTGGAGCACTACAAGCCCTGGAACTGGGCCATCGTGGCCGAAGCGCCCCTGACCGAAATGATGAGCGAGGCCCGCAACGTGCTGGCTTGGCTGTGGCTGGGTGTGGTGGTGGCGCTGGCCCTGCTGACGGTGGTGCTGGTGCTGGCCACCCGCCGCCTGGTCGGGGCGCCCGTGCAGCAGCTGAGCGCCGCGCTGGCCTATTTGGCGCAAGGCGATCTCACGCACGCGGTGTCGGTGCGGTCCCGCGACGAAATCGGCACGCTGGCCCAAGCGATGGAGGGCTTCCGGGCCCGCCTGGTGGAAAGCCTGGGCACCGTGCGCACCAGCGCCGACAGCGTGTCGGCCGCCAGCACGGAAATCGCCCAGGGCAACCATGACCTCTCGGGCCGCACCGAGAACCAGGCGAGCGCGCTGGAGCAGACGGCCGCAAGCATGGAGCAGTTGGGCGCCACCATCCGCCACAACGCCGACAGCGCTAGCCAGGCCAACCAGCTGGCCGTGGGTGCCAGCCGCGTGGCGCAACAGGGTGGGGAGGTGGTGTCCAAGGTGGTTAGCACCATGCAAGACATCAACAACAGCAGCCAGAAGATCGCCGACATCATCGGTGTGATCGACGGCATTGCGTTCCAGACCAACATCCTTGCGCTCAACGCGGCCGTGGAGGCCGCCCGTGCTGGTGAACAAGGCCGTGGCTTTGCGGTGGTGGCGGCCGAAGTGCGCAACCTGGCCCAGCGCACCGCCGCCGAGGCCAAGGCCATCAAGGAGCTGATTGGCGCCAGCAGCGCGATGGTGCAGCAGGGCTCAGTGCTCGCCGACCAGGCTGGCACCACCATGCAGGAGGTGGTCCGCTCCATCCAGCGTGTGGCCGAGATGGTCTCCGAGATCAGCGCCGCGAGCAACGAACAGACCGCCGGCGTGGGCCAGGTTGGTGAGGCCGTCACCCAGCTCGATCAAACCACGCAGCAGAACGCCGCACTGGTGGAAGAAATGGCCGCCGCCGCCAGCAGCCTGCGCACGCAGGCGCAGCAGATGGTGGAGGCGATTGCGCGGTTTAATCTGGGCGGCAGCGAAGGTCGGCACTGAGCTCTGCGGCGGCTATAGGTCTGCGTCGCCCGACACCGGTGAGGAGTCCCTGCCGCCTTCAGGTGTCGGTCTTCAGGCCGGTCACCGGAATGGAATGGGTTTGGCAGGCGTCGACGCTGCTTGTGGCAGTCGCGAGTTGAAAAAGCCAGCCAGTCCCCGTTGTACGTCGGGGTGCAGGCGCCACGCAGTCCAGCCCAGCCCCAGGCTTCGGAGGTACACAGTGACGTAGGCTTCTTCCAATGGGTATTCAATGGCGAGCGTGGGATTGTCCTGCCGCATCACAGGTACCCCGTCGCCCTTGCTGTCTTTGGGGGCTGTCGTGACTTCGGGCGTCATCTGCGAGCGCAACGTGGCCAGTTCCCGGATCAGATTTTCGATCTCGGGTGCTGTCAGGGTTTTGTTGATTGCCAGAGTCGCCTGTGCGCGGTCGTCGCTCAGTTGCATGGAGCTTTTCCTTCTTTCGCTGGGAGTGGTGAACCCTTTATTGTGCTGCTTTCGGCTGGGCGTTTGCCGACGGAGCCAAAACTCCCAATCAGAACCATTGCCTTAGAGCGGTCAGGAAGCGCGTGGCCGTGGCTACAATAGCGCCACATTGAAACCCTGAAATGGCGAACGCCATGAAGTGGTTTCAATCGCCAGACTGAAAGCCCGTTGTCCATCAACGGGCTCCACAAGGCGGGTGTAGTTCAATGGTAGAACGGCAGCTTCCCAAGCTTCATACGAGGGTTCGATTCCCTTCACCCGCTCCAGCCCTTGTTGGCTGAGCCAAATCCCCCTCCGCTTCAATTGCCAGCACTGCGTGTACCACGCGGAGTGTTCGCTCTTGTGCGGCGCATTCCTGCAAGCGCTCGTTTCGCATATTCATAGTCGTTTTGCTTGGTTGAGCGGGGGCCCCGTCTCTTCTAGATTCTGTGCATCGGGTGCCGCAAGCCCCGGCATTTCAGCAACACGGAAAGGAAGACGATGCTCAGCGCACAACAAACAACCACTTTTGCGCGCACTGTGCGCTCATGGCTCCGTGCCTCGGCGTTGGGCGGTGCCATGCTGGTCTGCAGCGCGGCGGGGGCCGCCACCCCCATCCCCGCAGGCCCCCTGGTCACCACCGAATGGCTCGTGCAAAACCTCGATAACCAGCAGATTCGCATCGTCGAAGTGAGCGTGAACCCGGGCCTGTACGAGCGTGGGCATGTGCGGGGGGCGGTCAATTTTTCATGGCACCAGGACCTGAACGACCGTGTGCGCCGTGACATTGTGGGCAAGGAGGCGTTTGAGGCCCTGTTGTCCAAGGCAGGCGTATCGCAGGACACCACGGTGGTGCTGTATGGCGACACCAACAACTGGTTTGCCGCCTGGGGCGCGTGGGTGTTTGACATCTATGGCGTCAAGAACGTGAAGCTGCTCGACGGCGGCCGCAAGAAGTGGGAGGCCGAGAACCAGCCGTTGAACAACCGCGTGCCCGAGTTTGCAGCCACCAACTACAAGGTGGCCAAGGTGAACACCGATCTGCGGGCCCGCTTGTCAGACGCCTTGGCGGCGGCCGAAGGCAAGAGCAACGCGAAGCTGGTGGACATCCGCTCGGCCGATGAGTATACGGGCAAGATTTTTGCGCCTGCCGGGGTGCCCGAGCTGAGCATCCGTGCCGGCCACATCCCCGGCGCAGCCAACGTGCCCTGGGGCCAGGCGGTCAAGGAAGATGGCACCTTCAAGTCGGCCGAAGACCTGAAGAAGCTCTACGCCAGTGCGGGCGTGGATGGCAGCAAGCCCATCATTACGTACTGCCGCATCGGCGAGCGATCCAGCCACACCTGGTTTGCGCTGTCCAAGATCCTGGGCTACAGCGTGAAGAACTACGACGGCTCGTGGACGGAATACGGCAACGCGGTGGGTGTGCCCATCACCAACCCGGCGGGCACCATCTGGGCCGCCAAATGATGGGGTTGGCCGATAGGACCTTTTGGGAAGAAGGTGCAATGCAAAACAAAGAGAGTTTTTGATTTTTGGTAGGGGGTCTCTTTTACAGCCCGCTTCGTGCGGGCTTTTTTATGCCTGGGGGATTCATGGCGTTCAAGATCAATTTTTCTCATGCGGGAGCCCTGGCGCTGTTGGTGGCGCTGGCGGGCGCAGCCCAGGCGGTGCAGGCGCTGCCGGGCGGACGCACGCTGGCGTTTGCTTTGGCCACGGGCGCGGTGCTGGGACTGGTGCTGCAGCGCTCGCGCTTTTGCTTTTATTGCCACGCGCGCGACTGGTTTGAGGACCACAACCCGCGCGGACTGCTGGCCATCGTGCTGGCGCTGGCCGTGGGCGTGGTGGGCTACACCGTGGTGCTGGGCAGTTGGCTGCCTGTGCCCCAGCCTGGCAAGCTGCCACCCGACATGCACATCGGCCCCGTGAGCTGGGTGTTGGTGGCGGCGGGGCTGTCGTTTGGTGCGGGCATGGTGGTGTCGGGCTCGTGCATCAGCGCGCACTGGTACCGGCTGGCCGAGGGCTCGGCGGTGTCGCCGTTTGCGCTGGTCGGGTCGGCCCTGGGTTTTGTCCTGGGCTTCAAAACCTGGAACCCCCTGTACAGCCTGAGCGTGGCCGATGCCCCCGTGGTGTGGCTGCCCGCACACCTGGGGTACGGCGGGGCGTTGCTGGTGCAATTGGGTGCGCTGGCATTGGCGGCGGCCTGGTTGTGGCGCGGATTTGCACGCGAGGCGGCTGCTGAACCGGTGCCAGGGGGCGCGGTGCCCAGCCTGGGCACCGTGTGGCGCAGCTTGTGGGCCGGGCGCTGGCCCTACTGGGTGGGGGGCCTGGCCGTGGGGCTGATTGGCGCCTTTGCCATTGTGCGGATGCGGCCGCTGGGGGTGACGGCCACGCTGGGCAGCGCGGCGCGCCAGTGGGCGCAAGGGCAGGGCTGGATCCCCGATCGGCTGGAGGGGCTGGATGGTTTTGCAGGTTGCGCCACCGCGCCGCAGTCCACCTGGTTCACCCCCAATGCCTTGCTGTTGGCGGGCTTGGTGGCGGGGGCATTTGCTGCGGCCCTGGCCAGCCGCCAGTGTGCGCTGCGCTTGCCCACCTGGCGCGATGCCTTGCGGGGCCTGGCAGGTGGCGTGCTGCTGGGCTGGGGCGCGATGACGGGGCTGGGCTGCACCATAGGCACGCTGCTGTCCGGCGGCATGGCGGGGGCACTGTCGGGCTGGGTGTTTGGCGCGGCAGTGTTTGCGGCCGTGTGGGCGGGGCTGCGGCTGAAGCGGCTGTGGCCCGCCGGGCGCTGAGGGGGCAGGCAGAGGGGCGTCCGATACACTGCGGCCCGCATGGATACGCACACGACAACGAGACCCTTCATGGCCTGCTTCTGGATGGCGATGATCGCCGCAGGCCTGGGCGGCTGCGCCTATTCGCCGCCCGCGCCTTTCATCGTTGTGGGCAACGAAAAGGTGGTGTCCATCAACTGGGAAAACTCCACGCTGGGCCCGGATGGGGCCCAGCAGGCGGCTGACAAACACTGTGCGCGGTATGGCCTGCAGGCGGAGCTGGCCGTGCAGGTCAGCCGGTTTGAAGCGGCCTACCGCTGCGTGTAGGTGCGCTGCGGTGTGGGGTGACCAAAAGTTTGAGCTTTTTTAGCACTTTCCGCGCGCCCCATCTATGCAATTTGCTATAAAAATAGCAGCTATTGGGGAAATGGTGGCGCGCGCTGAGCAGGGCGGAGAAGGGCAGGGCTACTTGCCGCTCTGGATGTCTCCCAGGCACAGGTACTTGATCTCCACATAGTCGTCCATGCCGTAGTGCGAGCCCTCGCGGCCCAGGCCGGACTGCTTGATGCCGCCAAAAGGCACATGCTCGGTGGCCAGGATGCCCACGTTGGCGCCGACCATGCCGTATTCCAGCGCCTCGGTCACGCGGAAGATGCGGCCCACGTCGCGGCTGTAGAAGTAGCTGGCCAGGCCGAACTCGGTGTTGTTGGCCGCATCGATGGCTTCCTGCTCGGTCTTGAACTTGAACACCGGAGCGAAGGGGCCGAAGGTTTCTTCGCGCGCACAGAGCATGTCGGCCGAGGCGTTGGCAACCACCGTGGGTTCAAAGAACTGGCCCGAGCCCAGGGCGGTGAGGCGCTGGCCGCCTGCGACCACCTGGCCACCCTTGGCCAGCGCATCGTCCACATGGCGCTGCACTTTGGCCAGGGCGGCTTCTTCGATCAGCGGGCCCTGGTTCACGCCGGCCTCAAAGCCGTTGCCCACCTTGGCCGTCTTCACCTTGGCGGCGAACTTGGCCACGAACTCGTCGTACACGTCTTCCTGCACATAGAAGCGGTTGGTGCACACGCAGGTCTGGCCGGCGTTGCGGTACTTGCTGGCGAAGGCGCCTTCCACGGCGCTGTCCACATCGGCGTCGTCGAACACGATGAAGGGCGCGTTGCCGCCCAGTTCCAGCGACATCTTCTTGACCGTGGGGGCCGACTGCGCCATCAGGATGCGGCCCACTTCGGTGCTGCCCGTGAAGCTGATGTGGCGCACCACGTCGCTCGCGCACAGCACCTTGCCGATGGCAATGGAGTTGTCGCTGTCGGCGGGCAGGATGTTGAACACACCGGCCGGGATGCCCGCGCGGATGGCCAGCTCGGCGGCGGCCAGGGCGGTCAGCGGCGTCAGCTCAGCGGGCTTGATGACCACTGGGCAGCCAGCGGCCAGCGCGGGCGCGACCTTGCGCGTGATCATGGCCAGCGGGAAGTTCCACGGCGTGATGGCTGCACACACGCCGATGGGCTGCTTGAGCACCAGCAGGCGGCGGTTATTGTCGAACTGGGGCAGGGTCTCGCCATTGATGCGCTTGGCTTCTTCGGCAAACCACTCCACAAAGCTCGCGCCGTAGGCGACTTCGCCCTTGGCTTCGGGCAGGGGCTTGCCCTGCTCGGCGGTCATGATGCGGCCCAGGTCGTCCTGGTGGGCCATCAGCAGGTCATACCACTTGCGCAGGATGATGCTGCGCTCCTTGGCGGTCTTGGTTTTCCAGGGGCCCCAGGCGGCGTTGGCGGCGGCAATGGCGGCCTCCGCTTCGGCCGGGCCCAGGTTGGCCACATCGGCCAGCTTGAGGCCTGTGGCCGGGTCGTTCACGTCAAACCGGCGGCTGCCTGCGACCCACTGGCCGTTGATGAGGCCGTCGGTCTTGAGCAGGGTGGGGTCGTTCAGCAGGGCGAGGGGGGATGTCTTCATGTCCATGGGATGCTTCCGGGTGAAGAAAAAATGGGGTAGGGGTTAAGGGAAAGGCTAGCACGCATTGCCGCCGCACTTGTCACCAATGTGGCACTGGCGGCGTGGTTTCAGGTTGGTTGACAAGAATGCGGCGGGTACGGTCCAGGCGAGCGCGCGAAGCAACTCCGGGGCGTATTCCATCATCCGCGCCGCCCCCGCAGCCATTCCAGCGCCAGCAGCAGGCTGGTGGTGAACAGGATCAGCAGCGTGGCCACGGCGGCAATGGTGGGCGAGATGTTTTCGCGGATGCCGTTGAACATCTGGCGCGGTAGCGTGGACTGGTCGGCGCCCGCGAGGAACAGCGTGACCACGACCTCGTCGAACGAGGTGGCAAACGCAAACAGCGCGCCCGAGATCACGCCCGGCGCAATCACCGGCAGTGTGATGCGGAAGAATGTGTTCAGTGGCGTCTCGCCCAGGCTCAGCGAAGCGCGCACCAGGTTGTGGTTGAAGCCTGCCAGCGTGGCCAGCACGGTGGTCAGCACAAACGGGGCGCCCAGCGCGGCGTGCACGGCGATGAGGCCCAGGTAGCTGTCGGCTAGCCCTAGCGGCGCAAAGTACAGGTAGGTGGCCACGCCCACCACGATGATGGGCACCACCATGGGCGCGATCAGGATGCCCAAGAGCAGCCCCTTGAAACGGAAGTCCGCCCGCGACAGCCCCACGGCCGCCAGCGTGCCCAGCACCGTGGCAATCAGCGTGGCCGCAGGCGCCACGATGAAGCTGTTGCGCGTGGCGCGCGCCCATTCGGGCGATTCGAACAGGTGCTGGTACCACTTGAGCGACCAGCCGTGAATGGGGTAGGCGAGGAACGAACTCTCGGAAAACGACAGCGGCACCATCACCAGGATGGGCGCCAGCAAGAAGGCGAGCACGGCCACACACAGCGCGCGCACGGCCCACCAGCCGAGCTTGTCGGCCAGCGTGGCATAGAGGGGGAAGGAGGGAAGGCGGAACATGGTCAGCGGCTTTCTGTGTCAGAAGATTGTTCAACCTGGGGTCAGCCCAGGCTCAACTCGGCCTTGCCAAAGCGCCGGTACACGCCATACAGCACCAGCGTGGCGGCCAGCAGCAGGGCGCCCAAAGCGCAGGCCATGCCCCAGTTCACTTCCACATTGGTGTAGCGGGCGATGTAGTAGCTCAGCATCTGGTCGTCCGCCCCGCCCAGCAGCGCAGGCGTGACGTAGTAGCCGATGGCCAGGATGAACACCAGCAGTGCGCCCGCGCCAATGCCGGGGTAGGTCTGCGGCACATACACCCGAAAGAACGCGGCCACCGGCGAGCTGCCCAGCGACACCGCCGCACGCAGATAGGTGGGCGGCACGCTTTTCATCACGCTGTACAGCGGCAGGATCATGAAGGGCAGCAGGATGTGCACCATGGCAATCACCACGCCCGTGCGGTTGAACAGCAGCGCCAGCGGCTGCTCGATCAGGCCCAACCCCATCAGCCCCCGGTTGACCAGCCCTTCGGACTGCAGCAGCACGATCCATGCGGCCACGCGCACGAGGATGGAGGTCCAGAACGGCACCAGCACCAGGATCATCAGCACATTGGCCGGGCGGGCGGGCAAGGTGGCCAGCCACCACGCCAGCGGGTAACCCAGCAGCAGGCACACCAGCGTGACCACCAGGCTGATATGGAAGGTGCGCAGCAGGATGCCGCCAAACGCGCGTTGCTCCTCGGGCATGCGTTCGACGTGGCCCAGCGCATCGCGCTGCAGGTCCACCGAGGCGAGCAGGTAGTCGGGCGTCCAGCGCGCGCCGTTCTTGGCAATGGCCTGCCACAGCGGGGCCTCGGCCCAGCGCGGGTCCTTGTCCAGCAGCTGTGCGCGGATGGCTTCGGGCGTGCCCTCCATGGGCAGCGCGCGGTACGCCCCCATGATGAGTGAGCGCGCGCCGGGCACTTCGGTGTTGAGCCGCCGCGCCAGCGCCCCGGCGTCGGAGCTGTCGGGCAGGCGGGCCAAATCCTGCACCAGCGCGGCGTAAGCGGGTGCGCCGGGTGCGTCCTTGCGGTCCCAGCCGTCCAGCGCGCGCATGGTGGCGGGCAGGGCGTTGGCGACCTCGGGGTTTTCCACCGCGCGCTGCAGCAGCGCAGCAATGGGCACCAGCAGCGTGAGCAGCAGGAACACCAGCAGGGGCAAGGTCAGCACAAAGGCGCGCCATTTGCGGCGCGACTCGGCGCGCGCCAGGGCCTGGCGCAGCGCACCGGGAGGGCTGCCTGCGGGGGCAGTGGCGTGGGGATGGGCCAGGGTGGCTTGCATGCGGGTGTCCTGCTCTCAGCGTTTCACAAGGGCATCTTCAGAGGGGCAATACAGGAGGCTTATTGCGTGGCCCAGGCGGCAAAGCGCTTCTCCAGCGCCTCGCCCTGGTCGGCCCAGAAGCCCACGTTGAACTGCAGCGCCTCCTTGGCGTTGGTGGCCGATGTGGGCAGGTCGTCCAGCACCTTCTTGTCCAGCGACGCCAGCGCCTTGCTGTTGGCCGGGCCGTAGGCAATGTTCTGCGCATAGGCCGCCTGTTGGGGCGTCTGCATGGTGAAGGCGATGAACTTCACGGCCGCATCCTTGTTGGGTGTGCCCTTGGGGATGGCCCAGTAGTCCAGGTCGTAGATGCCGCCGGGCCAGTAGATCTTGAGGTTGCGGCCTTCGCGGTTGGCCGCGTCGATCCGGCCGTTGAACACCGTGGTCAGCGCCACATCGCCCGCCACCAGGAACTGCGGCGCCTGGGCTCCGGCCTCCCACCACTGGATGCTGGGTTTGAGCTCCGTCAGCTTCTTGAACGCACGGTCGGCTCCATCCTTGGTGGCCAGCACCTTGTACACGTCTGCAGGCTTCACGCCGTCGGCCAGCAGTGCAAATTCGAGGTTGTAGCGTGCGCCCTTGCGCATGCCGCGCTTGCCAGGGATCTTTTTGGTGTCCCAAAAGTCGGCCCAGCTGGTGGGCGGGGTCTTGAGCTTGTCGCCGTTGTAGGCCATGACGGTGGACCACACAAAGATGCCCACGGCGCACTCGTGCACGGCGGCGGGCAGCAGGTCGGCCTTGGGCACGATCTTGCTGTAGTCCAGCTTTTCATACAGGCCTTCATCGCAGCCGCGCGCGGCGTCGGGCGATTCGACCTCTACCACGTCCCAGGTCACCTTCTTGGTCTCGACCATGGCTTTGACCTTGGCCTGCTCGCCGTTGTATTCCACGGCCACGATCTTGGTGCCCTGCTTTTCGTAGGGCTCATAGAACGCCTTTTTCTGCGCATTGGCATTGGCGCCGCCGAAGTTCACAACGGTGAGTTGCTGTTGCGCAAAGCTGGGCAGGGCGACCAGGCAGGCAGTCAGGGATGCGCAGGCGATAAGGCTCTTTTTCATGGTGCAGATTTCCTTGGGTAGTGGAGGAACGGGGACAGGGAAGTGACTGGGAATTGACAGGGAAAGGGGGCGGGCGGTGAGGGCGCAGCGGGTTTGTGCAACAACCTCACACGGCGTAGATGCGTGTGGCGGCGGGCGGGAACTCCAGCAACACCTGGTCTCCCGGCTGCGCGTGGCTGGTACCCAGGGGCGACAAGGCCCGCTTGACCGTGGCCGGCTCCTGGCCGTGGCCCAGCTCGCAGACCAGGCGCAGGTGGTCGCCGTAGTAAATGGTGCGCGCCACGGTGGCCGGGATGGCGTTGGGCCGGGGGTATTCGGACTGCGGGTGCAGCACGATGCGCTCGGGCCGCACGCAAGCTTGCACCCGCGCGCCCACCGGGGCCTGGTTTACGTTGATACCGGGCAGCAAGAAGCCGCCGGGCATCTGGATGGCGGCGTCGGCCCCAGCGCCCTGCAGCGTGCCCGAGAGCACGGTGCTGTCGCCCACAAAACCCGCCACAAAGCGGTTGCTGGGGGTTTCGTACAGGCTCTCCACATCGGCCAGCTGCTGGATCACGCCTTCGTTGAACACGGCCACGCGGTCGCTCATGGTCAGGGCCTCGCCCTGGTCGTGCGTCACGTACACAAAGGTCACGCCCAGCTGGCGGTGCAGCTCTTTCAGCTCTATCTGCATGTGCTCGCGCAGCTGCTTGTCCAGCGCACCCAGGGGCTCGTCCATCAGCACCAGCTGCGGGTTGAACACCAATGCGCGCGCCAGGGCCACGCGCTGCTGCTGGCCGCCCGACAGGCGTGCGGGCAGTCGGTCTGCCATGCCGCCTAGGCGCACCATGTCCAGCGCCTTCTTCACGCGTTCGGCCTGCTCGGCCTTGGGCACCTTGCGCACCGTCAGCGGGTAGGCCACGTTCTCGCCCACCGTGAGGTGGGGGAACAGCGCGTAGTTCTGGAACACCATGCCAAAGTTGCGCTTGTGTGGCGGCATGCGCGTGATCTGCTTGCCGTCCAGCAGCATGTCACCTGCGGTAGGCGACTCAAACCCGGCCAGCATCATCAGCGTGGTGGTCTTGCCCGAGCCCGACGGGCCCAGCAGGCTCAGAAACTCGCCGCGCTGGATGTCCAGGTCCAGCGCGCGCACCACCAACTGCTCGCCGTCGTAGGTCTTCTGCACGCCGGTAAAGCGCACCAGGGGTTCGGCAGGCTGGTTCATGGCGGGCGGTGCCGGGTAGGTGGAGTGAAGGGCCGGGCGCATGTCAGTTCGTGGCCGCAGCCACGGCCTCCAGGCTGTCGGCCAGGATGGCCAGGCCCTCGTGCAGCAACTCGTCCGAGGCGGTCAGCGGCACCAGGATGCGGATCACGTTGCCATGCGTGCCGCACGACAGCAGGATCAGCCCACGCCGCGCGGCCTCGGCCACCACCTGCTTGGTCAGGGCGGCGTCGGGGCGGCCCAGATCACCGTTCTCGAACAACTCGATCGCCACCATGGCGCCCAGGCCGCGCACGTCGCCAATGGCAGGCACCTTGGCCGCGATGTCTTTCAGGCCGCGCACCAACAGCGCGCCCATGTCCTGGCTGCGGGCCAGCAGCTTCTCTTGTACAAAGGCCTCGATCACGGCCAGCGCGGCGGCGCAGGCCACGGGGCTGCCTGCGTAGGTGCCACCCAGGCCACCAGGAGCGGGCGCATCCATCACATCGGCGCGGCCCACCACGCCTGCCAGCGGGAAGCCGCCCGCCAGCGACTTGGCCGTGGTGATCAGGTCGGGCGCCACGGGCCATTGCTCGCTGGCAAACCAGGTGCCGGTGCGGCCTGCGCCGGTCTGCACCTCGTCGGCAATCAGCAGGATGCCGTAGCGGTCGGCCAGCGCCTTCAGGCCGCTGATGAACTCAGGCGGGGCGACGTAGAAGCCGCCTTCGCCCTGCACGGGCTCGACGATGAAGGCCGCCACGCGCTCGGGCTCGATGTCGTTCTTGAAGATCAGCTCTACCGAATGCAGCGCCTGCTCCACGCTCACGCCGTGCAGCGCGTTGGGGAACAGGGCGTGGTAGGTCTCGCCAGGGAAGGGGCCAAACCCGATCTTGTAAGGCGCAACCTTGCCCGTGAGGCCCAGCGTGAGGTTGGTGCGGCCGTGGTAGCCGCCGGTGAAGGCGATCACGCCGGGGCGCTTGGTGTAGGCGCGGGCGATCTTGACGGCGTTCTCCACGGCCTCAGCGCCGGTGGTCAGCAGCAGGCTCTTCTTGGCAAACGCGCCGGGGGCCAAGGTGTTCAGGCGCTCGCACACTTCCACGTAGGGCTCGTACGCCACCACTTGGAAGCAGGTGTGGGTGTACAGGTCCAGCTGCGCCTTCACGGCGGCAATCACGCCGGTGTGCAGGTGGCCGGTGTTGAGAACGGCGATGCCACCGGCGAAGTCGATGAAGCGGCGGCCCTCCACATCCCACAGCTCGGCGTTGCGGGCTTTCTGGATGAAGAGGTCATGGGCCTGGCCCACGCCCCGGGCCACAGATGCGTGGCGGCGGGTGAGGAGGGCGGCGTTGGTGAAGTGGCGGTCTTGCTGCATGGTGGTCGGTGGGGTGGATGACGAGGAAATAAAGGAATGGGGCGGATTCTGGAAGTCGCGCCACACACCGTCCATGTACAGCGCAGCGCTGTTTGGCGCGCACTGTGCAGGTCTAAAATCCTGTACAGGCAATCCCTGATTTGGTGTGCGCCAAGCCGGTGCACAATTCGCCTCCTTTTTTCCCCTCCTGATGCTCACTCTCAGCCCGGACCTGCAGACACCGCTGGTCAGCCAGATCGTTGATGGGCTGCGGGGCCTGATCGTTGGGCAGGTGCTCAAACCCGGCAGCAAACTCCCGTCCATCCGCGCTTTTGCCGCTGCGCATGGCGTGAGCGTGTTCACCGTGGTCGAGGCCTACGACCGGCTGGTGGCGCAGGGTTGGCTGGTGTCGCGTGCCAACGCGGGCTTTTTTGTGAAGCGGCGGGGCGACGAAGGCGCAGCGCCCGGGGCTGGTGCGCCAGCACGGCCGGTGCCCCGTTTTGATGCGCGCTGGTACCTCAAACAAATTTTTGAAAACCGCAACCTGCCCATGAAACCGGGCTGTGGCTGGCTGCCGCACGATTGGCTGTTTGGCGATGCGGTCAAGCGCAGCATGCGCCAGCTGTCGTCTGATGGCCCGGAGCTGGACGGCTACGGTTTGCCCCACGGCCACATGGCGCTGCGCATGGTGGTGGCCGAGTCGCTGGCCGAGCACCATCTGGCGGTGGATGCCGAGCAGGTGCTGCTGACCCAGGGCTCCAGCCAGGCGCTGGACCTGGTGGCGCGCCGCCTGGTCAAGCCCGGCGACGTGGTGCTGGTGGACGACCCCGGCTACCCCAACCTGCACTTCATGCTGCGCTTTGCGGGCGCGCAGGTGGTGGGCGTTCCGCGCACCCCCACGGGCTACGACCTGCCTGCGCTGGAGGCGCTGCTGGCCGCGCACCGGCCCACGGTGTTCTTTACCCAGCCGCGCCTGCAAAGCCCCACCTGCTCCATGGCGTCGGTCGCGCACCTGCACCGCCTGCTGCAGCTGGCCGAGCAGCATGGCTTTGCACTGGTGGAGAACGACATCTACGCCGACATGGATTCGACCGTGCGCCCCTCGCTGGCCAGCCTGGACCAGCTCAGCCGCGTGGTCTACATCGGCAGCTTCTCCAAGACCATTTCGCCCAACCTGCGCACGGGCTACGTGGCAGCGCGGCGCGATCTGCTGGATGAGCTGGTGCAGCTCAAGATGATCTCGGGCCTGACGTCCTCCGAGATCACCGAGCGCATCACCTTCGGCGTGGTGACCGATGGCCGCTGGCGCAAGCACCTCAAGTCGCTGCGTGAGCGCCTGGCCGAGGCGCACCGCGCGGTGGGCCGGCGGCTGCTGAACCTGGGGTTTGAACTGTTCCACGAGCCCGAGGCGGGCATGTACCTGTGGGCGCGCCACCCTGATCTGCCTGACAGTGCTGAGTTGTCGAAGGAAGCCACGGGCGCGGGCATCATGCTCGGCCCCGGCCAGCTCTTTCTGGTGGAGCCGCGCCCTACGGGCTGGCTGCGCTTCAACGTGTCGTTCAGCCAGGACGAGCGGCTGTGGCGCTTCTTGGAACAGCGCATCCTGCTGGGGCAGCAGGTGGCGGAATAGGTCGGTTCCATGCGCTGAGAGTCCGCGCGCAGTCCCCTGCGGGATCGCAAACAGCCTCTCTGAATGCGTTTTTAAGCATTTTTGGCACCATGCGCTAGTGCAATATGGCTTGTTTGCTATCAAATATGTAGTTGGCGGGCAAGCTACCCCGCTTTCCTTGCCGGAGGGCCTGGAGCCTACCGGTCGATGATGCGCCGCGCAAACCGCTCCAGGTACTCCATCAGCTGCTCCGCCCCGGCCATGGCGTGCGCTTCGTCGCCGCTGGCAATGCCCTGGGCCAGCTGCATGTGGGCGCGTGCGCCTTCGGACACCTCGCCCTCGTGCTGGTAGGCATACCAGAAGCGCCTGCATTGCACGATGAGCGGCTGCACGCATTTGACGGCCGAGTGGTTCTGGCTGGCCTGGTGCACCACCACGTCCAGCGCGTGGTCGGCCTGCATGTAGTCGTCCAGGTGGCCGCGTGCGGCGGCTTCCACCATCTTTTCGGCGCAATGCACGATGGCCTGGCGCTGCGGCGCTGTGGCGCGGCGCGCGGCACACGATGCGATCAGGCGCTCCAGCACGCGGCGTGTCTGGATCACGTCCAGGTGGTCGGCCAGGTCGATGTGCGACACCAGCAGCCCGCGTCGGGGCTGCTGCGCAATCAGGCCGATGGATACCATGCGCAGCAGCGCTTCGCGCACAGGGGTGCGGCCGAGGCCCGTGCTTTCCACAATCTCGGCCTCCACCACGGGCGAGCCGGGCTGCAGCTGCAGGGTGGAGATCATGGCCTCGATGGCGTCATAGGCCACGTCGGCCGCGCGCCGTTTGGGCGCGGGCTCTCGCTGGGTGGGGGCACTGCGGGTGGTCATGGGGAGCAGGGTGTGGGGAGCGGGGTTGCGGACCGCATCTTAGTGGCTTGCGGTAGCGGCCCCGCTGCCATCAGGCCAGGCTGGCGCCCGCCTTGCGCAGCTCGGCAATCTGCGGCGCCTTGGGCAGCCACAGCTTGTCGAACTCCTGGATGGTGCTGTCGGGGTTGAAGGCCGATGCGGTCTTGAACGCGATGGACGTGCCCTTGAACTTCTCGATCAGCCCGGCCTCGGTGGTCACGATGTCGTTGATCTGTGCGTCGAGCGACTGCGCCACCAGTTTGCGGATGAGGTCCTTGTCTTTGGCGTCCAGGCCTTGCCAGATGCGGCCCGACACCAGTGGCGCAAACGGCATGAAGAGCGCATTCATCTGCAGCAGCGTCTTGGCCACCTTGTCAAAGCGCTGGTTCCACGAGAACTCGATGTCGGCCTCCAGCCCGTCCACCTGGCCGTTGCTCATCGCATCGAACACCTGGGGCGTGGGGATGGGCGTGGGGGCTGCGCCCAGCATTTGATAAAAGTCGCGGTACACGGGCGTGGGGTTGATGCGCAGCTTCATGCCCTTGATGTCGGTGGGCAGGTTGATGTCCTTGGTGGAGAAAACGGCGCGCATGCCGGTAATGCCCCAGCCCAGGCCGATGGTGCCGGTCTCGCGCGGCAGCACCTCCAGCAGCTTGGTGGCGGCGGGGTGTTTGACCAGCTTGGCCACGGCGGGCGTGGAGCGCACTAGATAGGGCGCATTGATGGCCGCGATGCTGGCCACACGCGAGCCCAGCTCGGCCGCCTGGATCCAGCCCATATCGAGCGCACCGGACTGCAGCTGCTGCATCATCGCCGCCTCGTTGCCCAACTGGCCCGAGTGGAAGACCGTGACGCTCAGGCGGCCGTCGGTTTCCTTCTTCAGTGCCTCGCCAAACTGCAGCGCGGCGCGGTTCCACGAGTGGCCAGCGGGCGTGATCAGGCCCAGGCGGAATTCCTTGGCGTCGGCGGCCCGCACCAGCGCCGGAAAGCCCAGCCCCGTGACGGCGGCTGCGGCCACGGCGTGGCGCTGGATGAAGTGGCGGCGGGAGACTGGGCGGGCAGGCTGGGTCGTCATGGTGAACTCCGTGTGAAAGAACGTTGGGAGGGGGACGGATCTGTCGGACGGCATGCCCCGCTACTTGAGCAGGCCGAGCGACAGGCTGGGGAACAGCGACAACATCACCAGCGCCACGCAGCTGATGATGAAAAACGGCAGGGTCACGATGAACATCTTTCCGGGCTTGGCCCCGGTGACGGCCGACGCGACAAAAAAGCTCAGACCCACGGGCGGGGTCATCAGCCCCAACACCAGGTTGACGACGATCACCACGCCAAAGTGGCGCGGGTCGATGTGATAGACCTCGGTGGCAATCGGCAGCAGGATGGGCGCGGTCATGATGAGACCGGGGATGCCGTCGATCACCGTGCCGATGACCAGCAGGATGACGTTGGTGAGCAGCAGGAAGGTGACCGGGTCGTGCGCCACCGTCTGCACCCAGGCGGCCACCATCTGCGGCACCTTGCCGTAGATCAGCAGCCACGAGAACACGGCCGCCGCCGCCACCAGAAACAGCACGATGGCCGAGTAGATCGCCGAGCGCAGCAGGATGGCTGGCATGGCGCTAAAGCGGAATTCCTTGGTCACATACCGGCCCACCAGCGCCGAGACCAGCGCGCCCACGGCGGCCGATTCGGTGGGGTTGGCCACGCCACTCAGGATGGAGCCGACGATGATGATGGGGATCAGCAGCGTGGGGCTGGCCTGCACCACGGTGCGCGCGCGCTGGGCCAGGGTGCGTTTTTCGCTGCGCGGGTAGTTGTAGACAAACCCCATGAGCGCGATCACGACAAAGAACAGCAGCGTGAGCAGCACGCCGGGCAGGATGCCCGCAATCAGCATGTCGCCCACGGCCACCTGGGCCAGCACGCTGTAGACCACAAACATCACCGAGGGCGGGATGATGGGGCCCAGCATGCCGCCGTACACCGTGAGGCCCGCAGCAAAGGTCTTGTCGTAGCCCTGCTTCTCCATCTCGGGCACCATGACCTGCGACATGATGGCCACCTGCGCAGTGGCCGAGCCGATGATGGACGACACCAGCATGTTGGCCAGGATGTTGACGTAGGCCAGGCCGCCCTTGACCGAGCCTATGAAAGCCATCGACAGGTCCACCAGCCGCCGCGTGATGCCGCCGCTGTTCATGATCTCGCCGATCAGGATGAACAGCGGAATGGCGATGAGCCCATAGCTGTCCACCCCGCCGAACATCTGCATGGGGAAGGACTGGAAAAGCACCGGGCTGCCGATGCTGAGGATGTACACCGCGCCCGACAGGCACAGGCACACGCCGATGGGCACACCCACCATCAAGGCGGCGAGGAAGAACAGGGTGGTGATCATGGTCGGGGCTCGGGTGGGGGGATGGGCGCAGGGGGACGGGTCGTGGACGTGGGGCGTTCAGTTCACGGCGTCGGCGTTGACCACGTCAAAGCCCGCGTGCTGCACACGCTCTGCGGCGCCCATGTCTTCCAGCAGGTTGGCCAGCGCATGCACCGTGAAGGTGGCCGAGAAGATCGGCAGGATGAGCTGCAGCACCCAGGTGGGCCAGTTCAGCGTCTGGGTGCGCTCTGTGTAGAGGAAGTTGAAGCTCTCGGCCGCAAACTCCTTGGCGTCAAAGCCGTAGCGTGCGATGCCGATGGGGTCCATCCACACCCAGCACATCACCAGCATGGCCAGGCCAAACAGCAGCACGCCCACGGTGGCCGCCACCTTGAATGCCCGGGCACCCCGCGCGCCGAGGTGGTCGGTCAGCATGGTCACGGCAAAGTCCATGCGCAGCCGCGTCATGACCGACGCGCCTACAAAGGTCAGCCACACCACGGTGTAGACCGCCGCTTCGTCCACCCAGTAGATGGGCATCCCGGTGTAGCGCGTGACCACGTTGAGCAGGATGAGCAGCACCAGCAACGTCATCAGGCCCGTGAGCACCTGCCGCTCGGTGCGCAGGATGTGCGAGGACAGCGCCAGCACCCAGCGAACAGGTGCACGTGGCGTGGCAGCGGGTGGTGGGGCGGGGCTGTGGGTGGATGGCATGGTGCAGTGCTCGGGGTGCAAGGGGCGTGGGCAGGTGGCTTGGGGAGGTTGGATTTTTAATATCTGGTAGATATATTTGCAAGCAAGATGAATGCCTGTTGCTTGTGGGGGGACGTCGCTGCAGAGCTGGAGAAAAGGCTTCGGGTCAGGCAGGCGTCGCTGCGCTGGGGCCTTCCGGCGCAGGCCCGCCGCAGGCGGCCAGGGTGCCGATGCGTGCAGGTGCCAGCAGGTGCCGGGGCGCGGTCGGTGTCCACCCAAACAGGTGCTGTGTGGCTGCACCGCAAATGCGCCCCTGGCAGGCGCCCATGCCGCAGCGGGTGTGCAGCTTGGCGTCGATCCAGCCCTGGCGTGGTGCCAGGTCGGCATAGGCCACGTCTTCGCAGCGGCACACCAGGGTGTCAGGCCGGGGCAGGGCCTTGAGCTGCTCGTTCAGCACAAACGAGGACTGCAGCGCCTGGGCAAACCTTTCCCAGCGCGCAAGTTGCGAGCGCAGTGCCTGGGCCTGCTGCACGTGGCCTGCGGCTGTGTGGCCTGCAATGGCGCCCTGCACCAGGGCACGTTCGCTGCCGCCAAAGCCCGTGCTTTCCCCGGCCGCCAAAACGCCGTGCACCGTGGTGCGCATCTGCGCGTCCACTGCCAGACCGAGGCCGCCGCTCAGCGGTCCGCCCAGCACGCAACCGAGTAGCTGGCCCAGCTGGGTGTTGGGTACCAGGCCAAAGCCGCAGGCCACGCGGTCGCAGGCGATGGTTTCTTCTGCGTGCGCGCCATTGCGCAGCCGCACAGACTGCACCTGGGTGGTGCCATGTGCCTCCAGAACATGGGTGCTTGCGCGCAAGCCCGGGTGGATCAAGGTGAGCGCCTGCAGCGCCTTGGCCGGCCAGCGTGGCAGTTGCGCCGCAAAGCGCGCGAGTGCTGCCCAGGAGGCCTGCTCGGCAATGCGCACCACCCTGGCACCGGCCTGCGTGGCTGTGGCGGCCGTTGCCAGCAGCAGGGGGCCTGTACCAGCAATCACGATGCGCTGGCCGCGCACGTCCAGCCCCGCCTTGATGAGGGCCTGCAGCGCACCCGCACCCGTCACGCCGGGCAAGGTCCAGCCGGAGAAGGGCAACAGCAGCTCGCGTGCGCCGGTGCACAGGATGATGCGGTGGCTGTGCTGGGTCCAGCCCCGGTCAGCGTCTTCCAGCAGCAGGGCGGGGGCGTTGTCGGTGGGGTGACTGGCTCCCAGCCCCACCACCCGGGTGCCAGTCAATACGCGTATGTTGGTGTGCTTGGCGAGCGCCGCGCGATGCTGCTGCGCCATAGGGGGCAGTGCGGCCTGCGGGCCGTCGCGCCAGATCTGGCCGCCGGGCTGGGGGTTGTCGTCCACCACCGTTATCGCGGCCCCGCTGGGTGCGGCCGCCAGTGTTGCTGCCATGCCCGCTGGGCCCGCGCCGATGATGAGAATGTCGCAGCGTTCGTGCATGGGGGCGGGTGCGGGTATGCGGGTCATTGGCATGACATGGCGCTCCCGGAGGCGGTACCTGCATCGGTCTCGATGGCCATGCCCTCGGCGCACACCGTCTGGCAGGCCAGGCGGATGCGGCCCTGGATGCGCACTCGGCATTCATGGCACACGCCCATGCCACACAGCGGCGCGCGCGCTTCGCCTGTGACCGAGGTACGGGTAGTACCCGGCGGTTGTTGCGCCAGCGCGGCGGCCACGCTGGTGCCCGCTGGCACCAGCCGGGGAGTTCCGTTCACGACGATCTGCACGGTGGGGGTGCGGGAGGCGGGGCGTGTCATGCAGCACCCCGCAAATCAAAACGCTGCGCGGCGTAGGGCATGGGGTCGATGGGCGGTGTACTGCCGGTGATTTGCGCGGCCAGCAGCTGTGCGGTGCTGGGGGCCGTGGTCACGCCCAGCCCTTCGTGGCCCACGGCCAGCCACAGGTGGGGGTGCGTCGGGTGCGGGCCGATGATGGGCAGGCTGTCGGGCGTGGCAGCGCGAAAACCCGTCCAGGTACGAATCGCGTTCAGGTCCGCCAGGCCGGGCAGGTAGTCGAGCGCGCGCTGCAGCATGCGTGCCATCACGATGTTGTTGACGGCCGGGTCGGTGGTGTCGAACTCGCGCGACGAGCCGATCAGCAGTTGCCCCGTGGGCCGGGGTTGTACGTTGAAGGCCACCGAGGTCCCATCGCTGTGGTGCGCGCTGGTGATGTAGCCCAGCTCCACCAGCTGGTGGTGCACGGTGCCGGGGTAGCGGTCTGTGATGACGAGGTGGCCCTTTTTGGGGCGCAGCGGCAGGCCGGGGCACAGCTGCGGGGCCTGGATGCCGCTGGTCAGCACGATGGCGCCCGCGCTGCGCTGACTGCCGTCGCGCAGGGTGACGGTGTGGCCGTCGATCTGCGCGGCTTCGGCCTGTTCAAAAACCACGGTTCCATGCGCTGCAGCCTGGGCCACCAGCCACTGGGCGGCACGCGGGGCATAAACCACGCTGTCGCCATTCACCTTCAGCGCGCCCGCCAGGCCGCGGCGCAGCGCAGGTTCTGCGCGGGCGAGGGCTACGGCATCCAGCATCTCGCAGGCCACGCCTTGGGCTTGCAAGGTGGCGCGCTTGGCGTGCGCAGCCAGCAGCTCTTCCTCGTTGGCAGCCAGCCAGAGCGTGCCGCAGGCGGTGAAGGCGCAGCCAGCATCCATCTGCGGTGCCAATGCGTGCCAGAGGTCGAGCGACGATTTGCTGAGCGCCAGCTCAGCCGGGTTGTCATCCATCACCACCAGATGGCCCATGCCTGCCGCCGTGGCACCGCCCAGGCGCGCATCAATGATCCGCACCGACAGCCCGGCCTGTACGAGCGCATGGGCACAGGCCGCGCCGACGATGCCAGCGCCGATCACAAGGACGTCGGTGGTTTGCATGGGGCCTGTGCTGTGGGAGAAGGCGGTTTACAGCCGGATGCCCCAGCCGAAGGGGTCCGTGTCGTCGATCAGCAGGGTCGCTTCGGCACTCATGTAGGCACGGCCACGCAAGGTGGGGATGAGCTTGCCACCGTCCTGCAGCGTGTAGCTTGCCTCGAACTGGCTGCCGATGATGCTGGCCTGGCGCCACACCTGACCCGGCTGGAGCTTGCCATCGGCGGCCAGGCAGGCAATTTTGGCGCTGGTACCGGTGCCGCAGGGCGAGCGGTCGTAGGCTTTGCCGGGGCACAGCACGTAGTTGCGGCTGTCCGCGGGATCATCGGTGCTGTCGTCGTCAGCAAATAGTTCGATGTGGTCGATCTCGCCACCGTTGTCGCCGCGAATGCCCTGGTCCTTCAGGGCCTGCTGCACGGCGCAGGTGTAGTGCATCAGTGCCTCCAGGTTGTCGCTCGCCACGCGCTGGCCGTGGTCCGAGATCAAAAAGAACCAGTTGCCACCCCAGGCCACATCGCCCACCACGCGGCCGTAGCCGGGCACATCCACCGCCAGCTGGTGGTGCAGGCGGTAGGCGGGCACATTGCGCACGCTCACCGATCCGTCGGTGTGCAAGGTCGTGGTGACGGTGCCCACCGGCGTTTCGATGCGGTGATCGCCAGGCTGGATGCGGCCCATGTGGGCCAGCGATGCGATCAGGCCAATCGTGCCGTGGCCACACATGCCCAGGTAGCCGCTGTTGTTGAAGAAGATCACGCCCGCCGCGTTGGCGGGGTCTTGCGGTGCGCAGAGCAGCGCGCCCACCACCACGTCGCTACCGCGCGGCTCCAGCACGGTGGCGGCGCGCCAGGCATCGTGCTCGCGTGCCAGCCGCTCGCGCCGCTCGGCCATGGTGCCAGTGCCCAGGTCCGGAAATCCGCCAATGACAAGCCGGGTGGGCTCACCGCCGGTATGGGAGTCGATCACTTGGATGTGTTGCATGGTGCTGTGGTCGTGGTGGGGCAGTGGCTTAGTGTCTCAGGCCACAGACTGGTACTGGGTCGGGCGGGTTTCGAGCGCTTTGCGCACCACGCGCTCGACAAACGCCCGCTCTTCACCCACCAGCGGCAGGCGGGGGCGGCGCATGTGCTCGGTGCCCACACCCACCAGCACGTCGATGAGCTTGAGGTTCTGCACCAGCTTGTTCGATACATCGAGGTGCAGCATGGGCGTCATCCATTGGTACAGCGGCAGGGCTTCAGCAAATTTGCCCGCCTTCATCAGCTCGTACAGCGCCACCGTTTCGCGCGGGAAGGCGCAGCCCACGCCGGCCAGCAGGCCGTCGCAGCCCAGGGCCAGGCCTTCGTAGGCCAGGTCGTCCACGCCCAGGAAGAGCTGGTAGCGGTTGCCCACGGTGTTGCGCAGGTCGGTGATGCGGCGGATGTCGCCTGTGCTTTCCTTGATGGCGGCAATCCATTCGCAGTCGGCCAGCTCCAGCATGTGCTCGGGCTTCAGGTCCACGCGGTAGGCGACGGGGTTGTTGTAGACCATGAGCGGGCGCTGGGCGGCATGGGCCATGGCCCGGACGTTGGCCATGGCCTCGCGGGCGTCGGCCACGTAGATCACCGAGGGCATGACCATGTAGCCCGCCACACCCAGCCGATTGCCTCCGTCGATGTAGCGCAGGGCCTCGCGGGTGCTGGTCTCGGACACATTGGCCAGCACGGGCACGCGGCCGTCGGCTGCTTCCAGGGCAATTTTGGCGACCTGGAGCTTTTCTTCCAGCGTGAGGGTGCTGGCCTCGCCCAGCGAGCCGCAGGTGACCAGCCCGTGAATGCCGTTACGGATCTGGAAGTCGATGTGCCGTGCCGTGCCTTCGGCGTCGATGGACTCGTCGGCATGGAACTTGGTGGTGACGGCGGGGAAGATGCCTTGCCAGCGGGGTTGTGGGTTCACAGGGTGCTCCTTGGGTGCGTTGGGCGATGAAGTTATTAATATATTAACAAGATATCAAAAGCGCGCAAGCGAATTTTCGAGCGCGGGCCATTGGTCGCTGGGCGAATTGGAGGCGAGGGGCAGGCATGGAACCTGCAAATCCTGTGCCGCCCTTTGCTGTCGCACCGCTGCCACGGGCGCCAGGGCTGCAAACCTATAATGAAAGGTTGGTCCCCATAGGGGCAGCGACAGGCAGCGCACAGGCGCGGGTCCTGCGGTCTGCCTGCTCCGTGCAACCACTCCACAACACCATGAGCACTCCCACTTTTTCTGTCGCTGACATCCGCAAGTCCTTCCTGGACTTCTTCGTCTCCAAGGGCCACACCGTTGTGGCGTCCAGCCCCCTGGTGCCTGGCAACGACCCCACGCTGATGTTCACCAACTCGGGCATGGTGCAGTTCAAGGACGTGTTCCTGGGCACCGACAAGCGCCCTTACAACCGGGCGGTGTCCGTACAGGCCTGCCTGCGTGCTGGCGGCAAGCACAACGACCTGGAAAACGTGGGCTACACCGCGCGCCACCACACCTTCTTTGAAATGCTGGGCAACTGGTCGTTTGGCGATTACTTCAAGCGCGAATCGCTGAAGTGGGCCTGGGAACTGCTGACGCAGGTCTACAAGCTGCCCCCCGAGCGCCTGCTGGCCACGGTGTACCAAGAGGACGACGAGGCCTATGACATCTGGACCAAGGAAATCGGCCTGCCGCCCGAGCGTGTGATCCGCATCGGCGACAACAAGGGCGGTCGCTACAAGTCCGACAACTTCTGGATGATGGCCGACACCGGCCCGTGCGGCCCTTGCAGCGAAATCTTCTACGACCACGGCCCTGAGATCCCTGGCGGCCCTCCAGGCAGCCCCGACGAAGACGGCGACCGTTTCATCGAGATCTGGAACAACGTGTTCATGCAGTTCAACATGGACGAAACCGGTGCCGTCACCCCGCTGCCCGCCCCCTGCGTGGACACCGGCATGGGCCTGGAGCGCCTCGCCGCCATCCTGCAGCATGTGCACAGCAACTACGAGATCGACCTGTTCGATCAGCTCATCAAGGCTGCCGGTCGCGAAACCGGCGTGACCGACCTCAACAACAAGAGCCTGCGCGTGATTGCCGACCACATCCGCGCGACCGCTTTCCTGGTGAGTGATGGCGTGATCCCCAGTAACGAAGGCCGTGGCTACGTGCAGCGCCGCATCGTGCGCCGCGCCATCCGCCACGGCTACAAGCTGGGCAAGAAGACGCCGTTCTTCCACAAGCTGGTGGCCGACCTGGTGCGCCTGATGGGCGATGCCTACCCATCGCTGCGCGAGCAGGAGCAGCGCATCACCGACGTGCTCAAGACCGAAGAAGAGCGTTTCTTTGAGACGCTGGCCAACGGCATGGAAATTTTGGACGCCGCGCTGGATGGCGGCGCCAAGGTGCTACCGGGCGACGTGGCCTTCAAGCTGCACGACACCTACGGTTTCCCGCTCGACCTGACCAACGACGTGTGCCGCGAGCGCGACGTGGAAGTGGACGAGGCCGGCTTCAAGACCGCCATGGAAAAGCAGAAGGCCCAGGCACGTGCTGCTGGCAAGTTCAAGATGGACAAGGCGCTGGAGTACACCGGTGCTGCCAACCAGTTCACCGGCTACGAGCACCTGGCCGAGACTGCAAAAATCGTAGCTATCTACGTAGACGGGAACAGCGCTGCAGCCCTGAAAGCGGGTCAAAACGGCGTGGTGGTGCTGGACACGACCCCGTTCTACGCCGAAAGCGGCGGCCAAGTGGGTGACGAGGGTGTGATCAATAGCGGCTCTGCCCGCTTTGCGGTGGGCGATACGCTCAAGATCAAGGCCGATGTGTACGGCCACCACGGCACCCTGGAAGAGGGCACGCTGAACGTGGGCGACACGGTACAGGCCCAGGTGAACACCGCAGTGCGCGCTGCCACCATGCGCAACCACTCGGTCACGCACATCATGCACAAGGCCCTGCGCGAAGTGCTGGGCAGTCACGTGCAGCAAAAGGGTAGCTTGGTCAATGCCGACCGCACCCGTTTCGACTTTGCCCACAACGCACCCGTGACCGCTGCTGAGATCCGTGAGATCGAGCGCCGCGTGAACGAGGAAATCCTGGCCAACACGGCCACCGACGCGCGCGTGATGGACATCGAATCGGCCCAGAAGACCGGCGCCATGATGCTGTTCGGCGAAAAGTACGGCGAAACCGTGCGCGTGCTCGACATCGGTACCAGCCGCGAACTGTGCGGCGGCACCCACGTGCAGCGCACGGGCGACATCGGCCTGTTCAAGGTGGTGGGCGAAGGCGGCGTGGCCGCAGGCGTGCGCCGCATCGAGGCCGTGACCGGCGCCAACGCGCTGGCCTATCTGCAGAACCTGGAAGACACCGTGCACCAGGCCGCCAGCACCCTCAAGGCGCCGGTGGCCGAGCTCAATGGCCGCATCAGCCAGGCGCTGGACAATGCGCGCGCTCTGGAGAAGGAAGTCGCTGCGCTCAAGGGCAAGCTGGCCTCCAGCCAGGGCGACGAGCTGGTGAACCAGGCGGTGGAAGTCAAGGGCCTGAAGGTGCTGGCTGCCGCGCTGCCCGGCGCCGACGCCAAGACCCTGCGCGACACCATGGACAAGCTCAAGGACAAGCTCAAGACCGCTGCCATCGTGCTGGCCGCTGTGGATGGCGACAAGGTGCAGATTGCTGCGGGCGTGACGGCCGACAGCGTGGGCAAGCTCAAGGCCGGTGAACTGGTCAACTTTGTGGCCCAGCAAGTGGGCGGCAAGGGCGGCGGCAAGCCTGACATGGCGATGGCCGGTGGTACCGACGCGGCCAAGCTGCCTGCAGCGCTGGCCTCGGTGACGGGCTGGATCACGCAGCAACTGGGCTGATGTCCCGGGCCACCACAGCGGCACCGGCCGCTGTGGTGTGGCAGCCATGGCTGCCAAAAAGAGGGTGACGGAACGCGGGCTTTCACCCTAAAGTGCAGCGCATGGACACCCTGCGCGACAGCCCCCAAGACCCGCCGCCGTCCGCTGTGCTGCGCGGCACTGGTGCTGCTTTGGCGGGCCAAGGCGGCCACCTGCCGTGGTGGCGCCGTATCACCATCCCCTTTGAGGTCCTGATCGCCACCGTGGTGGTCACCGCCATGCTGTTGCTGACAGCGTTGCTGGTGTACCAGGTCAGCACCAGCGCGCGCCAGGCCATCATTGCGGCGTCGGACGAGAGCGCGCAGCGCATCAGCCAGCTCATCGCCGAACGGGTGCACCGCATCGTGGACCCGGCCGATGCCACCATCCGCCTGCTGGCGTTCGACCCGGTGGCCTCGGCGTCTACCTTGCCAGCACGGCTGCGACGCCTGCCCGTGCTAGCGCGGCTGCTGGAGCAGAACCAGCTGCTGTCGGCAGTGTTCATCGGTTACCCGGACGGGCAGTTTCTGCTGGTGCGACCGGTGCGCAACGAGGCTTTGCGGGTGCGGCTGGATGCACCGCCCAAAACGGCGTACCTGGTGCAATCCATGGCGCGAGAGCGTGGCCTGGCGGGCATGGTGGGGCGCTGGAGCTATTACGACGCAGACTTGCGGTTGATTGATTCCGCCGTCCGCCCGGAATACCGCTATGACCCCCGTACCCGTCCCTGGTATGCCGAGGCGCTGGAGCAAAACACGCAGATCCTGACGTCACCCTATGTGTTCTTCACCACGCAGGAGGTCGGCATCACCCTGAGCCAGCCCAGCGAGGACGGGCGTGCGGTGATTGGCCTGGACGTGGCCCTGACCGACCTGGGGCATGAGATCAGCGGCCTGCGCCTGATGCCCCGCACCGAGATTGCGGTCGTGGACAAAGACCGCCGCGTGCTGGCCTACCCCGACATGTCGCGCGTGCTGCTGCGCGATGGCAACACGCCCGGCCTTCGGCTGCGTGCGCTGGACGACCTGGGCGTGCCCAGCCTGCAAGCGCTACAGGCGCTCGGCCTGAAAGATGGCGAGTCGCGCCGCCTGCAGGCCGATGGCGAGGAATGGCTGGGCCGCTCGCTGCCGCTGGCGTCGATGCGCTGGCAGGGGCTGCAGATTCTGATGGCGATTCCCACCAAGGAGCTGCTGGCCGACGTGAACAACAATTTGCGCCAGCAGGTGTGGCTGTCGGTGTCGCTCATCGGTCTGATGCTGCCGTTGGGCTGGCTCGCTGGCCGACGGGTGGGACGCAGCCTGTTCGGGCTCGCGTTGCAGGCCAGGGCGCTGGCGCGCTTTGATTTCCGGCGGCCCGAACGGCGGGTGTCGCCAGTGCGCGAGGTGCGCGACCTGGGGCAGGTGATGGACCGCATGTCCGACACCATCCAGGAGTTCCTGCACATCACCCACCACATCAGCGCCGAATCGCGCACTGACCTGATGCTGTCGAGTGTGCTGTACGAGCTGGTGCGCGCCACCAGTTGCACCGGCGGTGCGGTGTACCTGGTGGACCCGCAGCGCACCGGCTTGCTGCGTGCCGCCCGCCATTGCGAGGACCCTGAGCAGCAGTCCCGCTACCCCGAGCACCTGGCTATGGTGCATTTCATCAACCACACCGAGCCCCAGCCTGGTGACCAGCACGAAGACGACGATGACACCGAGCCCGCCCGCGTACTGCGCGTGCAGCTGCGCACCCGCGACGGGCAGCCCCTGGGCCTGCTGGTGCTGCGCTACATCGCAGACCAGACGCAGGACGACGCGCATTTCCGGGCCTTTGTCGAAAAGCTGTCGGGCACGCTGTCGGTAGCCATTGAGACCCGCAGCCTGATCGAAGGCCAGAAGAAGCTGCTGGACGCCGTCATCCGCCTGCTGGCCGACGCCATCGACGCCAAGAGCCCCTACACCGGCGGCCACTGTGAGCGGGTGCCCGAGCTGGCCGAAGCACTCATGGACCGCATGTGTGCAGCCAAAGACGGCCCGTTTGCCCAGGTCACCATGACCGACGCCGAGCGCTACGAGTTCCGCCTGGGGGCCTGGCTGCACGACTGCGGCAAGGTCACCAGCCCGGAGCACATCATCGACAAGGCCACCAAGCTGGAAACGCTCTACAACCGCATTCATGAGGTGCGCATGCGCTTTGAGGTGTTGTGGCGGGACGCAGAGCTGGACTACTGGAAGCAGCATGTGTCGGGCGTGGACCCGGTGCGCCTGCAGCGCGAGCTGCTGCAACGGCGCGAACAGTTGCAGGACGACTTTGCCTTTGTGGCCCGCTGCAACGTCGGGGGTGAATTCATGGCCGAAGCGGATATCGCCCGCCTAAAGGCCATTGGCCGCCAGATCTGGCAGCGGCATTTTGACGACCGCCTGGGCCTGTCGGCCGCTGAGATGCTGCGGCTTTCGACCGTGCCGGTGCGCCCCTTGCCCGCCAACGAGCCGCTGCTGGCCGACCGGCCGGAGCACATCGTGCCCTGGGGCACCCGCAAGCCGCCGGTGGAGGCGGGCAACCCCGCCAACCGCTGGGGCTTTGACATGGTGCTGCCGCCGTACGAGGCGCACCTGGGTGAGCTGCACAACCTGTCCATCCAGCGGGGCACGCTCACGGCGGAAGACCGCTTCAAGATCAACGACCACATCGTGCAGACCATCATCATGCTCAGCGGTCTGCCGTTTCCGCCGCACCTGGCGCGCGTACCGTCGATTGCCGGGTCCCACCACGAAAAGCTGGACGGCACCGGCTACCCGCGGCGCCTGAAGGCGCCAGAGCTGACGCTGGCCGACCGTGTGATGACCCTGGCCGATATCTTTGAGGCGCTGACTGCGGCCGACCGGCCCTACAAGCCACCCAAGACGCTGTCCGAGTCGCTCAAGATCATGACCCACATGGTGCGCGAGCGGCATATCGATGCCGAGGTGTTCCGCTTCTTCCTGACCAGCGGTGTGTGGCGGGACTACGCAGAGCGCTTCCTGACGCCTGCGCAGCGCGATGAGGTGAATGTGGAGGCGATCCTGGCATCGCTGGGCTGACAGGGGGCACCGCACTGCGCACTGCACGGTGGCCGATGGAATCCGGCTTGGTCAGTGCCCGCCTTTGCGTACCGGTTCGTAGAAAGTGGGGGCTGGGGAGGGCGCAGCCCGCTCAGAACAATTCGACGTCGTCGTTGGCGACCTTGGTCGCCAAGTGCCCGCTGGCCACCAGATCGTCGTAGAAGCAGACCTGGTTGCGGCCATGTTCCTTGGCGTAGTACAGCGCCTGATCGGCCTGGCCCAGGATTTCGACCGGCGAACCGCGCGTGGTACTCACAAAACCCAGGCTCACCGTCACCTGGCCCACCTGCGGGAAGTGGTACTCCTGCACGGCCAGCCGGAAGCGGTTGAACACCTTGTGGGCAGTGCTCAGCGTGGTGGAGCGCAGCAGCACCACAAACTCTTCGCCGCCAAAGCGGAAGATGCGGTCGTGGCTGCGGAACGAGCTGCGCAGGATGTTGGCGATCAGGATCAGCACTTCGTCGCCATACAGGTGGCCGAAGCGGTCGTTGACCTGCTTGAAGTGGTCGATGTCCACCACCGCCAGCCATTGCTGCACGGGCTCGTTGTCGCTGGCCACGGCGGTTTCTTCGGCTGCAAAGGACTCGGTGACTGCGCCAGACCGGCTGGCCAGCCCGCTCATGGTGTAGCGGGAGAATTGCTCGTCAAACGTCTTGCGGTTGAACAGGCCGGTGAGCGCATCGCGCTCGCTGTAGTCGAGCAGGCTCTGGTAGTTCTGGTACACCTGAAACACGCCCATGAGCACGTCAAGCTTGTGGGCCGAGAACGGGCGCGACTGGGTGATCTCCAGGCAGGTGCTGACCTTGTCGTGCATCCACACCGGCAGCCAGAGCACATGGCGGCCGCGGCGGGGTGAGGCCAGGGCGCGCTCGCCCCGGTTGTCCACGCAGTCCCGCAGGGCGGGGTACTGGTCCAGCGGCTCCCTGCGGGGGTCGGCTGCAGCTTCGGAGTCGGTGGACACCAGCTGGCCGTTATCCACCCAGGTGCGGGGGCGCACATGGGGCACACCGCCCTCCGTGAACAGTTCCAGGGCCCGCACCTCGATGATGCTGCTGAGTTTTTGCAGCGTGGACAGCACCGACACCTCCAGCCGCAGGTGGTCGCGGTGGCCAGTCATCTCCACCAGGTTTTGCAGGATGGGTTTCATAGGCGGTGTGCTGCGGGCCGATCGGGGCATGTCGTTGGGTCAGTTACGGCGCACAAACACCACGTCCCACACCCCATGGCCCAGTCGCAGGCCTCGGTTTTCGAACTTGGTCAGCGGGCGGTAGTCGGGTTGCGGTGCAAAGCCGTCTGCGGTGTTTTGCAGCAGGGGCTCGGCGCTCAGCACCTGCAGCATCTGCTCTGCGTAGGGTTGCCAGTCGGTGGCGCAATGCAGGTAGCCGCCGGGCTTGAGGCGTGCAGCCAGCTTGGCCACCAGCGGGGGCTGGATCAGGCGGCGCTTGTTGTGCTTTTTCTTGTGCCAGGGGTCGGGGAAGAAGATGTGCACGCCGTCGAGGACGCCGGGCGGCAGCATGTGGTCGATCACCTCCACGGCGTCGTGCTGCAGGATGCGGATGTTGGTCAGCCCTTGTTCGCCAATGCGCTTGAGCAGGGCGCCCACGCCGGGCTCATGCACCTCGCAGCACAGAAAGTTGTCGTCAGGCCGCACGCGGGCAATATGGGCCGTGGCCTCGCCCATGCCAAAACCGATCTCCAGCACCAGCGGCGCGCTGCGGCCAAAGGCGGCGGTGGCGTCCAGCGGGGCAGCGGTGTAGGGCAGCACAAAACGCGGGCCGAAGTCTTCAAAGGCCTTGGCCTGGCCCGTGGTGGTGCGGCCGGCGCGGCGCACAAAGCTCTTGATGGTTTTGGGGTGGGTCACACCGGCGGGGGCAGATCCCTGTGCAGTGGGCGCTGTGGGGGCGGGGGAGGCTGCGGGCGCAGCACTGGCGGGGGCGGAGGCTGTGGTCAATTCGGTCACGGTGGGCCATTGTAGTTTCGTCGCCACGCCGCGACCCACTGTGCCAGTGCGTCGGGTATGCAAATGTTGTGCAGATTTGCCACAGCGGGCAAGCCCAGGGCCAGCGCGGCGTGCGACAAGGCCCGTAAGGGGTTGTCCAGGTCCAGCGCCTGCGCGCCGTTTTGTTTGGAGAGCTTTTCGCCGTTGTCACCGCACACCAGCGGGGTGTGCAGATAGCGCGGCGTGGGCAGCCCCAGCGCCTGCTGCAGCAGGATCTGGCGCGGGGTGTTGTCTGCCAGGTCCTCTCCCCGGACCACGTCGGTGATGCCCTGGTCGGCATCGTCCACCACCACGGCCAGCTGGTAAGCCCACAGCCCGTCTGCGCGGCGCAGCACGAAGTCGCCTACGGCGTTAGCCACCTGTTGCTGCTGGCGTCCCAGGCGGCGGTCGTGCCACTGCAGCAGGCCATCTGCTACTGAATATGTAGCGCTGCAGGCATGATCCACTGGCGCAATAGGCTGTTTTGGCTTGAAGTCTGTGACATTGAAGCGCCAGGAGCGCCCCGTGCGGCCGTTCAGCCCCTGGCGGCAAGTGCCGGGGTAGGGCAGCGCCGCATGCCGCTCGCGGGCATGGCCCTGGGCGGCATGGGCGTCTTCGATGTCCTTGCGTGAGCACGCGCAGGGGTAGGCATCGCCCTGCGCCACCAGCTGGTCCAGGGCGCGCTGGTACAGACTGCTGCGCGCAGACTGCCACTGGGGCGGGGCGTCGGGGTGCAGGCCACAGGTGGCCAGTTGCTGCAGGATGAAGGTGTCGGCCCCTGGCACGCAGCGGGGCTGGTCCACATCCTCGATGCGCACCAGCCACCGGCCGCTGTGTGCGCGTGCATCCAGCCAGCTGGCCAGCGCGGCCACCAGAGAACCCGCGTGCAGCGGGCCCGTGGGGGAGGGGGCAAACCGCCCCACATAGCGCCCCACATTGCGCTCCTCTGTGCGTGCTGTGGGGCTGCCCTCGTTGTGCGGCGTTGCTCCTACGCCCCCCGTCATGCCACGGCAAGTGCCAGTTCCAGGCCCGACACAAAGGCATCTTCCAGCCGGTGCCCCAGGCACCAGTCTCCGCAGGCGCCCAGGCCGGCCTTGGCATCCCACAGGTGGCTCTTGCCCAGCGGGTGGGTGGTTTGCGCATAGCGCCAGCGGCGGGTGTCGGCATGCGCAGGCTCGGCCCGGATGCCGGTGACCTCGGCAAATGCCTTGAGCAGCTTGGCCTGCACGCGGGCTTCGTCGTCTTCGAGGTGTTCTGCCGACCAGGCGGGGCTGGCCTGCACCGTCCAGCGCTCCACCACGTTGCGGCCCGGCTTGGACGACTCGCGCGCCAGCCAGGCAATGCGGTGGTGGGTGCTGCGTGCCGCGTTCCATTGCGGGCCCAGCGTGGTCAGGCCCGGGCGCACGGCCTGGGGGTAGGCCAGCATCAGGGTCCAGCAGGGCGCGATGGCGACCTTGGACATGGCGTCGGCCAGCGGGGAGTCGAGCCCGGAGCCGGAAATCAAGGCCTGTGCGGGCACCGAGGGCTGGGCCAGCAGTACCGCGTCAAAGCCCGCATACACATGCTGCTCGCCGCCCGCGCCTTCGGTGCGCAGTTGCCACCCGGGTGCGTTCACGGCGTCGGGTTCGATGCGGGTGACGCGGGTGTGGGTGACCAGCTGGCCTGCCTGGGCCAAGGGTTCCGCCCAGGTGGTCACCAGCGACTGCATGCCTGGGGTGGCGACCCAGTGGGCTTCGCGGTGGGGCAGGCCCACGGCGGCCACCCGGCCTGCGGCGTCCAGCACCTGGACCGAATTGGCGCTCCAGCGCTTGCAGATGCCGGGCACGGTGTCGATGGCTCGGGCAAAGCGCGGGTCGCGCACGGTGAAATACTGGGCACCGGCATCAAAGTTGCCAAAGGGGCTGTCGATGGTGGCGGTGCGGCCGCCGGCCTGGTGGGACTTTTCGAACACCGTCACCCGGTGGCCGGCCTGGACCAGGGTGCGGGCACAGGCAATGCCCGCCATGCCCGCGCCGATGATGGCGAAGTGGCGCTGCGGTTTGCCGGAGGGGGTGACGGGGGTGGCGTGCGCTGCGGAGGCCGCAGGGGCCGGGGCGCTGGTGCGTCGGAGCCGTTTGGCAGGGAGAGGATCAGGTTTGCTCATGGGAGGCCTTTCGGTGACGTTCGGCAAAAGAAATGCGATGCAAAACCAACAGCAACCACTCTACACGCGGTGCCGGCCTGTGCGCACTTGATCAGGGTCACAAATGATGGTGGTTTTCCAGCAGAGCGCGGCGTGTGGCGGGGCTTTGAAGCTGGTTCAGCCACCACTGCAGCGCGCGGCCGGGGGCGGTGAAGCCAGGGCCGCCCCAGGCGTAGTGCACGCGCACGTTGCGCTCCGGCCGGGCCACGCGGCGCGCCACCAGGCGGCCGGCCTCCAGGTAGGGGCGCACCATGGGTTCGGGCAGAAAGCCGCCGCCCAGGCCGCGCAACTGCACGCGCACCTTGGCCTGCATGGTGTCCACCGTCAACACGTCCTGTCCGCCCAGCAGGCCCATGGTGGCGCCGCCACGGGTGGCCGAGTCGGCCACGGCCACGGCGCGGTGCTCCAGCAGCGTGGCGTCGGAGATCGGCTCGGGCGCGGTGGCCAGCGGGTGGTGGGGCGCCACCACGTAGATGAAGAGCACATCGCCCAGCAGCCCTTGCTGCAGGCCGGCCACGTTGTTGCTGGCCACGGATACGCCAATGGCCAGGTCGGCGCGGCCGGAGGTCAGCGCCTCCAGCGTGCCGGTCATGATGCCGTCGCGCAGCTTGAGGCGCGTGGGGGGCTTCATGGCGTAGAACGCGTCCACCAGCTCCAGCAGGGTGTGGGGCGAGATGATGCCGTCCACCGACAGCGTGAGTTGCGGCTCCCAGCCCGTGGCCACGCGGCGCACGCGGTGGGCCACGGCGTCGATGTCCTGCAGCAGGCGCGCGCCTTCGCGCAGCAGCTCTACCCCGGCCTCGGTGGGGCGGGCCTGGCGCGCGCTGCGGTCGAACAGCAGCACGTCCAGTGCGTCTTCGATCTGGCGCACGCGATAGGTGAGGGCGCTGGGCACCAGGCCCAGTTGCCGTGCGGCGGCGGCAAAGCTGCCGGCCTCGGCAATCACCTGCAGCATGGTCAGCGCATCGGGGGTGAGGACGTCGCGGGCGTTTTGCATGGTGGCGCCATGTTAATTCAGATTATTTGAACTTTGCCATCAATCCGTCTGTGCCCGCAGCGGGTGTGGCAGTCCTACAGTCGAGTCTTGAAAGGAGCACTCACATGCTGACTGTTCGTAAATCGCAAGACCGGGGCCACGCCGACCATGGCTGGCTCAATTCCTTCCACAGCTTCTCGTTCGCCGGGTACTACGACCCTGCCCACATGGGCTTTGGCAACCTGCGCGTCATCAACGAAGACCGCATTGCGCCGGGCACCGGGTTTGGAACCCATGGCCACCGCGACATGGAAATCATCAGCTACGTGCTGTCGGGCGAATTGGCCCACAAGGACAGCATGGGCAACGTCAAGGGCATCCCGCCCGGTGACGTGCAGCGCATGAGCGCAGGCACTGGCGTGCAGCACAGCGAGTTCAACCACGCTGCGGGCCAGACCACGCACTTCCTGCAGATCTGGATTGAGCCCAACGTACGCGGCATTCCGCCCAGCTACGAGCAAAAGACCTTTGCCGAGGCGGAAAAGCGCGGCGCCTTGCGCCTGGTGGCGTCGCCCGATGGCGCCCAGGGCTCGGTCAAGATCCATGCCGATGCGGCCTTGTATGCGGGTTTGCTGGATGGGGACGAGTCCGTCACTCTGGCGCTGAACCCCGCCCGCAAGACCTATGTGCACCTTGTGCGCGGCGCGCTGACCGCCAACGGCCAGACCCTGTCGGGCGGCGATGCGCTGCTGATGGAAAAGGAAACCACCTTGTCGTTGACCGATGGCCACGACGCCGAGGTGCTGGTGTTTGACCTGGCCGCCTGATTTTTACTTCGTAACCACTTTCACTCAGGAGTTCTTCACCATGTTCACATCCCTGCAAAACCCCCTGGCTCTGGCGTCGCGCCTGCTGCTGGCCGCCCTGTTCCTGCCTGCGGGCATTGGCAAGCTCACCGGCTTTGCCGGTACCGTGGGCTACATCACTTCGGTCGGTCTGCCCATGCCCACGGTGGCGGCAGCCGTTGCGGCGGCGGTTGAAGTGCTGGGCAGCCTGGCGCTAATCTTTGGCGTGGGCACCCGGTTCGCCGCGCTGGCGCTGGCCTTCTTCACGCTGGTGGCCAGCTTCTTCTTCCATGCCTACTGGAATTTGCCCGCTGACAAGCAAATGATGCAGCAGCTCATGTTCTTCAAGAACGTGGGCGTGACCGGCGGCCTGCTCGCCCTGGCAGCCTTTGGCGCCGGTGCGTGGAGCCTGGACGCACGCCGCTCGGACCGCTGATCCGGTTGGCATAGAAAGGGCCTGCAGCCCGCAGGGGTGCAGGTTCTGGCATTCAATCGCGTGGTTGTTTGTTGTTCTACAGGCAGTTCGTCGGTCGTTTTTTTGGTTTTTCCCCTGGTCTCGTTCCCTCATCGTTTCAACAGGAGTTATCTCATGGCACACATCGCAGTTGTTTACCACTCGGGTTATGGTCACACGCAGCGCCTGGCGCAGGCGGTGGCGGAGGGCGCAGGCGCCCAGCTGGTCGCCATCGATGCAGAGGGCAACTTGCCCGAAGGCGGCTGGGAAACACTGGCTGCCGCCAGTGCCATCATTTTTGGCTCACCCACCTACATGGCCGGCCCGAGCTGGCAGTTCAAGAAGTTTGCCGACGCCTCGTCCAAGCCCTGGTTCAGCCAGGCCTGGAAGGACAAGCTGTTTGCAGGCTTTACCAACAGCGCCAGCACCAACGGTGACAAGCAGATCACGCTGGACTACATGTTCCACCTGGCCATGCAGCACGGTGGCATCTGGGTGGGCAACGGCATGATGCCCGCCAACTCCAAGGCGGCCACGCGCAACGATGTGAACTGGATCGGCTCGTTCAGCGGCGCCATGTCCCAGTCGCCGTCCGACGCCTCGGCTGCCGAGATGTTCCCCGGCGATCTTGAGACGGGCAAGCAGTTCGGCCAGCGCGTGGCCGACGTGGCCCGCCGCCTCGCCCGTTAACGCGAAGCCCCCTTTTGGCGCTACAGTGGCGCGCCCCAATACAACCAGGAGAACACCCCATGGCAGTTGAATTGCGGCGCGTCCCCGGCGCGCCCATGGCCCAGACCGTGCGCATCCGTGCGCACGACCTCGTGGCCGATGGCAGTGTGGAAGAGGGCGGCACCGACAGCGGCCCCAGCCCGCACGATCTGTATGACGCTGCCCTGGGGGCCTGCAAGGCGCTCACGGTGTTGTGGTACGCGCGCCGCAAGGGCCTGCCGGTGGACGATGTGCAGACCGTGGTCGAGCGCGACGCCTCGGCCGAGCGTGCGGGCGTCTACCGCCTCGCGACCCGGCTGCAGGTCAGCGGTGATCTCACCGATGCCCAGATCGCCGAGCTGGAAACCGTGGCGCAGAAATGCCCTGTGCACAAGTTGATGACCACGGTGACGACCGAGATCAGCACTTCGTTGGAGCGTGCACCATGAGCGATACCCCCAGCTTTCTGCCCCTCACGGGCCATGCCAAGGACCTGGGCGGCGGTTTCACCGTGCGCCGCCTGCTGCCCGCTGTGCAGCGCAAGGCCGTGGGGCCCTTCCTGTTTTTCGACCACTTCGGCCCGGTGACGGTGGCACCGGGTGACAGCCACGACGTGCGGCCCCATCCGCACATTGGCCTGGCGACGGTGACCTACCTGTTCTCGGGCGCCATCATGCACCGCGACAGCCTGGGCTATGTGCAGCAGATCGAACCCGGCGCCATCAACTGGATGACGGCAGGGCGGGGCATCGTGCACTCCGAGCGTCGCCCGGAGAGCCTGGCAAACCAGCCCTATGTGAACCACGGCATCCAGCTGTGGGCTGCTCTGCCACTGGCCCACGAAGAAGCCGACCCCTCGTTTGTGCACACGCCTGCTGCGGCCATCCCGCAGGTGCAGGTGGATGGGGCCAGCGTGCGGGTGCTGATCGGCGAGGCGTTTGGTCAGGCCTCACCGGTGGCCACGTATTCGCGCACCTTGTACCTGGACGTGCAGCTGCCTGCGGGCGCCACCCTGGAGATCCCGGCCCTGGTGCCTGAGCTGGCGGTGTACACCGTGGATGCACCGGTGTCGCTGAACGGTGGTGAGGTGCCTGCGCACATCCTGGCCGTGGTGGAGCCCGGCCAGCCTTTGCGTCTGTCGGCAGGTGACAGTGCCGTGCGCCTGATGGTGATCGGCGGCGAGCCGCTGGATGCGCCACGCCACATGTGGTGGAACTTTGTCTCCAGCCGCAAGGACCGCATCGTGCAGGCCGCCAGCGACTGGGAGGCCCAGGCCATGGGCCAGGTGCCGGGCGAGGTGGAGTGGATACCGCTGCCGGAACACCGCTTCAAAGCGTGATCAAAGCGTGATCAGAGTGTGATATTTGGATAAAAATGGGCTGTAGTGCTAGTGAATCAAGCGCTGGCAGCTCATGATTTGATAGCGTTTTCTGCGGCCGCTGAGGGCACATCGGTGGCAAGCCCGGTGTCCAGCACGCGGCGCTCGTCGAACACAAAGCACCCGCCGTGGTAGTGCGCGCCGTCTGTCAGCTCAAAGTATTTCAGGATGCCACCCTCCAGCTGGTAGACATGGGGCAGGCCTTCCTCGCGCATGAGAATGGCGGCTTTTTCGCACCGGATCCCGCCGGTGCAGAAGCTCACCACGGTCTTGTCCTGCAGCTCGGCCTTGTGGGCGCGCAGCGCGGGCGGAAACTCGGTGAACTTGTCGATGCGCCAGTCGATGGCGTTGTCGAACGTGCCTGCGTCCACCTCAAAGGCGTTGCGAGTGTCGAGTGTGACCACTTCGCGGCCTTCGTCGTCGTGCCCCTGGTCCAGCCAGCGGCGCAGCGTGGCCGGGTCTACCGAGGGCGCACGGCCTGCGGCAGGTCGGATGGTGGGGTGGTCCATGCGGATGATCTCGCGCTTGACCTTGACCAGCATCTTGCGAAACGGCACCGTGGCCGACCAGCTTTCCTTGGGTTCCAGGTCGGCAAAGCGGGCATCGGTGCGCAGCTGAGCGACAAACCCCCGCACGGCATCGGCCGGGCCCGCCAGAAAGAAGTTGATGCCTTCCTCCGCCAGCAGGATGGTGCCCTTGAGCTGGGCGGCCACCGCACGCTCATGCAGCACATCGCGCAGTGTGGCGGCATCGGGCAGCGGCACAAACTTGTAGCAGGAGATGTTGAGGACGGTGTCGGTAGGGTTCACGGCAGTAAAAAAGCACAAAGGCCCGCTGGCGGGCCTGTGGGTCACAGTGGCCGGGCTGCGCATTGCGCTGCCGGGCGTTTTCGGGTCATGCCGCCGGTGACAGCAGCGTGGACTCGATCTTGTTGGCCAGCTGCGCAATGGCCAGCGCCGCTGGGCAGCCGGGGGTTTGCAGCAGCAACAACTGGCGGCGCATCACGGCATCGCGCACCGAGGGGTCGGCCGGGATGTCGCCCATGTGGATCAGGCGCATGGGTCGGCCGGACTCGGTGCTCACAAAGCGGTCGAGCACCTGCTGCAGCTGGCTGGTGATGGCGCGGCCATCGCCAGGACGCGCGGCCTGGTTGATGACCATGCGCACATGTTGGCGCTTTTGCTGCATGGCCAGTACCTTGATGGCGGCGTAGGCATCGGTGAGCGAGGTGGGTTCGGGCGTGGCCACAATCAGCACCTCGGACGCCAACGACACCGAGAACAGCACCACGTCGGAGATGCCGGCACCGGTATCGAGCAGCACCACGTCGTAGCGCGGCGTGAGTGCCTGGATCACGTTCAGGAACTGGTTGCGCACCTCGGGCGTGAGGCGCGAATACTCCACCATGCCCGAGCCGGCCAGCAGCACATCAAAGCCACCAGGCGCGGCGATCACGGCGTCGTCCAGCGCGGCTTTGCCGGTGAACACGTCGTGCAGGGTTATCTTGGGGTGCAGATTCAGCACCACGTCCAGGTTGGCCAGGCCCAGGTCGGCGTCGAGCACCAGCACGCGCTGGCCTCGGCGGGTGAGGGCTGCGGCCAGGTTGGCCGATACGAAAGTCTTGCCCACACCACCTTTGCCGCTGGTCACCGCAATGATGCGGGCACCAGAAGCGGCCGAGGCCAGGGGGGCGGCAGGGCCTGCAGGGGCTGCAGGCGTGGTGGGTTGTGGGGACAGCGCGTCGCTCATCATCTAACTTTCAGTAGGCGCTGCCTGTTGGGTTGGGGTCCAGTGGAGGCAGATCGCCCCAACCCGAGGGGGTGTAGAGCGGGCCAAACAACAGGCTTTTCTCTTCGGCACTGACGGTGCTGTCGGGTTGTTCCTCGATGCTGACACGGTTGCGGCCCGACGCCTTGGCCTGGTAGAGCTGGTGGTCGGCACGGTCGGTCCACAGCAGGGTGGTGGAGCGGATCCACTGCATGGCGAACGCGCCACCAATGCTCACCGTCACATTCAGCTCCACCGTCGGGGAGATGCGGATGGGCGTGTTGGCCACTGCGCGCCGGATGCGTTCTGCCACCACCCGGCCAAAGGCGGCCTGGCAGGCGGGCAGCACCACCGCAAATTCTTCGCCGCCGTAGCGGGCCAGGGTGTCCATGGGGCGCACACAGGCGCTGAGCGTGCGGGCTACCGACTGGAGCACCACATCGCCAGCCAGATGGCCGTGGGTGTCATTCACCCTTTTGAAGTGGTCGATGTCCAGCATCAGCAGCAGGGCTGCCTCGCCGGAGCGTGTGACGCGATCGATTTCGCGTTCCAGCACGGCGCGGAAATGTCTGCGGTTCGCCAGTCCCGTGAGCGGGTCTTTGAGCGACAGCTCGCACAGGCCATCGATAAGGCCCTGCAAATAAAGGGAAGGCACCTCGCGGTGCAATGCTGCCTCGCTGCCGCCGACCTGAGCCACCAGTGCGTGGGCAGTATCCAGGCGAAGGTCGCGCAGATCTACCAGATGAGAGGCCGCAGAGTCAGACACAAATTGGAACAAAAAGAGTTGAGCAAGTGTACCAGCGCGTCAGCAAGAACAAGGCCGTGGCACAGCAGTCGCAGCGTAGGTAAAACCCGGCTCACGCCCGCGCCACGGGCTCGGGAAGCTGTTGCAGTGCCACCAGCGCCTCGGCGTCGGTCCGGTACATGGCCAGCCCGGGGCGCAAGTCCAGCAGGCCGGCCTGGCGCAGCACCTGCTCCACCGGCAGCTTCAGACCGCTCAGATGCAAGGTGCCGCCCCGCAGTTCCATCTGCGCCAGCAGTTGGGCAAAGGTTTCGACGCCCGTCACATCGATGCGATTGATGGGCTGGGCCAGCAGGCACAGGTGCACCACGTCGGGGTGGGCGGCCAGGTGCTCGGTCACGCGCCGCTCCAGCGCACTGGCGGAGGCAAAGTCCAGCTCCGCATCCATGCGCAGCGCTAGCAACCGTGGGGCGAGGGGTGGCAGCTGCCACAGGTGCCGGTCGCGCAGGCTGCCGTCCGGGTGCAGGCCCACCTCGATGATGCGCGGGTGCAGGCGCTGGTACAGGAAGTGGCTCAGGTTCATCAACAAACCCACCAGCACGCCCCAGTACATGCGCGGGGCGGTGGCCAGGGTCAGGGCAAAGGTGACGCCGCCGATCACAGCCTCTACGCGCGACACCCGCCACAGCCTCATCAGGGTGCCCGGTTTGATGAGGCTGGTGACGGCCGTGACCACGACCGCCGCCAGCACCGACTGCGGCACGTGGTACAGCGCGGGCGTCAACCACAGCAGCACGACCAGCACCAGGCTGATCGCAAACAGTGTGGCCCAGCCCGTCTTGGCACCGGCGTAGAGGTTGATGGCCGAGCGCGAAAACGACGCACTCGTGGCAAAACTGCCGCACAGGCCACTGCTGATCTTGGCCAGGCCCTGGCCAATCAGGTCCTGGTTTTCGTTCCACTGCTCCTTGGAGCGCTGGCTTTCCACCTTGGCGCTGGACGCGGTCTCCAAAAAGCTCACCAGCGTCACCACCAGCACGGGCATGACCAGTGCGCTGAAACTGGACCAGGGCAGGGCGCCCGGCCAGTAGGGGGCGGGCAAGCCCGAGGGCAATGCACCCACCACGGCACCCCCAGCATCGGCGTAGCCCAGGGCCCAGCTCAAGGCGCCTGCCGCGCCCACCACCACAATCGCAGCCGGAAACTGCGGCAGCCAGCGGCGCGCCAGCATCAGCAAGCCCAGGCTGCCCAGGCCAAAGCCCGCGGCCGTCAGGTCAAACAGGCCGGGTGAGGGCGTCGAGAGCAGAGCGCTCCAGTCGGCGGCGCGCAGTCCAGTCAGCGCCGCCAGTTGCGAGCCCAGGATCAGCAGCGCTGCGGCCTGCGTAAAACCATTGAGCACGGGCGAGGTCACGAGGTTGAGCAACCAGCCAAAGCGCGCGATACCCATCACCATTTGCAGCAGCCCCGACAGCAGGGCCATCCACGCGGCCAGGGCCACCCACTGCGCACTGCCGGGTTCGGCCAGGCCGGTGAGCGAGGCGCCGATCAGAAGGCTGGTCAGCGCGGTGGGGCCCACCCCCAGCCGGGTGGAGGAGCTGAACAGCACTGCGATCAGCGCCGGAATCAGCGACGCGTAGATGCCTGTGACCAGGGGCATGCCTGCCAGCGCTGCGTAGGCTACGCCCTGGGGCACCAGCATCAGCCCTACTGTCATGCCTGCCCAGAACTCGCCTTTGAGCAGTTGCCGATCCGGGCGGGGCCATTTCAAAAAAGGAAGCCAGCGTGCGAGCGAATGCAGGGTCATGCCCTCGATTGTCGCGCGCCCGGGACCTCGGCACCCCGGCTCTTCCCAATAGGCAAGGTCACCGGTGGTGGCGGACCGCAGGCTCCTTCGTCCTACAGGCACTTCGGCCCTGTCCGACCCGCAGGCTTCGACCGCTTGCCTACAGTCTGCCCATGTCTTAACCGCAAGGAGTCAAAGCATGAATTCCCAAAACCTGATGGATCGTCCCGCCCACCGCATCGCCAGCATCTTGGCCGTCAGCGCCCTGGCCTTGGGTCTCGCCGCATGCGGCAAGACCGAAGAGCCCACCGTGGGCCAGCGTCTGGACTCTGCGGTCGAAAAGACCGAGCAGGCGGCTGCCGACGCCCGAGTGAAGGCCGAAAGCGCCATGCAGAGTGCCGAAACCAAGATGGAGCAGGGCGCTGCCAATGCAGAAGCTACCGCCAAGGACGCCGCCAACACCGCCAAGGGCGCGATTGACGACGCCACAATCACCGCCCAGGTGAATGCGGGCTTGGCCAAGGACCCCGATCTGAGCGCGCTCAAGATCAACGTGGACACCGTGAACGGCAAGGTCACCCTGAACGGCCCCGCGCCCTCTACCGTAGCCCGTGACCGCGCCGAAACCATCGCCAAGAGCGTGACCGGCGTGACCTCCGTCAACAACCAGCTGGTCGTCACTGCCAGCTAATGTCGGACCACAGGGCGGGCGGCCTGTGCCGCACAGCCCTGATCACCGCACCCACGCGCCGCCCGGCTCACCACCGGGCGGCGCGCTACCATGGCCGGCATGAAAGACCACGACATCGATCTTGCCACCCACCTCGTCCACCACGACTACCAGCCGCCGACTGGTTTTGTAGCCCCCCAGCCCGGGGTGTTCAAAGCCTCCACGGTCATCTTCCCCAACGTCGCGGCCATGCGCTCGCGGGAGTGGAAGGACAAGAGCGGTTACACCTACGGCCTGCACGGTACGCCCACCACCTTCATCCTCGAAGAACGCCTGTGCGCGCTGGAAGGTGGCCTGCAGTGTGTGCTGGTGCCCAGCGGCCTCGCCGCCATCGCGAACGTGGGGATGGCCTTGCTCAAGTCCGGCGATGAGGTGCTGATCCCCGACAACGCCTACGGTCCCGGCAAGGACTTTGCCAACGGCGAGCTGGCCCGTTTCGGCATCACCCATGCGTTTTACGACCCGCTGGACCCGGCCGACCTGGCCGCGCGCATCACCCCCGCCACCCGGCTGGTGTGGCTGGAGGCGCCGGGCTCGGTGAGCATGGAGTTTCCTGACCTGTGCGAGCAGGTGCGCATCTGCCGTGCCCGCGGCGTGACCACGGCGCTGGACAACACCTGGGGTGCGGGTCTGGCGTTTGCGCCGTTTGACCTGACGGGCGATGGCAGCCTGGGGGTGGACATTTCTGCCCATGCGCTCACCAAGTACCCCAGCGGTGGTGGCGATGTGCTCATGGGCAGCGTCATCACACGCGACCTGGGCCTGCACATGAAGATCAAGCTCACCCACATGCGGCTGGGCCTGGGCGTCGGCGCCAACGATGCGGAGGCGATCCTGCGTGCGTTGCCCAGCATCGGTCTGCGCTATCGCGCCCACGACGAAGCCGCGCGCCAGCTGGCGCGCTGGTTGCAGCAGCAGCCCGCCATCGCGCAAGTGCTGCACCCTGCGCTGGAGGGCGCGCCCGGTCATTCCCACTGGAAGGCGCTGTGCGGCGCTGCCGAGGGCGGGCAGGGCGCGGCGGCCGGCCTGTTCAGCGTGATGATCGACGCGCGCTACACCCAGCAGCAGGTGGATGTCTTCTGCGACAGCCTGCGCCTGTTCAAGCTGGGCTACAGCTGGGGCGGCCCCATGAGCCTGGTGGTGCCCTACACCATCGCCAGCATGCGCAGCCGCCCGTCGCCCCACCTGAAGCCGGGCACGCTGGTGCGTTTTTCCATCGGGCTGGAGGCGGTGGAGGACCTGCGGCGTGATCTGCAGCAGGCGATGGAGCGGGCCTTCCCCGCCTGAGCTGCCCTTCGGCCTTCTGCCCAGGGTGTAGATGTGGGTCGGGCTACGGGCTTTCCTCAGTGGCGCAGCCGAACGCGCGGGCTTAGTGTGGCGGCATGAACGCGACATCTTCCAAGCCCGGGCCGGACACCGTTGGTACCCCAGACACCTCCGAGGCCCGGCAGGCCGAGGCCATCGCCGACCGCGTGAAGGCCCAGACGGCGCAACCTGTGCAGCTGCAGCCGTTGCGCCTGGCCGATCCTTTGCGGTGGTTGGTGCGGGGCCTGGATGATGTACGAGCAGCGCCCGGCATTGCGGTGTTTTACGGCGTGTGCTTCTGGGCCATGGCCGTGGTGCTGGGCTGGGTGTTTCGCACGCGGCCGGAGTACACCATGTCCATGGCCAGCGGTTGCCTGCTGCTGGGGCCGTTTCTGGCCATGGGGCTGTATGACACCAGCCGTCGGCGTGAGGCCGGCCTCCAGCCGCAGCTGAGCGAATCCCTGACGTGCTGGGACAGCCACATGGGTAGCATGGGCATGCTGGTGCTGGTGCTCGTGGTGCTGGAACTGCTCTGGGGCCGTGCGTCGCTGGTGGTGTTTGCGGTGTTCTTCAACACCGGCATGCCGTCCACCACGGGCGTGCTGCAGGCGGTGTTCAACCCGCAGAACTGGAGCTTTGTGGCGGTGTACACGGTGGTGGGCGGCGTGTTTGCGGCGCTGGTGTTTTCCACCTCGGTGGTGTCCATCCCCATGATCCTGGACCGCGATACCGACGCGCTGACTGCGGGCATCACCAGCATGCGTGCGGTGATTGAAAACCCCGGCGTGATGCTGCTGTGGGGGGCATTGATCACCCTCATCGTGGCCATCTCACTGTGGTTCTGGGGCGTGGGCCTGCTGCTGGCGGGGCCTGTGCTGGGTTTTGCCAGCTGGCATGCGTACCGAGCTGCCGTCATTCCGCTGCAGCGCACCCCGGCAGGGGCCTGAAAACCCCGTCCTGTTACAGTGAGTCTCAACTTCAGGAAGCAACTACCTTGGCAACACCCAACTACGGATACGAAAAACGCCAGCGCGAACTCGCCAAAAAGCAGAAAAAAGAAGACAAGCTGAGGGCCAAAGCGCAGCGCAAGCCAAACGATCCGCAGGGGGATGACCTGCCCGCTGACGAGCAGCCAGAGGGCGACGCGGGCCACCCCGAACAGCCTGCGGGTTGAATGACCCGCCTGCGTGGCGGCTAGCGCAGCAGTTTTTTCAACTCTGGCCACACATTGGCCAGCATTTGCGGATGCGCCTCGGCGCGAGGGTGGATGCGGTCGGGCTGGAACAGGCGCGTGGGGTCTGGCCCATCTGCCACCCCTTTCAGGAAAAACGGCACCACCGCCGCCTTGTGGGCCTGTGCCACGCTGGTAAACAGGCCCGCAAACTTGTTGGCGTAGTCGGTGCCGTAATTGGGCGGCACCTGCATGCCCACCAGCAGCACCTTGGCCCCGGCCTTCTGGGCCGTCTGGGTCATCCAGGTCAGGTTTTCTTCGGTGTTCTTGAGCGGCAGCCCGCGCAGCGCATCGTTGCCGCCTAGCTCGATCACCACATGGCTGGGCTGGTGCTGGGCCAGTAAAGCCGCCAGGCGCGAACGGCCGCCCGAGGTGGTCTCACCACTCACGCTGGCATTGACCACGGTGGCCGTGAGCTTGTCCTGTGCCAACTGCTTTTCCAGCAGCGCCACCCAGCCGGTGCCCCGCGCCAGGCCGTATTCGGCACTGAGTGAATCCCCCAGCACCAGGATCACGGGCGTGCGCCCCGCAGCCCCCGGCTTGGTGGGGGCTTGCGCAAAGGCCATGGGGGCACAAAGCCCCACCACCAGGCCGATAGATGCGCTCAGGATAAAGTGGCGTCGTTGCTGCAGATTGCGAATCAAAGTAAAGAGCCTTTCATGTCCGAATCCTCCCCACTGCCCAAGACACCGCCAGCCACCCCCATCATCGCCGTGGAGCATGTGTTCAAGTCGGTGACGGATTCCACCGGAACCCTCGACATTCTGCGGGATATCGATTTCCGCCTGGCGGCCAGGGAAACGGCGGCCATCGTTGGTGCCTCGGGCTCGGGCAAGAGCACGCTGCTGTCCATCATCGCGGGGCTCGATACGCCCACCCGTGGCACGGTGCGCCTGGACGGCCAGGACCTGTTTGCCATTGACGAAGATGCACGGGCTGCGCTGCGCGCCCAGAAGGTGGGCTTTGTGTTCCAGAGTTTCCAGCTCATGGGCAACCTGACGGCGCTGGAGAACGTAATGCTGCCGCTGGAGCTGGCCGAGCGCCGCGATGCGCGCAAGGCCGCTACGGAGATGCTGGCGCGCGTCGGGTTGGGCCAGCGCCTGTCGCATTACCCCAAGGTGCTGTCAGGCGGCGAGCAGCAGCGCGTGGCCCTGGCTCGGGCGTTTGTGGTGCAGCCGGCCGTGCTGCTGGCCGATGAACCCACGGGCAGCCTGGACTTTGCGACGGGCGAAACCATCATGAAGCTCATGTTCGAGCTCAACCGCGAGTTGGGCACGACCCTGGTGCTGGTGACCCACGACCGTGGAATTGCTGCCCAGTGCGAGCGGCGCATCACCATCGACGCAGGGCGTGTTGTGTGAGGGGTTAGCGGGATTATTCGAGCTTTTTAGGCCGCAGGCGCTAGTGAAACATGCGCTAGCAGCTATGAAATTGATAGTGTCCTGATGGATAGTGTCGCGCCGAGCGGATAATCCCCCCATGTCCAGCCCCAAAGTTCTCTTCGGCTTTCACGCCGTGGGCGTGCGTCTGAAGACCGCGCCGCAATCCATCATCGAGATTTACTACGAAGCCACGCGCCGCGATGCGCGCATGCGTCAGTTTCTCGACCGCGCCCGCGAGGCCGGTGCCCGCCTCATCGAAGCCGACAGTGTGCGCATTGCCAAGCTGGCGGGCAGCCACGGCCACCAGGGCGTGGCCGCGCGGGTAGAGCCCGTGAAGGTGGCCACCTCACTGGATGAACTGCTGGAAGACCTGGAAGCCGCTGGCATCGAGCAGCCCCTGCTGCTGGTGCTGGACGGCGTGACCGACCCGCACAACCTGGGCGCCTGCCTGCGTGTGGCCGATGGCGCGGGGGCCCATGCCGTCATCGCCCCCAAGGACCACGCCGTGGGCATCAATGCCACCGTGGCCAAGGTGGCCAGCGGTGCCGCCGAGACCATGCCGTATTTCATGGTCACCAACCTGGCGCGCACGCTGAACGAACTCAAGGAGCGCAACATCTGGTGCATCGGCACCAGCGACGATGCGCCCAAGACCATTTACCAGGTAGACCTGAAAGGCCCCGTGGCCCTGGTGCTGGGTGCCGAGGGCGACGGCATGCGCCAGCTCACGCGCAAGACCTGCGACGAGCTGGTCAGCATCCCCATGAAGGGCGCGGTCGAAAGCCTGAACGTGTCGGTGGCCAGCGGCGTGTGCCTGTACGAGGCGCTGCGCCAGCGGACCTGATCCCCGGCCCGCTGCACGCATCAACGAGGGTTCCATGCTGGACACCGTGAAAGCCTGGGTCCTGCACAGCCAGTGCATTGCCGTGCTGACAGGCGCCGGAGTCAGCGCCGAATCCGGCGTGCCCACCTTTCGCGATGCGCAGACAGGGTACTGGGCACAGTTCCGCCCCGAAGACATGGCGACGGAATCAGGCTTTCGCGCCCACCCCCAGCGTGTGTGGGACTGGTACCAGTACCGGCGCGACCTGCTGGCCGGCGTGTCGCCCAACTCTGGGCACCGGGCGCTGGCCGATTTTCAGCGCCGCCACCCCGGCCGCATCACCCTGATCACCCAGAACGTGGACGGCCTGCACCAGCGCGCGGGCAGCACCGGCGTGCTGTGCCTGCACGGCGACATCTTTCAGGACCGGTGGCTTGATACCCCGCGCAACTGCTGCTTCGTCGACCACGCAGTGGCCGGCCACCCGCCGTACTGCGACCGCTGCGGCAACCTGCTGCGCCCGGGCGTGGTGTGGTTTGGCGAGCCTTTGCCGCTGGCGACACTGGAAGCCGCCGAACAGGCGGCCAAGCAGTGCGACCTGATGCTGGTGGTGGGCACGGCCGGTGCGGTGTACCCCGCCGCGGGCCTGGCCCACCAGGCTCGGGCCGCCGGTGCCAGGGTGGTGGTGCTCAACCCCGCGCCCAGTGCGCTGGATGAGGTGGCCCACCAGGTGCTGAAGGGCACGGCGGCTACGCTGCTGCCCCAGTTGCTGGACGACTGAGCGTACGCGGGGCAGAACGTCTCGGTTCGGAGCGCCACCACCGGTGTTTCGCGGCGGCTCGCGTCTCAGTAGAAACCCTGATTTGATGTACTGCCGCCACCCTTTGTCGCCCATTGGACAGGTGCAAGGGCGCGGAGCCCGGTAGCCTCCGCCCCTTTGTTTTACCCGCCTTGCACACCATGAGCCGTCGCCAATTTCTTTTGCGTGCCACCCAGGCCGTCGCCGCCACTGGCCTGCCCGCATGGGCCCACACCGCGATGGCGGCCGAAGAGGCGCTGACCGCGCGCTCCGTCACCCTGGGCTGCTCCATCGCGCTGACGGGCCCGCTGGGGCAGGCGGGCATCGAGCAGGTGGCGGGCATGAAGGCCGCGTTTGCCGAGGTGAATGCCGCCGGTGGCGTGCTGGGCCGCGAGATCCGCATGGAGGTCAAGGACGACGGCTATGTGGCTGCACGCACCCTCAAGAACGTGACCGAGATGGTGGAGGCGCAGTCGGTGTTCGCACTGATCTCGCCGCTGGGCACGGCCAACACCGCGTCCATCCTGCCGCTCATCGAGTCCAAGGGCATCCCCACCGTGGGCCCGGTGACCGGCGCTACATCGCTGCGTGCAGCGGCCAACAAGCACGTGTTCTTCCTGCGTCCCAGCTACCGCGAAGAAACCCAGCGCCTGGTCAAGCAGATCGTGGAAATGGGCCTCAAGCGCATTGCGGTGGTGTACCTGGACAACCCGTTTGGCAAAGAGGTGCTCAAGGACATGTCCACTGCGCTGGACGAGATCAAGGTCGAGCGCGGCGGCGAGTTTGCGCTGGCCGTGGATGGCAAGAACGGTGCCGAGCTGGCCGACAAAGTGGCGGCCGAGCGCCCCGGCGCCGTGCTGCTGGCCACCACGGGCACGGCCAACACCGCGTTTGTACAGGCCTTCCGTGCCAAGGCGCAAGGCGTGCCGCTGGCGGGCCTTTCCGTCACCGTGATCTCGTCGGAGCTGCCCAAGCTGGCTGCCTCCACGCGTGGCCTGGCGCTGGTTCAGGTGTTCCCCGATGCCAATTCGCAAAAGTCGGTGGCGGTGCGCAAGTTCCAGGCCACGATGAAGGCCACGGGTGGGGACCCGGCGTTCCTGAACAGCAACAGCGCACTGGAAGGCTGGCTCAACGCGCAGATCATGATCGAAGGCCTGAAGAACGCGGGCAAGGAACCCACGCGCGAGCGCCTGCGCGCCGGGCTGACTGCCATCCGCTCGCTATCGTTTGGCGACTTCAACGTGGGCTTTGGCAACAAGGCGCCGTACATCGGCTCGGACGCCATCTACCTGGCGATCTACGCGGAGAATGGTCGCCGGATCAGCTGATGGGCTTATGGGCTGAGGGGCGTCATTCCGTTCACCCAGCATCCCGTCAAGCCATACGCCAAGGGCCCGCGCACGCGCGGGCCCTTTTGTTTGGATTCAGCCTTGGGCGCTGGCAGCGTCCAGCTGGGCCAGCGCATCACTGTCCAGTTGCAGCTGGGTGGCCTTGACCAGTTCGTGCAGCTGGGCTACTGACGTGGCGCTGGCAATGGGCGCGGTGATGCCCGGTTGCACCATCTGCCAGGCCACGGCCACCTGGCCGGGCGTGGCGTTGTAGCGTTGTGCCACGGCGTCCAGCGCCGCCAGAATGCGCAGCCCCCGGTCGGTGAGGTACTTGGCCGTGGTGTTGGCGCCGCGTGCGCTCTTGGCGGCGTCGGCCGCCGTGCGGTACTTGCCGGTGAGGAACCCGGCGGCCAGCGCATAAAAGTTGATCACGCCGACCTGCTGCTGTACGCACAGCGGCTGCAGCGCGTCTTCAAACACGGCGCGGTCGTACAGGTTGAACAGCGGCTGCAGGCTTTCGTAGCGCGGCAGGCCCAGGCGTTCGCTGGTCTGCAGGGCCTCCTGCAGGCGCGCGGCGCTGTAGTTGGAGGCGCCAATGGCACGCACCTTGCCAGCCCGGATCAGATCGGCGTACGCGCCCAGTGTGTCGGCCAGCGGCACGGTGGTGTCGTCGTCGTGTGACTGGTACAGGTCGATGTGGTCGGTTTGCAGGCGCTGCAGCGATGCCTCCACCGCCTGGCGGATGTAGGCGGGGCGCAGGCCCACCTCGCCATCCCCCATGTCCTTGCCCACCTTGGTGGCCAGCACGATGCGGTGGCGCTTGCCGCTGCGCTTGAGCCAGCGGCCGATCACCGATTCGGATTCGCCCCCCGTGTGCCCCGGTGCCCAGCGCGAGTACACATCGGCGGTGTCGATGAAGTTGAAGCCTGCGTCCACCCACGCGTCGAGCAGTGCAAACGAGGTGGCTTCATCGGCCGTCCAACCAAACACATTGCCGCCAAAACACAGGGGCGAGACCTGCAGGCCCGAGCGGCCCAGGGAGCGGAGTTGCATGGATGTGCCTTTCAAAAAAGAGAAAGAAATCGTGCCCGTTGCCGGGGTTGCGCAGCACACCCCGGCCTCTCAAACCCTCAGACCAGCCCCAGCGCACCCAGCAGTGCACCGGCGCCCAGCATCCACAGAAGGTGCAGCTTGGTGCGCCACACCAGCACCGTGGCCGTGGCGGTCAGCAGCCACAGGGGCCAGTCGGTGGTCCATTCGCCATGGGCGCGGGCCAGCACCCAGGACGTGGCGACCAGCAGGCCGATCACGACCGGGGCCATGCCTTGCTTGAACGCGCGCACGCCGCGCCGCTCGCGGTTGCGGTGGCCCCAGCGCGTGGCCGTCCAGGTCAGCAGGCTGCTGGGTAGCATCACGCCCAGCATACACACCGCCATGCCCAGGGCGCCCAACAGCCAGCCCATCACGCCCGGGCCGCCGGCGTTGATGCCGACGTTCCAGCCCAGCAGGGCAATGAACAGCACGTTCGGGCCCGGGGCCGCCTGGGCGATGGCGATGGAGGCATTGAACTGCGGGTCGGTCAGCCACGCCTGGCGTTCGACCAGGAACCGGTGCATGTCGGGCGCGGTGGCAATGGCGCCGCCCACGGCCAGCAGCGACAGCGACAGGTAGTACAGGAACAGGTTAAACCAGTCGCCAATGCTCAGGGCCATCAGCGGTGCGGTGAGGGGGGCAGCAGTGCTCATGGCGCGAGCTTTCTCCAGGTCAGCAGGCAGGCGGCCCCGCCGATCACCGGCAGGATCCAGAACAGCGGCCAGCGCAGCCAGGCCATGGCGACGATGGTCAGCGCCGTGATGGCCAGGCACAGGGGGCGGCCCAGCGGGTGGCTGCGGATGGAGACAAACAGCTTGATGCCCACCCCCGCAATCAGGCCCGCCGCCACGGCCCCCATGCCACGCAATGCGCCGGCCACGGCAGGTTGGGCCGAGAACTGTGCATACACCACCGCCAGTGCGAGCACCAGCATGAGCGGAAAGGTCAGCATGCCCGCCAGCGCCGCAAACGCGCCGCGCAGGCCAAAGTAGCGGTCCCCAATCATGATGCTGAGGTTGACCACGTTGGGGCCCGGCATGATCTGCGCAACGGCCCAGTCTTCGACGAACTCCTCGTTCGTCATCCAGCGCTTTTTCTCCACCAGCTCGCGCTGCACCACCGCCAGCACCCCCCCAAAGCCCTGCAGGGCCAGCCAGGTGAAGGACCAGAACAGGTCGGTCGGGTTGCGGGGCTGCGGGCGCGCGGGCGTGTCGGTGGGGGAAGGCGAGGCGGTGGCGGGTGCCATGGGTGCAAGATGGAGTGAAAGGTGGCTGATGCGCCGGTGATTCATGCCTCGGTAGCTATCATTATGATAGCTAATGGGCGATACGGCGGCCCCCGTGATGTTACGCGCGCGCCGGGCGGTGTGCTGGCGGCGGGGCGTCGCCATCGGGCAAGTCTGGGGCGGCCAATCGTGCACACGCGCAAGGCGGCGTGCCGCTATGCTGGTGGGTGGTCTAAGAGACACATTCATCCCAAGAGACAAGGACACCCCATGAAACTCATCCGCTACGGCCAGCCTGGTGCAGAACGCCCCGGCCTGGTAGACGCCCAGGGCACGCTGCGCGACCTGTCCATGCTGTTGCCTGATATCGGCCCCGCACAGCTCAACCCCCGCACCTTGTCCGCGCTGGCCGCCATCGACGCCAGCCGCCTGCCTGCGGTGTATGGCTCGCCCCGCCTGGGCAGCCCGGTGGGCGGTGTGGGCAAGATCGTGTGTGTGGGCCTCAACTATGCCGACCACGCCAAAGAGGCGGGCATGCAGCCGCCCGCCGAGCCGGTGCTGTTCATGAAAGCCGTGACTGCTTTGAGCGGCCCCAACGACGATGTGCGCATTCCCCCCGGCGCGACCAAGACCGACTGGGAGGTGGAACTGGGCATCGTCATCGGCACCCGCGCCCGCCATGTGGCCGAGGCCGATGCATTGAGCCATGTTGCCGGATATGTGCTGGCCAACGATGTGTCCGAGCGTGCCTGGCAGATGGAGCGCGGCGGCCAGTGGGACAAGGGCAAGAGCTATGACACCTTTGCGCCCATCGGCCCCTGGCTGGTCACGGCCGACGAGGTGGCCGACCCCCACGCCATCGACCTGTGGCTGGAGGTGAACGGCCAGCGCGTGCAAAACGGCAGCACACGCAATTTCATTTTTGGTGTGCCCACCGTGGTGTCGTACATCAGCCAGTTCCTGACCCTGGAGCCGGGCGACCTCATCCTGACTGGCACCCCCGCGGGCGTGGGCCTGGGGCAAAAGCCCGCACCGCGGTTCCTCAAGCCCGGCGATGTGGTGCGCCTGGGTGCCACGGGGCTGGGCGAGCAGCTGCAAAAGTACGTCGGTGGTTGAGGTCTCCTACAGCGGCACCTGACTTGGCGAGGGAGTTGGGCGGGGGCCGTACACCCGTTCAACCTGCATCCGCAAGGCTGGAGGGCTTGGTGGGCGCTTTAGGCGTGTTCGGCTTCGTCAGGCCAACTTGCCCTTGAGCGCATGTCCCAGGGTGCGCCAGCCGGCTTGCTCTGCATGCGCCACCTTGAAGATCCTGAGATCGGCCTGGCTCTCGCGTTTGACCTTGAAAATCTTGAAGCTGGCCTGGTTCTCGTAGTTCACAAAGAACCACAGCGCATCGCCCGTGGCCTGCGTGGCGTAGCCCACCTCGTGCCAGCACAGGTCGGCCTGGCTCTCATAGGCCACTTCGCACACGCGTGCATCGGCCTGGTTCTCGTACTTCACTTCCAGAATCTTGGCCATGGGCGTCCTTTTCGGGGTGTGGGCGGATGATCTTGAAACTGACGGTGTCTCAACACGGAGCTTTCAACGCCAGGAACCTGCGTGGCGCTGCCTTGCGAGGTTATCCAAAACTGTGGATATCGGACAGCGTGCGGTGCAAGAGGATGTAAACAATCTTCAACCCGCAGTGGCGCTCTGGGTGGCTTGGCGTGCCGGGCAGCGTTAAGGTATGGACCTGTACACCTCCACCGCGAAAGCCGCTATGCCCCATACCCCGCGCCGTGCCCACCCCGAAGGCCACCGTTCTGACCGGATTGGCTGGCTCCGCGCGGCCGTGCTGGGGGCCAACGACGGCATCGTATCCACCGCCAGCCTGGTGGTGGGCGTGGCGGCCGCGCAGTCCAGCCAGTCCACCATCGTGATGACGGCAGTGGCCGGGCTGGTGGCGGGTGCCATGTCGATGGCGGCGGGTGAATATGTGTCGGTGCATTCGCAGGCCGATACCGAAAAGGCGGACCTGGACCGAGAGCGGGCCGAACTGGCCGCTGACCCGGCGGCCGAGGCGCGCGAACTGACCGCCATCTACGTCGCCCGAGGCTTGACCCCTGAACTGGCTCAGCAGGTGTCGGCGCAACTCATGGCGCACGATGCGCTGGGCGCCCATGCGCGGGACGAGCTGCAGGTGTCCACGGCACTCGCTGCCCGCCCGGTGCAGGCGGCCCTGACTTCGGCGGCCAGCTTCGCGGTGGGGGCCGCACTGCCGCTGGCTGTTGCCATGGTGTCGCCTGCCAGCAGCCTGCTGTATGCGGTGGCAGGTTCTGCGCTGGTGTTTTTGGCATTGCTCGGGGCCTTGGCTGCACACACAGGCGGCGCGGGGATGGCTGTGGGTGCCTGGCGTGTGACCTTTTGGGGGGCACTGGCCATGGCTATCACGGCGGGGGTGGGCGCGTGGTTTGGGGCGCCGGTGTAAGGGCGCCGGAAGAGACCGCCAACGAACCAAAGCCTCAGCGGAAGCGCCATCCGCACTGTGCACGAGTATTTGAACCAGATATTTGAGCCAAATCGGTCTGTAGCGATAGTGAAATATGCGCTGACAGCTATTAAATCGTGAGCAGTCAGCCCCCGCCTGCCGTACCCGGACGGGTGCCCTGGCTGATGCGTACGGCACCGGCCAGCCGCTGTTGCACGGTGGTGCGCACTGCGGGTGGCGCATCGTGCAGCAGCACGGGCCAGTCGGCCTGGGCCTGTTTGACCACATCGCGCAGCAGCGCCAGGTGCCGGGGCACCCGCAGCAGCCCGGCGGATTTCATCAGGCCTTCCATGTCGTCCCAGGTCAGTGCCCGCAAGGTTTTGTCGATGGCGCGGTTCACCGCGTATTGCTGGTCGGGCACGCCTTCAAAAAACGCGGCCACGCACACGGGGTCGTACACCGGGGCCAGTTGGGGCACGCGGCCGTCGGGGTAGACCAGGGCCCAGTTCTTCAGGTGCGCGTCGGTGTTGCCCATCAGGATGAAGGCCACCATGCGCGCCAGAAACTCGCGCGTGTCCTGCACGGGTTGGCGGCTCAGGCGGTTGAGCACGCGCAGCATGGTGGCCCAGTCCTGTAGCACGCCCTTGCCGTGCGACTTGCCGTATTTCTGGCGCGGCGTGTAGCCCAGCACCTGGTTGAACTCCTCCATGTGCACGCGGGCGCCGCCGGGCAGGTGGTCAAAGCGCTGCACGGCCAATATTTCGTTGAAGGGCACGGCGTCGGGCAGGTCGGCCTCTGCACGGGTGATGACTTGCACATCGGCGCAATGCAGGCCCAGAGCCTTGCACAGCTGGTAGCCGGTGTACTCGTTGGCCACCAGATCGGGGTGGGCGGTGGTGGAAAGCTTCAGGATGACGCTGCCCGCCGCGCCCCGACGGTGCACGGTGTAGCGTCGGCCGTCCTGCACCGCGCTGAACTTGGTCACCACGCCGGGCAGCGAGGCGGCGTCTTCCACCGGGAACTCCACAAACCCCGGCTCCAGCACATCCAGCCCCTGGGTGGTGTGCCAGTAGCGCACCACGTCCGGGATGCCGTCCTGCGCGGGCACGGGTTCCACCTCCAGCGCGCCCATCAGGTCGTGGCCTGCTGCGGCCAGCAGCTCGAACTCGTCGTCGGGGCTGCAGCCCCGCTCGCGCGCCAGCCGCTCGCGGTTGTGGCCCTCGGGCAGCAGGTTCTGAAAGTACACCGGCCAGCGCCCATCGGTGCGCACCAGCCGCGCATCGCGCGCCGATGCCAGGATCTGCTGCGTGGCCGCTTCGTCCGCGCCCTGGTAGCTGAGCGACAGGGTGGGGCGCTGCGGGTTGCGGATGTAGCTCTCGTCGAAGGACACACGCAGGATGTCGCCGTACTGCGAGAGGTAGCCGATGGCGTCCCGTTCCCCTGGAGCGCCGCTCGCCAGCGGCGGCCGGTGCAGGTACAGGCGCAGGTAGCGGATGGAGGTGCTCATGGGGCGTGGGCCTGCCAGTGCGGTGGGGCGTCGCCAGGCTCAGCGGCGCAGGCTGTCCACGACCGAGGGGGGCGCATCCACCCCTTCGGGCTGGCCCAGAAACTTGCCGCCGGACTGAATGAACGCCTCCAGGCTAGGCCGCAGGCTGCTGGGCACGGCAATGATGTCCATACCCAGCACCCGCGCCATTTCGGCCAGGGTGGAATAGCGGGGGTCCAGGTCGCCGCCTTCGGTGCGCTGCACTGTCATGCGGGAGAGGCCTGCACTTTCGGCGAGCTGGGCCTGGGTCATCTGGTGGGCTTTGCGGGCGGCGGCGAGGGTGGGGATGAGATCGGTTGACATGATGATATTTATACTCTTTTTATATTGAAAGAGTAGATAAATATACAAGTTTTCTACTCCTCACCAAGCTCAGGGCGAAGCCAATGGAGGCAATACCTCGCTGCGCTCTGCGCTAAACCGCTGCGCTTCCTGTACCAGCCACTCCCGCACCAGCTCCATCGCCGGGCTCGGGTGGGTGGTGGTCACAAACGAATAGGCCGCGCGCGATGGCACGCTGCGCCCCAGCAGCGGCACCAGTCGCCCGGCCTTCACGTCCTGCAGCACCAGCGCGGCGCGGCCCATGGCAATGCCCTGGCCGGCCAATGCGGCGCCCAGGGCCAGTTGCGACAGGTTGAACTGCTGGCCGCCCGCCCAGGGCGGGGGCGGGGCGCCCCTTTGCGCAAACCAGTGCTGCCACTCCTCATAGGTGTCTGCGCCGTCCCAGGCGCTGCCGTCGTGCAGCAGCCAGTCGCCGTGCAGATCCTCGGGCGTGGTGATGGGCGAGTGCCGGGCCAGGAACTCGGGGCTGGCCACGGGGATGAGCCATTCGTCGAGGAACACGGTGGCGTTCAGGTCGCGGTAGCCGCCCAAGTCAAAGCGCACGGCGGCCTCCACGCCGTCGCGCACCATGCGGATGCGGTCCAGCGTGTGGAACTCGCCAAACACGCGCAGCCCGGTGTGCGGGTGCTGGCGGAAGAAGTCGCCCAGCCGGGGCGTGAGCCAGCTCATGGCGAAGGAGGGCGAGCAGCTCAGCGTGGCCGTGGCGGCTTCTGCCGGTTGGCGCATCTGGGCCAGGGTGCTTTCGATGGCATCAAAACTCTCGCGCAGCACCACGGCCAGCCATTTGCCCTGGGGCGTAGGCACCAGCGCGCGCGGGGTGCGCAAGAAGAGGGGGCGGCGCAGCCAGTCTTCGAGCTGCTTGACCTGCTGGCTCACCGCCCCCTGGGTGATACACAGCTCGGCCGCCGCCTTGGTGAAGCTGCCGTGGCGGGCGGCTGCGTCAAAACTGCGCAGCCAGGCGAGCAGGGAGGGGGAGAGGCGAATATCCATTATTAATACTAATGTTTCGCTCAATATAAATGGTTTGTGATGGTGGCGTGACAGGCGAAGAATGGGGGCAACACTCTTCGAGACACAGATGCCATGACGACTGCCCAGACCCAACCTGCCGTGGATGCCTTGCTGGCTGCCCGCTTACGCAATGCCCAGCCTGCTTTGTGGACCAACGCAGCCCGGGAGGCGCAGCCTGCCGCAGCGATGTCCGCATTGGGCAGGACTATTAGTCTGGATGATACGAAGGCAGCGGCGGCGCGTTTGGCGCGTTTTGCCGGGCTGCTGGCCCAGGTGTTCCCCGAGCTGGCCGCAACAGGTGGCGTGGTGGAGTCGCCCCTGCTGCCCGCTACGGCGCTGCAGCTCGCATTGGGCATGGCCGAGGGGCAAGGCCGACTGTTCATCAAGGCCGACCACAGCCTGCCCGTCGCCGGCTCCATCAAGGCCCGGGGTGGCATGCACGAGGTGCTGGAGTTTGCCGAGGCGCTGGCGCTGCAGCATGGGCTGGTGCAGCCCGGCGGTGACTACCGCGCGCTGGCGACGCCGCAGGCGCGCGAGGTGCTGGGTCGCTACCAGGTGGCGGTGGGCTCCACGGGCAACCTGGGCATGAGCATCGGTGTGGTGGCGTCGGCCCTGGGTTTCCAGGCCACGGTGCACATGTCGGCCGATGCCAAGGAGTGGAAGAAAGACCGTCTGCGAACGCGTGGTGTGTTGGTGGTGGAGCACGCGGGCGACTACGAGCGTGCCGTGGCCGCAGGCCGCGCCGAGGCGGCCAGCAATCCGATGTGCCACTTTGTGGACGACGAGCAATCGTTCTCGCTGCTGCTGGGCTACAGCGCGGCGGCGCTGCATCTACAAAAGCAACTGGCAGAGCAAGGTGTGGCGGTGGATGCCGAGCACCCGCTCATCGTCTACCTGCCGTGTGGTGTGGGCGGCGCGCCCGCAGGCATCACCTTTGGCCTGCGGCAGGTGCTGGGGCCGCATGTGTACTGCTTCTTTGCGGAGCCGGTGCAGTCGCCGTGCTTCATGGTGCAAATGATGGCCGATGCAACGCAAGGTGTGGGGCAGCACCCCTCGGTCTATGACTGGGGCCTGACCAACCGCACCGAGGCCGACGGCCTGGCCGTGCCGCGTGCATCGCTGCTGGCGGCAGAGCTCATGCGGCCGCTGCTGTCGGGCGTGTTCACCGTGGCCGACGACACCCTGTTTGCGCACCTGGTGCGGGTGCTGGACGCCTTGGGCGAGCGCATCGAGCCCTCGGCCGCCGCTGGCTTCAGCGGCCCGGCGATGTTGACCGGCACCACCGCCGGGCAGGCCTGGCTGCGCAGCCCGGGCATCGACGCGGTGTTGCATCAGGCCACCCACCTGGTGTGGACCACGGGCGGCCTGCTGGTGCCCGATGTGCAGTACCAGGGCTTTGTGCAGCGCGGGCGGGCCGTGCTGGCTGCGCAGGCCTGATGGCTGAGCGCCTTCTTTTCTCTTTTTTCTTTTCACTTTTGTCTGGAGCCACGCCATGAACCGCAAGCAACTGCTTTTGTCTGCCGTCCTCAGCGCCGCCCTGGGGGCCACTGCGTGGACTCCGGCCATGGCGCAGGAGGCCGCCTTCCCCACCAAGCCGATCACGCTGGTGATTCCGTTCCCGCCCGGTGGTGCCACCGATGTGCTGGGGCGGCTGATCGGCAAAAAGCTGGGCGACAAGCTGGGCCAGAGCGTGGTGATTGACAACCGTGCGGGGGCAGGCACGGTGATTGGTGCGACGTCGGTGGCGCGGGCGGCGCCCGATGGCTACACGCTGCTCATGAGCTCGGGCACCACCTTCACCGTCAACCCCGCCGTGCGCGCCAAGCTGCCGTACGACCCGGTCAAAAGCTTTGAGCCCATCGGCATCACGGGCCGCACGGGGTTGATCTTGCTGGCTAACAAGGATGTACCTGCCAACGACCTGAAGCAGTTTGTGGCGTTGGTGAAAGCGGCTCCCGACAAGTATTCGTATGGCTCGTTCGGCACGGGCACCACGTCGCAGTTTGCGGGCGAGATGTTCTTCCACGCAGCGGGCCTGAAGATCCAGCATGTGCCCTACAAGGGCAGTGCGCCCGCCATGACCGACCTGCTCGGCGGGCAGATCCCGTTCACCGTCGATACCGTGTCGGCCGCGCTGCCGCAGCTCAGGGATGGCAAGATCAAGGCCATTGCGGTGACTTCCGGCAAACGCTCGGCCCTGCTGCCCAAGGTGCCCACGCTGGCCGAGAGCGGTTACCCCGGCCTGGAGATGGACACCTGGCTCGCCATGGTGGCGCCGCGTGGGCTGCCGCCGGCGGTGAAGTCGCGGCTGGAGCTGGCGCTGGCCCAGGTGGTGTCAGACCCCGAAACGCGTGACAAGATGATCGCGGTGGGGTTCGAGCCGTCCTATGCTTCGTCCAAGGTGTTGGCCGAGCTGATCGATAAGGAGTTGCCGCTGATGCGCGCCATTGCACAGCGTGCCGCTATCACCGCAGACTGAACCCGTGGGACCAGAACAAGGAGACAAGCCCGAGATGACCACCACAACCCCCCAAGCCCTGGTTGAGCTGACGGCCAACGAACTGCGCCACCGCATTGGCACACGCGAGATTTCGCCGGTGGAGCTGCTGGACGCCTGCATTGAACGCATCGAGGCCGTGAACCCGCACGTGAATGCCGTCACCGCCACCTGCTACGACCGCGCCCGCACCGAAGCCAAGGCGGCCGAGCAAGCGGTGCTGCGCGGCGAGCCGCTGGGCCTGCTGCATGGCCTGCCCATGGGCGTGAAAGACCTGGAGGCCACGGCGGGCTTGCTGACCACCTATGGATCGCAGATCTACCGCGAGCACATTCCGGCCGAGGACAACGTGCTGGTGGCACGCCTGCGCGCTGCTGGCGCCATCGTCACCGGCAAGACCAACATCCCCGAAATGGGTGCGGGCGCCAATTCGCGCAACACCGTGTGGGGTGCCACGGGCAACCCGTTCAACCCCAACCTGAACGCCGGGGGCTCGTCGGGCGGCTCGGCCGCTGCGCTGGCGTGCGACATGCTGCCGGTGTGCACGGGCTCGGACACGGGCGGGTCGCTGCGCATTCCGGCGTCCATTTGTGGTGTGGTGGGTTTCAGGCCCTCGCCCGGCGTGGTGCCCAGCTCGCGCAAGCTGCTGGGCTGGACGCCGATTTCGGTGGTTGGCCCCATGGGCCGCACGGTGGAAGAGGCCTGCCTGCAACTGGCCGCATCGGCGGGCATGTCGCCCGGCGACCCGCTGAGCTATCCGCTGGACCCGATGAGTTTCCTTCTGCCCGAAACCGTGGACCTGAGCCGCCTGCGCGTGGCCACCACCGAGGACTTCGGCGCCTGCGCTGTGGACAACGGCATCCGCGCCGTGTTCCGCAACAAGGTGCAGGCCATGAAGCACCTGTTTGCGCGTTGCGACGCCATCGACATCGACCTTGGCGATGTGCACCGCTGCTTTGACGTGCTGCGCGCTGAGGCCTTTGTGGCGAGCACGCGCGAGGCCTACGAGCGCGACCCCGCCAGCCTGGGCCCCAACACCCGCGCCAACTACGAAATGGGCGCCGCCATGACGCTGCTGGACAGCGCCTGGGCGCAGGCAGAGCAGACACGCATCCTGGCGCGGTTCCAGAAGCTGTACGAGGATTACGACATCATCCTCGCGCCCACCACACCCGTGTCGCCGTTCGCCTGGACCGAGCTGTTCGCCAGCCACATCAACGGCGAGCCGCAGGCCAACTACTACCGCTGGCTGGCGCTGACCTACGTGACCACGCTGACCACCCACCCAGCGCTGAGCCTGCCGTGCGGGCTGGACGACGCTGGCATGCCGTTTGGCCTGCAGATCGTGGGCCGCTTCCGCGCCGACCGGCACACGCTGGGTGTGGGGCATGCGCTGGAGCAGGCGTTCAAGGGCATTGCAGGGCTGGCACGGCCCCGGCCCGACATCGCCAAGCTGAAGCAGACGCGCGCCGAACCTGCGCTGACCTCCATCGTGACCGTGGCACCGGACCCCCGCGACGCCCGCACCCTGCCGCGCGACGACCGTGCGGCATCGGCTGCGCAGGTGTCGGCGGTTTGAACAGGAGACACCGACCATGCAAACCGTAGACACCATCGTGATTGGCGCGGGCATTGCCGGGGCCTCCGTGGCCTGGCAACTGGTACAGCCCGGCGCCGCAGGGCAGGGCGCCAGCGTGCTGCTGCTGGAGCGTGAATCGCAGCCCGGTTATCACACCACCGGCCGCTCGGCCGCGCTCTACATGGCGACCTATGGCACGCCCAACATCCAGGCGCTGACCCGGGCCAGCCGCGCGTTCTACGATGCGCCGCCGCCTGAATTTGGCGCCGACCCCATCCTCTCGCCCCGGGGCGTGGTCTATGTGGCTGGGCCGGATCAGCTGGACTTGCTGGAACAAACCTACGAGGAAGCGCGCTCCACCTCGCCCAATGTGCAGTGGGTGGAGCAGGCCGAGCTGCTGGCGATGCTGCCCTGCCTGAAGCCCGAGGCCGTGGCCGCCGGCATGAGCGAGCCCGAGGCGGCCGATATTGATGTGAACGCCCTGCACCAGGGCTACCTGCGCGGCCTGCGCCAGCGCGGCGGCCAGGTGCTGACCCACGCCGAGGTGACGGCCGTGCGCCGTGACGGCGACGTGTGGCAGGTGACGCTGGCCGACGGGCGGGTGTTTGCCGCCCCCACCATCGTCAACGCTGCGGGTGCCTGGGCCGATGTAGTGGCAGGCCTTGCGGGTGTGCCGCCGATCGGGCTGGAGCCACGCCGCCGCACGGCGTTCACCTTCCCGGTGCCCGAGGGCATGGACGCTACCCATTGGCCCGCCGTGATCGGCATTGACGAAAGCTTCTACTTCAAGCCCGACGCAGGGCAACTGCTGGGCTCACCGGCCAATGCCGACCCCACGCACCCGCACGATGTGGTGCCCGAGGAGCTGGACGTGGCCACCGGGATTTATCACATCGAGGAAATGACCCGGTTCCAGATACGCCGCCCATCGCACACCTGGGCCGGGTTGCGCTCGTTTGTGCGGGATGGCGACATGGTGATTGGCTGGGACAACCATGTGCCCGGCTTCTTCTGGCTGGCCGGGCAGGGCGGATATGGGATTCAGAGCGCGGCGGGCGCCTCGTTGCTGGCGCGGCAGCTGCTGCGCTGCGAGCCGCTGGCCGGGGAGTTGGTGCGCGAGGGCGTGGGGGTGGAAGGGCTGTCGCCCGCGCGTTTGCGCTGAGCCGCCAGGGCCGAGAGAGAGGGGGGGCTCAGCCCCTCAGGCGAACGTGTTGACGTTGGTCCCCAGCGTACCGCTGGTGGCCAGCTGAGGCTGGGGCATGGACTGCTGCATGGCGTCGATCATGGTGGCGGCCGACACGGCCTGCATGTCCAGCTCCTTTTTCAGCACCACCATGTTCAGGGCGTCGGACGTCTTGGCGCTGGCCAGGCTGGTAGCGGTGTTGACGATGCTGTTGGTCAGGGCGACGTCCATGGTGACTCCTTGGGGCAATGGTGGTTTATCGGCACTACAAAAGCGAGCTTGAGGGTTGTTACATGTGCAGGGGGCGGTGAAGCTGCGCTGTTCTGCATTGCCTTAGTCCAGCGCAGGCACCCCCAGGGCTGGGCAGGCGGCCAAGTCGGAGGTGCGGGCGTTTGGCAACTGTCGGGCTGCGTCGCGCAAGGCGGTGCGCAGGCCTTCTTCCAGCGTGGGGTGGTAGAACGGCATGCCCAAAAGATCATGCACGGTCAGCTGCTGCTGCACAGCCAGGGCCAGCAGGTGGGCGAGGTGCTCGCCATCGGGGGCGCACAACTCGGCACCCAGCAGGCGACCACTCGTATGGTCGGCATAAACGCACAGGCGTCCCAGGTTGCGCTGCGCGGTGCGGGCGCGGCCCTGGTTTGCGTAGCTGGCGGTGCCAGTGATGGTGCTGTGCGGGTCCATGTCGGCCACACGCGGCCCCACCACCGCCACGTTGGGGTCGGCGAACACGATGGAGAGCAAGGTGCGGCGCCGAAAGCGCGTGGGCGTGGGGGTCAGGGCGTTCATGCCTGCAATGTGGCCTTCATCGGCCGCCTCGTGCAGCAACGGGGTGTGGGTGTTGGCGTCGCCCGCCAAAAACACCGGCAGGTCTCCAATCTGCTGGGTTTGCGGGTCTACGGTGGGCAAGCCGCGCGCATCCAGGGGCACGCCCAGCGTCTCCAGGCCCAGGTGTTCGATGTTGGGCACCCGGCCCATCGCGGCGATGACCTGGTCCACCACCACGCGGTTGGCGCCACTCGCCACCTCGATGCCTCCGGGCACCTCGCGCAACTGCGCCTCGGCGCCCATGTGCAGGACCATGTCTTGTTTCAGCAGAGCGGCCAGCTCGGCGTTGAGCGTAGGATCGCTCAGCCCGGCCAGCGTGTGGCCGGTGGTGAATGCCGCCACCTCCAAGCCCAGCCGCGCCAGGGCTTGCGACAGCTCCACCCCGATCGGTCCCATGCCAATCACTGCAACGCGGGGGCCGAGACTGGGTTGCTCGAACAAGGTGTCGGTGGTGAGCATGCGGTCGCCAAACGCCAGCCATTCATCGGGCACGCGGGGGCGTGACCCCGTGGCGATGATGATGCTGCGTGTGGCGTAAGCCGTGCCGTCGATGTCCACCGCACGTGGCCCCAGCAGCGTTGCACGCCCTGACCTCTGGGCGCTGCCCAGCCCGTTGGTGGCCTGGGTGGCTCCTGCCACGAAGTCATCTCGCAGTGCGCGCACGCGCTGCAGCACGGCAGGCAGGTCGGCGGTCAGACCACTCGCGCCGCGCAGACCGAATTCTTCAAAGGTGTGGCGGCGGTGGAAGGCGTTGGCTGCCTCGATCAGCGCTTTGGACGGCATGCAGCCCACGCGCGCGCAGGTGGTGCCCCAGGGGCCTTCGTTCACGATGAGGTAGCGGTCGGTGCGCTTGCGCACTTCGCGCAAGGCGGCCAGGCCCGCCGTGCCGGCGCCGATGATGATGGTGTCGAGCGGTTGGGGCATGGGGCTCTTTCGGAGTCGGAAAAGCCGGAGTGTGTAGCGTGAACGGCCCCACCGCTGTAGGCATGCACGCCGTTTTACGAGGGCGCTGTGGGGGGCGCTTCCCAACCCTTTGTATGAAGGCGTAGCCCGGGGTCAGGCTTCGACATCCGACCAGCCCACGCGGCCTTGCCCATGGTCGTTGATGCGTTGCACAAAGGGCGCCGCTTGTGTTTGGGGCAGGCGCAGTTGCAAGGTGACCAGGGTGCCATGCTGAACGTCCACCAGTTCGGCACCTGCCGCCTCGATTTCTCGGCGCAGCAAGCCCTCCAGGGCATAGGGCACCTGGCATTGCAAGGTGGTCATGCGCTGCAGCGTGACCTTGGGGGCGGTGAGCAGCGCCTGGGCAATGGTGTCGGTGTAGGCGCGCACTAGGCCGCCCGCGCCCAGCTTGACCCCGCCAAAATAGCGCACCACCGTGGCCAGCACGCCTTCCAGGTCCTGGTGGCGCAGCACGTCCAGCATGGGGCGGCCAGCGGTGCCTCCGGGCTCTCCATCGTCCACCGCGGCAGACTGGCCGCCCGCCAGCAGGGCCCAGCAGATGTGGGCGGCGCCGGGGTGCTGCTTCCACAAGGCATCGACGGCGGCCTGGGCACTGGTGCGGTCGGCCATGGGTTGCACGCAGCCGATGAAGCGGCTTTTCTTGATGATGAGTTCGCTGTGCGCGGGGGCGGCCAGAGTCTGGGGCATGGGGCAGCGAGTGTACGGCGAGCATTTGGGGTGCCAGCCTGGGACGGTGTGTGACAGAAGTCACAGTCCATGCCCTCAAGGGCATGGATCGACACCAATCGCGTCGCGAATGTGCGTTCTGTCACACACACGTTTGGCGTGCGTTCCTACACTGCGGACTTGTCGCTGTGGCCTACGCTGTTGCTACGCATTTGAAAGCACCCGTGCCACCAGAAAAGGAACCGCCATGTTTGCCACTTCGCTCTCTGCACCTTTGCCTACCTCTCTCGCCAGCCATCTGTTTGGCCGTTTTATTGCCCCCTCTGGCGCCCAGGCATCGAGCCCCAGTGCGTTGGCATCGGCCGCCGCAATGCCCAGCGCGATGGACGAGCAGGATGACGATGCGATGCCGGACCTAGCACAGCGCGTGCGGGAAATTGGCGAGTGGTGATACGGCGCCCTGCGTGATGTGACAAACCACGCAGTGGAGCGCGTGTTTATTCGGTGTTGTCTACGCCGCCTTGTGCCTTCTCTAAGTCGCGTGCCATGAGCACGCTGGTGTAGTTGGTCAAAGGGCGCCAGTCGCACTCGCCCACCACCCGGTAACCCCAGGATTCATACATTGCTATCAAAGCGGTAGCGGGTTGTGCAGTGTCTAAAGCCATCACTCGGGCGCCTGCCTTGCGGGCATAGTCCAGGGCATAGGCGTGCAACTGTTTGCCGTAGCCCCGGCCTTTGGCGTCGGGGCTGATACAGAACTGGCACAGCGACCACACCGCAGGCTCGCGGTAAAGCGGTACGGTGGACTCGGGTTGCGGCGGTCGCAGCGTGGCGGTGCCCACATAGTCGTTTCCATCCAGCATCACCAGCCCCGTGCCAGAAGCAAATCGCTTGGCTGTGTCTTCCACGGATTGGTGGGTGCCCCAGTAGCGCAGGCCCCGCCGCGCGTGGGGTGCGTAGGCGGAGTGGATGAGGGCGGTCAGCCGTGCCAGGTCATCGGCGGCCGTGACGGGGCGAATCAAAAGCGGATCGGACAAAGTCATCGAGATGCTCCGTGCCCTCGCGTTGGGCGCTGCCGGTCATGCAGCGGATTGCGTAGCCTCATTCAAAGCTTCAGCTCCCAGGTTTCTCCCACCAATTGCTGACCAAAACCTTCGTAGGGCTCGGTCTTGACCAACTGAAAACCCCGTTGCGCATAGATACCGCGCGCCGCCGTCAGGCAGCTGTTGGTCCACAGCACCATCTTTTTGTAACCTTTTGCACGCGCAAAGGCAATGCATTCGTCGGTCAGGCGGGCGCCCAGGCCGAGGCCCCTGGCTTTGGGGCTGAGGATGAGCATGCGCAGCTGTGCGGTGGTGGGGGATTTGCGCACCACAAACACCGAGCCCACCCGCTCGCCGTCCAGCTCGGCGATCCAGGCCTTCTCCCACGCGGGCTGAAACTTGCGCAGAAACTGCGCCGCGATGTCTGCCACCAAGGCCTCAAACCGGTTGTCCCAGCCGTACTCGCGCCAATAGATCTCGCCATGCTGCTGCACCACCCAGCCCATGTCGCCGGGCAGAGGGTCGCGCAGAACGGCGATGCGCGTGCCGTCCGCGGCGTTGGAGGGGGCGGACAGCAGGGTTTCGATCCGCTCCATGGCCTCCACCACCTCTTGGCGCCGCGCCGGGTGTAGGGGCGCGAGCAGTGTGGCGGCCTCGTCGCGCGAGCGCTGCTGCAGCGGCTCGAACACCTCGCGCCCGGCAGTGGTGAGCGTGACCAGGCTTTGTCGCGCGTCCTTGGTGCTGGCGTGGCGTTCTATCCACCCTGACTGCTCAAAACGCCGCAGTATCCGGCTCATGTACCCACCGTCCAGGCCGAGCTCCCGTGCGAGTTCGCTGGCCACGGGTGCCTCGCGGTGGGCCAGTTCATACAACACGCGCACATCGGTCAATGACAGCTTGCTGCCCAGGTATGGGTCCAGCACGCCAATGCGGCGGGTGATGAAGCGGTTGAAGCGGCGCACGGCCTTCACCGCGCTCGGGGAAACGGGGAGGGGGGCGGAAGGGGCGGGGGCAACGTTGCTCATGAATGCCTTTGTCAGTTAATTAATTGACAAAGGCAAGTATATGCTTGATGGTCATCAAACCTGTATCAGTGAGGGGCAAGGGCCACCAAGGGGACAAAAACCGTCTGCCAACGTAAAATCGCGGGTTATCCACCACAGACGCGCCCTACAAAAGCCCCCATCGCTCCGGGGGCGGCCGCGACCCCCTTTGCATGAACGCCCCCGTTGACGTCTCCTTTTTTGCGCGCGCCGCAAAGCCCTTGACCAGCTACCGTCCGTACTGGGCCAAGCGCTTTGGCACGGCTCCGTTCCTGCCAATGAGCCGCGCCGAGATGGAGAAACTGGGCTGGGACAGCTGCGACATCATCCTGGTGACGGGCGACGCGTATGTGGACCACCCCAGCTTCGGCATGGCCGTGATCGGCCGCACGCTGGAGGCCCAGGGCTTTCGCGTGGGGATCATCGCCCAGCCTGATTGGCAGAGCGCCGAGCCGTTCAAGGTGCTGGGCAAGCCCAACCTGTTCTGGGGCGTGACGGCGGGCAACATGGATTCGATGATCAACCGGTACACCGCCGACCGGAAGATCCGCAGCGACGACGCCTACACCCCCGGCGACGTGGGCGGCAAGCGCCCCGACCGTGCAGCCATCGTCTACAGCCAGCGCTGCCGCGAGGCGTACAAGGACGTGCCCATCATCCTGGGCGGCATTGAAGGCAGCCTGCGCCGCATTGCGCATTACGACTACTGGAGCGACAAGGTGCGCCGCTCCATCGTGGTGGACAGCAAGTGCGATCTGCTGCTGTACGGGAACGCCGAGCGTGCGCTCGTTGAAGTGGCCCACCGCATCGCAGCGCGTGAACCGGTGGAGCAGATCACCGATGTGCGCGGCACGGCCTTTGTGCGCCGACCGGACGACGAGAGCGGCAAGGGCTGGTTCGAGATCGACTCCACCACGGTGGACGAGCCCGGCCGCGTAGAGGCGCACATCAACCCGTACATGACCACCAGCGAGCAGGCTGCGGCCCAAGGCAGCACCTGCAGCAAAGAGGATGGAAGTGCTACTGATTCTGTAGCGGGCGCCGCAAATAACACCAGCGCTACCGGCCAAAACAGCCCCAACCCTGCCATTCAGCCGATCCAGTTCGTTGCCAATCCGGCGCTCAAGGCCAAGCTCAAGGTGCCCCCGCGCGAGAAGAGCGTGATCCGCCTGCCCAGCTACGAGCAGGTCAAAAGCGACCCCGTGCTCTACGCCCACGCCAACCGCGTGCTGCACCTGGAGACCAACCCTGGCAACGCGCGTGCACTGGTGCAGGCCCATGGCGAGGGTGTGACGGCGCGTGATGTGTGGATCAACCCGCCCCCCATCCCGCTGACCACGGCCGAGATGGACTACGTGTTCGACCTGCCTTACGCGCGTGGCCCGCACCCTAGCTACGCCGACGAAAACGGCAGCCATGACGGCGCGACCAAGATCCCCGCGTGGGAGATGATCCGGTTCTCCATCAACATCATGCGCGGCTGCTTTGGCGGCTGCACCTTTTGCTCCATCACCGAGCACGAGGGCCGCATCATCCAGAGCCGATCGGAAGATTCGATCATTCAGGAGATCGAGGACATCCGCGACAAGGTCAAGGGCTTCACAGGCACCATCAGCGACCTGGGTGGCCCCACGGCCAACATGTACCGCCTGGGCTGCCGCAGCCCCGAGATCGAGGCCGCCTGCCGCAAGCCAAGCTGCGTGTACCCCGGCATCTGCCAGAACCTCACCACCGACCACGGCCCGCTGATCAAGATCTACCGCCGTGGCCGCGCGCTCAAGGGCATCAAGAAGATCCTCATCGGATCGGGCCTGCGTTATGACTTGGCGGTGAAATCGCCCGAGTACGTGAAGGAGCTGGTACAGCACCACGTGGGGGGCTACCTCAAGATCGCGCCCGAGCACACCGAGCAGGGCCCGCTCACCAAGATGATGAAGCCGGGCATCGGCAGCTATGACAAATTCAAGCAGATGTTCGAGAAGTTCAGCGAAGAGGCGGGCAAGAAGCAGTTCCTGATCCCGTACTTCATCGCCGCGCACCCGGGCACCAGTGACGAGGACATGATGAACCTCGCCATCTGGCTGAAGAAGAACGGCTTCCGCGCCGACCAGGTGCAGACCTTCTACCCCAGCCCCATGGCCACGGCCACGGCCATGTACCACTCGGGCCGCAACACCCTCACCAAGGTGCGCCGCCAGATGCGCGACGAGGCCGAGGAATCGGTGGACATCGTGCGCGGCGAAAAGCGCCGCCGCCTGCACAAGGCCTTCCTGCGCTACCACGACCCGAACAATTGGCCGCTGCTGCGTGAGGCGCTCAAGGCCATGGGCCGGGCGGATTTGATCGGCAACGGCAAGCACCACCTGATCCCTACCTTCCAGCCCTTGACGGACGGCGGGTACCAGAGCGCGCGTCGCAAGAACTCCACGCCCACAGGCGCGAAGGCCGCAACGGCTGCACCCGTCAAGCAGGTCAAGCCGATGAAGCCCGGTCAACCGCAGAAGGGCCGCATCCTGACCCAGCACACCGGCTTGCCACCGCGCGTCACCGGTGCCGCCAAGCCGTCCGCACGCAAGCCGCGCTGAGATCGGTGGCGGCAGCAGCCGCGGTCCACTGACAGTGGGCGTGATGGATGAAACGCCGAAAGGCTCTCTGACAAGTCGCTAGCCGCTATGAACCGGCCCCTACGGCTGCAGTGCGATTTTGTGGAGCCTTAACCTTCTGCCGCGTGGGTGCCAACCACCACCGACTGCTGGCCAGCGCTGGCGGGCTGCGAGATCAGGTCTTCGATGATGAAGGTGCGGTAGTAGAACGCCGTGACTGCACCTTCGGGCGCAATGGCGTTCACCACCCTGTCGGCCTCGTCTTTGTCTGCCATGGCGATCAGCAGGCCGTGGTGCCCGGTGCCCGCCAGGTCGGCAATGCGCCGCACCATGTCGCCTTCGGCGCCCACAGACGGGAGCGGCGCGTCTGCCGTACCCAGCGTGTGCACAATTTCTTGCAGGATGACCTCGGGGCTGGCGTACGCAATATCGCCCTGGTGGCTTACTGCCTGCAGCGCGAGCGCTGCCTGGCGCGTGCAGTCTTCATCGGGAAACAGTGCGAACACCTGGCCGGTGGGGTAGAAGATGCCGCCCATGTTGGTCATGGACGAATCAAGGACGAAGGGTTTCATGGACATCTCCCAAGGTGTTTCAGACCTTGGGATTGAAACCGGGCGCCTGTAAACACTGTGTAGGTCTGCGGGCTGTCCTTGCGTCAGCCTGCGGTGCGCTGTTGTAGATCAGGGCTCGCTGATGTGCAAAAAGTGCCTGTTGCGATAGTGCTTCATGGCTTCTTTGCTATCAAATTTGATAGCAACGGCGGCACTACAACCCGCGCAACCATCCGCCCAGCCAAGCGACCACGGCCGCGCAGTGCAACACCACGGTGGCCCAATACACCGCGCGGAACTCCGTCTTGCGCGATTTGTGCCGCAGCCATTGCTGGGCAAACCATGCGCCAGGCCAGCCGCCCGCGAGGCTCAGCAGGTGCAGATGGCTCTCTTTGGTGCGCCACTGGCCGTTTTGCGCGGCGCTTTTGTCCATGGCGTAGACCAGAAAGGTCAGAAGGTTGACGCCTATGGCGGCGCCCAGCACCCACCATGGCAGCCGACCTGCCCAGAGGCTCCAGGCCAGCAGCCCCACCCAGCCCAGCATCAGCAGGTGTATCAGCGCTGAACCGGCGGCGGTGGGCGGCTGGCTGGCCGCAGCAAGGCGTTTGCGTGGGGCAGACTGTGTCTGACCTGCGCGCTGCGCAGGCGTACGACGTGTTGGGCGCGGAGATGTTGACTGCGCTCGTGTTTGGCTTTGGGGCTGGAAGGCTCCAACGGTTGGAGCCACAGGCAACACGGCCATGGCCCGGGGCCCCTTGCCGCCCACGTGAATCTCTTCGTACACGACGGTAAGCCCTTCACGCGGCGGGGTGCTGCCCCGGTAGTCCCGCACATGAAAAAACACATCGGCAGACGTGTCCGGGCTGCGGATAAAGCCAAAGGCGCGGCTGGCGTCCCAGCGGACGACGGTGCCTTGCTTCTGCATCGGTCAGCGCGCCCGTCTTCAAGCCAGGGTGTGCAGCGGGATGTCCTGCGCCACCGCCAAAGCATCGAGTTGTGCACGGGTCTGAGTCCGCAGAAAAGCCGCCACAGCCGCGTGGGTGTCGGGGGCGCGCAGCACCTTCGGTTCACCCGTAGCAGGCAGACCTGCAGCAGCGCACAGGCTGGCGGCAAAGTGCGGCTCCAGCGCAGCCACGGCCACGCGGCCGTCGGCGCAGGGGTAGATGCGGTAGCCTGCGTGGTGGCCGCCCACGTCACCGTCGGGCGTGGTCAGGCCCCAGTGGCGCGGTTGGGCCAGCCATGCGGCGGCGTCGGCCAGGGCCACTTCGATACACACGCCGCTGCCGGTGTGGGCCCGCTCCAGCAGGGCCTGCAGCACGGCTTCGCTGGCCATCAGGGCGCCGCCCATGTCGGCGTAGAGCGTGGGGGGCATCTCGGTGCCCGTCACCAGGCCGGCGTCGGCCAGATAGGTGAGGTCATGGCCCGGTTCTTCGGCCCGCTCTGCCGCTGCGCCCACGATGCGCACCAGCGACAGGCGCGGGTATTGGGCCTGCAACGCGTCCCAGCCTAAGCCCAGCTTGGTGAGCGCCGAGGGGCGGAAGGAGGTGATCAGCACATCGGTGCGGGCCAGCTCGTCATGCAGCGCGGCTTGGCCTTCGGGCGTCTTGAGGTGGGCGTGCACCAGGCGCACGCCATCGTGCAGCGTGGCATAGGCTGCGGGGCTGTAGATGCCCATGGGGTCGGCGCTGGGATAGCCAGGCGCGGGAGGAGGTTCGAGCTTGGTGCATTCGGCCCCCATGCGCGCGCAGCGCATCAGGGCGGCGGGGCCGGGCAGGTTGAGCGCAAGGCTCAGAACACGGGTGTTGCGCAGGGGCTGGGGCAGGGCGGTGGGCATGGGTGGGAGGTTGTCTCGGGTTGTGATTTTTGGAAGGAGAGGACGGCGCCGGAACTTCATGGTGCGCCCCGGCTCACTCCCTGCGTTATACATAATTTGTTACGCTCCCTGACCCATGCAACGCAGAACCTCTTTGGCCGCCCTCACAGGCCTGGCCGCCTTTCCGGGAGCCTTCATGACCACGTCCCTGAGCAGTGCTGCCACGGCGCCCGCGCTGCAGGCGCTCAAGCCCTCGCCCCGCATGCCGGTGATGTTTGTGGGCCATGGCAGCCCCATGAACGCCATCGAGGACAACGCCTGGCGCCGCAGCTGGCAGGCCATGGGCGCGGAGCTGATGGCGCGCGCGGTGCAGCCACAGCTCATCCTTTGCGTGTCGGCCCACTGGCTCACGCGCGGTGGCTGGCAGCTGACCGGCATGGCCAACCCCAAAACCATTCACGACTTTGGCGGCTTCCCCCAGGCGCTGTTTGACCAGCAGTACCCCGTGCCGGGCGCCCCGGCGGTGGCACGCAGCCTGGCCAAGGAGCTGAAATCCCCGGCCACGGGCGCTGCGCTGGGTGTGGACGAGGGCGAATGGGGACTGGATCACGGCACGTGGTCGGTGCTCAAGCCCATGTTCCCCCAGGCGCGCATCCCGGTGATGCAACTCAGCATGGACTACAGCCGCCCTCCGGCCGAGCACTATGTGCTGGGACAGCAGCTCAAGGCCCTGCGCGAGCGGGGCGTGCTGATCGTGGGCAGCGGCAACATCGTGCACAACCTGCGCGCATCCCGCCGTGGCTCGGCCGCCAACGAAGCGTATGACTGGGCCACGGAGTTCGACACCGTGGTGCAGGAGCAGATCAAAAAGGGCCAGCTGGGCGCCTTGCAGGACTTCCAGAAGCTGGGTGCCGTCGCCCAGCAGGCGCACCCCACTCACGAGCACTATCTGCCGTTGCTCTACGCAGCCGGGGCCGTCTTGCCCAGCGAGATGCCACGCTTCTTCAACACGGGCTACCAGTCAGCATCGATCTCGATGCGGTCGGTGCTGTGGGGCTGATCATCGCGCTCTGAGGTTGATTGCTTCTCTTTTGATAGCTGTCAGCGCATGTTTTTCTAGCGCTTGAGGCCAAAAACGCTTGAAATCGCCGCGTCGTCGTTGTAAAACGGCCCTCCGGCCGCCACGTGACCTGCGGCCTGGATCGTCAGCCATGGCCAGCGCTCACGGTAGCTTTTTGCCTTTGCCTCAAACAACGGAAGATGTGGGCAGGCCGGGTTGGGTTGGAGCAGCCCGGCGTACAGCTCTTCCAGCCCGTACGGCGCGTACAGCGTGGGTTGCGCAATGCTGGGGGCGTTGGAAGGTTGCAGACCCACGCAGGTGCAGGGCACCAGAAAACGCTCGATCCCGTTGCGGGCGGATTGCAGCGGTGAATACGGATAACCAAACCAGCGCTCGTACCAGAGGTGCACCCGGGCCTGGTTCTTGGCTTCGACGGTGATCGGCAGGTCGGCGAAGAGGGCAGTGGCGCGGTCCTGAACGGCCTGTTCTGCTGCTTCGGACAGATCCGATGCATCGAAGTAAAACAGGTCGTAGTCCTTGATGTGCGCCGTGGGCGCCAGACCAGAGCGCAGGTTCCACACCGTCTGGAACAGGCAGCCAGCCACCAGCCACGCATCGGGCAGGCCCAGAAACGGCAAACGCTCCAGAAGGGCCGCGTTGTGCGGGTTCTGGAGCGCTTCGCTCACAAAGCGGCGCGTGAGCGCCGCCTGCTCATCGTGCTCAGACAACCTTGGCGATCGCCTGGCAGACGTAGTCGATGTTCTTGCTGTTCAGGGCAGCGACGCACATGCGGCCGGTGTCCGTGCCGTACACGCCGAACTCATTGCGCAGGCGCACCATCTGCTCCTTGGACAGGCCGGAGTAGCTGAACATGCCGATCTGGGTGGTGATGAAGCTCATGTCCTGCTTCACACCGGCGGCCTTCAGGCCATCGACCAGCTTCTGGCGCATGGCCTTGATGCGCACGCGCATTTCGGCCAGTTCCTTTTCCCACATCGCGCGCAGCTCGGGGTTGTTCAGCACGGCAGCCACCACCGCACCGCCGTGTGTGGGCGGGTTGGAGTAGTTGGTGCGGATCACGATCTTGAGCTGGGACAGCACGCGGCTGGCTTCTTCCTTGTCCGTGCACAGCACCGACAGGCCGCCCACGCGCTCGCCGTACAGGCTGAAGCTCTTGGAGAACGAGGTGGACACAAAGAAGTTCAGGCCAGCGGCGACGAACTTCTGAATGACGGCGCCGTCTTCGGCGATGCCGTGGCCGAAGCCCTGGTAGGCCATGTCCAGGAAAGGTGTCAGGCCCTTGGCCTTGACAGCAGCAATGACCTGGTCCCACTGCTCGGGGGTGATGTCATAGCCGGTGGGGTTGTGGCAGCAGGCGTGCAGAACGACGATGGTGCCGGGAGCGGCAGCGTTCAGGCTGGCCAGGAAACCTTCGAAGTTCACGCCGCGCTTTTCGGCGTCGTAGTACGCGTACGTGTCCACTTCAAAACCAGCGTTAGTGAACAGCGCGCGGTGGTTTTCCCAGCTGGGGTCGGAGATCAGCACTTTGGCGTTGGGACTGACCTTCTTCAAGAAGTCGGCACCGATCTTCAGGCCGCCGGTACCGCCGATGGCCTGCACGGTGGCCACGCGGCCGGACTTCACGGGTTCGCTGTCGGCGCCGAACACCAGGCTCTTGACGGCGTTGTCATAGGCCACGATGCCGTCGATGGGCAGGTAGCCACGGGCCGTAGGCTTTTCCATCATGGTCTTTTCAGCGGCCTGCACACATTGCAGCAGGGGCAGCTTGCCGTTGTCGTCGAAATAAACGCCGACGCCCAGGTTGACCTTGTTGGGGTTGGTGTCGGCGTTGAATTGCTCGTTGAGGCCCAGGATGGGGTCGCGGGGGGCCATTTCGACGGCGGTGAACAGAGACATGAAAATCCTTGAAAGGTTGTCAGTAGCGAAGAATCCGGGCGTGGTGTACTGTGCCGGGTTCCGCCGATTTTAACGGGCGGCCTGCTCCACCCGTTGACCACGCCCCATGCCAGATATCACCGAAGTCATAACTGAAAAGCAAGACGGCGAGTTCGTCCGCTTCCCTGATTCCCCCTTCGAACTGTTCCAGCCCTATCCCCCCGCAGGCGATCAGCCCGAGGCCATTGCCAAGCTGGTGGAGGGCCTGCATGACGGCGAAACCTTCCAAACCTTGCTGGGCGTGACGGGCTCGGGTAAGACCTTCACCATGGCCAACGTGATCGCGCGCATGGGCCGCCCGGCCATCATCTTTGCGCCCAACAAGACGCTGGCCGCGCAGCTGTACAGCGAATTCCGCGAGTTCTTCCCCAAGAACGCCGTGGAGTATTTCGTGAGCTACTACGACTACTACCAGCCCGAGGCCTATGTGCCGCAGCGCGACCTGTTCATCGAGAAGGACAGCGCGATCAACGAGCACATCGAGCAGATGCGGCTGTCGTGCACCAAAAGCCTGATGGAGCGGCGCGATGTGGTGATCGTGGCCACCGTGTCGGCCATCTATGGCATTGGCGAGCCCGAGAGCTACCACCGCATGGTGATGACGCTGCGGGTGGGCGACAAGGTGGGGCAGCGCGATGTGATTGCCCAGCTGATCCGCATGCAGTACCAGCGCAACGAGGCGGATTTCAGCCGGGGCAAGTTCCGTGTGCGCGGCGACACCATCGATGTGTTCCCGGCCGAACACTCGGAGCTGGCGATTCGCATCGAGCTGTTTGATGACGAGATCGAGAGCCTGCAGCTGTTCGACCCGCTCACCGGCCGCGTGAAGCAGAAGATTCCGCGCTTTACGGTGTACCCCAGCAGCCACTATGTGACGCCACGCGACAAGGTGCTGGCCGCCGTCGAGACCATAAAGCTGGAACTGGCCGAGCGTCTGCAGCAGCTGTTGGCCGATGGCAAACTGGTCGAAGCGCAGCGGCTGGAGCAGCGCACGCGGTTTGATCTGGAAATGCTCAGCGAGGTGGGCCACTGCAAGGGCATCGAGAACTACACGCGCCACCTGTCGGGCGCCGCGCCGGGCGATCCGCCCAGCACTCTGACCGACTACATGCCCAAGGACGCGCTCATGTTCCTGGACGAAAGCCACCAGATGATCGGCCAGCTCAGCGCCATGTACAACGGCGACCGTGCGCGCAAGACCACGCTGGTCGAATACGGCTTTCGGCTACCGTCGGCGCTGGACAACCGCCCGCTCAAGTTCGAAGAGTTTGAGCAGCGCATGCGGCAGGTGATCTTTGTCTCGGCCACACCCGCTGATTACGAAAAGACCCATTCAGGGCAGGTGGTGGACCAGGTGGTGCGCCCCACGGGCCTGGTGGACCCGGTGGTGGAGGTGCGACCCGCCACCCATCAAGTGGATGATGTGCTGCAAGAAATACGCATTCGGGTTGAAAAGCACGAGCGCGTACTCATTACCACGCTGACCAAGCGCATGGCCGAGCAGTTAACCGACTACCTCACGGACAACGGTGTGAAGGTGCGCTACCTGCACAGCGATGTGGATACCGTGGAACGCGTGGAGATCATCCGGGACCTGCGGCTGGGCGCGTTTGACGTGCTGGTGGGCATCAACCTGCTGCGTGAAGGGCTGGACATCCCCGAGGTGTCGCTGGTAGCGATTCTGGACGCGGACAAGGAAGGCTTCTTGCGCGCTGAGCGCAGCCTGATCCAGACCATTGGCCGTGCAGCGCGCAACCTGAACGGCCATGCCATCCTGTACGCCGACCGCATCACCGACTCCATGAAAAAAGCCATGGGCGAAACGGAACGCCGGCGCATCAAGCAGATCGCATACAACGAGGCCAATGGGATCACGCCGCGCAGCATTGTCAAGCGGGTAAGAGACCTGATTGACGGGGTGTACAGCGAAAAAGCGGGCAAGGACGCTGAACGCCTGGAGCAAGAAGCCCTGCAGCGTGCGCAGGTGGAGGACATGTCCGAGAAGGACGTGGCCCGCGAGATCAAGCGCCTGGAGAAGCTCATGCTGGAACATGCGCGCAACCTGGAGTTCGAGCAGGCCGCCCGGGTGCGCGACCAGCTGACGCGGCTCAAGGACCAAGCGTTTGGAGCCCACGGCAGCGATTCCGTAGCCTTGTAGAAAAAGGATTGCGGCCGGGTGTGTGATGAGAAATTACTATTGAGTCGATTAATAACTATTTGGTTTTTTAACCCGACAGAATCAATAGGGATTTGTGCTATACTCGCACAAAACACTCAACAAAACAGCCCAACGATGAAGGGCTCCGCGGCAGGTAACTGTGCGGAGTAAGGGGCGGAGACGGTGCCACGCTGGCAAACAGTCAGCGACGGCGGTTTCTTCAACGAACAAGCCTTAGTACAAGGAGCTTGCGATGCGTCTCACAACCAAAGGCCGTTTTGCGGTCACCGCCATGATTGACCTGGCCTTGCGCCAAAACAACGGCCCCGTCACGCTGGCTGCCATCAGCCAGCGCCAGCAGATTTCGCTGTCGTACCTGGAGCAACTCTTTGGCAAGCTGCGCCGCCACGAGCTGGTGGAGTCCACCCGTGGCCCCGGCGGCGGTTACACGCTGGCCCGCAAGGCAGGTGACATCACCGTGGCAGACATCATCGTGTCGGTAGATGAGCCCATCGACGCCACTCAATGCGGTGGCAAGGAAAACTGCCTGGGTGAAGCCGGTCGTTGCATGACGCACGAGCTGTGGGCTTCGCTGAACCAGCGCATGGTCGAATTCCTGGATTCCGTCACCCTGCAAAAGCTGGTGGACGAGCAGCTCGCCAAGGGCGTGCAGATCGAAGACAAGCCCGTGGTGCGCCGTGCCATCTCCACCACCCCTGTGGTCAAGCCCATTCGCGTGAATGCCCCGAACTCGGTGTTTGCGCTGGGCAACGTTTTCGCCAAATCCTGACCTATGAGGCGCGGTGCTGGCCCTGGGGTCGGCACTGCCCTGACCGCGTTTTAATCGTTTTCCTGTTTGTTCTGCCTCTTCTGTTTGCCAGCCAGAACCTTTTACTGAGCCAGCCATGGACATGACCCCGCACTTTCCCATTTACCTCGACTATGGCGCCACGACCCCGGTAGACCCCCGTGTGGTGGACGCCATGATTCCCTGGTTGCGTGAGCACTTTGGCAACCCGGCATCGCGCAGCCACGCCTGGGGCTGGGAGGCCGAAGAGGCGGTGGAAAAAGCGCGTGTCCAGGTGGCAGACCTGATCGGTGCCGACCCGCGCGAAATCGTCTGGACCAGTGGTGCGACCGAGTCGATCAACTTGGCCCTGAAGGGCGCCGCGCATTTCTACAAAGGCAAGGGCAAGCACCTCATCACGCTCAAGACCGAGCACAAGGCCGTGCTGGACACCATGCGTGAGCTGGAGCGCCAGGGTTTTGAAGCTACTTACCTGGACGTGCAGGAAGACGGCTTGGTCAACATGGACGTGCTCAAGGCGGCCATCCGCCCCGACACCGTGCTGATCAGCATCCTCTTCGTGAACAACGAAATCGGCGTGATCCAGGACATCCCCGCCATCGGCGCGCTGTGCCGCGAAAAGGGAATCCTGCTGCATGTGGATGCTGCCCAAGCCACCGGCCGTGTCGAGATCGACATGAACGTGCTTCCCATCGACCTGATGAGCATGACCGCCCACAAGACCTATGGCCCCAAGGGCATTGGTGCGCTTTACGTGCGCCGCAAGCCCCGCGTGCGGCTGGAAGCCCAGATGCACGGTGGCGGCCATGAACGCGGCATGCGTTCGGGCACCTTGCCCACGCACCAGATCGTGGGCATGGGCGAAGCCTTCCGCATTGCCAAGGAAGAAATGGCAGAGAGCAACGCCAAGGCCAAGGCCTTGCAGCAGCGTTTGCTCGACGGCCTCAAGGATATTGAACAGGTCTACATCAACGGCAGCCTGGAGCGCCGTGTGCCGCAGAACCTGAACATGAGCTTCAACTTCGTCGAAGGTGAATCGCTCATCATGGGCATCAAAGGCCTGGCGGTGTCGTCGGGCTCGGCCTGCACCTCTGCCAGCCTGGAGCCCAGCTATGTGCTGCGCGCGTTGGGCCGCAGTGACGAGCTGGCGCACAGCAGTCTGCGCATGACCATCGGCCGTTTCACGACCGAAGAAGAGATCGACTACGCCATCTCCACCATCCGCGAGAACGTGGCCCGCCTGCGCGAGTTGAGCCCGCTGTGGGAGATGTACAAGGACGGCATCGACATCAGCACCATCCAATGGGCTGCTCACTGATTCCGCACAAATTCTGGACGTATTGAAGAGGTACACATCATGGCTTACTCAGACAAAGTGGTTGACCATTACGAAAACCCCCGCAACGTAGGTTCGTTCGACAAGGGTGACGATTCGGTGGGCACCGGCATGGTGGGCGCGCCCGCCTGCGGCGACGTGATGAAGCTGCAGATCAAGGTGAACTCCGAAACCGGCGTGATCGAAGATGCCCGGTTCAAGACCTATGGCTGTGGCTCGGCCATTGCCTCGTCATCGCTGGTGACCGAGTGGGTCAAGGGCAAGACGCTGGACGAAGCTGCGGCGCTCAAGAACAGCGAGATCGCCGAAGAACTGGCTTTGCCGCCCGTCAAGATCCACTGCTCCATCCTGGCCGAAGATGCGATCAAGGCTGCCGTGCTGGACTACAAGACCAAGCACGCTGCCACGACCACCGCCGCCTGATTGTTTGACAGATAGATCGAGAGACATGGCCATTACGCTGACCGAAGCCGCCGCCCGGCACGTCAACCGCTACCTGACCCGTCGGGGCAAGGGGTTGGGCGTGCGCCTGGGAGTCAAGACGACAGGCTGCTCAGGGCTTGCCTACAAGCTCGAATACGTGGACGAGAGCGAGCCTGAGGACATCGTGTTCGAAAACCACGGCGTCAAGGTGCTGATCGACCCCAAGAGCCTGGCCTACATTGACGGCACTGAACTGGACTTCGTGCGTGAAGGCCTGAACGAAGGTTTCAAGTTCAACAACCCCAACGAGCGGGACCGCTGCGGTTGCGGGGAGAGCTTCCGCGTCTGAGCGCCTTTCGTTGATGTCACACCAAACCGCCAACGCGCTCTGTGCTGGCGGTTTTTTCTTGGATTTCTCTCTCGCCCCTGCGCATGAATCTGCAATCTGACGACTTCGAACTGTTTGGCCTAGAGCGCCGCTTTGCGCAGGAGCGCAGCGCCATCGACACGCGCTGGAAGGAGCTGCAGCGCGAGGCCCACCCCGACAAGTTTGCCGCGCAGGGCGCTGCGGCGCAGCGTGTGGCCATGCAATGGTCGGTACGCATCAACGAGGCGTACCAGCGGCTGAAGGACCCGATGCGCCGCGCTGCTTACCTGTGCGAACTGCACGGTGCGCCCATCCGTGCCGAAGACAACACCGCCATGCCCGCTGCCTTTCTGATGCAGCAAATGGAGTGGCGCGAGGCGCTGGAAGATGCCCGCGCAGACAGCGAGCTGGACGCGTTGGATGATGAGGTGGCGCAAGCCCGCCGTGCCGCGCTGGCGCAGTGCGAGCAACTCATCGACCAGCAGCAGGACTATGCAGGCGCAGCCCGTCAGGTCAGAGCCCTCATGTTCATTGCGCGATTTGCTGACGACATTGAGCGTCGCCGAGAGCAACTGGGACAATAGGGCGGTTTTGCATTCCCAAAGGGCCCCCTCGCGTGTTGATGCGATGGCGGGCTCCACCACGTAGAGATCCGAAATTTCATGGCGCTTCTGCAGATTTCCGAACCTGGCCAATCCCCCGACCCGCACCAGCGGCGCATTGCAGTGGGCATTGACCTGGGCACCACCCATTCTTTGGTCGCAGCGGTGCGCAATGGGGTGTCCGAATGCCTCCCCGATGCCCAGGGCCGGGTGCTGCTGCCCTCGGTGGTGCGCTACCTCGCCAACGGCGGGCGTCAGATTGGCTATGACGCCGTGGCGGCGCAAGCCCAGGATGCACGCAACACCATCGCCTCGGCCAAACGCTTCATGGGGCGTGGCCTGAAAGACGTGGCAGAGGCAGGAAAGTTGCCGTACGACTTTGTGGTCGCAAACGACGCTGGCGCGGGCGGCATGGTCAGTCTCGCTACGGTGGATGGCAACAAGTCACCCGTCGAGATCAGCGCCGAGATCCTCGCCACGCTGCGCTACCGGGCCGAAGACACCTTCAATGACGATCTCTACGGAGCGGTGATCACCGTGCCCGCCTACTTTGACGACGCCCAGCGCCAGGCTACAAAGGATGCGGCCAAGCTCGCGGGCATCAACCTGCTGCGCCTCATCAACGAGCCCACGGCGGCAGCGATTGCCTATGGCCTGGACAACGCCAGCGAGGGCGTCTACGCCGTGTATGACCTGGGTGGGGGTACGTTTGATATTTCCATCCTGCGCCTGACGAAGGGGGTGTTCGAGGTGATCGCCACGGGCGGCGACTCTGCCCTCGGGGGCGATGACTACGACGCCGCGCTGGCAGAGTGGGTACTGCAACAGGTGGGGCAACAGGCGGTCACGCCGGCCGACAAGTCGGCCGTGCGCATGGCGGCGCGCCAATGCAAAGAGGCGCTGACTGCTACTGACTTGGTAGCGTTCAAGGCAGATTTATCTAGCGCTTCCGTGCAGTTTGACGTCAAACGCTCGGATTTTGATGCCGTGACCGCCGATCTGACCGCCCGCTCCATGGCTGCTGTGCGCCGTGCCCTGCGCGATGCGCAGCTTGCGCGCGACGAGGTGCAGGGTGTGGTCATGGTGGGCGGCTCCACTCGCATGCCGCAGGTGCAACGGGCCGTCGCGGATTTCTTCGGCAAGGAGCCTTTGACCAATCTGAACCCGGACGAAGTGGTGGCTCTAGGGGCGGCCATCCAGGCCAACCAGCTGGCAGGTAACAACACCGCAGGTGACCTGCTGCTGCTGGATGTGATTCCGCTGTCTCTGGGCATCGAGACCATGGGCGGCTTGGTGGAGCGCATCGTCTCGCGCAACGAGACCATTCCCACCGCCAAGGCGCAGGACTTCACCACCTACAAGGATGGACAGACTGCTTTGGCCATCCATGTGGTGCAGGGCGAGCGCGATTTGGTGCAGGACTGCCGCAGCCTGGCGCGCTTTGAGTTGCGCGGTATTCCCCCCATGGCGGCAGGGGCTGCTCGCATCCGTGTGACCTTCACGGTCGATGCCGATGGCCTGCTGAGCGTGGCCGCCAAGGAGCAGGGCAGTGGGGTGGAGGCGCGCATTGATGTGAAACCGTCGTATGGCCTCACGGACGACGAAATAGCGCGCATGCTGCAGGACGGCTTTGCCACGGCTGCGCAAGACATGAAGGCCCGTGCCGTGGTCGAGGCCCGTGTGGACGCCGACCGCATGTTGATTGCTACGCAAAGCGCACTAGATGCGGATGGTGACGTGCTGAGCCCCAAGGAGCGGGCCGCCATCGACGCCCTGATGGTGGCCCTGCGCCACCAGCGCGACAGCGACGATGCAGCGGCTATCGAGGCCGCCACGGAAGCCCTGGCCAAGGGCACCGAGGCTTTCGCAGCCCAGCGCATGAACCGCGGTATCCAGCAGGCGCTGGCCGGCAAGAACGTTGCGAGCCTGTAATACGAGCCTGCGCATCCCTCTGAACAAGAAGAAAACCACCCCATGCCCGTCATCAAGATCCTTCCCCATCCCGAATACTGCCCTGCAGGCACCGAAATCACTGCGCCTGCAGGCACCTCGATCTGCGAAGCCCTGCTGGACAACCACATCAACATCGAGCACGCCTGCGACATGAGCTGCGCGTGCACCACCTGCCACGTCATCGTGCGCCAGGGGTTGAATTCGCTGAATGCGGCAGAAGAAGAGGAAGAAGACTTGCTGGACCGTGCCTGGGGCCTGGAGCCGCAGTCGCGCCTGTCGTGTCAGGCCATCCTGGCGCAGACCGATCTGGTGGTCGAAATTCCGAAGTACACGATCAACCACGCCAAGGAAAACCACTGATGTCCCGGCAAATTGTTCTGGACACGGAGACCACCGGCCTTTCGGCCGAGGGGGGTGACCGCATCATTGAACTGGGTTGTGTGGAGCTGCTCAACCGCAAGCTGACTGGTAACAATCTGCACCTGTACTTCAACCCGGGCCGCGACAGCCACGAGGACGCGCTGAAGGTGCACGGCATCAGCAATGAGTTTCTGAAGGACAAGCCCAAGTTTGCGGATGTGGTGGATGACATCCTGCAGTACCTGCAGGGCGCCGAGATCATCATCCACAACGCAGCGTTCGACGTGGGCTTCCTCAACAAGGAGCTGGAGCTGGTGGGGCGCCCGGCGTTTGGCACTTATGTGCAGAGCGTGACCGACACGCTGGCCATGGCCAAGGAGATGTACCCGGGAAAGCGCAATTCGCTGGACGCCCTGTGCGACCGCCTGGGCGTGGACAACTCGGGCCGGACGCTGCATGGTGCCTTGCTCGACGCCGAGTTGCTGGCCGATGTGTACATCAACCTCACACGCGGGCAGGACGCCCTGTTGATCACCGATGACGGCCATGACAGTGCCGACGGTGTGAAGGTGGCTGCCATTGATTTGCGTGGCCTTGCGCTGCCCGTGCTGCGGGCGAGCGAGCAGGAGCAGGCGGCGCATGCCGAGGTGCTCACGCAGATCGACAAGGCCAGCGGTGGCAAAACAATTTGGAGAACTCTCCAATCGGCCTAAAAAGCTGTGCCATAATAGAAGGCTGTCGCAGCGACAAGGGTGATTAGCTCAGCGGTAGAGCACTGCCTTCACACGGCAGGGGTCACATGTTCGATCCATGTATCACCCACCAGTTGCTGCCAGACTTTTCGCAGCGGTATCTTTCTCCAAGGTGCTTGCGACGGGTGATTAGCTCAGCGGTAGAGCACTGCCTTCACACGGCAGGGGTCACATGTTCGATCCATGTATCACCCACCAATTTGAAAATCCCTGCAGGTTATTGACCTGCAGGGATTTTTTCTTTTTCGGTTCAAAACGCCCTGCAGCCCGCAAAACCGTCGTAGGGATCGGTGATGGAGCTTTGCGGGGGGCTGGCGCGCTACATTTGTCCCTCGTACCTGCAACGCAGCATCCATGATCACCTTCCACAATCCCTTGCACCAGGGGCATGCGCCCGTCCACGAATTCTTCCGGGGCGAACGTGTGCCGTGTTTTGAAAAGCCCGCACGGGTGGACTATGTGGAGGAAGCCCTGCGCGCACGCGGCCACACCATGGCGGCTCCTGATGTGGACTGCAGTGCAGTGCTGGAACAAGTGCATGCACCGCGCTACCTGGCCTTTCTGCAAACTGCCTGGCAACAATGGCTGGCGCTGGACCCCGCCAACGCTGCGGTACAACCCTTTCCGTCGGTGTGGCCAGTGCGTACGCTGCGCAGCGATGTGGAGCCCAACAACTTCGTGGCGCGCCTCGGTCTGTATTCGATGGACAACGGCACCCCCATGGCGGCAGGCACCTGGGCCGCAGCCAAGGAGGGGGCGGACGCGGCGGCCAGCGCAGCGGCTCGCGTAGCACAAGGCACGCGTGCCGCGTTTTGCTGCACACGGCCGCCAGGACACCATGCGGGCCCGGACTTCATGGGCGGCTATTGCTTTTTGAACAATGCCGCCGTGGCCGCACAGACCCTACGCAACCAGGGCGCCCAGCGTGTGGCAGTGCTGGATGTGGACTACCACCATGGCAACGGCACGCAGAGCATCTTTTACGACCGCAGCGATGTGCTGTTTATCAGCATCCACGGCGACCCGCGCACGGAGTACCCCTTTTACCTGGGCCACGCCGATGAGACGGGCGAGGGGGCTGGCGCCGGCTTCAACCTCAATCTGCCTTTGCCCGCCGGCACCAGCGCGGCGACCTGGTTCGACGCGTTGGAGAAAGCTTGCGCACGCATCGCGGAGTACCGCGCCGATGGGCTGGTGATATCGCTGGGGCTGGATGCCTTCGAGGGCGATCCCATCTCGCGGTTTGCACTGGCTTCGTCAGATTTCACGCGCCTGGGCGAGCGGCTGGCGCGGCTCGGTCTGCCCACGGTGTTCGTGCTGGAGGGCGGTTATGCGGCGGCCGAGCTGGGTACCAATGCCGTCAACGTGCTCGATGGTTTTGAACAGGCCTGACCCAGCACCCGGCAGGGGATGATGCATGGAGACACACGGATGATCGATACGGTGGATTGTGTGGTGGTGGGCGCGGGTGTGGTTGGCCTGGCTGTGGCCCGTGCGCTGGCGCTGCAAGGTAGGGAGGTGATGGTGCTGGAAGCGGCAGATGCCATCGGCACCGGCACCAGTTCGCGCAACAGCGAGGTGATTCACGCGGGGCTGTACTACCCCGCAGGGTCGCTCAAGGCCCGCCTGTGCGTGCGGGGCAAGGAATTGCTCTATGCCTACTGCGCGCAGCGCGGCGTGCCCCACCGCCGTTGCGGCAAGTTGTTGGTGGCCACCTCTGCCGCCCAGTTGGACAGCCTGGAAGGCATCCAGGCGCGCGCCCGTGCTAACGGAGTGCTGGACCTTCAACGCCTGAGCCGTGAAGAAGCCCTGGAGATGGAGCCCGCGCTGGCCTGCGTCGGTGCCTTGCACTCGCCCAGCACCGGCATCGTCGATAGCCATGCGCTCATGCTGGCGCTGCAGGGCGATATGGAGCATGCGGGTGGTGTTGTGGCGCTGAATTCGCCACTAGCGCGAGCATCTATTGGCTCTGATGCTATTGATTTGGAAGCGGTGGATGGCACGCGCCTGCGCGCTCGCACCGTGGTCAACGCCGCTGGGCTGCATGCCCCCGCGCTGGCTGCGCGATTTGGCGGTCTGGCCCCGCAGCATGTGCCCACGGCGTTTTACGCCAAGGGCAACTACTTCACGTTGACGGGCAAGGCGCCTTTCAGCCGGCTGATTTACCCGGTGCCCGAGGCGGCTGGGTTGGGTGTGCACCTCACGCTGGACCTGGGCGGACAAGCCAAGTTTGGCCCGGACGTGCAGTGGGTGGATTCGCCTGATGATCTGCAGGTGGACCCCGCGCGCGGCGATGCCTTTTATGCCGAAGTGCGCAAATACTGGCCTGGTTTGCAGGATGGCGCTCTGGCCCCTGGCTATGCAGGCATGCGCCCCAAGATTCACGGGCCGGATGCACCGGCGGCAGATTTTGTCATTCAAGGGCCCACCGTGCATGGGGTGGCGGGGCTGGTCAACCTGTTTGGTATCGAGTCGCCCGGCTTGACAAGTGCCCTCGCCATTGCGGAGCATGTGGCTGCGCTGGTTTGATCTGCGGCAAGCCATTTGCAATCAGTAACCTCTTGCGTCCCCGTCCTACGAGGGGTTTCTGCGCGGATGGCTAAGATGAACTTCAGTCCTCCACGTTGGCGTGCGGGATTTCCCATCACTTTTGGCACTACACAGAAAGGCTTGTATGACTGCTTCTGACACCACGACCACCCAGGGCGAACTGGAAAAGCTGGTTTCCGATCTGCGGGGGCTGTTGGCCAACAAGGATCTGGACGCAGTGCCCGAAATCAAGCTGCTGCGCCAGCGTCTGGACGATGGCATGCACAACGTGCGTGAGTCTGCCGTTCGCGCCGCCCAGGATGCGGCACGTCAGGCCAAGGAAGCTGCACTGGCAGCTGACCGCTATGCCCATGACGAACCCTGGCGTGTGGCAGGTGCCGCGTTGGCTGTGGGCGCGTTGGTCGGTTTCCTGCTGGCGCGCCGTTGATTGCCGCTGATCCCTCATCCGATATGACGGCTCAGCACAAAGGCGACAAGACATGAATTGGCTCTCGCTGCTGGGGCTGGAGGGCTTGGCCGCCCGCTGGCGCGCCAACCTCATCGAGGGCGCCATCGCCGCCGAAGACCGTATGGACCTGGCCCGCCTCGAATGGGCGGACCTTAAGCAGCGCCTTCAGCAATTGCTGGTGCTCGCCATTCTGGTGGCCGGGCTCACGGTGGTGGCGCTCATCATGGTGTCGCTCGCCGTGCTGGTGCACTTTTGGGACTCGCCACAGCGCACGCTGGTGGCATGGTTGGTGGCTGGCGTGTGGGCTGCTGGCTGGGCGGCTGCCACGGTCTCGTTGGTGTCTGTGGCCCAACGTGCGGGCAGTGGTTTCGCACTGACGCGGCGAGAGCTCGCGCAGGATTGGCGTGACATCAAGGAGCGCTTGTGAGTACCCCACATCCCACCACCACGCCGCAGAGTCAGAGTGCGCCTATGGCGCGGATTACCCCCACCGTGGAGCAGCAGCGCGTGCTCGACCGTATCGAACTGCAGCGTGAGCGGCTGCGTGCCCGCCGCGTAGCCCGGGCCCAAGCCCGCGCGCTCGCGGAGCAAGCCGGAGGCCTCACGGGCGGTGAGGACGCTTCGCTGGCACTGCGCGCCGCCGGGTTTGCGCGGGAGCATCCGCTGGCGGTGGCCGCCATGGCTGGCGTCGCATTGGTTGCTGGCCCGCGTAGACTGGTCCGATGGGCGGGCATCTTGCTGCCTATGGTGATGCGCCTGCGTCGCTGAACATGGCTGCGAGGCAGGCCAGTAACCTGCGGCTTGCCCGTTAGAAAAAGCAAAACGGAGCCCTGTCACCAGCGGCTCCGTTTTTTCATCAGGCGGGCTTCGCGCAGCCCTGCAGGTCAGCGCAACGCCTTGATGGCTTTGGCGGCTTTTGCAACGAGCGCCGGGCCTTCGTAGATCAGGCCCGTGTAGATCTGCACTACATCCGCGCCTGCGCGAATCTTGCTCACGGCGTCGTCGGCGCTCAGGATGCCGCCCACGCCAATGATGGGGAAGCCGCTGCCCAACGCGGCGCGCAGTTGCCGGATGACCTGGTTGCTGGCTTCCAGCACCGGGGCACCGCTCAGCCCTCCCGTCTCTTCCGCATGGCGCATGCCCTGCACTGCGGTGCGGCTGATGGTGGTGTTGGTGGCGATCACGCCGTCCATGCCGTGGCGCTGCAGCGTCGCAGCGATGACCGCCACCTGGGCTTCGTCCAAGTCGGGGGCAATCTTCACAAAGACCGGAACGCGCCGCTGGTGCTGGGTGGCCAGGGCCTCACGCCGCTCGGCGATGGCACCCAGCAGGGCATCCAGGGCAGCGTCGCTTTGCAGCGCGCGCAGGTTCTGGGTGTTGGGCGAGCTGATGTTGATCGTGACGTAGTCGGCATGGGGGTACACACCCTCCAGGCAGATCAGGTAGTCGCTGGTCGCGTTCTCGATGGGGGTGGTGGCGTTCTTTCCGATGTTCAGGCCCAGCAGCATGGGGCGCTGCTGGCGGGTCTGCTTGCGAAACTGCGCCTGCTGCACATTGCGCAAAAAGGCTTCCAGGCCTTCGTTGTTGAAGCCCAGGCGGTTGATGAGGGCGCGGGCCTCGGGCAGACGGAACATGCGTGGCTTGGGGTTGCCTGGCTGGGTCTTGGGGGTTACGGTGCCCACTTCCACAAAGCCGAACCCCATGGCGCCCAGCGCGTCGATGCAGCGCGCATTCTTGTCCAGGCCCGCCGCCATGCCCACACGGTTGGGAAATTGCAGCCCCGCGAGGGTGATGGGGTCGTTCACGGTTTCGTTGCACCAGGCCCACTGCAGGGGCGTGCGCTGCCCGCGTGCCAGCATGTCCATGGTGAGTTCGTGGGCGGCCTCGGCATCCATGCCGAAGAGAAAGGGGCGGGTGAGGGCGTAGGGGATCAGGGACATGGAGGGATAATTCAGGATTACCCCCGATTTTCTCCCATGACGACCACATCTCCTCTGACCCAAGACGAACTCAAGACCCTGGTAGGCCAAGCCGCGCTGCAATACGTGGTACCTGGCGAGATTGTGGGGGTGGGCACAGGCTCCACCGTCAACAAGTTCATTGATGCCCTGGCGGGCATGAAGGACCAGATCAAGGGCGCAGTATCCAGCTCGGTCGCCAGCACAGAACGCCTGAAGGCACTGGGCATTGCCGTGTTCGATGCCAACGAAGTGCCTTCACTCTCCGTCTATATCGACGGCGCCGACGAAATCGACGGCCAGGGCCACATGGTCAAGGGCGGTGGCGCAGCATTGACCCGCGAGAAGATCGTGGCGGCGCTGGCTGAGCGTTTCGTGTGCATTGCCGACGAATCCAAGTTGGTCAAGGCCTTGGGCCAGTTTCCGTTGCCAGTGGAAGTGATCCCGATGGCCGCCAATCACATTGCGCGCCGTTTTGCGGCCATGGGTGGACAGGCGAGCCTGCGGCTTAAAGACGGACAGCCGCTGGTGACCGACAACGGCCAGCACATTCTGGACGTGAAGGGCCTGTCCATCACCGATCCGCTGGCGTTTGAATCCGAGATCAACCAATGGCCTGGCGTGGTGACCGTGGGGGTGTTTGGCCACCAGAAGGCGTCCGTGTGCTTGCTCGGCACGGCGCAGGGGGTGAAGACGATCGCCTATTGACGATTAGGGCGGTGGATGGGGGGGGCGCTCTCACGCCCGCTGCCTGTCGATACAAAGTCAATGCAAAAGAGGCCTTTACAGGCCTCTTTTTTATGGGTGAGCAAATGGTCTCACGGCAGGTAGCGGTCACATGGCACTGTCAGAACCGGATGCCTGCCGGATTGCTCGGCGTGGGACCATCATTCGCCGGTGGTGGCGGCGTGGGCCGTGCGGGAGCTTTTGGAGGGGGCGCTGGTGTCGCCTCTACCGGCTTGGCTGCGACCAGAGGTGCGGGCGCTGGCTGGCGATAGTTGCTGGGCAACTGAGATTGTTTGGGGTAGCCCGCCGCGTCGAGGTATTGGATCCACTCGGCGTCAGAAAACCCCACCAACTGTTGGCCCCCGATGGTGCCAAACGGCAGGCTGGAATTGCCGCTCAAGCGCTGTAGTGCCGCGATGTCTTCATTGCTGACCACTGTGCGCTCGGTGTAAGGCACGCCGCGTGATGTGAGCAGGTTGCGCAAGCTGCCGCAGGGCGCGCAGTCGCTGCCGGTGTAGATGGTCACCGGGTACCGGTTGGCAATCTGCCGCAATTCGTAGGGCAACGCTCCGTTGGCAGTCGCAGGGCTTGCCGGGGCGGCACTGCTGCGCGCTGGCTGGGCAGTAGCCTCGGCAGGGGGGCGGTCCGAAAAGGTCACCTTGCCATCCGGACCGACGATGCGATAGACCGCCTGCGCCTGAGCACCTACAGATGCCAAGGCCAACAACAAGGAGGCAGCTGCAGCAGGAGCGAACTTAAGACGGGGCATATGGGTTCTCCTCATTCGTGTGGGCTGTGTTTGTTGTGGGGCAGTCTGCGGTTTGTTCGGTCTAAGCCTCAGGCAGTCAGCTCTTCTGCCATCCCCTGGTGGCGCAGCAGGGCATCCAGGCTGGGTTCCCGTCCACGGAAGGCTTTGAAGGATTCCATGGCGGGGCGGCTGCCGCCCGCCTCCAGGATGGCCTCTCTGTAGCGCCGTCCCGTTTCGGTGCTGGGCAAGCCGTCGCTGCCGGCGGTTTCTTCAAAGGCGGCGTAGGCGTCGGCGCTGAGTACCTCGGCCCATTTGTAGCTGTAGTACCCCGCTGCATAGCCGCCGGCAAAGATGTGGCTGAAGGTGTGGGCCGTGCGGCTGAACGCGGGCGGCTGCAGCACGGCCACTTCCTGGCGCACCTGGGTCAGCAGGGGCATGAAGTCCTGGGCCGGGTCGTGTTCGGTGTGCAGCAGCATGTCGAACAAGGCAAACTCGATCTGGCGCAGGGTCTGCATGCCGCTCTGGAAGTTCTTGGCGGCAATCATCTTGTCAAACAGCGTGCGCGGCAGCGGCTCGCCGGTGTCCACGTGGGCCGTCATGTGTCTGAGCACATCCCATTCCCAGCAGAAGTTTTCCATGAACTGGCTGGGCAGCTCCACTGCGTCCCATTCGACGCCGCCAATGCCGGAAACATCGCGTTCGTTCACCTGGGTCAGCATGTGATGCAGTCCATGGCCAAATTCATGGAACAGCGTGATCACGTCGTCATGGGTCAACAGTGGCGGCTTGCCATCCACACCGTCCGCGAAGTTGCAGACGAGGTGGGCAATCGGCGTTTGCAGCACTCCGGTGTCGGGGCGCTGCCAGCGCGTGCGCACGTCATCCATCCAGGCGCCGCCCCGCTTGCCGGTGCGGGCGGGCTGGTCGAGGTAGAACTGGCCCACCAGTTGGCCGTTGCGTTCGATGCGATAGAACTCCACCGCAGGGTGCCACACCGGTGCCGTGTCGCGGCGGATGGACACTTCAAACAGCGTCTCAATGATCTTGAACAGGCCTGCCAATACCTTGGGTGCCGTGAAGTACGCCTTGAGCTCCTGCTCGCTGAAGGCATAGCGGGCTTCCTTGAGCTTTTCAGAGATGTAGGGCCAGTCCCAGGGCTGCGGATCGGCCAGGCCCAGGTGTTCGGCCGCAAAGGCGCGCAGGTCGGCCACGTCCTTTTCGGCATAGGGCCGGGCGCGGCGGGCGAGATCACGCAAGAACTGGACAACCTCGGCGGGCGACTGGGCCATCTTGGGCACCACGGAGACTTCACCAAAGTTGGCGTAGCCCAGCAGCTGGGCTTCTTCTCGGCGCAAGGCCAGGATTTCGCCAATCAGCGCGGTGTTGTCGAATTTCTGGCCTTCGCCTTCGGCCTGGTCCGAGGCACGGGTGACATAGGCGCGGTACAGCTTGGCGCGCAGGTCGCTGCGGGTGGCAAACTGCATCACCGGCAGGTAGCAAGGCATCTTCAGGGTGAGCTTGTAGCCGGGCTTCCCGTCCGCCTGTGCCGCCGCCAAAGCGGCTTGCTGCACATCGGCCGGTACACCGTCCAGTTCCTCAGCGGTGGCGTAGTAGGCAAAGGCATCGGTGGCGTCCAGCGCGTTTTCGCTGAACTTCTGGCTCAGCTCGGCCTGGCGTTCCTGGATCTGGGCGAAGCGCTCTTTGGCCGCCCCGGTCAGCTCAGCGCCGCTGAGCACGAAGTTGCGCACCGCGTTGCGGTGGGCTTGGCGCTGCTCGGGCGTCAGGGTGGTGGGGTCGATGGCCTTGTACTTGGCATAGAGGCGTTCGTCAGCGCCCAGGCGGGTCCAGAACTCCGTGACGCGGGGCAGGGCGGCGTTGTAGGCCGCGCGCAATTCCGGTGTGTCGGCAACGCTGTTGAGGTGGCTGACAGCCCCCCAGGCGCGGCCGAGCTGTTCGGTGGCTACATCCAGCACCTTGGCGATGGCATCCCAGCGGGCAGGGAAGTCGGGCGCCGTGACGGTCTCCAGAGCCTGATTGGCACGCTCCAGCAGCACATCAACCGCAGGGGCTACGTCCTGTGGGGTGATGCGGTCAAAGGCGGGGAGGTCGGAGAAGTCGAGAAGGGCGTTGCTCATGCGGGATTAGATGGCGCCAGGCGGCGCAGGTTCAAGTTGCAAAGCGGCTGGCGTCTTCCCCGGGCGCGGTCAGCGCGCGGCAGCCCGCTCGGCGGCTTCGATGGTGTTCACCAGCAGCATGGTAATGGTCATGGGTCCAACCCCGCCAGGGACGGGGGTGATCCAGCCCGCCACTTCCTTGACGCCGTCAAAGTCCACATCGCCGCACAGTTTGCCTTCGTCATTGCGGTTCATACCCACGTCGATCACCACGGCGCCGGGCTTGACCATGTCGGCGGTCAGCACGTTGCGCTTGCCCACTGCGGCCACGATCACGTCGGCCTGCAGTGTTTGTGCCTTCAGGTCCTGCGTGGCACTGTGGCAGATGGTGACGGTGGCGTTCTGGCCGAGCAGCATGAGCGCCATAGGCTTGCCCACGATGTTGCTTCGGCCGATGACTACGGCGTGTTTGCCCTTGAGGCTGTAGCCGATGCTCTCCAGCATCTTCATGCAACCGTGAGGCGTGCAGGGCCAGAAGCCGGGCATGCCGGTCATGAGCGCACCCGCACTGGCAATGTGAAAGCCGTCCACATCCTTGGCGGGTGAGATGGCTTCGATGACCTTTTGCGCATCGATGTGCTTGGGCAACGGCAGCTGCACCAGGATGCCGTGGATGGCCGGGTCGTTGTTGAGCGCTTCCACGCGGGCCAGCAGTGCGGCCTCGGTCATATCGGCATCGTACTTTTCGAGTACCGAGTGGAGGCCGCTGTCCTCGCAGGCCTTGACCTTGTTGCGCACATAGACCTGGCTGGCCTGGTTGTCGCCCACCAGAACTACAGCGAGCCCAGGCGTCACGCCACGGGTTTTCAGCGCCGCAGCGCGTTGCGTCACCTCGCTGCGAAGTTGGCGAGAAAGGGCGTTGCCGTCGATGAGTTGGGCTGTCATGTCAGAAATACAAGTCAAAATGGCCAGTAGCGCTAGTGGAATATGCGCTGATAGCTATCAAAATAAGAGCGATCAGCCCTTGGGCGCGTTCTGTCCCAGGGCGATCTTGAGCAGGTCCGCCACAGTGTTGGCGTTGAGCTTTTCCATGATGTTGGCGCGGTGCGCCTCTACCGTCTTGATACTGATGCCCAGGTCGTCGGCAATCTGCTTGTTCAGGCGGCCCGCGACGATGCGTTCGAGCACTTGGGCTTCGCGGCTGGTGAGCTTGGAGAGCAGGGCGTCGCGGCTGGCGGCCTGCTGGTAACCGGCAAAGCTTTCGCGGGCGTGGTCTAGCATGCGCTCGACCAGACCGACCAGTTCTTCCTCGTCAAACGGCTTCTGGATGAAGTCGAGCGCGCCCTTCTTCATGGTGTTCACGGCCATGGGTACGTCGCCGTGGCCGGTGATGAACACGATGGGCAGGGGGGATTTGCGCTCGATCAGGCGGTCTTGCAGTTCCAGGCCCGTCATGCCGCCCATGCGGATGTCCACGATCAGGCAGGCGACTTCGCGAGGGTCGTAGCGCGACAGGAATGTCTCGGCCGAATCAAAGCAGCGCACCCGGTAGTCCTTGCCTTCCAGCAGCCACTGCAGGGAATCGCGAACTGCTTCGTCGTCGTCCACAACGTAAACAGTGCCTTTTTTCGGAATCAAGCTCATGCAACAGTCCTTGGGTTTTGTTCGTTTGCTACTGAATTTGTAGTGGCATCAGCAGGCTTGGCAAGCGGCAGCCAGAAGGAGAACCTGCAGCCTGTAACCTCCGAGCCATTGTAGAGGTTCTCCGCCTGCATCCGGCCCTGGTGCGACTCGACGATGCTGCGGCACAGATTGAGGCCCATGCCCATGCCTTCCTGCTTGGTGGAGAAGAAGGCCTCGAACAAGCGCTCTAGCACTTCCGGGGCCAGGCCCTTGCCGGTGTCCTGCACCGAGAACTCCACCACCTGGCGATCATCGATCTGCTTGGGCACCACACGCAGTTCCACGCTACGGTTGGGGGCGGGGCGGTCGGCGTGCTGGATGGCTTCGGCGCCGTTCTTCATCAGGTTGACCAGCACCTGCTCGATCAGGATGGTGTCGGCCATCACCTGCGGCAGGCGCGCGGCGACATAGTGCGTCAGGCGCACGTTGTGCCGGCGCAGCTCGATGTCGGCCAGTTCCACGGCTTCGTTGACCATTGAATGCACATCGGCCAGCGCGCGGTTGGGCTCGCTCTTTTTCACGAACGAGCGGATGCGCTGGATGATCTGGCCCGCGCGCTGCGCCTGGTGTGCGGTTTTTTGCAGGGCCGTGAGCAGGGCTTCTTCGGTGAGCTGGCCGCTCTGGATGCGCGAAACCATGCCACTGCAGTAGTTGTTGATGGCCGTGAGCGGCTGGTTGAGCTCGTGCGCCACGCTCGATGCCATTTCGCCCATGGTGATAAGGCGGCTGACCGACTGGGCGCGCTCAGCCTGTCGCTGGGCTTGCTCTTCAGCCAGTCGGCGCGGGGTGATGTCCGTGGCGATCACCATCTGGGCCAGGCGCCCGTCCACCCAGTTCAGGTAGCGCGAGCGCACTTCCAGCCACTTGCCCAGGTCGGGCAGGTAGATTTCGGCGTTTTCGCTGCGAGCGCTGGTCAGTGTGTCGGTAGGCAGGCCCATCAGGCCGTCCTCATCGTCCATGCCGCTTTGCTCCTTGCCCGCCACCGGCACCACGCCAGCTTGCGCTACCAGTTGCAGATGCCCGCCGGTTTGTGATCCGAACCACTGGCGGTAGAGCTTGTTGGCGAACAGCAGTTCTTCGCTGCCCAGGGGCGCCACAGACACCGAGGCGTCCAGCGACTCCAGCACGATGGTGAAGCGCTCGTGTGACGCCGACAACTGCTCGCGGATGCGGTTCGGCTCGGTGATGTCGGTCATCGACGTCATCCAGCCCGTTTGCTGGCCATGGGCATCGATCAGGGGCGACACATAAAGGCGGGCGTCGAACAGCGTCCCGCTCTTGCGCTTGACGCGCACCTGGAAACCACCCGCCATTGTGTTGCCCCGCAGCTCGTCGCGCAGCTTGGCCTGCAGGGTTTCGTGGTCGGCCTCGGGCCAGTAGGGGAAGGGGGCCTTCAGGCCCACCAGCTCTTCCGCGCTCCAGCCTGTCATCTGGCAAAACGCGGCATTCACGTAGCTGATACGACCTTCCATATCGAGGGCGCGCATGCCGGTGAGGATGGAGTTTTCCATCGCCCGGCGGAAGTTGGTTTCGGCTACCAGGGCCTCTTGCGCCTGCATTCGGCGGCGGGTGTGGCGCCAGGTCGCGATCAGCATCCAGGCGGTCATGGCGCTCAGCGTCCCCACCAGCCAGAACAGGCCGCTGCCCACCACGCCGAGCGACGTGCGGTAAGCCTGCGCGCGCAGCACCAGGCCGTTGCCGACGGGAGAGACGGGCACCTCATACTCGTTGGCCTTGGGTGTCCAGGGCAACAACTGCGTGGCCCTGTTGCGCGGGCCCAGCGGCGTGCCCGCCAGCACCTGGTTCTTGCTGTCGAGCAGGGTCACTGCATAGCGCGCCAGCACTTCGGTGGGGGTGCCATAGCGCAGCAGGCTGTCGATGGAGTACTCACCCAGCACCACGCCGCTGAACTTGCCCTGGTTGTTGAGGGGTACCTGCAGCTGCAGCAGCGGGGTGGCGTCGCCCGTGGTGGCTGCCGGCTGGGCGTACACCGGTTGCTGCAGGTCCCGCGCCAGGCCAAAGGTGTCGGCCGTCTCGCCGGGCTTGAGTACTTCGCCTGCAATGCGCAACTCGCCACTGGCCAGCGTGGGGGCGGCCTGGCTCGCGCGGATGCGTCGGCGGTCGTCGATCCAGGTGATGGCCTGCAGTTCCGGGTACTGGCTGATCAGCGCCTCGGCGCGGCTGATGAACTCGGCTTTGCCAAGGTCCTGGTTGGACAGGTCGCGCGCGATGCGCATGAGCTGCTCTTGTCGTTCCAGCAGACGCAGGCGCACCCGCTGCTGGGCGTATTCCACGTCACGCCGCAGGGCTTCTTGCTCGCGCTCGGCCTCTTCTGCGCGCAAATACCAGAACGCCGCCACGATGGCCGCCAGAAACATCAGCACCGCCGCCAACGGGGCCAGTGCGGCAAACCGGTCTTGCCGGGTGGGCGACAAGCCGCGCCACCACTTGCGCCACCAGCGAATGGGCGCAGCCACGGTCGGGGCCGTGGGGGAGGGGGCGGTGGGCATCGAATCCATGTATGGAGTGTAGAGGAGCCCTGGCGGGGGCCCAGTCTGCTGGGTCATGTGCATTTGCAGTAAATTATTGCAATATGAAATGCATAAGCACCATTTGAAATTGCGAAAAAATATGCGAAACTAGAGCCAACGTACTAAATTGCTGCCACACCTACAGGAGACAAAGCATGTCAGCTCAGCCCGACCCTCAGGCCGGTTTCGGCATCGGTTCCGATACCGACCAGCAAGAGACCCGTGAATGGATGGACGCGCTGTCCGCCGTCATCGACAAGGAGGGCCCGGAGCGCGCCCACTTCCTGTTGGAACAACTTCTTGAACACGCCCGCCAGAGCAGCATCGATCTGCCGTTCTCCGCGAACACGGGCTACGTCAACACCATCGAGCCTGAAAAAGAGGCCCACTGCCCCGGCAACATCGCCATCGAAAAGCGTCTGCGCGCCTACATGCGCTGGAACGCCATGGCCATGGTGGTGCGTGCCAACCGCCTGAACCCCGCCGATGGCGGCGACCTGGGCGGCCACATCGGTTCGTTTGCTTCGGTGGCCAGCATGTTTGGCGCCGGTTTCAATCATTTCTGGCATGCCGAGAGCGAAGGCCATGGCGGCGACTTGCTCTACATCCAGGGCCACAGCGCCCCCGGCATCTATGCCCGTGCCTACCTCGAAGGCCGCCTGACCGAAGAGCAACTCGATAGCTTCCGCCAGGAAGTCGATGGCAAGGGCCTGTCCAGCTACCCGCATCCCAAGCTGATGCCCGAGTTCTGGCAGTTCCCCACGGTGTCCATGGGCCTCGGCCCACTGATGGCCATCTACCAGGCGCGCTTCCTCAAGTACCTGCACGCCCGCGGCATCGCCAACACCGAAAACCGCAAGGTGTGGGTGTTCTGCGGCGACGGCGAAATGGACGAGCCCGAATCGCTGGGCGCCATCGGCTTGGCCGCGCGTGAAAACCTCGACAACCTGGTCTTCGTCATCAACTGCAACCTGCAGCGCCTGGACGGCCCGGTGCGTGGCAACGGCAAGATCGTGCAAGAACTCGAAGGCGAGTTCCGTGGCGCGGGCTGGAACGTGATCAAGCTGCTGTGGGGCAATGGCTGGGACGAGCTGCTGCGCCGCGACAAGAGCGGCAAGCTCAAGCAGCTGATGATGGAAACGCTGGACGGCGACTATCAGGCCATGAAGGCCAACGACGGTGCCTTTGTCCGCAAGAACTTCTTCGGCAAGTACCCCGAAACCCTCAAGCTCGTCGAGCACATGACTGACGAAGAGGTGTTCGAGCTGCGCCGTGGCGGCCATGAGCCCGCCAAGGTGTACGCAGCCTTTCACGCCGCCAACGAGCACAAGAACCAGCCCACCGTGCTGCTGGTCAAGACCGTCAAGGGCTACGGCATGGGCAAGGCCGGTGAAGGCAAGAACACCGTGCACCAGACCAAGAAGCTGTCGGACGAAGACATCAAGTACATCCGTGACCGCTTCAACATCCCGATCCCTGACAGCCAGCTGGCCGAGATCCCGTACTACAAGCCCGCCGACGACACGCCGGAAATGCAGTACCTGCACGAGCGTCGCAAAGCCCTGGGCGGCTACCTGCCGCACCGCCGCGTGAAGGCTGACGAGAGCTTTACCGTGCCCGCGCTGGACACCTTCAAGGCCATCCTCGAGCCCACGGCCGAAGGCCGCGAAATCTCCACCACCCAGGCCTATGTGCGCTTCATCACGCAACTGCTGCGCGACCAGGCCCTGGGCCCGCGTGTGGTGCCCATCCTGGTGGATGAGGCGCGTACCTTCGGTATGGAAGGCCTGTTCCGCCAGATCGGCATCTACAACCCCAAGGGCCAGATGTACACCCCGGTCGACCGCGACCAGGTGATGTACTACAAGGAAGACAAGGCCGGCCAGATCCTGCAGGAAGGCATCAACGAAGCCGGCGGTATGGCCAGCTGGATCGCTGCCGCCACCAGCTACAGCACGAACAACCGCATCATGGTGCCGTTCTACGTGTACTACTCCATGTTCGGCTTCCAGCGCATTGGCGACCTGGCCTGGGCGGCGGGTGACATGCAGGCGCGTGGCTTCCTCTTGGGCGGCACTTCGGGCCGTACCACGCTGAACGGTGAAGGTCTGCAGCACGAAGATGGTCATAGCCACATCCTGGCCAACACCATCCCCAACTGCGTGAGCTACGACCCCACCTTTGCCCACGAAGTCGCAGTGATCATGCACCGTGGCCTCAAGCGCATGGTCGAGCAGCAAGAGAACGTCTTCTACTACATCACGCTGCTCAACGAGAACTACAGCATGCCGGGCCTCACGGCGGGTACCGAAGAGCAGATCATCAAGGGCATGTACCTGTGCAAGCCCGGCGCCGAAGGCGACAAGCGCGTGCAGCTGCTGGGCTCGGGCACCATCTTGCGTGAATCGCTGGCCGCGCAAACCCTGCTGGCCGCCGACTGGGGCGTGCAGGCCGACGTGTGGAGCTGCCCGAGCTTTAACGAACTGACCCGCGAAGGCCAGGACGTGGACCGCTGGAACCTGCTGCACCCGCTGGAAACACCCCGCGTGCCCTTCGTGGCGCAGCAGCTGGGCACCAGCACCGGCCCTGTGGTCTCATCCACCGACTACATGAAGGCCTATGCCGAGCAGATCCGTCCCTTTGTACCCAAGGGCCGCAATTACAAGGTGCTGGGCACCGACGGCTTTGGCCGCAGCGACTTCCGCAGCAAGCTGCGCGAGCACTTCGAGGTGAACCGCCACTACATCGTCGTGGCCGCCCTCAAGGCACTGAGCGAAGACGGCGTGCTGCCCGCCACCAAGGTGGCCGAGGCGATTGCCAAGTACGGCATCAATGCTGACAAGATCAACCCGCTCTACGCATAAAACGAACGGAGACAGAACAATGGCATTGGTCAACATTCAAGTCCCGGACATCGGGGACTTCGACGAAGTGGGCGTGATCGAGCTGCTGGTCAAGGTGGGCGACACCGTGAAGGCCGAGCAGTCGCTCATCACCGTCGAATCCGACAAGGCATCGATGGAGATCCCCTCCAGCCATGCGGGCGTGGTCAAGGAACTCAAGATTGCGCTGGGCGACAAGGTCAAGCAGGGCTCTGTGATTGCTGTGGTGGAGTCCGCTGACGCAGGCGCTGCAGCAGCCCCGGCCGCTGCACCGGCTCCTGCCGCAGCTGCTCCCGCGCCCGCCCCAGTGGCGGCGCCAGCACCGGCTCCTGTTGCTGCGGCCCCTGCGGCTGCTGGCCCGGTCGAAGTGCGCGTGCCCGACATCGGCGACTTCAAGGACGTGGCCGTCATCGAGATGTTGGTCAAGGTCGGTGACACCATCAAGGTCGAGCAATCCCTGTTCACCGTCGAATCCGACAAGGCCTCCATGGAGATCCCATCGCCCGCCGCTGGCGTGCTCAAGGAGCTCAAGGTCAAGATTGGCGACACCGTCAATATCGGTGATCTGGTGGCTGTGCTCGAAGGCGCTGCCACCGCAGCGGCCCCGGCAGCAGTCCCCGCACCCGTTGCGGCTGCTGCACCGGCACCTGCGCCCGTGGCCGCCCCTGCTGTGGCTGCCGCCTCAGCACCTGTCGCTGCCACTGCCTCGGTGCCTGTTCCCGCCCACCAGCCCGGCACCCCCACCGCAGGCCTGCCCCACGCATCGCCTTCGGTGCGCAAGTTTGCCCGCGAGCTGGGTGTGCCCATCGACGAAGTCAAGGGCACCGGCCCCAAGGGCCGCATCACCCAGGACGACGTGGCCGCCTTCACCAAGCAGGTGATGGCAGGCGCGGTGCAGACCAAGGCCCAGGCCGCCAAGGCGCCCGCTGCGGCATCCGGCGGCTCCGGCGTGGGCCTGGACCTGCTGCCCTGGCCCAAGGTGGACTTCACCAAGTTTGGCCCGGTGGAGCGTAAGGACCTCTCGCGCATCAAGAAGATCAGCGGCGCCAACCTGCACCGCAACTGGGTCGTTATCCCGCATGTCACGAACCACGACGACGCGGACATCACCGACCTGGAAGCCTTCCGCGTGCAGTTCAACAAGGAGAACGAGAAGAGTGGCGTCAAGGTCACCATGCTCGCCTTCATGATCAAGGCCGCCGTGGCTGCGCTCAAGAAGTTCCCCGAGTTCAACAGCTCGCTCGACGGTGACCAGCTGATACTGAAGAACTACTTCCATATCGGTTTTGCGGCCGACACGCCCAACGGCCTCGTGGTGCCCGTCATCCGCGACGCCGACAAGAAGGGCATCGTCCAGATCTCGCAAGAAATGGGCGACCTGGCCAAGAAGGCGCGCGACGGCAAGCTCGGCCCGGCCGATATGACCGGTGGCTGCTTCTCCATCAGCTCGCTGGGTGGCATTGGTGGCCGTTACTTCACGCCCATCATCAACGCCCCTGAAGTCGCCATCATGGGCGTGTGCAAGAGCAGCCTGGAGCCCAAGTGGGACGGCAAGCAGTTCGCTCCACGCCTCATGCTGCCGCTGAGCCTGAGCTGGGACCACCGCGTGATCGACGGTGCTGCCGCCGCACGCTTCAACGTGTACTTTGCCTCGCTGCTGGCGGACTTCCGCCGCATCGTGATGTAACGCGAGGGCAACACACATGGCAATCATCGACATCAAGGTGCCCGACATCGGCGACTTCGCCGAAGTGGCCATCATCGAAGTGCTGGTCAAGCCCGGCGACACCATCAAGGCCGAGCAGAGCCTGATCACCGTGGAGTCCGACAAGGCCTCCATGGAGATCCCCTCCAGCCATGCTGGGGTTGTGAAGGAACTCAAGGTCAAGCTCGGGGACAAGGTCGCCGAAGGCTCGGTGGTGCTGACGCTGGAAGTGCAGGGCGCAGGCGCGGCAGCGCCGGCACCTGCTGCGGCCCCAGCGCCTGCCGCTTCTGAGCAAAAAGCGGCTCCAGCGCCTGTGCCGAAAGCGCAAGCAGCTATCAATCCAGTAGCATCCAGCTTTGCAGGCACCGCCGATTTGGACTGTGACGTGCTCGTCCTCGGCGGCGGCCCTGGCGGCTACAGCGCCGCCTTCCGCGCGGCCGACTTGGGCCTCAAGGTCGTCATCGTCGAACGCTACGCCACCCTGGGCGGCGTGTGCCTGAACGTGGGCTGCATCCCCTCCAAGGCGCTGCTGCACGTGGCAGCCGTCATGGACGAAGTCAGCCACATGGCCGACCTGGGCGTGGACTTTGGCGCCCCCGCCGTCAACATCGACAAGCTGCGCGGCCACAAGGAAAAGGTCATCGGCAAGCTCACCGGCGGCCTGGCCGCCATGGCCAAGATGCGCAAGGTGACCACCGTGCGTGGCTACGGTGCTTTTGTCGGCGCCAACCATCTCGAAGTGGAAGAAACCACCGGCACCGGCCAGGAGAAGACGGGCACCAAGAAGGTCATCGCCTTCAAGCGCGCCATCATCGCCGCTGGCAGCCAGGCCGTGCGCCTGCCCTTCATGCCCAACGACCCGCGCGTGGTCGACTCCACCGGCGCGCTGGCGCTCAAGGAAGTGCCCAAGCGCATGCTGATTTTGGGCGGCGGCATCATCGGCCTGGAAATGGGCACGGTCTACAACACGCTGGGCGCACGCCTGGATGTGGTCGAGATGATGGACGGCCTGATGCAGGGCGCCGACCGCGACCTGGTCAAGATCTGGCAAAAGATGAACGCCAAGCGCTTCGACAACATCATGTTGAAGACGAAAACCGTCGGTGCCGAGGCAACGCCTGAAGGCATCAAGGTCACGTTCGCGCCAGCGGAAGAGGGCGGCACGGCCCCCGAGCCACAGGTGTACGACTTGGTGCTGCAAGCCGTGGGCCGCACGCCCAACGGTAAGAAGATCGCTGCCGAGAAGGCTGGCGTCGCCGTCACAGACCGCGGCTTCATCAACGTGGACATCCAGATGCGCACCAACGTGCCGCACATCTTCGCCATCGGCGACATCGTGGGCCAGCCCATGCTGGCGCACAAGGCGGTGCATGAGGCGCACGTGGCGGCTGAAGTCATCGCTGGCGAACTGCAGGGCAACAAGGAACTGGCATCCGCCGCCTTCAACGCCCGCGTGATTCCGAGCGTTGCCTACACCGACCCCGAAGTGGCCTGGGTGGGCCTGACGGAAGACCAGGCCAAGGCCCAAGGCATCAAGGTCAAGAAGGGCCTGTTCCCCTGGACGGCCTCCGGCCGCGCCATTGCCAACGGCCGCGACGAAGGCGTGACCAAGCTCCTGTTCGACGACTCGCCAGAGGCCCATGGCCACGGCAAGATCCTTGGCGGCGGCATGGTCGGCACGCATGCGGGCGACATGATCGGTGAGATCGCCCTGGCCATTGAGATGGGTGCAGACGCTGTAGACATCGGCAAAACCATCCACCCGCACCCCACGCTGGGCGAAAGCATCGGCATGGCAGCGGAGATTGCGCATGGCAGCTGCACGGATGTGCCGCCGCAGAAGAAGTGATCTGACGATCCGAGCGAAGGCAGTAGTCGCAACCGCCTGAGCGCCGCCATGGCAGCAGCCAAAAGGTTCCCCCAAGCCCCCGCCCATCCGGAGCGGGTGTGCTGGGGGTGCGATCGTTACTGCCCAGCCAATGCCATGCGCTGCGGCAATGGCTCTGACCGCACTCAGCACCCTGCAGAGCTGTTTGGCGAGGACTGGGACCAATGGGGCCTGTGCGCCGAAGAGGCCGCCGCAGCGCCCCCCGAGCCACTCTCCTAAACGCCGCCACGTCCCCAGTCTGGTGATGGATCGGCGCCTGGGGCCTGCGTCTGCTTCGCAGGTCCACGCTATTCGAGCGCTGACGGCACCTGTATCAAGATGGCCTGCGTCAAAGTGCCCCGGTAAAAGTCGTGGAAAATAGAGGGTTTCCTGCCGCTGAGCCCCTTGGCAGAGCACCCGTCCAGCTTTCCAACCTTTTTGCTCCCCTGAGCCTGTCCATGCAAGACGTTCAAAACTCCAAGATCTCTGTCGAGAAGATTGGCGGCACCTCGATGACCGCCTTTGGCGATGTGTTGCGCCACATCGTGCTGCACGACCCCAAGCGCATCAACGGCCGGATTTACGTGGTGTCCGCCTACTCGGGCGTCACGAACCAGTTGCTGGAGCACAAGAAAACGGGCGAGCGCGGCATCTATGCCTTGTTTGCCGAAGGCAAGGGCTACCAGGACGCGCTGACCCAACTGGCTGCCAGCCTGAAAAAGCTCAACGCGGGCTATGCCGACCTGGGCCTGCCGCTGGATGTGGCCGATGCCTTTATTGATCAGCGCATTGCCCAGGCACGCGAATATCTGAACGCAATGCAACACGTGCTGGCCAGCGGCTATCTCAGCCGTAAGGACGTGTTGCTCGCGGCGCGCGAAGTGCTGGCCTCGATTGGCGAGTCGCACAGCGCGTTCAACTCCGTCGAGATCCTCAAGGCCAACGGCGTCAATGCCCTGCTGATGGACCTGGCCGGTTTTGACGACAACGAAGCCTGGACGATTGACGAGCGCATCGCCCACAGCTTCAAGGGCCTGGACCTCTCCGACAAGGTGGTCGTTGCCACGGGCTACACCAAGGGCACCGAAGGCATCATGCGCGAGTTTGACCGGGGTTACTCCGAAGTCACCTTCAGCAAGATTGCCGTGGAAGTGCGCCCTGCCGAGGCCGTGATCCATAAGGAATTCCACCTCTCGTCTGCCGACCCCAACCTGGTGGGCCTGGAAAACGCCATCGTCGTCGGCGCCACCAATTACGACGTGGCCGACCAGCTGGCCGACGTGGGCATGGAAGCCATCCATCCCAAGGCCGCCAAGCCCATGGAACTGGCCGGCATCCCGATCCGCCTGAAGAACACGTTTGAGCCCGACCACCCCGGCACGCTCATCACCAAAGACTTCGTGGGCGAGCGCGCGCGCGTCGAGATCGTGACCGGCACCGACAAGGTCACGCTGATCGAAATCCACGACCCCAGCATGGTGGGTACCGTCGGCTTTGATGCGGGCCTGATGAACGTGTTTTGTAAGCACGATGTGAGCTACATCCTCAAGGCGACCAACGCCAACTCCATCGCCCATCTGGTGTGGGACAACCAGGTCACACCCGAGCTGGTGGCTGAGCTGCAGAAGGACTACCAGGTCGTGACGATCAAGCCCAGCGCGATCGTGTGCACCATTGGCTCCAACATCGGCATCCCCGGCGTGCTGGCCAAGGCTGCGCAGGCGCTGGCCGATGCCCGCGTCAACGTGAATTGCGTGTCCCAGACCCTGCGCCAGGTGAACATGCAGTTCGTGATCGAACGCGAGGACTACAAGACCGCCATCAAGGCGCTGAACATGGCGCTGTGCGTGAACTCGGGGACCCCGGTGCCTCGCGTGTGATGGGATGGCGGTGGGCGTGCCTGCCGCACTGCTTTTCCCTCGGGCCTTCGCGCAAGGCCTGCCCAGTAGCCCGCCATGTGCGGGCTTTTTATCGCCTGGATATTTCCGTCAGCCCGCGCCCAGCAGTCTTTCGAAAAGGTCCGTTCCGCCCATCTGCCCCCCCTTGAGCATCAGCTCCAGCCCGTGGCGCGACGGGTCTGTACTGTGCGCGCGGCTCAGCGTGACCCCGGGGCAGACCGTGGTGTGGTACGACAGCCCCCACAGATGCAGTGCCTGCACTGCGTGGCTGGAGGTGTCGCCCCCCGCAATGCCAACGCGCCGCAGCGGCGTACCGTTGTCGGCCTGCGCCTGCACCACGCGGGCGACCAGGGCCGCACTGGCGGGGGCGACGGCCGCTGAGGCACCACCGGACGGGGCAGAGGCGCCGTCCGTGGGCCCGGTGTAGGCCAGCACGTGATGGCACTGCTGCAGCCCGGCGCATATCGCGCGTTGGATGGCCTGGGCGTAGTCGGTGTCATGGGCCAGCTGGTGCGCGTCCACCGGGATGCGCTGATAGGACGTTGCGGCCTGGACCTGGGCCGCTGTGATGGGTGACAGGCTGCCCGCCCAGGCGAATACAGGTCCAGGCGATGGTGCCAAGGCAGAGGCGGGTGCGCTGACCTGCGCGTCCCAGCACGCGATCAGCGCCTGGGCCACGGAGCTGGGCCCCACGGCGAGCAGGCGGGCGCGCTGGGCTTGTTGCCACAGCAGGTGCCCCACGCTGGCCAGCTGGTCTGCACTGGTCAGGTCGAGCAGCGTAGGCACGAAGGGCGTATCGGACACATTGGACACCTCGGGCACAGCGGTCGCGCCATGGCCCAGCAGGGTGTTCAGAGAGCCGGGCAAGGCGTCTGCTTCGTACAGCGGGTAATGCAGTGCCGTGATGCCTTGCAAACCCTGTTGTGCCAGGTGCACCCGCAAGTCGGCTTCTGCCATGGGCGTCACCGGGTGCCGCTGCATCGTCGGGTGCCGGTCGATGCGGTAGACGGCTCCACCTGTGCCGGCTGCGGCAAACAGGTTGCTGAAGGCGCAGTATCTGCCGAGGCTGGGCTGGCCGCCGAGGATGGGTACCCAGCGGTTCTCCACGCTGGGGTGCAGTGTTTCGATGGCGCAGGCAATGTTGCCCACATGGGGTGCACTGTCGAAGGTGGAGCACACCTTGTAGTGCAACACGTTGGGCGCGATCTGCCTGAAAAAGCGGCCCACGGGTGCCAGTTCTGCGCGCATGGCCTCGGGCGGCATGGCGCGCGCGGCGCCTGCAATGCCCACGGCGTCCAGCGGCCCGGCTGCGATCAAAGCTTCTGCGCTGGGCACGCCCATGAACAGCATGGACCGCAGGCCTGCCCGTGCGAGTACGGCCAGGGTGTCGGTGGCTCCGGTGAAGTCGTCGGCGTACCAGCCAAACCGGGGAGCTGTGGTGGACATGGTTCAGTGCTTCTTGCCAAAGAAGTCAATGGCGTGGCGCAGTTCAACGGCATGTTCCGCGCGCTGGGCCAGCGTCTTGCCGTTCTGCACCGCGTCCCACGCCTGCTGCAGGCTGGCCACGCCAGCAGCCGCGCCATCGGGGTGGGCCAGAATACCGCCGCCGGACATGAACAGCAGATCGTTGCTGCGCACGCTGTCCCAGGTGGCGGGCACGGTGCCAGCCCATTGACCATTGGAGAACGCAGGCAGCACGCGGTCGTCCAGCCCTTCGCACAGCGGGGCCAGGGTGTCGTGGGCGGATTCGATCACTTCCTCATCGGTCTGCGAGAACTTGCCCTGCAGGCCGTGGACATGCATGTGGTCCACACCCGCCAGGCGCCACAGCGTCTGCCAGGCGTTGAACGAAAAGCCCAGCAACGGGTGGCGCGACAGGGCGCCGTAGCCATTGCGGTGGCCGTGCAAGGCCAGCTGTGTGTGGCGGCGCAGCGTCTGCACGGCGGAGTAGCCGCACCAGTTCAGGCTGACCATCACACAACTGCCACCCTCGGCGGCAATCAGGTCGGCATGGCGGCGCATGGCATCGGTCTCGTCGGTGATGTTGAACGCCACCATCACGAGCTTGCCGGTCTTGTCCTGGTGGGCGCGCACACGGCGCATCACGGATTTCACGCGGTCGGCCAGCGGGGCGTGCACCGGGTTGGCGCACACCTCGTCATCCTTGATGAAGTCCACCCCGGCGGCGCACAGGCGGCCCGCCAGTTCACCGGTTTCTTCGGCCGATAAACCCACGTTGGGTTTGATGATGGTGCCGATGAGCGGCCGGCCCTGCACGCCGGTCAGCGCGCGTGTGCCTGCAATACCTTGGCGGGGCAGGTCAAACTGCTCGCGGTAGGCGCAAGGCAGCTTCATCGACTCCAGTCGCAAGCCGGTGACCTCGCCCAGGTCGAACAGGTTGCCCGACACCGTGGCTGCCAGCGTCGGCAGGTTGGGGCCGATGTTGCCGCACGGAAAGCTCACGCGCAGCCGGGCGCGCTGCCAGGTCTGCGGCGTGCCGAACATGCCGCGCCGCTGCATCCAGCCGTTGGGCAGCGAGGGGACGAGCGCCACGTCCAGCAGCTCGATGGATTCGACCGTGGCGCGGGCGCGTTCGCGCAGCGCATCGGTCTCGCCCTCCACCCGGGTGAAGGTGCCACACGATTGCTCGCCCGCCAGTACCTCGGCCACGTGGGCGGGGTCCAGCGGGGTTTCGATCAGATAGGTGGCTTCAAAGCGGTCTGGGGACATGGGCAGAGTGCACTATGGTTTTGATAGCTGCTAGCGCTTTATGGACAGGCGGTAAAGGGCTATTTAGCTTGAAATCAGATCTTGGAGAGGTCCGGAAAGGGGCGCACCGCGTCGGTCTTGCCGTCCCAGGTTTCCGACTCGGCGCGGATCAGGTCGAACATGCGGCCTTTGGGGCCAGCCACTTCCGACAGCTCGATCACCGTGCCCGGGTGGTACTCGGTGTCGAAGTACACAAACCGGCCCTTTTCACCCACCTCGCCGCTCATCACCGCCTTGAAGCCCTGGGCGGTCAGCCGCGCCAGGTCAGCGTCGTAGTCGCTGGTCCAGTAGGCCACGTGCTGCAGCCCGGTGCGCCCGGCCTGCAAAAAGTCGCGGTACATCGAGGGCACCTCGTTGCGGGTCTGGATCAGCTCGACCTGCACGTAGCCCGAGTTGGCCAGCGCCACAGAGTTGTGCGGCTCGTGCGACTCGCCCCGGTAGACGTAGTTCTTGATCGGAACCTTGGGGTTGTAGAACCAGGGGCCGACGCCCAGGGTCTTGCTCCAATAGTCCATTGCGGCTTCGATGTCGTGGACCACATAGCCCAGCTGGCGGATGGCGCCGAAATGACGGCTCATAAGAATTTCCTTTGGTGGTGATGGTGCGGGGCAGGGCGCAGCCGGGCGGGTGGCATGGCCCACCGCCCGTCATGCCGCCCCACGTTGCAGGCGCTGGGTTGGAAGGCGCTTACTTGGCGCCGTCGATGATTTCTTTGGGGATCGGCACGCCCGCGTACTTCAGGTGGATGTCGTTGAGCTTGCCGTTGGTCAGGTTGGTCTTGATCCAGCCGTTGACGGCCTTCATCAGCTCGGGTTGGCCCTTGCGCATGGCCATGCCCAGCTGGTAGGACTGCAGGATGAACTTGGTCTCGAACTCGCGGGCGGGGTTCTTCTTGGCAATGGCCGCGATGATGGGCGGCGTGATGGCCACGATGTCGGCCTGGCCCGTGGCGGCGGCGGTGATGGAGGCGGATTCGTCGTCAAAGCGCACCACCTTGGCCTGCGGCGCGCGTTCGGTCACGATCTTGTCCTGCGGGCCACCGCGCGTTACGGCCACCGTCTTGCCGGCCAGGTCGTCGATGCTGGTGAGCTTGAGGCCCTTGGGCGCGCCCACGGCCGCCTGGATGGCGCCGTAGGGCATGGAGAAGTCCACGGCCTTCTGGCGCTCGGGCGTGATGGAGAGCGACGAGATGATCAGGTCCACCTTGTTCGACAGCAGGTTGGGGATGCGCGCGGAGTTGGTGGTGTTCACGATCTCCAGCGTCAGCCCCAGGTCCTTGGCCAGCAACTCGGCCGCTTCCACGTCCGAGCCCACAGGCTTCATCTTCTCGTCCACATAGCCATAGAACGGCGCGCCAAAGTCGATGCCCACGCGCAGTTTGCCGGCGGACTTGATCTCGGCCAGGTCTGCCATGGCGGGCAGGCACAGGGCGGCTGCGGCGGTGGCGAGCAGGGCGCGGCGCAGGATGCGGGTACGTGAAGCGGTCATGTGAAATGTCTCCTGGTGGTTTTTGGCAAGGGAATCAAAAAAAGGAACGGATCACAGCCCGTGCGACAGAAAGTCGCGCAGCTCGGCCGTTTGCGGGTTCTTCAGCATGTCGCCGGGGCCGGTCTCCCAGACCTTGCCCTCGTGCATGTAGATCACGGTGTCGGCCACGCGCGCGGCAAATTCCATCTCGTGGGTGACCAGCACCATGGTCATGCCGCCTTGGGCCAGCGATTCGATGACGCGCAGCACCTCGCCGGTGAGCTGCGGGTCCAGGGCCGAGGTCACTTCGTCGAACAGCATCACCTGCGGCTCCATCGCCAGCGACCGGGCAATGGCCACGCGCTGCTGCTGGCCGCCCGAAAGCTGCTCGGGGTAAGCCTGTGCCTTGTCGGCCAGGCCCACCTGCTGCAGGGTGCGGGCGGCAATGGCGCGCGCCTGGGCGGCGGACAGGTTCTTGACGGCCTTGGGGGCGAGCGTGATGTTCTGCTCCACCGTCAGGTGCGGGAACAGGTTGTAGCTCTGGAACACGATGCCCACGTCCTGGCGCAGCTGGCGCAGGTCGATGGCCGGGTCGTGCACCGCATGGCCGCACACGTGGATGGTGCCGCTGTCGATGATCTCCAGCCGGTCGATGCAGCGCAGCGCCGTGCTTTTGCCCGACCCGCTCTTGCCGATGATGGCCACCACCTGGCCCTTGGGGATGGCGAACGACACGCCCTTGAGTACCTGGTTGCTGCCAAAGCTCTTGTGCACATCCTTCAGCTCAACGACGGTGTGCGCAGGCGAAGCCGCTGGCTGGGAGGGTTGCACGGCAGCGTCTCGGGCGAGGTTCATGGTGTCTTCTTGTTTCATGCGGTGGTCACAGAATGGGTGGCTGTGCCACGGTTTCCAAACTGCTGGCGCTGCTCCAGCTTGCGGCTCCATACCGACAACGGGTAGCACATCGCGAAGTAAACGATGGCAATCAGCAGGTACACGGTGAACGGCTGGAAGATAGAGTTGTTGATGAGCTGCCCGGCACGCACCAGCTCGATGAACCCCACGATCGACGCGAGCGACGTGTTCTTGACGATCTGCACCATGAAGCCCACCGTGGGCGGGGTGGCAATGCGCACCGCCTGGGGCAGCACCACCAGCCGCATGCGCTGGGTGCGCGACAGGGCCAGGCATTCGGCCGCCTCCCACTGCGTGCGCGGCACCGATTCGATGCAGCCGCGCCAGATCTCGCCCAGGTAGGCACTGACGTAAACAATCATCGCGATGCTGGCGGCCACGATGGCGGGCAGCTCCAGCCCCATGATGGACAGGCCGAAGTAGCACAGGAACAGCACCACCAGCAGCGGCGTGCCCTGGATGATCTGGATCCACGCAATCGCGGCCCAGCGCACCGCCTTGATGGGGCTGACGCGGCACAGCGCAATCACGCCCCCGGCAAGCCCGCCGCCCAGAAAGGCGATCAGCGACAGGCCGATGGTCCACAGCGCGCCGAACAGCAGGTACTGCAGGTGGTAGGCATTCAGTCCACCGTCGATCATTTGGCGCTCCTCAGTTTGCGTTGGCGCGTGAACACGATCTGGCCAAACAGCCACAGCCCGGCACGCATCAGCAGCGACAGCACCAGGTAGGCCACGGCGACCAGGATGTAGGCCTCGAAGGGGCGGAAGGTTTCAGACTGCACGCGGGCCGCGATGGCCGTGAGCTCCTCCACCGAGATCTGCGAGGTGATGGACGAGGCCAGCATCAGCAGCACGAACTGGCTGGTGAGCGCCGGGTAGACCTTCTCCATGGCAGGACGCAGCACCACATGCCAGTACACCTGCCGCCGCGTCAGGCCCAGGCATTCGGCGGCCTCGATCTGGCCCTTGTGGATGGAGTCCATGCCGGCGCGCATGATTTCGCAGGTGTAGGCCGCCACGTTGATCACCAGCGTCAGCAACGCCGCCGCAAACGCAGGCACCCTCCAGCCCAGGCTGGCGAGGCCAAAGAACACCAGGAACACCTGCACCAGCAGCGGCGTGTTGCGGAGCACTTCCACGTAGGCGCCACAGGCCTTGGCCACCCAAGGGGTGTGGCCGCGCCGGCCAATGGCCAGAAGCGTGCCGCCGACAAAGCCGAAGACGGTGGCCGGGAAGGACAGCAGGATGGTCATCCAAGCCCCTTGCAGAAACTGGGGCCAGTTCGCCAGCACGCTGGCAAAGTCGAATTCGTATTGCATGGAGCCGCAGCAGCGATCTAGCCCAGGCGGGCGGTGCAGGGCGAACGTCGGCGGAAGGAAGAAGGGCTATCAGGCATGGACTTGTCTCCTGTGCAGTCGGTCTGTGCCGCCGCAATCTAGGGTTTGTACTGATCGAATTTGATGCCTTTCGGCACCGAAGCTGCAGTGATACTATCCGTAGAATTCATCAAATACCAGCAAACAATATGATGGAATTTGATTGGTTTTTATGTCCAAACACCCCCGCATCCCCGATATCGCCAAGTTGTCCGGCGTCTCCACCGCCACGGTGGACCGGGTGCTCAACCAGCGCGCGGGCGTACGCAGTGCCACCGTGCAGCGCGTGATGCAGGCGGCCATCAGCCTGGGGTATTTGCCGCAGGCAGAGGCGCACGCGACGCTGCAGGCCCAGCCACAGCCCCTGCGTTTGATGGTTCTGATCCCCGAAGGCAGCAACCGCTTTTTGCAGATGCTGGGTGACGTGATCGGCTACGCGCAGGAGCACTGGGCACCGTTCAACGTGCGCTGCCAGGCGGCCTACATCGAGAGCTTCAACCCAGATGCTTTGGCCAAAGCGCTACTGCACCATGGCAAGCGCTGCGACGGCATTGCCTTCATGGCGCTGGAGCACCCCGTGGTGCGTGAAGCCGTGGCCCAACTGGCCGATCAAGGTGTGCCCACCGTCACGCTGATCTCGGACCTGTCGAGCTCGCGCCGGGCGGCCTATGTGGGCCTGGACAACCGCGCCGCGGGCCGCACCGCGGGCTACCTCATTGCCCGCTTCATGGGCCCGCTGGCGCACAGCCGCAACGCCCGCGTGGCGATGATCGTGGGCTCGCTGCGCTACCGCGCGCATGAGGAGCGCGAGGCGGGCTTTCTGCACTTGTTTGAAGAGCAGTTTCCGCTGGTGCAGGTGGTGGGCGTGCGCGAGGGCCAGGACGATGCCGAGCGCAACTACCAGCAGGCGCGCAGCCTGCTGGAGCAGCACCCGGACCTGGCCGGCATCTACAACATCGGCGGCGGCGCCGAAGGCATCGGCCGCGCCCTCAAGGAAGCTGGGCTGGAGCACAAGGTGGTCTTTATCGGCCACGGCCTCACGCCGGACACCCGCGCGCTGCTGATCGACGGCACCATGGATGCGGTCATCACCCAGAACCCGCTCGGCGCGGTGATGAACTGCGTGCGCATCTTTGCCAACCTGCGGGACGGGCGGGACGCCACGAGCGGCGTGGAGGTCACTCGCAGCCAGGTCATCTTTCGGGAAAACCTGCCCTAGCCAGTCAGTCCGGCAGACGGCGGGTCTACATCGCAGGCTTGGCGGCCTTCGGCAAGGGTGTGGGTGCGCTGCGGCGCCCGATCAACATCACCCCCGCGAGCACCAGCGCCGCACCACCCATCTGCCACCAGGTCAACGGTTCATCCAGCAGCCAGACGCCAAAAAAGATTGTCAGGATGGGCCCCAATGTGCCGATCAGCGCGGTCTTGGAGGCACCGATGCGGCGGATCGCGGCCGAGGTCATGAACACCGGCAACACCGTGGAGAACACAGCCATGCCCAGCGCATGCAGGTAGACCGGCGCAGGCTGCACCAGCGTACCCGCAGGCTGCGACACCACAAAATGCAGCAGTGTGGCGCCCGTGGAGACCAGCATCGCCAGCGCCGTGAAGCGCGCCGCGCCCATGCGGCGGATGGCAGGCTCGCTGCCCGCCTGGTAGAACGCATACGACACGGCCGAGCCAAACACAAACCCTGCGCCCACCAACACGGCGTGCGAATCGCCCGCCACATGCAGGTCGTGCGCAAAGGCCAGACCAATGCCTGCGTAGGACAGCAACAGCGCACCCAGCTCCTGGCGAGATGCCCGCTTGCCCATGAAGAGCACGCCGATCACGATGGTGAGCGTAGGGTAGGTGAAGAGGATCAGCCGCTCCAGGCTGGCGGTGATGTACTGCAGGCCGATGAAGTCGAGAATGCTCGCGCCGTAGTAGCCCAGCAGGCCCAGCGCCACGATGGCCAGCCAGTCGCGCCCCGCCAGCGGGGCCAGGTTGCGGCTGGCGCGCCAGCCCACCCAGGCGAACACGGGCACCGAAAACGCCATGCGCAGGCACAGCAGGGTGACGGAGTCTACCGGCACGGCCTGCGGCACAGCATAGGCCAGCTTCACAAAAATGGCTTTGAAGGAGAAACCCAACGCCGCAAGTATGGCAAGGGCGAGACCAAGGCGTTCGGAGGACCAGTTTTTCCAGGGCATAGAGTGGTTTTGCGCGTTTCGTGCGGTTCGGCCGAACGATTTGCATACTTTGTATCGGAATGGCTGGCATCCTGCCTTTGAATGCTGCAAGGCACAATTGCTGATCCAGCAAGCATGCGTTCGTTACTGGCGAACGCCAGGGGCCCGCTTTGAACTACGACCTGACCGACCTGCGCCTGTTTGTCGCCATTGCCGAAGAGCGCAACCTCACACGCGGCGCCGCACGTGCCTACCTGGCGCCGTCGTCGGCCAGCCACCGGCTGCGGCGGCTGGAGGAGGCGCTGAACACGTCCCTGTTCGAGCGCCAGACGCGCGGTGTGGCGCTGACCCGTGCAGGCGAGGCACTGCTGCGCAACGCCCGCCAAGTGCTGGCCAGCATTGAGCAGATGCATGCCAACCTCTCGCCCTTTGCCACCGGCATTCGCGGCCATGTGAGCCTGTGGGCCAACACACATGCCACCCATACCTTTTTGCCGGACGACTTGGCGGGCTTTCTCAAGCGGCACCCCCAGGTCAGCGTGAGCCTGGAAGAGCGCACCAGCGCCGAAATTGTGGTGGCCGTGGCCAATGGCGAAATCGAGGTGGGCGTGCTGGCAGACAGCGGCACGGGCGCCGGGGTGGAGCTGGCGCCCTACCGGCAGGACCGCCTGGTGCTCATCGTGCCCGCAGGCCATGCACTGGCAGGGCGTGGCCGCGTGGGCTTTGCCGAGGTGCTGGACCAGGCCTTTGTGATGCTGCACGCGGGCTCGGCCATCCACACCTTCACGACCAATGCCGCCGCCGCGCTGGGGCGGCACCTGGATGTGCGCATTCAGGTGCGCAGCTTCGAGGCCGTGTGCCGCATGGTGGGCGCGGGCGTGGGCATCGGCCTGGTGCCCCGGGGTGCGGCCCTGCAGGTGGCGGGCCTGAGCGAGCCGCCGGTGCTGGTGGAGCTTGACGAGCCTTGGGCGCAGCGCGACCTGCAGATTTGCGTGCGCAAGGGGACCGTTCTGACCGGCTTCGCCGCAGCCCTGGTCGCGCACCTGCGCCAGGGCGGTGGCGCCGCTGCTGCCTGATTGCCTGTTTGCAGGATCAGCCTGCGGCAATCTCTACCTTGGCCCCTCCGGCCTGCAGCTTTTTGCGCAGCGCCTGTGGCGTGGCGGCGGGCACCACCAACGCGGCCAGTTCGCGCAAGGGGGCCACGCTGAACGGCGATGCCGTACCCAGCTTGTCGAGGGAGGCCAGCACCACTGTCTCTGCCGCCCGCTGGTGCAGGGCGCGCTTGACGGCGGCTTCCTCGAAGTCTCCCGTGGTCAGGCCGGCCTCGGCATGCACACCGGTCACGCCCATCAGGTACAGGTCGGCCCGCAACTGGCCTGCGGCCTCGACCACGCTGGCCCCCACATTCACCATCGAGTGGCGGAACAAGCGCCCCCCCAGCACCAGCACCTCCACTTGCGTGTGCGTAGCCAGCGCCACGGCCACGGCCGGGCTGTGCGTGACCACGGTGGCGCGCAAGTCCAGCGGCAGGTGCTGCACCACCTGCAGCGATGTGGTGCCTCCGTCCAGGATCACGACCTGGCCGGGCAACACCAGCGCGGCCCCGGCGCGGCCCAGGGCGCGCTTGTCATCGGGGGCCAGCTGCTCACGCGCCTGCAGATTGCCCATGGCGGCCGAGGCGGGCAGGGCGCCGCCGTGCACACGCTGCAAGCGGCCCTCGGCCGCCAGCTCGCGCAGGTCACGCCGTACGGTGTCTTCCGAGATCCCCAGCTCCTCGCTGAAGGCCTTGGCCACGATCTGGCCGTCTTGCTGAAGTCGAGCCAGCAGCAGCTGTTTGCGTTGGGTGGTCAGCATGAAGGGTTAAATCCGGTGATTGCACGAAGTTGCATGTTTGTGCATGATATTGCGTAAATCAATCTTGTCAAAACCATGTACTTACCACCAGACCACACTGCCTTCCTGCAGGCGCCCGCCGTATGTCACCACCCAAGCCGGCCAAAAGGGAGCCTTGCATGAGCCGCGCCGTGCCCGATGTCCCCATCGCCGAGCTGAACGCCCGCACCGAGCATGTGAAGCTGCTGGATGTGCAAGTGCTCTCCGACAACTGGTATGTGCTGCGCAAGGTCACCTGCTCACAGCGCAGGCGCGACGGCCAATGGCAGACGATGAGCCGCGAGGCTTATGACCGGGGGAACGGCGCTGCGCTGCTGTTGTTCGATCCGCGCCGTAGCACGGTGGTACTCACGCGCCAGTTCCGGCTGCCCGCTTTTCTCAACGGCTGCGCCGACGGTCTGCTGATTGAGACCTGCGCAGGCCTGCTCGACGGCGACGACCCCGAAACTTGCATCCGCCGCGAGGCCGAGGAAGAAACCGGCTACCGCGTGCGCCAGCCGCGCAAGGTGTTCGAGGCCTACATGAGCCCAGGTTCGGTGACGGAAAAGCTGCACTTTTTCATCGCGGAATACGACCCCGGTGACCGGATCCGCAGCGGCGGTGGGCTGGAGGGGGAGGGTGAAGACATCGAGGTGATCGAGATGCCGCTGGCCGACGCCCTGGCGGGCATTGCCAACGGCACGATTCAGGACGGCAAGACCATCATGCTGCTGCAGCATGTGGCCTTGGAGCTGCGAGGCACCGCCCGGTAAAAAAGCGTCCCCCACAGGTCATCAGGGCCGCACCAGCCGCAGTGGCTCGCCCACGCGCGCCTTCACCACGTCGTCGCGGTGGAAGGGCAGGGTGTGCCAGCGCTTGGCCGAGAACTCGCGCATCTGGTCATTGGCGTGGGGCGATGCGGGGTTGGTGGACTGGCCGTAGGTCAGGATGGCCTGGGCCACCGGGCCCTTGGCGTCGAAGGTCACGGTCTGCACATAGCTGGTGCCGTAGTCGATGCGCAGGCCTGCCTTGTTGATGGGCGCGGGCTCCTGGCGGCCCAGGTTGTTGAGCACGCCTTCAAACTCCTCGCCGCCGTGCAGCGCAACCGCTTCTTCGGTGATGGCGGGGCGTTGCACGCTGCCCAGCGTGGCGTCGAGCGTGTAGCCGCTGGTGCGGATGGCTTTGACGGCGCCGTCCAGCGCCTCCCACACCTTGGCGGCGGTGGCAGCGTCATCCATCTTCAGGCCTGCCGGGGTGGCCACGGGTTGCGCAGGGTCGAAGGGCACGCGGTGCACGCCGGGGATGTTGCGCGCGGTGCGCCAGAACTCGCGGAACACATGGGCGCCGCGGGCATCGATGTTGTTGCGGCGGTCCCAGCCTTTCAGGGCCGCGCAGCCGTCGCGCGATTCGGCCGTGGGCGCCTTGTCGCAGGCGGCCAGCAGGTCGGGCACCACCACTTGTGCCATGAAGTTGCGGTTCTCGAACAACTGGCCCTGGATGGCCTGCAGCGTGACCTTGCCGCGGCTGAGCATTTCAGGAATCTCCGCCAGACCGGCGCGGGTGCGTGGCCGGGTCAGGCTGGCGTCGCCCACCAAGGGCGAGATGCCGTCAAACTTCTGGCCGGGGTGGGTGTAGACAAAGCTGTCGTTGCTGTTATGCACCCAGTCTGTGCGGAAGGCCACCGGCATGCGGCCGATGGGGATGAGTCCCGGCACGGGTGATGCGCTGTCGCGGCGCCAGTCGCACTCGGCGCGTGATCCGTTCAGCACCACCAGGCCGGCTGCAGCGCGCAGTGCGGCGGCGGGCTGGCTGGGGGCGCAACGGGCGAGTTGGGCGGCGTCCACATCGGGCACCACGCTCACGTCGGCATACATGGTCTGGCCGCTGCGGTCCGCCGCCAGGGTGTTCACCCAGGGCAGGCCCAGGTTGGCGTGGGCCTTGTGCAGGTCTTGCACCGAGCGGGCACGCGCAAAGGCCAGGGCCGCATCCATCATGCGGGTGTTGCCGGTGTTGGCGTCGCGCAGGGCGTAGGCGGTCTTGGCGTTCCAGGTCAGGCCCGCGCGGGGCACCACCACCAGCGGGCCCCAGCGGGTGGACCACACGGTGTGCTCTTGCGTCTGCAGCTTGCCGTCCGGGCCGGGGATCTGCGCGCTGACCTTGCGGGCGGTCATCTTCTCGGGCATGCCGTCCACCAGGTAGGTGGTGGGGTCGCCTTCGGCCAGCATCACTTCGTAGAAGGTGAAGCGCTTGCCGGTGGACACCGTGTGCGACCAGGCCACGTCCTTGTTGAAGCCGATGGAGACCATGGGGTAGGTGCCGATGCCCACGCCCATCACGTCCATCTGACCGGGGATGGTGAGGTGCATTTCATAGAAGCGGTTGGGGCCGCTCCACGGGAAGTGCGGGTTGCCCAGCAGCATGCCGCTGCCGTTGGCCGTCACGTCCTTGCCAAAGGCCCAGGCGTTGGAGCCCAGGGGCGAGTCGAGCAGGCCCACATCGCGCAGCGCCTGGGCGGCATCGGCCAGGTTCACGTCAGCGGCGGGTGCCTGCGCCGCCTTGGCGGCGGGCGGCTGGGCGCCCAGCATGCCGTCGGCCAGCGCGGCAATGCCGGCCTGCACGGCCACCACCTCGGCCATGCGGCGGTACTGGGCCATGGTCATGGGTTGCACCCAGGGCTTGCCCCGGCAGGCCTCGGGCAGCGTGGCGGCGTTGTCGGCCAGAAAACGGTTGTAGCCTGCCACATAGCCGCGCGCCAGGGCCTGCGTTTCGGCACTGGTCTGGGCCCAGGCGCGCTCCAGCATGGCGTCGTCCATGTGGGCGGCCATGAACAGGTCGATCTGCGCGTTGGGGATGTAGCGGCGGCCCAGCAGCCCGATGGTCTGGGCGCCGAAGGTGCTGCTGCGCTGGCCGCGCGCGGTGACGAGCTGGTCGGCCGTCATGCAGACGTTGTCTTGCGCGTAGGCGTACGCCACGCCATAGGCCAGCGACTCGGGGTCGTTCGCGGTTATGTGCGGAATGCCGTAGCTGGTGCGCTCAATGGTCACGTTGCGGTCTGTGCCTGCAGCGCCTGGCTGGCTGGCACAGCCCGCCAGAAAGAGGGCGGTGCAGGCCGCGGCCAGGGTGGTCAGGGCCATTGAAAGGCTGCGGTGGGTTGAGGGTTCGTGCATGGGTGGGTGTCTCCGTTTGTGTGGGCCCGCAACGCAGGCAATGGCTGCGGGGCGCTGTCGTCGCATGGTCATGCTACTGCCCGGTAACACTGTCAAGCGGTGGCGGTTTGGCCACAAAGGGTGGCAAGATCGCCACCATGTCCACTGCCAAAACTGCACTGCCGTCCTGCCTGAACGTGGGCATCCTCTGGGGGCACGGCAGCATTGCAAGCACCGCCGCCGCTGCAGTGGACGCCCTGCGCGCCATGAACATGCTGGCGGCGATGCGCCCCGGGGGCGCGCAGCCTGTGGTGCGCTGGTTCTGGCTGCGCATGCCGCAGGAGCGCGATGCCGCACCGCCGCCGGTGCCCGGCGCAGAACAGGGCCCAGAGGTGCTGGATGTGGTCGTCATCCCCGGTTGGCTCGTCCCTACCGGGCCGCAATTGCGCGAGATCAGTCAACGCTACAGCCAGCACTTTGGCGCCATGCTGCGGGGCCACCTGCAGCGGGGCGGGCTGGTGGCGGCGCTGTTCAACGGGTCCAGCCTGCTGGCGCACTGTGGCCTGCTGGCGGGGCGCAAGGCGGCGTTGCCGTGGGTTTTTGCGCCGTCCATCGTGCTGCAGTCCAGCGAGAGCGGCGCCAGAACGGCCGATGCGGCTGAAGTGATCTGGCAGCGGGAACGAACCTGGCAGCGCGATGGCGCCCTATGGACCACGGCCTCGCTGCAGGACACCCTGGCGGCCATGCTGGACCTGCTGGCCCAGACACCGGCGGCCGAGCTGGCGCAGGCCGCATCGCACGCGCTGCTGTTCGACCCCCAGCGCCAGCTGACCGCCACCACCGCCATGGAGACCCCTACTGGCCACCCCCTGGCTGCGGGCGCGCTGGAGCAGGCGCGGCGCTGGCTGCAGGACCACCGCAACGAGCCCTACAGCCTGCAGGCCACGGCGCGCGCCGCGGCCACCAGCCCACGCACCTTGCTGCGCTGGTTTGCCCAGGTGCACGGCGAAACACCGCAGGACTACCTGCACCGGCTGCGCATTGCCCAGGCCCAGGCGCTGCTGCAGACCACCTACCTCACGGTGGACGATGTGGCGCAGCAATGCGGCTACAACGACACGGGCAGTTTTCGCAAGGTGTTCACCCGGGTGGCGGGGGTGACGCCAGGGGCCTACCGTCAGCGCTTCAAGCTGCGCACGTCGCGCAAGCAGTGGCTGGGGCGGCAGGGGCTGTCTGGCGACGATTCGCTGGTCTAGGTAGGCCGATGGCATTCGCTGTCGCTGGTGGGTATCTGCGCCAGCGCCTGCGGTGATAATGCGGAATTGCTATTGAATCAATAGCTGCTCAGGCATGATGGACTAGCGCTTGGTGCCGTTTTGATTCTCAAACTGTTTTTTTGCCGCCATTCTTCTCCATGCAAGCCCTGCTCGACGCCATTGCCGCCATGCCCCTGCCCACCGACGCCCAGCGCGTCTTCCACGGCCGGGGTGGTTTGTTTCCGGGCTGCGAGCAGTGGGTGCTGGACGCGTACCCGCCGGTGCTGGTGCTGACCAGCTTTGCGCCAGCCAGCGAAGCCGAACTGGAGACCATTGGCGCTGCGCTGCAGGTGCGCTGGTCTCAAATTGCACCTGCGGGCGAGCCGCTGAACTGGGTGTTCCAGCATCGGGGCGAGGCCCTGCGCATTGAAGGGCGCAGCGAAACGCGCCTGATGGCCGGTGCCGTGCCCGACCCCCATGTGGTCACTGAAGCGGGCCTGCGCTACCGCGTGCATGTGCTGCGCGGCCAGAACCACGGCCTGTTCCTGGACATGGCCGCGGGCCGCCGCTGGGTGCACGACTACGCCGCCGCGCGTAGCCAGGACCGCTACGGCCTCAAGGTGCTGAACCTGTTTGCCTACACCTGTGCTTTTTCTGTGGTGGCGCTGCAGGCTGGCGCCAAACAAGTGGTCAATGTGGACATGAGCCATGGCGCCATTGGCATCGGACAGCAGAACCACCAGCTCAACGGCATCACCTCGGGCGCCACCTTCCTGCCGCACGACATCTTCAGCAGCTGGGGCAAGATCAACCGCAGTGGGCCCTACGGCCTGGTCATCGTGGACCCGCCCAGCTACCAGAAGGGCAGCTTTGTCGCCACAAAGGACTACGCCCGCCTGATGCGCCGCCTGCCCGACCTGCTGGCCCCTGGCGGCCATGCACTGCTGTGCCTCAATGCGCCTGAGCTGGGGCTGGCCTTTTTGCAGGACCAGATGCAGGAGCTGGCGCCTGATCTGCGGTTTGTGGAGCGTGTGGCCAATCCACCCGTGTTTGCCGATGTGCAGCCGGAGCGGGCGCTGAAGGTGCTGGTGTACCAAGCGCCTGAACTGGCGGCGGCAGCCTAAGAGCGGCTGACAAAACTCAGCGAAGCGGTTCTGGCTAGGCGCTGTGTCGCATGCAGTACGAGCAGTACGACAAGACATGGCAACGACGCCAGAAGAGTCTTGTTAGCCGCTCTAAAACACCCCCATCCCCAGCCCCGCCGCCATGGCCTCTCCCAGCGCGCGGCAGCGCTCCAGGTCGGCCGGGCCAATCTGCTTGGGGGCCAGGATGGCCTCGGGCGTTTGCGCGTGGGTGCAGACGATCAGCGGGTCTGCCACCGGCCGCAGGCGCCAGCCGGTGGCGATGCGTGCGATCTGGCGGGCTGCGTTGGTGCCGTCGCTGCCAGCGCAGACCAGGCTGGCATAGGGGCGGCCATTGATCTGGTCGAGTGCGCCGTAGTACGTGCGGTCAAAAAAGTCCTTGAGCAGACCGCTCAACGCCGCCAGGTTTTCAGGCGTGGCAAACAGGTAGCCATCGGCCGCCAGCACATCGGCTACCTGGGCCTCGGGTGCACGCAAGAGCCGTACTGCCACCCCGCTGTCAGCCGCCTGGGCGCCAGCAACGGCGGCCTCCACCATCTGGCGGGTGCCGCCGGTGTGGGAGTGGTAGACGACAAGCAGGGTTTTGGTGGCGTGCATGGCGCCAGCATAGAGGACATGCATGCGGGTTTCTCCCCGCGCTGCTTTGCGCCACACAGCGTATGGGGCGCAGGGTTCGCTGACAGAATGGAGGCGTTCTGCATCCTGCACTTCCCGATTTCATGCATCTGACTTCCTCCGTGTCCCGCTGGCTGCACACCACGCGAGCGCGCCTGACCCTGCTGTTTGGCGGTACTGCTGTGGCCACCGGCCTGGCGGTGGGCTTGCTGGCCGACGAGTTGTTGACGCGCCAGCTCACGGACCTGAGCGGGCAGTCGCTCATGAACTCCAGCCAGCCGATTGCGCTGGCACTGGCCCAGGGCATGCAAGAGCGCGAGCGCGAGATTTCGCTGCTGAGCCACTTGCCGATGCTGACCCAGGGCTCGAGCTACGATCCGCAACTGCAGGCTCACTTGGAACAGCTCCGGCAGTCTTATCCGTTCTATTCATGGATTGGCGTGACCGACACCCAGGGCATGGTGCAGGTAGCTACCGGCAACTTGCTGCTGGGTCAGGATGTTTCTCAGCGGCCTTGGTTTGACGCAGGCCGCCAGGGCCCTTATGTGGGCGATGCGCACGACGCGGTGCTGCTGGATAAGGTGCTGCGCGCGCCGGGCAGCCAGGTGCCGCTGCGCTTCATGGACTATGCCTCGCCGGTGCGTGGTCAGGACTCGGCCTTCAAAGGCGTGGTCGCCGCCCATGTGAATTGGGCCTGGGTGCAGGACATCATCCAGCGCGCCAGCCCGTCCTCGCCCTTGGCGAGTGGGCTGGAGGTGATGCTGGTCAACAAGGATGGCGTGATCAACACCGAAGGTGCGGTGGATCAGCCCCGTGCGTCCTTGCCCATCCTGCCAGAGCCTGGCGCTTTCCGCGTGATGTCGTGGGGCGGTGCGTCCCCGCAGCCGTACCTGACGGCGGTCGTGTCTGTGCGCGCGCAGACCGCCACCGACCTGGGCTGGCTGCTGGTCACGCGGCAGCCGCTGGAGATGGCCCTGCAGCCCATCAGCCGTCTGCACACCCTGCTGGCGCTGTTGCTGGGGCTGATGGCGGCCTTGCTTGCCGGGCTGGCGTACTGGGTGGCACGGCGATTCAGCCAGCCGCTGGAGCGCCTGGCCCATGCCGCGCAAGAGGTGCAAGCCACCGGGCAGGTGGCCGCGCTCCACGTCGATGTGAAGACGCTGGAGTTTCAGTACCTGCGCTCGGCCCTGGAGAATATGGCGCAAGGCCTGCTGGAGGGGCGGGCCGCGCTGCAAAGCGCCAATGCCGAGCTGGAGCAGCGCGTGGCCGAGCGCACGCAGGCCCTGCACCAGAGCGAGCAGCGGTATCTCTCCATCCTGGAGGACCAGACCGAGATGATTTGCCGGTTTGATGCCGGCAACCGCATGACCTTTGTGAACGAGGCGTTCTGCCGTCTGTTCCACCTGCGCCGCGATGAGGTCGTGGGCCAGGTGTGGGCGCCCATCGTGCACCCGGACGACCTGCCCATGGTCACGCGGGCGCTGCAGGGTGTCAGCCCCGCACAGCCTGTGGTGGTGGTGGAAAACCGCGTGGTGGCGGGCGATGGCGCTATCCGCTGGTGCCAATTCAGCAACCGCGCGCTCTATGACGACGACGGCCAGTTGGTGGAGTGGCAGTCGGTAGGGCGTGACGTGACCGAGCGCCGACAGCTCGAAGCCGAGCTGGCACAGGCCTCCGAGCGGTTCCAGGACCTGTATGACCACGCCCCCTGCGGGTACTACGCGCTCGACCGCCAAGGCAAGTACGTGCACCTGAACCTGCTGACCCTGCAATGGCTGGGCCTGCCGCGCGAGGAGGTGATTGGCAAGCTGGGGCCGGCCGACTTTTTTGACGACGAAGGCAAGGCACTGTTCAACGCGTGTTTCCCGGTGTTCTTGCAGAACGGCAAGATCGGGCCGCTGGAGTTCAACCTGTGCGGCCGGGGCGGTGAGCAGCGCCGGGTGAGCGTGTCGTCCACCGCCATCCTCAATGCGCAGGGCGACTACGTGATGAGCCGCTCCATCATGTACGACGTGAGCGAGCTGCACGCCGCGCGCCAGCAATTGCACACGCTGAACCTGGAGCAGCAGGCAATGCTGGATAACGACCTGATCGGCATTGCCAAGGTCAAGGACCGCGTCATCGTCTGGCGCAACCCGGCGCTGGAGCGCATCTTTGGCTATGCGCCTGGCACGCTGCAGGGGCGCACAACCGAAGAGATGTACGTGGACCAGGAGGACTTTCTGGCCTTTGGCCGCGACGCTTATGCGGTGCTGGCCTCCGGCCAGCACTATCGGCAGCAGCGCCGCATGCGCAAGGTGACGGGCGAGATCGTGTGGATCGACGTCAACGGGGTGTTGCTGGAGGGGCAGGGCGAGTCGCTGTGGCTCATGCAGGACATCACGGAGATGAGACAGTACCAAGAGCAGGTGGAGCACATCGCGTTCCATGATGCGCTCACCCACCTGCCTAACCGGCTGCTGCTGGCCGACCGCATGACCCAGGCCTTCGCGCTGAGCGACCGCACCCAGACCCAGGTGGCGGTGTGTTATTTCGACCTCAACGGTTTCAAGCCCATCAACGACCGTTACGGGCACGACATGGGCGACGAGGTCCTCAAGATCACCGGCCGCCGCCTGCTGGAGCAGGTGCGGGGCAACGACACGGCGGCCCGCATCGGGGGGGATGAGTTTGTGCTGGTGCTCACCGCCGTGAAGGACCCGTCCGAGGTGGACCAGGCGCTGCGACGGGTGATGGCGGCCATTGAACAGCCCATTGACCTGGGTGGGGGGCGCGTGGTCCGTGTGTCAGCAGCAGTGGGCACGGCGCTTTACCCCCGCGACGGCACCACGAGCTTCGAGCTGCTGCGTGCGGCGGACCAGGCCATGTACGCCGACAAGGGGCATGTGTCGGCCGAGCGCAGCTTGTGACCCTTCCTGGGCCCCACTGCACCAATACCTATCAGTCGCCCTGCATCAGCACCCCAGTGATGTAGTCCCACTCAGACGCCTCCACCGGCGTGATCGAAAGGCGGCTGCCTTTTTGCAGCACCCGCATGTCCGCCAGTGCCGGGTGGGCGCGTAGCTCGGCCAGACTGATCAGCCGCGTCTTGCGAATGGCCTGCACGTCCAGCAACAGCCAGCGAGGGTTGTCTGCCGGGGACTTGGGGTCGTGGTAAGGCGATGTAGGGTCGAACTGGGTGGGGTCGGCGCGGGTGCCGCTGACCACGCGGGCCAGACCGGCAATGCCGGGCTCGGGGCAGCTGGAGTGATAGAACAGCACGCCGTCACCCACCTGCATCGCATCGCGCATGAAGTTGCGGGCCTGGTAGTTGCGCACGCCGGTCCACGGTACGGTGGCATCGGGCGCGGCCAGAGCGTCGTCGATGGAGCACTCGTCCGGCTCGGACTTCATGAGCCAGAACTGGGCGGGCCGAGCGCCGGGGGCGATGCTGGAGGAGGAAGGGGCAGTGACCATGCACGCATTCTGTCAAAGATGGAGCGGGTTATGGCAGGTGCCGGCGGGTCTGGAGGTGCTGCTGACGTATGGTGTTTGCTATACAAGTGATAGCTATTTGGGTATGTTCGACTAGCGCTTGTGGCCCAAAACACCACAAAAGACCCGTAAGCCCATCGTGTGGGGCCCGCCACCCGCACAGGCAGATTGCGCAGTGCTGGAGCGCGCCGCAGAATCTGGCATGGCAAGGTTCGTGGCCTCCATCGGCCGGCAGGCAGCCAATCCCCCGGCATTCTCAGCCCGCCAGTGGGCAGCGTCTTTTTCCCCGTTCATTCATGGCCAGACACTCATCCACACCCGCCGCGCAACGCACGCCCAGCTCGGTTGAAGGCAAGACCCAGCGCGCCGGCGGCTGGCTGCTGGGCCTGTTTGCCCTGCCATTTGCGGCTGTGGGCGTGGGCATGCTGCTGCTCAGCGTGCTGCCCACGCTGTACGACTGGGCACGCATGCAGTGGTGGCAGCCCGTGCCCGCCACGCTGGTGGCGGCACGCCTGGAGACCAGCCGCAGCAGCAAATCCAGCTCCTACACCGTCAAGGCCAGCTACCGCTACCAGGTGGCGGGGCGCGAATACCAGGGGGACCGCGTCGCGATCAGTGGCGGGGGCGACAACGTGGGCGATTTTCAGGAAGCGCTGGGTGCGCGGCTGGAACAGGCGTTGCGCGATGGCGCGCAGGTCCAGGTGTGGGTCCATCCGTCCGACCCGTCGGAGTCCGTCATTGACCGCAGCCTGCGGCCCGGCCTGCTGGCCCTGAAGATGGTGTTTGTGGTGGTGTTTGGCGGCGTGGGCGTCGGTCTGCTGGTGCATGTGCTGCGCCCCACCCGCGCCCCGCAGGGCAGTGCGGGCAGCAGCAGCCAGCCCCTGACGGCGGGCATGCCCGGGCGGGTGGAGCGCATACCCGGCGGGGTGACCATGTACTTTCCGGCGGGCCGGTGGTGGGGACTCAAGTTGGCACTGGCAGTGATGGGGACCGTGTTTCTGACCGTCGGGGCGCTGGTGCCCTGGGAGCAGGAGTCCTCCGGCGAGGTCGGACCGTGGCTGTTTCGCCTGCTGTTTGGCGGTGTGGGCGGTTTGGTGTTGCTGGGCAGCTTCTACGCCCTGGCCAACAGCCTGCGTGTGCAGCTGGACCACAACGGCCTGCGCACCGAGCGGCGTCTGCTGGGCCTGATGCTGCGCTGGCACCAGGTGCCCCCGCACGACATTGCCCGACTGTGGGTGGTGGAGAGCTACACGGTGGAGAGCAACAGCAAACGCGACGTTTACTACCGCATCACAGCCGAGCTGCGGGGCGGGCGGCAGCTCACCATCGCCCAGGACCTGAAAGGGCGCGCCCAGGCCGACAAACTCTTGGCATCGATTGGCGGCTGGACCGGCTACGCCACGCGCTGAGTGCTGCGGGCTCGCTGCGACGACTTCAACCGGCCTTTCTGAATGTGAGGTTGATGCGGTGCGTACCCGTCAACGGGTGGTGCGCCTCGGGCAAGGGCAGCACTCCATGAAAGCGCAAGCGCGCCGGTCCACCCCACACCACCACATCGCCGTGCAGCAGCGCGATGCGGCGGGTCTTGTCCGCCCGCTGCGCGCCGCCCCACAGAAACATCGCCGGAACGCCCAGCGACACGGACACGATGGGATGGGCGTAGTTGCCTTCTTCGCGGTCCTGGTGCAGTGACAGGCGCGCGCCGGGGGCATAGCGGTTGATGAGGCAAGCGTCGGGCGCAAAACCGGCGAAGCCAGCTGTGTCAGCGGCTTCGCGTGCAAGTTGGCGAAACAGCAGCGGCATGGCGGGCCATGCCTGGCCGGTCTGCGGGTCGATGGGGTCATACCGGTAGCCGCTGCGGTCACTCACCCAGCCCAGCGCGCCGCAGTTGGTCATGGCTACCGACATGGTCAGGCCGCCAGGGGTCACCAGGTGCCTGAAGGGTGCCTGGGCGGTGATCTGCTGCACGGCAGCCAGCAACTCCGCCGCCTGCGCCCGTGCAAAGCCGCGCAGCACCACGGCGCCGGGCTCCAGCACCTCGGGTGGCCCGGCGGGCTGGGGTGGGTCGTCGAACAGGCTGGAGGTCATGGCATCGGTCATTGTGGGCGAGTGTGCTGCCTGCAAGGGCACTGCGGGCACTGTGGGCGCAGCGTCACTCAGCATCATGAAAGATGATGCCCAGCGTGTGCCGCTGCCCGCTGCGCAGGCGGCTCACGCCATGGCGCATCTGCACGCGGTACGGCCCGCGCGTGCACTGCACGGGGCGGTGGTGCACGGCAAACACCACGGCGTCGCCGCGCGATAGCGGCACCACCTCGGCCCGCGACTGCATACGCGGGCGCTGTTCGGTCAGCACGAACTCGCCGCCGGAGAAGTCGCGCCCCGGCTCCGACAGCAGGATGGCCACCTGCAGCGGAAACACATGCGCGCCATACAGATCCTGGTGCAGGCAGTTGTAGTCGCCCGCAGCGTACTGCAGCAGCAGCGGGGTGGGGCGCACTTGGCCTGCCGCGTGGCAACGGCCGATGAAGTCGGCATGCTGCGCGGGGTAGCGCACGTCGATGCCCATCGCGGCGTTCCATTGGTTGGCGATGGGGGCCAGATGCGGGTACAGCGCCTCGCGCAGACCCGCCACCCGGTCAGGCAGCGGGTAGCTGAAGTACCGGTATTCACCCTGCCCAAAGCCGTGGCGTTGCATAACCACGCGGCTGCGAAACGTGCCCTCCGGCGCGTGCCCGTACAGCCGGGCCAGCGCTGCGCATTCGGTGGCGTCCAGCAGTTGTGGCAGCACGGCGTTGCCCTGCTGGTGCAGGGCCTCGGTGGCGGCCTGCCAGTCGATGGCGGCCGCGCGTTGGTGCCACGCGTCGTCCGCTGGCGTGCCGGGTGCTGAAGGAGCCGCCAAGCTCATGCCACCTTCTCCGCCGGCAGTGGGGTCGCTTCTGCATCGGATTCGCGCGCCAGCAGAGCGCGTTTGCGCTCCACGCCCCAGCGGTAGCCCGACAGCGCGCCATCGCTCTTCACCACCCGGTGGCACGGGATGGCCACCGCCAGCCCATTGGCCGCGCAGGCCTGGGCCACGGCCCGCACAGCCTTGGGGCTGCCGATGCGCTGCGCCACCTCGGCGTAGCTGGCCGTTTGTCCGGCCGGGATGGCCTGCAGCACCCGCCACACCCGCTGCTGGAACGCGGTGCCGCGCACATCCAGCGGCAGGTTCAGCCCCAGGCCGGGCGCCTCGACAAACGCCACCACCTGCGCCACCAGGGTTTCAAATGCGGCGTCGCTGCCGATCAGGCGGGCCTGCGCAAACCGGTCTTGCAGCTCGCGCAGCAGCGCATCGGGGTCGTCGCCGAGCAAGATCGCGCAGATGCCCCGGTCGCTCTGCGCTACCAAAATGGCGCCCAGCGAGCATTGGCCGATGGCAAAGCGGATGTCTTGCGACGCGCCCCGCGCACGGTACTGGCTGGGCCGCATGCCCAGCACCTGGGCCGACTGTTCGTAAAACCGGCTGCTGGACTGATAGCCCGCGCCATAGATGGCGTCCGTCACCGAGTCCGTGGTTGGGCTGTCCAGCGCGCTGCGCAGCCGCTGCGCACGCTGGGCCACCGCATAGGCCTTGGGGGTGAGGCCTGTGGCCTGCTTGAAGATGCGGTGCAGGTGCGAGGCGCTCAGGCCCACGCGCTCTGCCAGTGCATCGAGCGTGGGGGCGTCTCCGGGTGCGGCGCTTTCGATGATGCGGCAGGCCTCCGTCACAAGAGCCGCGTGGTGTGACAGCGCAGTGGCCTGGCGCGGCTTGCAGCGCTGGCAGGGGCGGAACCCGGCGCGCTCTGCTTCATCGCAACTGGCATGGAACAGCACGTTCTCCGGCCGGGGTGTGCGCGACGCGCAGCTGGGGCGGCAGTACACGCCCGTGGTCTGCACCGAGTACCAGAACGTTCCATCGGCCCCAGTGCTGCGCGCCAACACCGCCGCCCAGCGCGGGTCGGCCTGGGTGGCGGCGGCCTGCGCGGCTTTGGTGTTGGGGCGGTGGCGGGTGGGCATCGGGGCGCTGTGGGGCAGAAGGGTGGACACGTTCATCATGGTGCACGGCTCCCTAGATGGGTTGCAATGCCATGCACTCTAGGGACGGAGGCCGTGGGGCGCACTCCGAAGCTTGCTTTTGAATTCTGCGCTTTTGCGCAAGGTTCCTTGAGTGTATGAGTCCGCTCATTTATTGATAGCTGCCAGCGCATGATTTACTAGCGCTACAAGGCAAAACGCCCAAAAATCAGGTTTCAGGTGGCTGCAGCGGCCGGGGTCGCCGTTTGCCTGTACCGCCCCAGCGCAGCGCGTCTTCGCCGGGGATGCCCAGCGGGTTGTTGGCCGGTTCGGTCAGGGGCGCCAGCAGCGCATGCAGATCGGCCTCGCTGAACTTGACCGCGCCCTCGGCATCGTGCCCCAGCACGCCCTGGGCCAGCGCGGCCTTGCGGGCCTGCAGCTCGAGCATGCGCTCCTCAATGCTGCCTTCCACCACCAGCTTGTAGACGAACACCGGCTGGTCCTGCCCGATGCGGTGGGCGCGGGCGGTGGCCTGTTCTTCGACGGCGGGGTTCCACCACGGGTCCAGGTGGATCACGGTGTCGGCGGCGGTGAGGTTCAGGCCCAGGCCGCCGGCCTTGAGGCTCACCAGCAGGATGGCGGCGCTTGCGTCGCCCTGTGCCTGGAACTGCCGCACCACCGCGCCGCGCTGGCGGGGCGGCGTCTGGCCTGTGAGGGTGAGGTAGGGCAGGGCCAGGGTGTCGAGCAGCTCGCCCGCCAGCGCCAGCATTTCGGTGAACTGCGAGAACACCAGCACGCGGCGGCCTTCATCGACCAGGGCGGGCAGCAGGTCGGCCAGCAGTTCGAGCTTGGCGCGCTCCATCGAGTGCGATGTTTTCGTGGTGCCTTTGACGAGGCGTGGATCGCAGCAGACTTGGCGCAGTTTCAGCAGGGCATCGAGGATGGCGATTTGTGAACCCTCAAAGCCCTGCCGTTCCAGGGCGCGGCGCACCTGTTTGTCGGCCGTGGTGCGCACGGCCTCGTACAGCTCACGCTGCTTGCCTTGCAGCTGCACGCGCAAGGTGGTTTCGGTACGCGGCGGCAGTTCGGTGGCCACGTCCTGCTTGCTGCGGCGCAGGATGAAAGGGCGCACGCGCTGCGACAGCAGCTGGGCGCGCAAGGTTTCGCCGTTTTCCTCGATGGGCTTGCGCCAGCGGGCGTTGAAGCTGCGCACATCGCCCAGAAAGCCGGGCATCAAAAAGTCAAACTGCGCCCACAGCTCGCCCAGGTGGTTCTCCAGCGGCGTGCCCGTCAGGCACAGCAGGTGTGGCGCCTGCAGTTTGCGCAGGGCGCGGGCGCTGCGGCTGCCGGCGGTTTTCACCATCTGGGCTTCGTCCAAGATCAGCAGGTGAAAGGGCTGCGCGGCCAGTGCCTCCACATCACGCCAGAGCAGCGGGTAGGTGGTCAGCACCAAGTCATGGTCTGCGATGTGCAGGTACCGTTTGCCGCGGTCCGCGCCATGCAGGGCCAGCACGCGCAGGCTGGGCGCCATGCGCGCGGCCTCGGCCTGCCAGTTGAAGAGCAGCGAGGTGGGTAGCACCACCAGCGCCGGGCGCTTCAGCCGCCCGGCCTCCTTTTCGGTCAGCACGTGGGCCAGCGCCTGTGCGGTCTTGCCCAGGCCCATGTCGTCGGCCAAGATGCCGCCCAGGCCTTGGGCGCGCAGGTACTGCAGCCAGGCCAGGCCTTCAAGCTGGTAGGGGCGCAGCTCCACCTGCAGGCCCTGCGGTGCGGCCACCGGCTGGGGCGCGCCGATAGAGCGCAAGCGCTTGGCGAGCTGCGCCAGGCCCACGTCGCCCTGCAGCTGCCAGTCGTTGTTCCAGCCGTTCGCCGTGCCCACGCGGTGCGCCTGCACCAGCCCGGCGCGCAGGGCCTCAATGCGGCGGGCCTCCCAGGCACCCAGGCGCAGCGGGTCGCCATCCTTGAGTTGCTTTCGGGTGGGGTCGGTCAGCAGGTCCACCATGGCGCCCACGATGGCCTTGAGCGGCCCGGCGGGCGCCTCGATGTGCTTGCCGCCGGGCGCACGCAGCGAAATGATGGCGATGTCATCGATGGCGGCCATCTGCCGGGCGTTGAGCCAGCGGGCGTCGCGGCGCAGCAGGTCGGCCAGCATGGGGGCCAGATCCAGCGTTTCACCGTCGATCTCGATGCCCAGGCTCAGCAGCCAGGCGCCCTCGCGCTCGGGCAGCATGAGCTTTTGCACCGGGCGCTCGCGCGGGGCCAGCGGGCCGTCCACTTCCTTGCCCAGCAGCTCGCCGGTGTCGGGGGCGATCAGCAGCTTCCAGCGCGACACGGGCACGCTTTCGTGCGCAAAGCCGGGGTGCACCACCACGCTCCAGCCTTCGGTGCGCAACTGGGGCACCACGTCGGCCCAGAAGTCGCCAAAGTGCGCCTCTTGCGCCAGGGTCCACCCGGGGCCCAGGGTGGCAGCGGCTGCGCGGTGGCGCCACTGCAGGTTTTTGGCGTCCACGGGGGTCAGTCCCAAGTCCCATACGCGGTCCATGGCATCGGCCTCGGCGGCCAGGTTGCGCTGCATGCGCACCACCGGGCCACCGGTGTCGAACAGGTCTTGCACCGGGGCCGGGCGGGCGTTGAGGATGGAGGTGGGGGCCGGCGTCTGCCAGGTGGCGCCGCTGTCGGTGCGGTAGGTCCAGTCGATCTGCACCAGCGTCACGCTGTCACCGCGCGGTCCCAGCTTGCCCTGCGGCGCCATGCCCAACAGGCCGTCGCCTCGGCCCAGGGTCATGAGGGTGATGCGCGGGCGAAAGTGGCCGGGGACGACGCCATCGGGTGTGTCGGGCGTGGCGGGTGCCGCGCTGTGGTCCGGCCGGTGCCCGCCATCGCCCCGCAGCTGGGCCATGACCTGCGCGGCCTCGGCATCGGTCAGTGGGGGCAGCTGCTGCAGGGCGGCACTGTCAGCCCGGTTGCGCAGTGCCTGGGCCCATTGCGCGACCACATGGGCCCGGCCTGCGGGGGGCATTGGTGGAACGGGTGACGGCGGCAGGCTGGGCATGGGCTGGCATTGTGCCCATGCCTTGAGCGGGGTTGAACGCTAAGCGCTGCGTTGGGTGCCCAGCGCCAGCGCAAACAGCTCGTTGCGAAAGTGGATGCCCAGGCGGCTGAATGCGCGGTTGCGGTAGGTTTTGACGGTGGGCAGGCTCAGGCCCAGGTCGCAGGCAATGCCCTCTTGCGTCATGCCTTGGAGCAGGCGGGCGCACACGTCCAGCTCGCGCTCGGTCAGCCCTGCGTGGGCACGCAGCAGGCGTTCGCGCAGCGCAGGCAGGCTGTGGGACAGCGGGGGCACCGTGGCCTGCGCCGGGGGCTGCAGTGCGGGTTGCAGCACGCCGGGGCGCTGGGCCAGGGCGATGTGCTTGCGGGTCAGCGCCAGCAGCACCGGGGCCATGCCCTCAAAGTCGCTGATCTGTCGGTCCTGAAACGGCTTTTGGTGCTGGTGGCGGTAGAAGTTGACGGCAAAGACCGAGCCATCGCTCTCGTGTTCCACCACCGACACCCGCTCGGCCACTCCATGGGCTTCGTACACGCGGGCGCGGTGTTCTGCGTCCACCTCGGGCGCGGTCAGGTGGCACAGCTGGGTGGGTGCTTCGGCGGGGGCGGCTTCGTCCAGCGAGCGGCCCCAGGTGCGGTCGGTGCGGTAGGGGCCCGAGAGGTACGCCCACCAGCAGTCCTGCGTGGTGTCGGGAATGCCGTAACTGGCCGACATGAACAACGTGGGTTTGCAATGGCGCCCGGTGCGGTACACCGACCACGACGCTGCGGGCAGCACGGGGGCCAGCTCTTGCAGCATGCCGCAGGCAAACCCGTCGTCGCCCAGCTGGTGAACCATGGCGCCCAGGGCCGAGCCCGTGAGGTTGGGCGGGGGCACCATGCCGCTGCCCGAGGTGCTTGCAGGGAGCCAGTGCCTCATGGGTTGCGCGGGGTGTGCCGGGTGGGCGTTGTCATGGCTGTCATCTTCAGGGATGACAGGGGTCAAGCACCACGGGATTTACGCTAGGTACAACCCCGCAAGCAGGTTGGGTGCACGCCGCCCCTAGCCCCTTGCCTGCCAGACACCCGAAAGATGGAGCCCATGACCGAACCCGTGCCCTTTGTGGAACCTAGCTTGCGATTTTTTGCCGACCTGCGTGTGGAGGTGGGCGCGCCCCAGGAGGTAGGCCGCACCGTGCACGGCCTGCGCCGGCTCATCCCCATCCTGGGCGGGAAAGCCCTGGGCGATGGCTGGCAGGCCCGGGTGATGCCTGGCGGGGCGGATTTTCAGCTCATCGTGAGCGACACCCTGGCCGAGCTGGACGCGCGCTACACGCTGGAGGCGGACGGCGGCGACCTGATCTATGTGCAAAACCGTGCAGTGCGCTCCGGCCCGCCCGAGCTGATGGCCCGCTTGGTGCGTGGCGAGGTGGTGGACCCGGCGCAGATCTACTTTCGCTGCAGCCCCCAGTTCGAGACAGCGTCTCCCGCGTTGCGATGGATTGGCGAGCGCATGTTCACCGGCACCGGGGCGCGGTTCCCGGACGCCGTGGCCATGCGGTTCTGGGAGCTGATGTAGCCGCACCGCAGCCCTGCTATTCCTTTTTTTGATGACCGACAGCACACAACAACACCCTGGAGACCTTGTCATGACCTCTTTTTCCACGCTCACCCGCACCCTGTCCCGTGGACTCTCCCGCCGCCATGCGCTGCGCAGCGTCTGCCTGGCAGCCACGGTGGTGGCGGGCCTGGCCCCCGCCACTGGCGCCCTGGCGCAGACGGCAAGTTACCCCAACAAGCCAGTGCGCATCATCGTGGGCTTTCCGGCGGGCACGGGGCCGGACATCGTGGCGCGGCTGCTGGCGCAGAAGCTGTCGGAAGGCTGGGGCAACCTGGGTGTGATCGTGGACAACAAGCCCGGCGCCGGGGGCCTGATCGCTGCGACCGAGGCCGCACGGGCCACCCCTGACGGCTACACGCTGATGCTGGGCGAAACCGGCCAGCTCAGCATTGCGCCCAGCAGTTACAACAAGCTGCCTTATGACCCGCAAAAGGACTTTGCGCCTGTGAGCCAGGTGGTCACCGCCGACTTCGCGCTGCTGGTCAACCCGCAAAAGGTGCCGTCGCGCAATGTGAAGGACTTTGTGACCTGGACCCAGCAGCAAAAGGGCCTGTTCCTGGCCACTTTTGGCGCGGGTACCCCCGGTCACTTCGGCGCCTTCATGTTTGGCGAGGCTGTCAAGCTCAAGCCCGAACCCGTGCACTACAAGAACACCACCGATGCGCTGGGCGGCCTGTTCAGCGGTGATGTGCAGGGCGTGTTTGCCAGCGTGGGCCTGGCCGCGCCCAACGTGAAGGCCGGCAAGCTGGTGGCGCTGGGCACCACAGGCGGTACCCGGTCCAACGCGCTGCCCGACGTGCCCACCATCAAGGAGCAGGGCTACCCCAGCCTAGAGTTCAACTCGTGGTTTGGCATCGTGGCCCCTTCCAAGACGCCCCCCGAGATCGTCGCCAAGCTGAGCGCCGACATCATCAAGGCCGTGCAGTCGCCCGAGGGCAAGGCCAAGATGGAAGAGGCCGGTTTCCGCGTGACGGGCACCAACCGCGAAGAGTTCGCCCGCATCATCGCGGCCGACACGGTGACCTGGGGCAAGGCCGTGGCCGCCACGGGCTTCAAGGCCGACTGAGTCTGTACGGGCCCGTTATCACAGGGCGCAAAGCCCTGCGATAGCAGCAAGGCCCTTCGCCCTCCAAAAAATCTGCGCACCTTCTTCTGCGACGCCCTGACGGCCGTCGCCGGGCATTCCTGCGCCGATGGTTCAACCCCACAAGACCGATTCACCGAGGAGACCACCATGCCATCCCTGTCATTGGACACCCCCATCGCGCAACGCGTTGCGCTGCCCGCCGCCATGCTGCTGCCGTTGTTGCTCAGTGCCTGCGGCGGCGGTAACGCCGTGCTGGTGACCGAGAGCGCCAACCCGGCCGCCGCTTGCGCCGCATTGAGCACCAACGCGCAGCTCAGCAACACCAACTTGTCCACCAGCTATGTGCCACCCGGCACGCGCCGCCCCGGTGGCGCTGCGACGGGCGACTTTTTGCCCGGGCACTGCGTGGTCACGGGCGCCATCAACCCGCGTGTGGGTGTGGATGGCAAGAACTATGCGATCGGTTTTCAGCTCAGCCTGCCCGACCGGTGGAACGGGCGCTTTCTGTTCATCGGCGGGGGCGGCAACGACGGCATCCTGCGCGACACCTCGCTCAGCTCCAGCATTTCGGGCGGCACGCCGTCGCCGCTGGGGCAGGGCTTTGCGGTGGTGTCCACCGATGCGGGCCACACCGGCACCAGCGCCAGCTTTGGCGCCGACCCGCAAGCGCGCATCGACCACGCCTACAACTCCTACGACAAGACGGTCGTGGCCTCCAAGTCGCTCATCAGCACCCGCTACGGCCGCAAGCCGGACTACTCGTACTTCTCGGGCTGCTCCGGCGGCGGGCGCCAGGGCATGATGTTCTCGCAGCGGTTCCCGGACTACTTTGACGGCATCACTGCCGGCGCGCCCGCCATGCGCGTGTCCAGCGGCGCCACCGTGGCCGCGATGTGGAACACCATCCAGTTCAACGCGATTGCGCCGCAGGATGCCAGTGGCAAACGCATCCTCTCCAAGGCCTTCAGCAACAGCGACCTCAAACTGGTGGCCAACGCGGTCAATGCCACCTGCGACGCCGCCGACGGCGTGGTGGACGGCTTGGCCCAGAACGTCAATGCCTGCAAGGCGTTCGACCCCGCCGTGCTGCAATGCACAGGCGGCAAGACCGACAGCTGCCTGTCGTCCGCCCAGGTGGGTGCGCTCAAGAGTGTGTTTGCCGGGCCCCGCAACTCCGCCAGCAAGGCGCTGTACACCGGCCAACCGTGGGACGCCGGGCTGGCGGCACCGGGCTGGCGGTCGTGGACGCTGGGCAACTCGACCACGGCCACGCCCGATGCGCGCTACATCACGTTGATGGTGGATGCACTGGTCAACGAGTTCTTCACGCCGCCCGATCTGTCGTTCAACCCGCTGGCGTTCAACTTCGACACCGACCCTGCACGCATGGCAGCGTACTCGGCCATCTACGACACCTACGCCGACGACAAGCTGGCGGCCTACAAGCAGCGCGGCGGCAAGCTGTTGTTCATCCACGGCATGTCCGACCCGATCTTCTCGGCGTTTGACACCGTGGACTACTACGAACGCCTGGCGGCCAACAACGGCGGCCTCGCGGCGACGCAGAACTTTGCGCGAACCTTCCTGGTGCCCGGCATGAACCACTGCTCGGGCGGTCCAGCCACCGACAACTTTGACTCGATCCAGACCATGGTGGACTGGGTGGAGAAGGGCATTGCCCCGCAAAGCATTGCGGCCAAGGCACTGCCCACAAACACCGACTTCCCCAACCGCACGCGTCCACTGTGCCCCTACCCGCAATTCGCCAAGTACAAGGGCTCGGGCAGTGTGGAAGATGCCAGCAGCTTTGTCTGCTCGGCCAGTTGACGTGCAGCCGGTACGGCGTCGCTGCGACGAAAAAAGGGCCCTCGGGCCCTTTTTTCTTGTTGCCATTTGGCTCAGAGAGTCAGTGTTTTACCGCAGAGGCTGACGCCGGTGGCGGCAAGCGCAGCTGCGCCTGCTGCACCACACGGATGCAGTCACGCAGATGCTGCTCGCCCAGGTAGCGCAGGGTGGCGTAGCCGATGGTGGCCGCCACCGCCTGGCCTGCCAGGGGCACGTATTTGGCGACCTGCTTGGTGCTGAGGCGCAGCCCCACGGTCTGTGTGGCCCGCAAAACCAGCTCGCGCGTGATCAGCTTGCCGATGAGTACCGACCCTACCAAGCCCACCGCCTTTTGCACCTGCTCCCGCTTTTTGGGGTCCAGCTGGTCGATCTGCTCGGCTGTGAGGCCGAACTCAGCGTTGATCTGGGGGATCAGGCGGGAGAGCAGGGCGGCATCCACCGCCCAGTCTAGCCCCGGGACAGGCACCACGCTGGCCGCTGCTGCCACCACCGCGCGGCGGTGCAGCAGCTTGCGAGCGCGGCGCACGGCCGCAGCCAGTTCAGGGTCTCCGGCAGCCATTTGCAGTGAGGTGGGCATGGGTGGCAATTTGAAAGAGGGTGGGTGGACGAACGTGGGTGTTTAAGAACAGGTTCTACGCACCGATGTGGGCTACTCAGCGCGTTTTATCAAGTCTCAAGACTTGCCCTTGACGAGGCCATACACCACCAGCAAGGCGACGGCTCCGAGTACCGAGGCAATCCAGCCAGCACTGTCCCCCTGCGCATACCAGCCCAGGGCCATACCGACATAGCTGGCCAGAAAAGAGCCAGCAATACCCAGCAGCGCCGTCATGATCCAGCCCAGCTTGTCGTCCCCGGGTTTGACGGCCCGGGCGATCAGGCCCACCACCAAACCAATCAGCAACATCCCCAGCAATGACAGCATGTTTTTCCCCTTGATAGTTGGTTCAGACGATGGAGTCACTTTACAGATCGGGCAGTCCAAATGCTGTCGGACAATGCCCCCTGTCAGCGTCCCGCAGGCAGGGATGTGGTGGGAGATGCGGCCGCCGAGGGATGCAAGGGGCGGTCAAAAAGGCAGCGATCAAAGCGGTAGGCGTGCAATTCCATCCCCGATATCTGGTGGTCGGTGCGTGAACACACATAGCGTCCGGTCGGCAGGATGGCCCAGGCCGCCTCGGTGAGCAGGATCTCGTTGGCCATGGCAATGTCTTCGCCCAGTTTGCAGGCGCAGTTCATTTCGGGACCAAACAGGTCTTCGCGCGCAATCACCAGGGTGGGGCCAAAGCCAATGCCTGCGCTCACGTTCAGCGCCCGCTCGGGGGGGAGCACGGTGTTCATGGCGCTCAGGGCGCGCAGGGTGTCCAAGGCGGCCTCGAGCGCTTGCTCGGGCGTGGCGAAGACTGCAAACAGGTTGTCGGCCTCCTGCTTGATGACCTCGCCGCCGTTGCCCTCGATGGCCGGGCGCGCCGCCTGCTCCATCTGGTGGATCATCGCCAGGAAATGGATGATGCCGTGGCTCTGGGTGATGCGTGAGAAGCCGCACATGTCCAGCACCAGAATGGCCACGCTGCGCACAAACGCATGTTCAATCGCGGCATCAATCACGCCGGTGCCGCTGGCTGGCGTCTGGTTGCGCTCGGACAGCAGGCGCCGTAGATAGCCCTTGTCATGTGCAGCCGCTGCGTGGGGAGGCAGTGCGGGAGGGTGGTTCATGGCAATGCTCTGTGGGTGGTGTCCGACATGGTAGCGCGGCCCGTGCTGGCGCTTTGCAGGTCGTGCACGGGGCTACAGTGGGGCATGCAAAGGGCAGTTGGGTGCATCTCGCAGTTGCAACCGCCGCAAACTTTATCAAGACAGAAAGGTGTACCGACCATGTTCACTTCGTCCTCCACTCTCCTCACTTCTGGCTCCGTGGCATCGGCCGGGGCCCAGCGCCGGTCATGGAGTCTTTGGGTGGCGCGTCCAGCTGCCGTACTGGTTTCGGCCCTGGCCTTGGGCGGTGCGCTGTCGTTACCGGCAGCTGCGCAGTCCCAAAGCGACGAGGCTTCGCTGGCTCGGGGCGCAGTGCCTGATACCACGCCGCAGCAACGTTATCAGTCTGCGATTCGCGAAGCGGGTGGCGGGCTCAAGGTGAGCCTGGAGGAGTGCCGTGCCATGCCGACGGCTGAGCGCAAGGGGTGTGAGTCCGAGGCCAGGGCACGCTACCAGGCCGATATGGCAGCTGCCAAGGCACTGCTGCGGGGCGATCCGTCTGCTGGGCCCGTCAATGTGACGGGTGGCCCGATCCGCAGCACCGAGACGGTGTACGTGGTCAAGCCCTGATCCCCACGGCTTGCCAATGGGCAAGCCGTGAGCGTTTTAGAGGCTACTTCTGAGCTTGGGGCGCCTGGGCGCTCTCGACACCCTCGCCGGGGGTTACGCGGCGCGCACCGTTGAAGCGGCGTGCCCAGTAGGCGATGCTCATGTCTTCCACCCGGATCTCCGAGCCGCTGCGGGGCGAGTGGATGAACTTGCCGTCCCCCACGTAAATGCCCACGTGGCTGAAGTTGCGGCGCATGGTGTTGAAAAACACCAGGTCACCCGGTTGGAGTTCTTTCTTGTCGATGACCTGGGTGGCAGCCGCCTGCTGATCGGCACGGCGGGGCAATAGCAGGCCCACGGTCTGTTCGTAGATGGCGCGCACAAAGCCGCTGCAGTCAAAACCGGTTTCGGCACTGTTGCCGCCGCGCTTGTAGGGCACGCCCAAAAAGCCCATGGCGTTGACCACCAGGTCACCCGCATGGCCGGCAACAGTCTGGGCCTTGTCTGCCACCTTGTGGCTCACGTCTTCGAGTCGGGTGAGAAGCCCTTTGTCCGCGAGCAAGCGGTCCATATCGTCAGAATTGGTGCCCTGGGGCGCAGCATGCGCTGCGGTGGCGCAGGCAAGGATGAGGATGCATAACCATCTGGACATGGGGGCGAAGGGTAACACGATATGGTTATTTATAAAAAATAATCGTTTTTACAAGCTGTTGATTTCATTCAGATAAATCGGTGGTTCCAGCCTTTTCACAGGCAACTGCAGCTTGCAAGATGTGCGCCAGATGGGGGCTGTACCGCGCTGGTGCAGGACGTAAAGCATGGCCCGGGAATACAAGGAGGTTGAAGGCATGGGTTGGACACCAAATCGGCGGGTAGCGCTAGTGCGCAAAGCCCAGATAGCTCTGTTTTTGATAGTGACGGGCGCGCAGACCGTCACCCATGCCCAAAATGCGCCCGCCCCTGCGCCAGCGGTGTCACTGGTGCCCGTTGCCACCGGTTTGGTGCATCCCTGGGCGGTGGCCTTTTTGCCCGGCGGGCAGTTTTTGGTGACCGAGCGCCCGGGGCGCCTGCGCGTGGTCAGTGCAACGGGGCAGGTGGGGCCTGCGCTGGCAGGGGTCCCGCCGGTGGCAGCGGGCGGGCAAGGCGGCCTGCTGGACGTGGTGACCGACAACGACTTTGCCCGCACCCGCCGTATCTACTTTTGTTTTGCCGAGCCCGCCGCTGGTGGCACGGTGGGCAACAGCACGGCGGTGGCGCGCGCCACCCTGTCGGCAGATGCCAGCAGCCTGCAGGACGTGCGCATCATCTTCAGCCAGCGGCCCAAGGTCGAGAGCGCGCTGCACTTTGGCTGCCGCATTGCCCAGGCCAGTGATGGCAACCTGTTTGTGGCGTTGGGCGAGCGCTACCACCGTAAGGACGACGCCCAAAAGCTCGACAACCACCACGGCAAGGTCATCCGCATCACGCCCGACGGAGCAGCGCCGCCCGACAACCCTTACGTGAAGCAGCCCGGCGCCTTGGCCGAGATCTGGAGCTACGGCCACCGCAACCCCCAGGGCGCCACGATGGCCCCCGACGGCAAGCTGTGGATGCACGAACATGGCCCGCAGGGCGGTGACGAAATCAATCTGCCCCAGCCCGGGCGCAACTACGGCTGGCCTGTCATCACCTACGGCGAGAACTACGGCGGCGGAAAGATGGGCGAGGGCACGGCCCGCTCCGGGATGGAACAGCCGCTGCACCACTGGACACCGTCCATCGCCCCCTCGGGCATGGCGTTTCTGACCAGTACGCGCTACGGCGCGGCGTGGCAGGGCAGTTTGTTCGTCGGGTCGCTCAAGTTTGGCACCCTGCACCGGCTGGAAGTGTCTGGCGGCAAGGTGCAAAAGGAGGAGCGGCTGTTGCAAGGCAATGGCGAGCGCATCCGCGACGTACGCCAGGGGCCAGACGGCTTGTTGTACCTGCTGACCGACAGCCCGCAGGGACGGTTGCTGCGCTTGCAGCCCGCTGCGGCCCCATGACCGGTTTTGCTTGATGCAGGTCAAGCAAGCCCGGAGATGGGTGACCGAACCGGTGGACCCGGGGTGATCCCGCAGGCTGGGCGCGTATTTTCGGTATAGGCTGGCGCGATGCATGCTGAGCCCACCACCTCTTCCCCTGCCACGCCTTCCGCACCTCCTGCGGCCTCGGTCAATCCGGGCACCGCGCCCGACGATCTGGCGAGCACGCCGGCCCGGTCCCAGCTGGCCCTGCGCCGTGTGGCGATCGACACCTGGCGAGAAAACGTCGTCTACCTGCACCGCGACTGCGCCGTGTACCGGGCCGAGGGCTTCCAGGCGCTGTCCAAGATCGAGGTGCGCGCCAACGGCCGCCGCATTCTGGCCACGGTCAACGTGGTGGACGATCTCGCCATCGTGGGTTGCAACGAATTGGGCCTATCGGAAGACGCGTTTGCCCAGCTGGGCGTGGAGAACGGCCACACCGTGTCGGTGGCGCAGGCCGAGCCGCCCGAGTCCATGGGCGCGCTGTTCCGCAAGATCGCCAGCGAGCGCCTCTCGCGCGAGGATTTTGGCGCCATCGTGCGCGACATTGCCGATCACCGGTATTCCAAGATCGAACTCACCGCCTTTGTGGTGGCCTGCCACCGCAGCGAGCTGGACCGGGAGGAGGTTTTCTTTCTGACCGACGCCATGGTGAACAGCGGCCGGCGCCTGGACTGGCACGAGCCGCTGGTGGTGGACAAGCACTGCATCGGCGGCATCCCCGGCAACCGCACCACCATGCTGGTCGTGCCCATCGTGGCCGCGCACGGCATGCTGTGCCCTAAAACCTCGTCGCGCGCCATCACCTCGCCCGCTGGCACGGCCGACACCATGGAAGTGCTGGCCAAGGTGGAGCTGCCGCTGGAGCAACTGGCCGACATCGTGCGCGACTACCGGGGCTGCCTGGCCTGGGGTGGCACGGCCAACCTGTCGCCTGCGGATGATGTGCTGATCTCGGTGGAGCGGCCACTCTCCATCGACTCGGCCGGACAGATGGTGGCGTCCATCCTGTCCAAAAAGGTGGCAGCTGGTGCCACGCACCTGGTGCTCGACATTCCCATCGGCCCCACGGCCAAGGTGCGGTCCATGCCCGACGCGCAACGCCTGCGCCGCCTGTTTGAATATGTGGCGCGGCGCATGGGCCTGTCGCTGGACGTGGTCATCACCGACGGCCGTCAGCCCGTGGGCCAGGGCGTGGGCCCGGTGCTGGAGGCCCGCGATGTGATGCGTGTGCTGCAAAACGATCCACGCGCGCCCCACGACCTGCGGCAAAAGGCACTGCGCCTGGCCGGGCGCCTGATCGAATGCGACCCCGATGTGCGCGGCGGCGACGGTTATGCGATTGCGCGCGACATCCTCGACTCGGGCCGGGCCTTGGCGCGCATGAACGCCATCATCGCCGCCCAGGGCGCCACGGGGTTTGACCACAACCACCCAGCGTTGGGTGCGCTGACGCTGGATGTGGTGGCACCCGCCAGCGGCGTGGTGGCGGGCATCGACAACTACCAGATCGCCCGCGTGGCGCGGCTGGCCGGTGCGCCCAAGGTGCCGGGTGCCGGGGTGGACCTGATGCACAAGCTGGGCGACACCGTGGCCGCTGGCGACCTGCTGTACCGCGTGCACGCCAGCTATCCGGCCGACCTGGAGTTTGCGCGCCACGCGTGCGATCGGGACAGCGGCTACCGCCTGGGCACCGCCGATGAAGTGCCGCGCGTGTTTGTGGAGTTCTGACCATGGCCGCACCTGAAGCCGCTTGTGTGCTGTATTTCGACGACGAAGTCGCGCCTGCGCTGCGACTTGCACAGGCTGCGGGCCTGACGGCCTGCGCCATTGAGCGCCACCGCTTCCCCGATGGCGAACTCAAGCTGCGCCTACCGGTGGACGACACGGGCTGTCTGCCCCAACGCGCCGTGTTGCTGCGCAGCCTGCACCAGCCCAATGAAAAACTGGTGGAGCTGCTGCTGGCCGCCCGCACGGCCCGCAGCCTGGGCGTGCAGCACCTCACGCTGGTGGCGCCGTACCTGGCCTACATGCGGCAGGACATCGCCTTCCACCCCGGCGAGGCCGTGAGCCAGCAGGTGGTGGGTGGATTTTTGGCGGGCTTGTTCGATGCCGTGATCACGGTGGACCCGCACCTGCACCGCATCGACCGGCTGGAGCAGGCCATCCCTGTGCCGCAGGCCGTGGTGCTCAGCGGCGCCGAGCCGCTGGCCGACCTGATCGCTGAGCGCCGTCCGAATGCGCTGCTGGTGGGGCCCGACGGCGAATCCGCCCAGTGGATCGCCCAGGCCGCCGCCCGCCACGGCTTTGACCATGCCGTGTGCACCAAGGTGCGCCATGGCGACCGCAATGTCGCTATAGAGTTGCCCGCCCTCAACGCCCAAGGCCGGGCCGTGTTGCTGCTGGACGACATGGCCAGCACCGGCCGCACGCTGGCGCTGGCCGCCCGGCTGCTGCTGCAGGCGGGCGCCGCCTCGGTGGAGGTGGCCGTGACGCATGCGTTGTTTGCGGGCGATGCGCTGCAGGCGCTTCGCGACGCCGGGGTGGGGGAGGTCTGGAGCACGGACTGCATTCCGCACCCGAGCAACGCGGTGGCGATGGCCGGACCGCTGGCGGGGGCACTGCGGTCGGTCCTGGCTGTGTAACCGGCGCCGCCGGGCACCGCCGGGCTGCGACAATGCGCCATTCCCCTGCGCCCCGTCCCGGCCAGCGCATTCCAGAACACGCACACGATCGAACACACCATGCTGCTTGACGCCACCGAATCCCAACTCGTCCTGGTCGATTACCAGGAGCGCCTGATGCCCGCCATCCACGAAGGCCCCGCCGTGCTGGCCAACGCCCGCCGCCTGGCCGAGATCGCCCGCATGCTGGACGTGCCCGTGTGGGGCACCGAGCAAAACCCCTCGCGCCTGGGAGCCAACGACGCCGCACTGCGCGCCCTGTGCCAGAAGACCCTGGCCAAGATGCACTTCAGTGCCGCCGAAGAAGGCCTGGGCGAATGGCTGCGCCCACCGGCCAAGCCCCAGGGCGGCAACGCACGCAGCCTGCCCAAACACTTGCAAAAGCCCGCACCGCTGGCGGCAGAGCGCGGCACCATCGTGATTGCCGGGTGCGAGGCCCATGTCTGCCTGCTGCAGACCGCGCTGGACCTGATCGACGACGAGTTTGAAGTGTGGGTGGTGACCGACGCCTGCGGCTCGCGCACCGAACGCAACCGCGACGCCGCCTTCGACCGCCTGGCCGGCGCAGGCGCTGAGCTGGTGACCACCGAGATGGTGGCGTTTGAATGGCTCGGCAGCTGCGAGCACCCGGCGTTCAAGGACGTGCTGGGGCTGATCAAATAATCAGTTTTGAGCCAAATTGGCTGCTAGCGCTTGATATTCAAGCGCTAGCAGCTATCAAAATCATAGTGATTGGAGTGAGTTTCGGTCAGGCGAAGTAGGGCACGGCCACTTTGACCAGCAACCCCACCACCGCACAGCCGCCCAGCAGCGGCATGACGCCTAGCTTGAAGCGGAACAGCGCCACCAGCGCCCCCACGGCGATGACGGCCGATACGGCGTCAAAGCGGCCGCCAAAGCCCTGCGGCCACAGCAGGTGGTAGGCAAAAAACAGCGCCAGGTTCAGGATCACGCCCACCACAGCAGCCGTGATGGCCGACAGCGGCGCGGTGAATCCCAGCTTGCCGTGCGTGGCCTCCACCAGCGGGCCGCCCGCCAGGATAAAGATGAACGAGGGCAAAAAGGTCACAAAGGTCACGACCGCGGCCGCCGCCACGGCGCCTGCAAAGAGGGCGTCCGGCCCCCACACCTGCTGCAGCCAGCCGCCCACAAAACCCACAAACGCCACCACCATGATCAGCGGGCCGGGCGTGGTCTCGCCCAGGGCCAGACCATCGATCATTTGCGGGCCGCTGAGCCACTGGTAGTGCTCCACCGCGCCCTGATACACATAGGGCAACACAGCATAGGCGCCGCCAAAAGTGAGCATGGCCGCCTTGGTGAAGAACCAGCCCATCTGCGTGAGCGTGCCTTGCCAGCCCTGCGTAGCCACCAGCAGGCCCATGGCCGCCAGCCACAGCCCCAGCCCCGCCAACAATACCTTGACCAGGTGGACGCGGGAGAAGCGCGCATGGGTGGGCGTTGGCGTGTCGTCATCGATCAGGGCCGGGCCATAGCCCTGGTGGGCGTTGGCATGGCCGCCCCCCAGCGCAAACACGGCGGGCCAGCGCTGCGCGCCCAAGTAGCCGATCAGCCCGGCCGCCAGCACGATGGCCGGGAAGGGCGTGTCGAACGCAAAGATGGCCACAAACGACGCGGCAGCAATGCCCCACATCCAGCCGTTCTTGAGCGCGCGGGTGCCGATGCGGTGCGCCGCATGCAGCACCAGCGCCGTCACGGCGGGCTTGATGCCATAGAAGATGCCTGCCACCACGGGCACGTCGCCAAAGCGCAGGTACACCCACGACAACCCGATCAGGATGAACAGCGAAGGCAGCACAAACAGCGCCCCCGCCACGATGCCGCCCCAGGTGCGGTGCATGAGCCAGCCGATGTAGGTGGCCAGCTGCTGCGCCTCGGGGCCGGGCAGCAGCATGCAGTAGTTGAGGGCGTGCAAGAAGCGGTTTTCGCTGATCCAGCGGCGCCGCTCCACCAGCTCGGCGTGCATGATGGCGATCTGGCCAGCCGGCCCGCCAAAGCTGATGAACCCGAGCTTGAGCCAGAACCAAAAGGCTTCGCGGAAAGGGACGGAGGTGGGGGCAGGGGACTGCGCTGTTTGCATGGCCCCGGAGTGTGACAGGCCGATGTGACGCTTGCCGACATATCCGTATTCCAACGGCACTTGGAACCCTGTGGGCAGAGAACAGGGTCCGCCACGTCAGTTTGCCGCAAGCCCGTCATGAATAATTATGAATTCAAAACCTGCTGTCCTGGCAGGGCGAGAGAGATGCCGAGGAGACACCCACAATGACCGCACACAGCACCTACGCCGACTTCTACCGCCAGTCCATCGACCACCGCGACACCTTCTGGAGCGAGCAGGCGAAGCTGATCGACTGGAAGACGCCGCCCCAGCAGGTGTGCGACTACAGCAACCCGCCGTTTGCCAAATGGTTTGTGGGCGGCACCACCAACCTGTGCCACAACGCGGTTGACCGGCACCTGACCACGCGCGCCAGCCAGGCGGCGCTGGTGGCAATATCGACAGAAACCGACACCGAGCGCAGCTACAGCTTTGCCGAACTGCACGCCGAGGTGCAGCGCATGGCGGCCGTGCTGCTGTCGCTGGGCGTGAAGAAGGGCGACCGCGTGCTCATCTACATGCCCATGATTGCCGAGGCCGCGTTTGCCATGCTGGCCTGCGTGCGCATTGGCGCGCTGCATTCGGTGGTGTTTGGCGGCTTCGCCTCGGGCTCGCTGGCCTCGCGCATCGAAGACGCCGAGCCCGTGGCGGTGGTCAGTGCCGATGCCGGATCGCGTGGCGGCAAGGTGGTGCCCTACAAGCCGTTGCTGGACGAGGCCATTGCGTTGTCCAAACACAAGCCCGCCGCGGTGTTGATGGTCAACCGGGGCCTGGCCCCCATGCACCTGCAGGCCGGGCGCGACCACGAATGGGCCCCCTTGCGCGAGCAGCATCTGAACACCGTGGTGCCCTGCGCATGGGTCGAATCCACCCACCCCAGCTACACGCTGTACACCAGCGGCACCACGGGCAAGCCCAAGGGCGTGCAGCGGGACACGGGTGGCTATGCGGTGGCGCTGGCGGCGAGCATGAAGCACATCTTTGATGCCAAGGCGGGCGATGTGTACTTTGCGACCAGCGATATCGGCTGGGTGGTGGGGCACAGCTACATCATCTACGGCCCGCTGATTGCGGGCATGACGACCATCATGTACGAGGGCCTGCCCACGCGGCCCGATGCGGGCGTGTGGTGGAGCATTGTCGAGAAGTACCAGGTCACGCACATGTTCTCGGCCCCCACGGCGGTACGGGTGCTCAAGAAACAAGACCCGGCCTACCTGGCGAAGTACAACGTGCAAAGCCTCAAGGCCCTGTGGCTGGCCGGTGAGCCGCTGGACGAGCCTACCGCCCAGTGGATCAGCGACGCCCTGCAAGTGCCCATCATCGACAACTACTGGCAGACCGAAACCGGCTGGCCCATTCTGACCCTGGCCAATGGCGTGGAAAAACAAACCACACGTTTCGGCAGCCCGGGCAAGGCCATGTACGGCTACGGGGTGAAGCTGATCGACGAGGCCACGGGTGAGGAACTGACAGGCCCCAACCAGAAGGGCGTGGTCGCCATCGAAGGCCCGCTGCCCCCCGGCTGCATGCAGACCGTGTGGCGCGACGACGCCCGCTTTGTGAACACCTATTGGAAGAGCATCCCCGGCCGCCTCATCTACAGCACGTTCGACTGGGGCATCCGCGATGCGGACGGCTATCACTTCATCCTGGGCCGCACTGACGACGTGATCAACGTGGCCGGCCACCGCCTGGGTACGCGCGAGATCGAGGAGAGCATTGCCTCCCACCCCAACATCGCTGAAGTGGCTGTGGTGGGCGTGGCGGACAGCCTCAAGGGCCAGGTGGCCATGGCGTTTGCCGTGGTGCGCGATTCCTCGGGCCTGACCGATGACGCCGCACGCCTCAAGCTCGAAGGCGAGGTGATGAAGCAGGTGGACCACCAGCTGGGCGCCGTGGCGCGACCGTCGCGCGTGTACTTTGTGACCGTGCTGCCCAAGACCCGCAGCGGCAAGCTGCTGCGCCGCGCCCTGCAGGCCGTGGCCGAGCGGCGCGACCCGGGCGACCTCACGACGATGGAAGACCCGGCTGCGCTGCAACAGGTGAAGGACTTGGTGGGCTGAGTTCAGGCCAGCGCCAACCAGCAGGGCGGGCGCCGTGCTGGTCCTGCCGAGTCACTGCGGTGGCTTGGCCACAAACGCCTGTTTACCGTGCCGGTCAAACCCCGCCTGCTCGTAAAAACGCAGGGTGTGTTCGTCCTTGCGGCCTGTCATCAGCATGACCTTGTAGCAGCGCTCTCGCCAGGCATGGGCCAGGGTGTGCTGCAGCAGCGCGTGCCCCCAGCCCTCGCTGCGGTGGGCGGTGTGTGTCACCACGTTCTCGATGACGCCATAAGGGCGGCAGGCGCGCGTGAGGTTGGGGATGACGGTCAGCGTGCAGGACGAAACCAACTGGCCTTCATCCCACCCTCCAAAGTACCGAATGCGTGGGTTGGCGAGCGCCTCAGTCCACACGGCTTGCACCTCGGGTCCAGAGGGCAGCGGGTCGTCATGCTCGTGCAGGTGGGTGTACAGGCCAAGCAGAGGGGCAAGGTCTTCGGCGCGGAGTTCGCGGATGTTCAAGGCCTGCCTCCAGGTGACGACGAGAATGCTTGGTTACTATTAAAACAATAGCTGTTAGCGCATATGGCACTAGCGCTTGGCAACGATTTCAGTGTTTTTAAATGGGCCGGTTGCGCCGCCACCCTGCAGGGGGCTGCCAGTGGGGTGTCCAGCCGATGAAGTCCTCCAGCGGCATGGGCCGGGCGATGCAGTAGCCCTGCGCTTGCAAACAGCCCAGCTGCAGCAACATCTGCCCCTGTTCAACGGTTTCCACCCCCTCGGCGATCACCCGGTAGCCGAACGAGCGGGCCAGGCCGATCACGCCCTGCACGATGGCCAGGTCGCCGGGGTCACCCATCATGCCGTGCACAAAGCTCTGGTCGATCTTGAGCGTGTCCATGGGCAGGCGGCGCAGGTAGGTCAGCGACGAGTAGCCGGTGCCAAAGTCGTCCAGCGCCACCGTCACGCCCATGGCGCGCAGGGCGTTCAGGGTGTCGGCCACGGCGCTCAGGTCGTACAGGGCGGCGCTTTCGGTGATCTCGATCTCGACCAGGTGCGCGGGCACGCGGGGGTGGCGCGCCAGGCAAGCGGCCACCCAGTCGGCAAAACCCGGCTGCTGCAGGTGCTGGGCGGCAATGTTGATGCTCAGCGGCATGGGCATGCCCCGGTCCTGCAACTGCTCCAGCACCGTGAGTGCCGCCTCGGCCACCCATTCGCCAAAGCCGATCTCCAGGTCGGTGCCCTCCAGCAGCGGCAAGAATTCGCCGGGCGGCACCAGGCCCCGCTCGGGGTGTAGCCAGCGCGAGAGCACTTCGGCGCCCACCACGGTGCCGCTGCGCATGTCCACCTTGGGTTGCAGGTACAGGGTGAACTGGGCTTGCGCCAGCGCCTCGCGCAGGTAGTGTCCCTGGGCGCGCAGCAGTTGCACGGCGCGCTCCTGGGCGGCGTCGAACTGGTGAAAACGGTTGCGCCCGGCCTGCTTGGCGGCATACATGGCTTGGTCGGCATGGCGCAGCAGGGTGTCGGCGTCGGCGTCGTCCTGCGGGAAGATGGTGTAGCCAATGCTGGCCGTGACGACCACGCGCTCGGTGTCCAGCGTGTAGGGGGCCGAGACGCTTTCCATCACGCGGCCCAGAATGCGCTCGCAGTCGGCCACCGACTCCAGCCCGGGCATCAGGATCACGAACTCGTCGCCCCCCAGCCGGGCCACCGTGTCCACCGGCTGCAGTGCGCGCGTGAGCCGGCCGCCCACCACCACCAGCAGGCGGTCGCCCGCGCCGTGGCCCAGGCGGTCGTTCACGGGCTTGAAACCGTCCAGGTCCAGGTAGGCCACGCCCAGCTGCTTGCCGGTGTCACGGGCCTGGGCCATGCATTCCTGCAGCTTGCGCGCCAGCAGCACGCGGTTGGGCAGGCCGGTGAGGGCGTCGTACAGCGCCAGGCGCTGCAGCATGACCTCTTGCTCGCGCTGTGGGGTCACGTCGATGGCCACACCCAGCATGCGGGCTGGCCGGCCTTGCTCGTCAAAGCCGACGATCTTGCCCAGGTTGCGCACCCAGCGCACCGGTTCGCTCGGCTGGTTCAGCCGCCAGGTGGCGTCGAACGGTGTGCCCAGGTGGGCGGTGTGGCGCGACAGCTCGGCGGTGATGCGGTCGATGTCGTCCGGGGCGATGGCCGTGGTCCATTGCACGGCCGCCGTGGTGTCGCCGGTCGCCGCCAGCCCGCGCATGGCGCGCCAGCGGCGGTCGCCTGTGACCAGGCCGGTCTGCAGGTCCCAGTCCCACAGGCCCAGCGAAGCGGCGGAGATGGTGAGCGACAGCAGGGCCTCGCGTTCACGCACCTGTACCTCGTTGCGCTTGCGGTCGGTGATGTCGTGCACCGAGAACAGCCAGCAGGGCTCGCCGTCGAACTCGGTGGCACGCATCGATTGCAGCACCGTGCGTCGGGGGCCATTGCGCACGTTCAGCGTCACTTCGTAGTCGCTGAGGTGGCCGGTCTGGCTGACCTGCTCCATCAGGCGTTGGCGGTCTTCGGCCGTGAAGATGCCCAGCTCCACGGCGGTGCGGCCAATGGCTTGCTCGCGGGGAATGCCCAGCATGTCGACCCAGGCGGGGTTGATGTCCACATAGCGGCCGTCGCTGCGGTGCGACAGGCCCATGGGGTAGGGCATGAGGTGGAAGATGCGGGAGAAGCGCTCCTCGGACTGGCGCAGGCGCTGGTCGGCGCGCTTGGCCTCGTCGATGTCCTGCATCACGCCGCGCACCTTGACCACGCGGCCGTTCTCGATCACCGGTTCGCCGCTTGCGCGCACCCACAGCAGATGGCCGTCGGCGTGATAGACCTCCATCTCCATGCTCCACTCGGTGCGCGAACGGATGCTCTGGCGGAATTTTTCGCGCAGCGCCTCGCGGTACTGCGGGGCCACATGGCGGTCGATGTAGTCGCTGGGCGGCGGCTGGTTGGGGGACAGGCCGTGGATGTCAAAACACACGTCCGACCAGTACACTAGTCCGCGCCCGCGCTCGTCCTCCCACGCGCCCAGCCGGGCCAGGCGGCCGGCTTGCTGCAACTGGTGGTACAGCGCCCGAAGTTCGTCGCTGGTGCGTTGGGCTTCGGTCATGTCGTGGAAAACGAAAACAAAGCAGTTTTCGCCATTCACAAGCACAGAGCGTGCCGACATCAGGCCCGGCACCTGCACCCCTTTGCTTTGCGCGACCAGGGGCAGACGGTCCACCTTGCCCTCGCGCTGGTAGGTCTCCAGCAGCCGCTTGCGCTCGTGCTCGTTGGCCCAGATCTGTAGCTCTGACGAGGTGCGGCCCAGAACCTCCTCGCGCCTGAAGCCCAGCAGCGCGCAGAACGCCGGGTTCACGTCGATGTAGCGCCCGTCGGCAATGCGGGTGATGCCTGCCGGGTCGGGCAGCGTCTGGTAGAAGGTGGTGTATTTGGCCTCGGCAGATTGCAGCGCCTCCTCGGCCTCCCGGTGGGCGGTGATGTCCACGTCCATGCCGATCAGGCTGGCCGGGCGGCCCTGGGCGTCGCGCTTGGCAACGGTGCCGCGCGACATCAGCCAGCGCCAACGGCCCTGGGTGTCCATCACGCGGAACTCGGCCTCGTAGCTTTCCTCCAGCCCGTCCATGGCGCGCGCCAGCTTGGCGGCATTGCGTTCGGCGTCCAGCGGGTGGCGCCGGGCGTACCAGCGTTGCCAGAGGTCGGGCGACTGCATGTCGGCACTGGTGATGCCATAGGCCTCGTAAAACCGGCCGTCACACGAAAACTGGCGCTCCACCACATCCCACTGCCAGCGGCCGCCCCCCAGGGCGTCCAGCGCCAGGCGCAGCTGGTGCTCTTGCTGGCCCAGCGTCTGCTGGATCTCGCTGCGCGCCAGCTCGGCGCGGGAGCGGGCGGCGATCACCAGCCAGCCAATCCCCAGCATCAACACCCCGGCGCCGTGGTGCCAGTGCAGGTTGCTGGTGCCTTCGGGGGCCGTGCCGGTGGCCGTGGTGACCAGCGACACCACCAGCGGCAGCGTGAGGGTCAGGCCCGCCAGCGGTGCCCAGTCGGGCCAGGCCCAGCGCCTGCCCAGGCTGCGCCAACCCCAGCCAGTGGCCAGTGCGCCCCCCAAAACGGAGGTGGCGGGCCAGGCGGCCGAAGTGTCGGTCCAGAGGGCGGCCTGCAAGGCCAGCAGGGCGGTAATGGCCGCCGCCGGCACGCCAAAGAACAGCGCCATGAACGCCGTGGCAGTGGGGTAGGCCACGATGTGCAGCTCTGGCGCGTTCCAGCGCAGGGCCTCAAAAGCGGCGATGGAGACCAGCCCACCCGCCACTCCGAGCAGGATCAGCGTGCGCCGGGAAGGGTGCAGCGACTCTTGTGGTGACAGCCAGACCGGCACCAACAGCAGCAGCATGAGGGCCGTGCCTGCCAGTAGCGTGTTGTCACCCATGGCGTTTTCCTTGGGCGGCCTGGTGCCGCGAACACGCCTTAGAGGGGGCTGGATGGGCGCTAACGACGGGCGGGCGACCCTGCGGGAGGAGCGGGGGCATGTCGCGACCCGTGTCGCATGGGGCTTTCCTCAGAAAGCATGCACCCGATAAAAAAACCATGTGTCAAGTTTAGGCCTGTTCTGAGGCGGCCCGGGCGGGACGCAGCGTCCTGATAAGTCCGGTTGACAACAAGGTGCCACACACGATCACCAGCGCGCAGCCCACCATCCATGGCGTGATGCTCTCGCCCAGGAACAGCGTGCCATACAGCACGGCAAACACGGGCGTAATGAACGTGACGGCCAGCGCCCGGCTGGGGCCTGCGTGCTCGATCAGGCGAAAGTACAAGATGTAGGCAATGCCGGTGCACAGCACGGCAATCGCCAGGATGGCCGCCCAGGCGCGCACCCCGGGCATCTGGGCCGGCCACAGCCACAGCGTAGGCAGCGCCATGCCAAGCGCCGCCCCCAGCTGGCTGCCAGCAGCCGTGGCCAGCGGCGGCAGGCCCGTGAGGTGGCGCCGCGCAAAACTGGCCGACACGCCGTAGAACGCCGATGCCAGCAGGCAGGCCGCAATGGCCCAGTGGGCATGGTCGGTCTTGAACCCGGTGCCGGCGGGGGCGCGCCAGGCCAGCAGGGCCACGCCCACAAAACCCAGCGCCAGCCCCACCCAGCGCAAGCGGTTGATGCGGTCGCCCAGCCACACCCAGGCGATCAACGCGCCAAACAGCGGCACCGTGGCGTTGAGGATCGAGGTCAGGCCCGTAGCAATGTGCAGCACCGCCCACGAGAACAGCGAGAACGGAATCGCCGAATTGATGACGCCCGCAAACAAAATGGGCCGCCAGTGCGCGCGCAGCGCAGGCCAGTGGCCCTGGCGCAGCATGATGGGCCACAGGAACACCGTGGCCAGCGCCACCCGCAGGCCGGCAGTGGGCAGCGGGCCAAAGTCGGACGCGCCCAGGCGCATGAACAGGAACGACGCGCCCCACAGTGCGGCCAGCAGGATGAATTCACCGATCCAGGTGGAGACGGGCCGGGTGGCGGGGCTGTTCATGCAATGGCTTTCATGGGATGGGCGGCAGCAGCAAAAAGGGGTGCATTCTCCAATGTCAGCAAAGCCCTCTTACGATCGAGGCCGCCCGCGTAGCCGGTCAGGCTGCCATCGGCACCCAGCACGCGGTGGCAGGGCACCACCACGCTCAGCGGGTTGCGGCCCACCGCCGCGCCCACGGCCCGCACGGCGCTGGGGTTACCTAGCTGGCGGCCCAGCGCGCCGTAGCTGGTGGTCTGGCCCCGGCCAATCTGCAGCAGCGCGCGCCACACGGATTGCTGGAATACCGTGCCGCCTGACAGATCCAGCGGCAGGTCGAAGAGCTGGCGCTCTCCGGCCAGGTACTGCTGCAGCTGGTGCGCAGCCTCTTGCAGCACGGGGTGATGGCCTGGCCCCATTGCCCAGGCTTTAGGGCCGTGCAGGTGGGCCGTGGGCTCGTGGCGCTGGCCTTCAAACCAGACGCCCGACAAGCCGGTGGGGGAGGCGGCCAGCCGCACGGGCCCCAGCGGGGTGTCGGCCCGTGCCTGCACGGTGAGGGGGTGAAACTGCATATGGAGCGGTCGCTAGAGGGTGATGGGGGACGTTTTGGGGCGAAATCGGCACCATGCGCTAGTGCCTATTGCCTGAGGCGCTATGGTTTTGATAGTTTCTGGGCGTCTGCAGGTGCAGGCGTGCCGGCACCGCTGCTGCCAGCGGCCCAGGCGCGCAACACGGCATAGCTGCGCCAGGGGCGCCAGGCTTGCGAGGCTTCTTGCGCCGCGCGTGCCGGGTTTTTGTGCTGCTGTACCCCCAGCGCTTTGTGCAGCGCCACGTCACCGGCCGGAAAGGCGTCGGGCCAGCGCAGCACCCGCATGGCGATGTACTGCGCCGTCCAGTCGCCAATGCCGGGCAGGGCGCACAGGGCGACGGTGGTGCTGGGCACGTCGGCGCCCGCATGCAGGGCGAGGGCGCCGCTGTCCACCGCGCGGGCCAGCGCCACGATGGCCGCCTGCCGCTGGCGCACGATGCCCAGTTGGCCCAGCGTGTCGCCGTCGGCGCGGGCCAGGGTGGCTGCGGTGGGAAACAGCCGGTGCAGCTCGGGCCAGGGCGTGGCGATGGGCTCGCCCAGCCGCTCCACCAGCCGCTGGCCTAGTGTGCGCGCGGCTGCCACGGTGATCTGCTGGCCCAGCACGGCGCGCACGGCCAGCTCAAAGCCGTCAAACGCGCCGGGCACGCGCAGGCCGTCGCCGTCCGGGAAATGCGGGTGCAGCACGGCGTTGATGGCCGCCGGGTCGGCATCCAGGTCCAGCATGGCACGCACCCGGCGGATGACCAGCGGCAGCACTGGGTACAGGCTGTCGCTGGTTTGCAGAAGCACCTGGTTGCGCGCCACGTCAAAGCGGGCGCTGAACCAGCCCGTGGTTTCCGGGGCGAGGCCTGCGCTGCCCGATGCCGGATGCTGCAGGCGCACTGTGCGGCGCAAGGTGGCCTCCTGGGGCAGCACCCATTCCACCCCGTGGAACTGGCGCCGCTCAAAAAACGCCAGCAGCGCTGCCACATCGAATGGTGGCCGCCACGCCAGGCGCAGCGTGCTGCTGGCTCCAGGCCCGTCTGCGTGGACGGGCGCCGCTCCACGGCGGCGCAGCTGGGTGGGGTTGAGGCCATAGTGGCCCACAAAGGCTGCGTTGAACCGCCGCACGCTGGCGAACCCGCTGGCCAGCGCCACCTGCGTCACGGGCATCGCGGTGTCGGTGAGCAGTTGCTTGGCCGTGAGCAGCCGCCGCGTCTGCAGGTATTGCAGCGGCGATACGCCCAGGGCGGATTCAAAAATGCGGCGCAGATGCCGGTCGCTCACGCCCAGCCGCTCGGCCAGGCGGGCCACGGTGGCGCTCCCCTCGCCGGGTGCGGCCGGTGTGGGCCAGAGGTCGGGGGCATCCAGCAGGCGCACGGCCTGCTGCACCAGGATGCCGCTGGCGTCTTGCACCGACCACGCCATCGCCTGGGGGGCCAGCTCGGGCCGGCAGCGCAGGCAGGGGCGAAACCCGGCGCTTTCGGCCTGCGCTGCCAGCGCAAAAAACCGGCAGTTTTCGCGCCGGGGTGTGCGCACGGCGCAGACAGGGCGGCAGTAGATGCCGGTGGACGTCACCCCGGTGAAAAAATGCCCGTCAAACCGCGCATCGCGCGCCTGCAGCGCCAGGTAGCGGCCTTCGTCGGCTGCCGTGTCGGCGGTAGGGTTGGAGGGCAGGGCGGTGGAGGTCATGGGCCAGATCATAGGAGCCTGGCGCCCGGCCACTGGCCGTTTTCGGACCTGTGCCTTGGGCGGGTGTGGGGCTGGCGCCTGCGGCATCGACTGACAAACACCGGCGAGGCCGCCGCCTACAATGCAGCGGACTTTTCAACCCCTCCGCGAAAGGCCCCCCTGCGTGCAACCGACCCCCGCCATCTTCAAAGCCTATGACATCCGCGGCATCGTGCCGTCCACCCTGAACGAAGACGTGGCCCTGGGCCTGGGCCGGGCCTTTGGCACGGCAGCCCGTGCAGAAGGGCAGACCACCGTGGCGGTGGGGCGGGATGGCCGTCTGTCAGGCCCTGCGATGTCGGCGGCGCTGATCCAGGGGCTGGTGGAGGCGGGCATCGAGGTGATCGACGTGGGCCTGGTCACCACGCCGCTGCTCTACTTTGCGGCCAGCACGCTGTGCAGCAGTGGCATCCAGGTTACCGGCAGCCACAACCCCAAGGACTACAACGGCTTCAAGATGGTGCTGAACGGCCGCGCCATCTATGGCGACGAGATCCAGGCCCTGCGCCGCACCATGGAGCAGGAAAGCTGGCAGCTGGTTCCAGGCGGCTTGGTGCGCCATGTGGATGTGCTGCCTGCGTACCGCGAGCGCATTGTGGGCGATGTGAAGCTGGCCCGCCCCCTCAAGATCGTGGTGGACTGCGGCAACGGCATTGCAGGCGCCTCGGCGCCCGCCATCTTCCGAGCTCTGGGCTGCGAGGTGACCGAGCTGTACTCCGAGGTGGACGGCAACTTCCCCAACCACCATCCCGACCCCAGCAAGCCCGAAAACCTGCGCGACCTGATCGAGGCCCTCAAGACCAGCGACGCCGAGCTGGGCCTGGCCTTTGACGGCGATGGCGACCGCCTGGGCATCGTCACCAAGGACGGCACCAACATCTTCCCCGACCGCCAGATGATGCTGTTTGCGCAAGACGTGCTCTCGCGCGTGCCGGGTGGCGAAATCATCTTCGACGTGAAGTGCACCCAGCGCCTGGCGCCCGCGATTGCGGCGGCTGGTGGCGTGCCGGTTATGTTCAAGACCGGCCATTCGCTGATCAAGGCGCGCATGAAGGAGACAAACTCCCCCCTGGGCGGCGAGATGAGCGGCCACATCTTCTTCAAGGAGCGCTGGTACGGCTTTGACGACGGCACCTACGCCGGCTGCCGCCTGCTGGAGATCCTGAGCCGCAGCAGCGACCCCAGCGGCGTGCTGAACGCGCTGCCCACCAGCTTCTCCACCCCCGAACTGAACGTGGCCTGCGCCGAAGGCGAACCGCACCGCCTGACAGCCGAACTGCAGGCCCTGGCGGCCGAAACCTTTGCCGCCCCCGCCGCCATCAGCACCATCGATGGCCTGCGCGTGGACTGGCCCGATGGCTTTGGCCTGATCCGCGCCAGCAACACCACGCCCGTGCTGGTGCTGCGCTTTGAGGGCCACACCCCCGAAGCCCTGGCCCGCATCGAGGCTGCCATGCTGGCGCTGCTGCACCGGGTCAAGCCCGACGCCCATGTGGGCGCAGCCAGCCACTGACATTGCCTGCCGCACGCCCGATGCTTTCGCTCTCCACCCCCCTGTGTGTCGCCGCCGCCCAGACGCCGTCGGCGCCTTGCGATCTTCAGCGCAACCTGCAAACGCACCTGGCCTGCGTGCGGGCCGCTGCCCATCAGGGCGTGCAACTGCTGCAGTTCCCGGAGCTGTCGCTCATCGGCTACGAGCCTTCGCTCATGGCCGACCATGTGCTGACGGCCGACCACCCCGTGCTGGCAGCCTTGCGCCAGGCGGCCCAGAGCCATGGCATGGCGCTGGTGGTGGGGGCTCCGGCAGCGCCGGTGCAGGCAGGCGCACGGCCCGCCATTGGAGCCTGGCTGCTGGGGCCGGACGGCAGCGTGGCGCTGTACCGCAAGCGCCATCTGCACGACAGCGAAGAACAATTTGCCAGCGCGGGCTCGGACGACGCACAGGTGCAGCTGGTGGCGGGCGAGCCCACGGCACTGGCCGTGTGCGCCGACATCACCCACCCCGAGCATGCCCAGGCCGCCCGTGGCGCTGGCGCAGCGCTGTATGCAGCGGGCGTGCTGATTTCTGAGAAGGCCTACGCAGCGGAATCGGCCATGCTGGAAGGCTACGCGCGCGACCACGACATGGCCGTACTCGCGGCCAACTACAGCGGCACGTCCGGTGGCTACGTGAGTGCGGGGCGCAGCGCCTTTTGGGCGCCCGGTGGCCGCTGTGTGGTGGCTGCGCCGGATGACGCGCCCTGCATCGTCTGGGCTGCGCGCAGCGAGAGCGGCTGGGCGGGTGGTGTGCTCAGCGTGTCTGTGCCCGCATGAACGTCGCGCGGGCCCTGTATTCGCTGCTGACCTGGAGCGCGCAGCCGCTGCTGCGCCGCAAGCTGCGCCGCCGTGCGGTGGCCGAGCCAGGGTACGCCCACGCGGTGGGCGAGCGCTTTGGCCGGTACCCGGCCCCCATCGACAGCCTGATGCCCCACAGCAGCACCGACCCGCTGGGCCGGTTTGTGTGGGTGCATGCGGTGTCGCTGGGCGAAACCCGGGCCGCCGCCATCTTGCTGGCCCAGTTGCGAGAGCAGCTGCCGGGCATGCGCCTGCTGCTAACCCACGGCACCGCGACGGGGCGGGCCGAGGGCGAAAAGCTGCTGCTGCCCGGTGACGTGCAGGTGTGGCAGCCCTGGGACACGCCGGGTGCGGTGGGGCGCTTCCTGCGCAAATTCCGCCCGGCCATCGGCATCCTGATGGAAACCGAGGTGTGGCCCAACCTGGTGGCGGGCTGCCGGCAGCGGCGCATTCCACTGGTGCTGGCGAATGCGCGATTCAACGAAACATCGCTGCGCAAGGCGCAGCGCCTGTCGGCCCTGGCGCGACCCGCCTACGGAGGGCTCGCGGCCGTCTGGGCCCAGACCCAGGAGGACGCCACGCGGCTCGCAGCCATTGGCGCGCCGGTGCGTGGCGTGCTGGGCAACCTCAAGTTCGACGTGGTGCCCGACGCACAACTGCTGGAGCGGGGCCGCGAGTGGCGCACCCGCACCGGCCGCCCGGTGGTCTTGCTGGCCAGCAGCCGCGAGGGCGAGGAGGCCATGTGGCTGGAGCAGATCCAGAAAATACGGCAAAAATCGTCCCAAGCGCCAGTGGATCATGCCTCGGCAGCTATCAATAGTGAAGCGCCTGGCGATGATCTGCCCGCCGTGCAGTGGCTCATCGTGCCGCGCCACCCGCAGCGGTTTGACGAGGTGCACCAGCTGCTGCAGCGCGCAGGTTTGTCGGTGTCGCGCCGCAGCACCTGGGCGGCAGCGCCTGGGGCGGCTGACGTGTGGCTGGGGGACTCGATCGGTGAAATGGCGCTGTATTACGGCCTCGCCGATGTGGCCTTGCTGGGTGGGAGTTTCGCCCCGCTGGGCGGCCAGAACCTGATCGAGGCCGCTGCCTGCGGTTGCCCCGTGGTGCTGGGCCCGCACACCTTCAACTTTGCCGAGGCGGCCGAACTGGCGTGCGCGGCGGGGGCAGCCCAGCGGGTGCCCGACCTGGCACAAGGAATTGCACAGGCTGCAGCGCTGGCGGGGGACGCCCGCGCCCATGAACAGGCCAGCGAGCGGGCCACCCGGTTCGCGGCCACGCACCGAGGGGCTGCGCAGGCCACGGCGCGTGCGATTGTGGCGATGGTGCAGCCCGAGGGCGGCCTGCACTAGGCCTCAGCAATTCGTGCACGGGATGCACCCCGGCGCGGGGTGCAAGGACCCATTACTTGGCCAGCAGTGCGTTGACCGCTTCGATGTCCTGCTGCGACAGCGTGCCCGCCGCCTGGCGCAGCTTGAGCCCGCCCAGCAGCACGTTGTAGCGGGCCTGGGCCAGGTCACGCTTGGTCTGGTAGAGCTGGCTTTGGGCGTTGAGCACGTCGATGTTGATCCGCACACCCACCTGGTAGCCCAGCTTGTTGGCGTCCAGCGCGCTCTGGCTGGAGGCTTCGGCTGCTTCCAGGGCCTGCACCTGGCCCTGGCCGGACTGCACGCCGTAGAACGCGGCGCGCGTGGCCTGGGCCACGTTGCGGCGGGCGGTCTCCAGGTCGGCTTCGGCCTTGGTTTCCAGCGCCAGGGTTTCCTTCACGCGGTTTTGCACGGCAAAGCCGGCAAACAGGGGCAGGTTTAGCGCCACGCCCACGCTGGCGGCATTGCTGCGGGCCGTGACGCCGGGCGAGGTGATGGTGCCGTGCAGGTTGCGCGTGACGTTGTAGCCCGCCTGCAGGTCCACCGTGGGCAGGTGGCCGGTTTCGGCCTTTTTGGTTTCCAGTCGCGCAATATCCAGGGCAATGGCAGCCTGGCGCACGCCGGGCTGCTGGTCGCGGGCGGTGTCCACCCAGGTGGTGAGGTTGTCAGGCACCACGCTGGGCAGTTGCACGGGCAGGGCCAGGGGCTGGGGCTTGGTGCCGGTGATGCCGACCAGCTGGTCCAGCGCCAGGCGTTTCACGCGCAGATCGTTTTCGGCAGCGATCTCCTGGGCAATCACCAGGTCGTAGCGGGCCTGGGCCTCACGCGAATCGGTCACCGTGGTGGTGCCGACCTCGAAATTGCGCTTGGCGGCGGCCAGTTGCTCGGACACAGCGGCCTTTTGGGCCTGCACAAAGGTGAGGGTGTCTTGCGCCGCCAGCACATCGAAGTAGGCCTGGCTCGCCCGCACCAGCAGGTCTTGCGTGGCCGCGTCCAGCTGCGCCTGGGCCACATCCACTCCGCGCTGGCCTTGTTCCAGCGTGATGCGGTTGGCGGGGCGGTACAGCGGCTGCGAGGCGTTGATGCCCACCGTCTGCGCCGTACCGGTGTTCTCGATCTTGGGTTTGCTCAGCTCCACGTTGGAGCGGGTAAGGCCCCCGGTCAGTGCCGCCGAAGGCAGCAGGCCGGCGCGGGCCTGGTCGGCCTTGCGGGCGGCGGCGTCCAGCTGCGCACGCGCCGACTGCCAGGCCGTGTCATAGGTGCGGGCGGATTCCACCAGCTCCAACAGGCTCTGCGCCTGGGCCGGCGCACACAGCGCTGCGCCCAGCGCCAGGGACAGGATGGACAGGGACAGGGGCCTAAACGGTGTCATCGGGGGGTCCTTCGGAAGAGTCTGCGAATCGAATCAGGGCGGGCAACGGCGGGCAGCATGGGGCCACAAGCTGAAAAGTGCGGTCCATACAACCCCATGGCATCAGTAGCGCGGCACCGCCGGGTCGCTTTCGTGCGACCAGGCGTCGATGCCACCGGTGATATTGGCCAGATGCTCGAACCCGTGGTGCTGCAAGAACGAGGCCACGCGCAGGCTGCGGGCGCCGTGGTGGCACAGGCAGGCGATGGGACGCGCGGGGTCCAGCTCAGCCAGGCGCGCGGGCAACTCGCCCATGGGGATGGCCACCAGCTCAAACCCGTCGGCGCGCACACTGGCGGTCTGCAGCTCCCAGGGCTCACGCACGTCCAGCACCAGGGGCCGGCTGCCTTCCGGCGCGGAGGCAAACCAGGCAGACAGCTGGGCGGGGCGGACGTGATCGATCATGCAAAACTCCGAAGACAACCGAAGGGCAGGGGGTCAGAACGTGAAGCCAGAGGGCTCGGGGAAGTTCACCAGGCGCGGCGCGATGGTGTCCCACGGCGACGTGGTCTCAAAGCGGTCGCCGGTGCGGCGGGTAACGGTGAAACGCATCACGGGCTCGCTGCCCACGATGGCGCCTAGTCGGCCACCGTCACGCAGCAGGGCCAGCAGGTGGCTGGGCACCTCGGCCACGGAGCCGCTGAGCACGATCACGTCGAACGGACCGTCCGGGATCGCATCGCGGGCACCGTCGCCCTGGCGCACGTCGGCGTTTTGCACGCCGGCATCGCGCAGGTTCTCTCGGGCCATTTCGGCCAGCTCGGGGTCGATTTCGAGGGAGACCACACGTTCGGCACGAGCAGCCAGTAGGGCGGCCATGTAGCCCGAGCCTGCGCCGATTTCGAGCACGCGGTCGGTGGGCAAAACCCGCAGATCTTGCAGAATGCGGGCCTCTACGCGGGGCTGCAGCATGCTGTGTCCCTTGCGGACGGCCTCTTCGGCGTCATTGCCCAGCAGCGGGACTTCAATGTCCATGAAGGCCATGCTGCGGTAGGCCGGGGGCACAAAGTCTTCGCGGCGCACCACGGCCAGCAGGTCCAGCACGTCGGCATCGAGCACGTTCCAGGGGCGGATCTGCTGCTCGATCATGTTGTAGCGGGCCTGGGCGACGGGGTCGCTGATGTTGGCGGACGTGTTCAGGGGCAGGTTCATGGGATTTCTCCGTGGGGCAGATGCAAGGCCGATCGGGACGATCAGGACAAACCTTCGATTTTAGGCGCTGCCGGAGCGCGTCCCATCTTGCGAAGGGCCCACTGGGCCAAGTCGTCCATGTAGCAATACACCACCGGCACCACCACCAGGGTCAACAGGGAAGACGTAATGACGCCGCCAATCACCGCCTGGCCCATGGGCGCGCGCTGTTCCGAGCCTTCGGACAGCGCAAACGCCAGGGGCACCATGCCGAAGATCATGGCCAGCGTGGTCATAAGGATGGGGCGCAGCCGCACGCGCGCGGCCAGCAGCAGGGCGTCGGCGCGGGGCAGGCCTGGCGCGGTCTGGCCCTGGTCGTTCACGTGCTCCTCGCGGGCGCGGATCGCAAAGTCCACCAGCAGGATGGCGTTCTTGGTCACCAGGCCCATCAGCATCACTACGCCAATGATGGAGAACATCGACAGCGTGGAGCGGAACATCAGCAGCGCCAGCACCACGCCGATCAGCGTGAGCGGCAGCGAGGTCATGAGCGCCAGCGGCTGCAGGAAGCTCTTGAACTGGCTAGCCAGGATCATGTAGATGAAGATGATGGCCATGGCCAGCGCCGAGATGGCGTAGCCAAACGATTCGGCCATGTTCTTCGTGGAGCCGCCAAACTGGTAGCGATAGCCCGGCGGGAAGGTCACGGTCTCCAGCGCCTTCTTGATGTCGTTCGACACTTCACCGGCCGAGCGCTGGGACACGTTGGCGTTCACCGCCACTTCGCGGGTCAGGTCGCGGCGGTTGATCTGGTTGGCGCCGGTGGATTCGGTGACGCTGGCGACCTGGTTCAGGCGCACGATGCGGGTCGTACCATCGTTGGCGGCCAGGGCAAAGGGCAGGCGCTCCAGGTCGGCCGGGGTGGTGCGCGCCTCGGGCGCCAGGCGCACATTCACGTCATAGGTCTGGTCGTCGGGCGCACGCCAGTTGCCCACCGTGGTGCCTGCCACCAGCGTGCGCAGCGAGGCCGCCATGGGCGCCACCGACAGGCCCAGGTCCGACGCCACTTCACGCTTCACATCCAGCGCAATCACGGGCTTGTCAGGCTTGGCGCTGGTGTCCAGGTCCACCAGGCCGGGGATGCCACGGATCTTCTCGGTGACGATTTTGGTCAGGCGCTCCAGTTCGCGCAGGTCGGGCCCCTGCAGCGAGAACTCCACCTGTTTCTGTCCGCCCACCGCGTCCAGCAGGCCCACATGGGTCACAGTGATGCCGGGCACGGTCTTGAGGCGTTCGCGCAGCACGTCGGACATCTGGTCCACGCTGCGGCTGCGGTCCTTGCGGTCCACCAGCCGCACATAGATGCTGGCGTACATCTTGCCTTGGGCGTTGCCGGTGTTGATGGTGGACAGCGTGTAACGCACCTCGGGCATCTCGCGCAGGATGCCTTCCACCTGCCTGGCCTTGGCCTCGGTGGCCTCGAGCGACGAACCCACGGGGGTGTAGAAATTGAGGGAGGTCTCTGAAAAATCGGCCTTGGGCACAAACTCGGTGCCCAGCAGCGGCACCATGACCACGCTCAGCACGAACACCGCCAGGGCGATGACCATGGTGGCCAGCTTGTGCACCAGCGACCACCGCAGGATGTGCTGATAGCCCTCTGCCAGCGCATCGGTGGCGCGATCAAACCAGCCGGTGACGCGGCCAATGGTCTTGTCGTAGAAGGTGACGGGCGCCGTCTTTTGGCCGTGCGCATGAATGCTCGGGTCGTGCCAGATGCTCGACAGCATCGGGTCGAGCGTGAAGCTCACAAACATCGAAATCATCACCGCCGCGACGATGGTGATGCCGAACTCGTGGAAGAACTTGCCGATGATGCCGCCCATGAAGCCGATGGGCATGAACACTGCCACGATGGACAGCGTGGTGGCCAGCACCGCCAGGCCGATCTCCTGCGTGCCGTCCATGGCGGCCGCGTAGGCGCCTTTGCCCATCTGCACGTGGCGCACGATGTTCTCGCGCACCACGATGGCGTCGTCGATCAGCAGCCCCACGCACAGGCTCAGCGCCATGAGCGTGATCATGTTGATGGTGAAGCCAAACATGTTCATGAACAGGAACGTGCCGATCAGCGCGATGGGCAGGGTCAGCCCGGTGATCACGGTGGAGCGCCAGGAGTTCAGGAACAGAAACACGATGAGCACCGTGAGGATGGCCCCCTCGATCAGCGTCTGTCGCACGTTGTTGACCGCCACGCGGATCGGGCGGGCGCTATCGCCAATGGTTTCGAGCCGCACCCCGGGTGGCAGCTGGTTCTTCAGTTCCACCACGGCGGCGTTCAGGCCATCGACCACCTCAATGGTGTTCTCGCCCTGCGACTTTTGCACCGACAGAAGCAGCGTGCGCTGGCCGTTGTAGAGCGCCAGGCTTTCCACTTCCTGCGCGCCGTCGTTGACGCGGGCCACCTGGTCCAGGCGCACCGGCGCCCCGTTCTTGCGGGCCACGATGATCTTGCCGAAATCCTCGGGCCGCTCCATGCGCGCGTCGATCTGCACCACGCGCTCCTGCGCCAGCGAGCGGATCGCACCCACGGGCAGGTCCTGGTTCTCGTTGCGCACGGCATTGGCCACCTGGTCGGGGGTCACGCCAAAGGCTTCCAGGGCCTGCGGGTTGAGGTAGATGTTGATTTCGCGCTTGGTAGCACCCACCAGGTTCACCGCGCCCACGCCGCGCACGTTTTCCAGGCGCTTCTTCAGGATCTGCTCGGCCCAGGTTGTCAGTTCCACCGCGCTGCGACCCGATTTTTCGTCGGGCAACACGGCCAGCGACCATACGGCGCGGCTGGCAGGGTCAAAGCGCAGCACGCGTGGCTCCTTGACCTCGGTGCGCAGCAAGGGGCGCACGGTGGCGACCTTTTCGCGCACATCCTCGGCGGCCTTGCGGCCGTCGATGTGGAGCTGGAACTCAATGATGACAACCGCCGTGCCCTCATAGCTGCGCGAGGTGAGGGCGTTGATGCCCGCAATCGAGTTGACACCTTCTTCGATCTTCTTGGTGACCTCGCTCTCGACGATTTCAGGCGACGCACCGGGGTAGTCCACGGTGACCACCACCACCGGGAAGTCGATGTTGGGAAACTGATCGACCTTGAGGCGCTGGTACGAGAACAGGCCCAGCACGACGATGGCGAGCATCACCATCGTGGCGAACACGGGGTTTTTAAGACTGACTTTGGTGAACCACATGGCGCGTCAGCCCGCTCAGGGTGTCGTGCGCGAGGCAGCGGGAGCGGGTGCAGGCGCGGAGGCCTGGGACGCGACAGCGGCCTGCGCTGCGGTCACGGGCGTGCCTTCGCGCAGCGAGCCCATGCGGCCCGCAATGACGGTCGTGCCCACGGGCACGCCATCCACTGCCACCAGGGTCTGTCCGTTGACCACGGCGCGGGCGCCGGTCTGCACCGGTGCATAGGCCACGCGGCCGTCCTTGATGGTCTGCAGGTAGGGGGCGGGCTTGTCGGTGCGCACGGCGTCCAGAGGCACGGTCAACACCTGGGCGCTGCCGGTGGTCAACAGGCCTTGCACAAACAGGCCCTGGCGCAGGCTGGCGGTTTGGGCCGGTTGGTCTACCCGCAGATAGACCGGCACCGTGCGGCTGCCCGTCTGGGCGCTTGGGTTGATGCGCACCACCGTGGCTTGCACCGGGGTTGCAGCGCCTTCCACCGTCAGTTGGGCCTTCTGGCCCACACGCACGGCCAGCGAATCGGCGGGGGTGAGCAGGGCTTCGAGTTCCAGGCGGGACAGGTCCACCACTTCAATGATGCGGGCGTCTACAGGCACCCGCTCGCCCGGCTGGGCAAGGCGCTGCGCGACCAGGCCGCTGATCGGGCTCTTGAGCACGGTGTCCTCCAGCGCCTTGCGCGCCACGTCAGCAGCCGACACAGCGGCCTGGTAGCTGGACTGGGCGGCCTCCAGGCTGGCCTGCGAAGTGACCAGCGCGGTGACGGAGATAAAGCCCTGGTCCACCAGCGCGCGGTTGTTGTTGTACTGCCGCTGGTTGATGTCCACCTGCGACTTGGCGGCATCGGCTTGCTGCTGGGCCTGGCGCAGTCGAGCGCGGGCTTCGGTGGGGTCGATTCGTGCCACTTCCTGGCCCGCCTTGACGGTATCGCCCTCGCGCAAGGTCAGGCCCTGCAGTTCGCCCGCCACACGGGCCTTCACCATGGCCGAGTCCACCGCCCGCAAAGAGCCCGACACCGGCACCCCCAAGGAGAGCTGGGACGACTGCACGGTGACCACCTCATCGGCAGCCAGTTGCAGCGGTGCCTCGGCGCGCTGGGTAGATGCCTCGGCCAAGGCCTTTTGCTGCGCCTGCCGCGCCGCCATGGCCCGCCACACGCCGCCGCCGAGCAGCACGACAACGATGGCCGCAGCCATCCAGGGAATCCAGCGTTTCATGGTCAGGAGGTGCGCGAGCGCTTGGAGGAGGGGGGGAGAGAAGAGGGGGAGGGCTGTGCGCCAGCCGACGGATCGTGACAGGCGCTTGTGCCGGCGGATGCCTCAGCGCGCACACACAGGCCATGGAGGATGTTGTCCGCCTGGGTCTCGATGTACTGCTCGGGCGTCATCTCCATCGAGTCGGGCACGCAGGCGCCCAGCGAGTGTTTCCACAGCGTCAAAAAGATCATGGGCGCCAGCACCAGGTACACCGCGTAGTCCAGGTTCACCGGGCGGAACTCGCCCCGGGCAATGCCCCGCTCCAGGATGCGGCGGACCAGCGCCTGGCCGGGAAGGATGACCTCTTGCTGATAGAACTGGGCGATTTCGGGGAAGTTTTGTGCTTCGCTCAGCATCAGCTTGGTGATGCCGGATGCCTTGGTGGCGCCGATGCGCTCCCACCAGACCTGATAGCAATACCGCAGCACCTCGCTGGTGGTGCCCACGAAGCTTTCCAGCTCGTTGTTCCATTCGGCAAAGCGCCCGGCGATGTTCTCGCGCACCACCGCCTTGAAGAGTTCTTCCTTGCTGGGGAAGTACAGAAACAGCGTGCCTTTGGACACTCCGGCGCGCGCCGCCACCTCGTCCACCCGTGTGGCGGCAAACCCCTTCTCGACAAACAGGTCGAGTGCGGCCTCCAGCAGCTCTCCCGGGCGGGCTTCCTTGCGGCGCTCGCGTTTGGTGCTGGTCGTAGCAGTGGAGGTTGGGGGGGGAGTGGTCAAACCGGCTATTTTTAATGACTGACTGGTTAGTAATGTAGCCAATGCCTGTAGGAGCGTCAATGCGGCCGTGCCCTGTGCCGCCAAAAAAGGCGCGTGTTGGGTGTCGAAGCGCCGTTGGCTGGCACGGCGGTTGCGTGCACTCGGTGCTGTGCACCGGCAACGCAAATGTCCTCAGCATGGCAAATTTCACTCCTAAATGTCTTATTGACAGGACATTAGAACTATTCCTAATATGACTTCCATGCCGTCCAACAACCTGCCACTCCCCAAGTACCACCAGATCTATCTGGTGCTGCGCGAGCAGTTGCAGGAAGGCCGGTTTGCCGATGGCTTGCCGGGCGAGCTGGCGCTGATGCGGCAGTTCGCTGTGGCGCGTGTCACGGTGCGCCGCGCGCTGGAGCTGCTGGAGGGCGAGGGCATGATCTCCCGCGAGCCCGGCCGGGGCACCCGGCCGGTCCCCCCCGCTGCGACCCACGCAAACGACGCAGGTGGCGACGGCGAAAACAGCCGGGCGCACCTGACCGGCCTGCTGGAGAACCTGGTCAGCATGGGCCTACGCACCTCCGTCAAGGTGCTGGATGTGGATACCGTTACCGCGTCCCGCGCGGTGGCCGGGGCGCTGAACATCGCAGTCGGCGATGCCGTGCAAAAAGCGGTGCGCGTTCGTAGCACCAAAGAGGGGCCGCTGTCGCATATCACCACCTATGTCCCTGCCGACATAGCGCGCCAGTTTGGGCGGCGTGAGCTGGCACGCAAACCCATTCTGGTGCTGCTTGAAGAATCCGGCGTCAAGGTAGGCCGCGCGCACCAGACCATTTCGGCCAAGCTGGCCGATGCCGTGGTGGCCAGGCACCTGGATGTCTCGGTGGGATCGGCGCTGCTGGCCGTGCGCCGCCTCATTTACGACGACCAGGAGCGCCCGGTGCAATGGCTGCACGGGTTGTACCGGCCAGACCGCTACGAATATGAAATGCAGCTGTCCCGCGTGGGCAGCATCGATGCCAAGGTCTGGGTCAGCAAAGAGCTGTCGGCCCAGTTTCACTGAATTCCATCCCCCACCTCAACCCTACCTACCTGCCAGGAGAATGCCCATGAGTACTCGCCGCCATTTCATGACCCAGTCGGCTGCCGCCGCGTCGGCACTGGCCTTCCCACTGGTGGGCGGTGCCCAGGCCAAGTCCGTCAAGGTGGGGGTGCTGCACCCCGTGACCGGGGCACTGGCCTATTCGGGCCAGCAATGCCGTGAAGGCGCGATGATGGCCATCGAGGACATCAACAAGGCGGGCGGCATCAAGGCCCTGGGCGGTGCCAAGCTCGAAGCGCTGCTGGGCGACGCGCAGTCGCAGCCCCAGGCCGGTGCCGCCGAGGTCGAGAAGATGAATGAAGCGGGCGTTTCAGCCGTGGTGGGGGCGTTTGCCTCGGCCATCTGCCTGGCCACCACGCAGGCCGCCGCCAAATACAACCTGCCGCACATCGTGGACGTGGGTGTGGCCGACCAGATCGTGGAACGGGGTCTGAAGAACACCTTCCGTTTTGGCCCGGGCTACAAGAAGTGCACTGAAACCGCCATGGCCAACCTGCATGTGCTGAACACCGCAGCCGGCAAGCCCGCCAAGACGGTGATGATCATCCACGAGGAATCGCTGTTTGGCTCGGGCACTGCCCAGCTGCTGTCGCGCGAACTGCCGGGCTACGGCTACGAAGTCAAGGAGGTCATCAAGCACGCCAATCCCACGCGCGATTTCAATAACATCGTGCTGCGCATGAAGGCGGTGAACCCGGACATCGTCATCCCCGCCAACTACTACAACGAATACGCGCTGCTGGTGCGCACCATGCAGCAGCAAAAGGTCACGCCCAAGGCCATCTATTCGGTGCTGGGCGGTGCGGCGTCGAGCTACAAGTTCGTCAAGGAGTTTCCGGACGCAGCCAACGGCATCATCGACTGCAACCACTGGTTCAACCCCAAGGACAAGCGCGCGCAGGACCTCAAGAAGCGCGTCGAGGCCAAGGGCCTGTTCTTCAGCTACGAGCTGTTCATGACTTACACCTCGATGTGGCTGCTGGCCGATGCGCTGGAGCGTGCCAAGTCGGCAGACCGCGCGGCGCTGATCGACGCACTGGAAAAGAGCACCTTTGCCGATCACATCATGCCGTACGGCCCCACCAAGTTCGTGGCCGGGCAGAACCAGGGCGCCCAGCCGCTCATGACCCAGGTGCTGAACAAGGACATCAAGGTCATCATCCCGCGCGACTACCGCGAAGCGGACCCGCTGTTCCCGCTGAAGGCCTGACACCCACCACTTTTCAGCCCTGATCGCAGGGGCTGCGGGGCGCCTCATACCGAGGCGCCAGGCCGCGTCTTTGCCTGAATGGCGTCCATTCCCTCCATGTTCGACCTCAGCATCCTCTTTCCGTCGGTCCTCAACGGCCTGACCACGGGCGCGGTGTATGCCCTCATCGCGCTCGGGCTCACGCTGATTTATGGCGTGCTGCACATCATCAACTTCGCGCATGGCGCGTCGCTGATGCTGGCGCTGTACGCGGTGTACCTGCTCAAGCAGCACTTCGGGCTGGACCCTTACCTGGCGCTGCCCATCCTGGTGCCGGGTATGTTCGCCCTGGGTTATGCGCTGCAGCGCCTGGTCATCAACCGCGCCAGCCATGGCAAGGACGAAAACATCCTGCTCGTCACGCTGGGCATTTCCATCGTGATGGAAAACCTCGCGCTGTTGTTCTTCAAATCCGACACACGCACCATCGACACGGCCTACACCCTCACCACCGTGGCGGTGGGTCCGGCCATGATCGCCTTGCCCAAGCTGGTCGCCTTTGCTGGTGCGCTGGTGGTGTCGGCCGTGCTGCTGTGGATCGTGGGCCGCACCGACCTGGGCCGCGCCATCCGCGCCGTGGCCAAGGAGAAGCACGGCGCCAAGCTCATGGGCATCAATGTGGACCATGTGTATGCCATGAGCTTTGGCATTGGTCTGGCCTGCCTGGGCGCTGCCGCGTGCTTTCTGCTCCCCGCGTATTACGTGAACCCGCAGGTGGGCAGCGGCTTTGTCCTGGTCGCGTTCACCATCGTGGTGCTGGGAGGCATGGGCAGCTTTACCGGCGCGCTGGTGGGCGGTCTGCTGATCGGCGTGGTGGAGTCGCTGGGCGGCCTGTACCTGGGTGAATCGCTGGGCCAGATCGGCATCTTTGCCATCTTCATCGCCGTGTTGCTGTTCCGCCCGCAGGGCTTGTTTGGAGCCAAGGCATGAAGCAGCTTGCAAGCATTGGATTGTTTGCCGTCGTCGTGGCGGCCATCGCAGCGTTTTCCGACTCTGGCGTGTTGCTCAATTTCGTGATGATGTCGCTGTATGCGGCGCTGCTGGCGCAGGCGTGGAACATCCTCGGGGGCTTTGGCGGCCAGTTCTCGTTCGGGCACGCATTGTTCTTTGGCACGGGGGCCTACATCCAGGCCATTGCCCAGATGCAAGGGGGCATCAACCCCTGGTTGGCATTGCCTATGGCAGTGGCCGGCAGCGCGCTGGTGGGGCTGTTCGTGGGCGGGCTGTCGTTCCGCTACGGGCTCAAGGGCTCGTACTTCGCGCTGGTCACGCTGGCCTTTGCCGAAGTGTTTCGCATCCTGGCGCTGTCGGTGCCGTTCACTGGCGCAGGCGTGGGGCTGATGCTGCCGCTTAAGGAGTTGCTCTCCAACATGCAGTTTGGCTCGCGCAAGGGCTTTGTCTTCCTGATCCTTGCGCTGGTCACGCTGGCGCTGCTGGTCAGCTGGTGGCTCAAGAACTCGCGTTTTGGTGCCTGGCTGCAGGCCGTGCGCGACAACGAAGACGCGGCGCGCGCCATCGGCGTCAATCCATTCGGCGTGAAGATGGGCGCCATTGCCCTGTCGGGCGGCTTCATGGGGGCAGCCGGGGCGTTCTATGTGCAGGTGTTCCAGTACATCGACCCAGGCATTGCCTACGGTTCGGTAACGTCGGTGGAGGCCCTGGTGGCGGCCATCGTGGGTGGCATTGGCACTGTGTGGGGCCCTGTGCTGGGTGCGCTGGTGCTGCACATCCTGGCCGACGTCACGCGCAACCTGTTCGGCCAGCTGCCGGGCATCAACATGGTGATTTACGGCGTGGTGCTGGTGCTCATCGTGATGTTCCTGCCCCGTGGCATTGCGGGCATCGGGCAGTCGGTGGTGGCGGTGTGGAAACGTTCGGGAGGCCGCCATGGCGAATGACCTGTTGCAGCTCAGCGGGCTGAGCAAATCCTTTGGCGGCCTGAAAGCCGTGCAAAACGTGAGCCTGGCGGTGCCTGAGGGCTCGTTGACCGCACTGATCGGCCCCAATGGAGCAGGCAAGACCACGCTCTTTGCACTGATGTCAGGTTTTGTACGGCCCGACACAGGCACCGTGCGCTTTGCGGGCCAGGACATCACGGGCCAGGCCCCGCACCTCAACGCCCGGCTGGGCATGACGCGCACGTTCCAGATCGTGCAGCCTTTCGCAGCGCAGACCGTGCGTGAAAACATTGCTGTGGGCGCCCACCTCAAAGAGCCCAATCGCCGTGCCGCCCTGGAGTTGGCCAGCGAAGTCGCTGCCCGTGTGGGCCTGGCCCCGCAGCTGGACAAACCTGCAGCCGACCTCACGGTGGCGGGCCGCAAGCGCCTGGAGCTGGCGCGCGCCCTGGCCACCCGGCCGCGGCTGCTGCTGCTCGATGAAGTGCTGGCTGGCCTCAACCCCCAGGAGATTGCCGAGATGATTCCCGTGGTGCGCGGCATTGCCGATGGTGGCGTGACCGTGTTGATGATCGAACACGTCATGCAGGCGGTGATGAACCTGGCTGAGCATGTGTGGGTGCTGGCCCAGGGCCAGCTCATTGCGCAGGGCAACCCCGCGCAGGTCACCTCGGACGAGCGTGTGATCGAGGCCTACCTCGGCCACGGCACCGCCGCCCGTTTGCGCGCCGCCGCACCGCAGGAGGCCGCATGAGCACCGCCCCCTTGCTGGAAATCACCGGCCTGCGCGGCGGCTACGGCCGCGTGGAAGTGCTGCGGGGCGTAGACCTGCAGGTGCAGCCCGGCGAGACTGTGGCGCTGGTGGGCAGCAATGGCGCGGGCAAGTCCACGCTCAACAACGTGGTCTGCGGCATCTACAAGGCCTGGGCGGGCAAGGTGGCGTTTGATGGGGCCGACCTCAGCGGCGCCCACTACACCGAGGTCGTCAAGGCGGGCCTGATCCAGGTGCCCGAAGGCCGCAAGATATTCCCCAACCTGAGCGTGATGGAGAACCTGGCGCTCGGCAGCTTCACCCGGGCGCGCGAGCGCCGCGCCGAGAACATCGACAAGGTGTTCGCCACCTTCCCGCGCCTGAAGGAGCGCACCCTGCAGCTCGCCGGCACCATGAGCGGCGGCGAGCAGCAGATGCTGGCCATTGGCCGCGGAATGATGGCCGAGCCGCGCCTGCTCATCCTTGACGAGCCTTCGCTGGGCCTTTCGCCGCTGCTGGTCGAAGAGATGTTTGGCCTGATCCGACAGTTGCGCTCCACAGGCCTGGCGGTAATGCTGGTGGAGCAGAACGTGGGCCAATCCCTCGAAATCGCCGACCGCGCCTACGTGATGGAAAACGGAAGCATCCGCTTCTCGGGTGCCCCCGCCGATCTGTTGCGCAGCGACGACCTGCGCCGCGCCTATCTGGGGCTGTGATGCCTGCACTTGCCCCGCAAGCCACCACCCCACAAGTCACAAAACCACAGGATTGGAGACACACCCCATGACTTCACGCCGTCACATCTTGGTTGCCCTGGGCGCCGCGCCCGCCCTGTGGCAGGGCCCGCTCGCGCTGGCCCAAGGCAATACCCCCATCCGCATCCTGGTGGGGGCGCCAGCCGGTGGCTCCACCGACACGCTGGCGCGCACCCTGGCCATCGAAATGGGCCGCCTGCTGGGCCGCACCGTCATTGTCGAGAACCGACCTGGCGCGGGCGGCAACATCGCGGCCGACGCAGTGGCCAAGGCCGCGCCCGATGGCAATACCCTGCTGATGAGCTTCACCAGCCATGCCATCAACGCCAGCCTGTACAAGACGCTGCCGTTCGACCCCATCAAGGACTTCACGCCGCTGACCTGCGTGGCGACCTCGCCCTCGGTGCTGGTGGCCAACCCCGCCGTGCCCGCCAAGGATGTGCGGGAGCTGATCGCCCTGGCCAAGGCCAAGCCCGGCAAGCTCAACTTTGCGATCGGCGCCGTGGGCTCGTCGCTGCACCTGGCGGGGGACGCGTTCAAGATGCAGTCGGGTGCTTACATCGTCAACATTCCGTACCGGGGTACTGCGCCCGCGCTGCAGGATGTGCTGGCCGGGCAGGTGGAGCTGATGTTTGCCGCCGTGGGCAACGCCCAGGCGCAGATCCGCGCGGGCAAGCTCAAGGCGCTGGGGGTGACCAGTGCGCAGCGCCTGCCCGCGTTCCCCGATGTGCCCGCGATTGCCGAGGTGCTGCCCGGTTATGAGTCCAGTGCCTGGTTCGGGCTGTTCGGCCCGGGGCAGATGAACCCGGAGCTGGCCAAGCGCATCAGCGACGCCGCGCGCCAGGCCATCGCCTCGCCCGATGTGAAGCGGCGCCTGGAGCACGAAGGTGCCGTGCCCGTGGGCAACAGCCCCGAAGAGTTTGCGCGCTTTGTGCAGGCCGAGATCCCGCGCTGGGCCAAGGTGGTGCAGTTTTCCGGAGCCAAGCCCGAATGAGCCTCCCACTCAGCCCCCCGAGCACGCTGGCGCAGAAGCTCGTGGCCCGCGCCAGTGGCCGCGACCGCGTCACGCCCGGCGAGATCGTCAATTGCCGCGTCGATCTGGCCATGTTCCACGACTCGTCCGGCCCACGCCGGCTCAAGCCCATGCTGGAAGAGCTGGGCGCCCAGATCTGGGACAAGCGCCGCGTGGTCCTGGTGATGGACCACTACCTGCCCGAGCGCGACGACGAATCCCGCCGTATCGTGCGCATCGCCCGCGACTGGGCGCGCGAGCAGGATTTGCCCCATGTGTACGACGGCCAGGGCATCTGCCATGTGGTGGTGCCCCAGCACGGCCACATCCGCCCCGGCATGTTCTGCGTGGGCGGCGACTCGCATTCGCCCACGGGCGGCGCGTTTGGCGCCTACATGTTTGGCATCGGCAGCACCGAGATGCTGGGCGTAGTGGTCACCGGTGAGATCTGGCTGCGCGTGCCCCATACTCTGCAAATGCACTGGAGCGGCCAGCTGGCTGTGGGCGTGACCGCCAAGGACATGATGCTGCACATGATTGGCCGCTTTGGCATGAACGGCGGCCAGTACCAGGCCGTGGAATTTGCCGGCCCCGCCGTGCAGGCGCTGGGCATGCAAGAGCGCATGACCCTGTCCAACATGAGCGCCGAGCTGGGCGCACAGGCCGGGCTGATTGCCCCCGACAACACCACCCGCGACTGGCTGCGGGCTGCGGGTGTGCCCGATGCAGATCTGCAGGGGCTGGATGCCTGGCGCACGGACGAAGGCGCTGACCTGACGCGCCACACCTTCGACGCCACCACACTCACGCCCCAGGTCGCCGCCCCCCACAGCCCCGCCAATGCCGCACCCGTGGCGCAGCATGCTGGGCAGGGCATCGATGTGGCCTACATCGGCGCCTGTACTGGCGCCAAGCTGGACGACTTGCGCGCCGCCGCCAGCGTACTGCGTGGAAAGCAGGTAGCCCCTGGCGTGCGCCTGATGGTGGCGCCCGCCAGCCAGCGCGACCAGGCCGCCGCCCAGGCCGAAGGCGTGCTGCAGGTGCTGCAGGACGCAGGGGCCGAGCTGTTTCCCACCACCTGTGGGGCCTGCGCGGGCTATGGCGACACGGTGGGCGACGCCACCAACGTTATCTCCAGCACGGCGCGCAATTTCAAGGGTCGCATGGGCTCGCCCACGGCGCAGGTGTACCTGGCCTCGCCCTACACGGTGGCGGCCTCGGCCCTGCGTGGCTGCATCACTGATCCCCGTGAGGTGCTGGCATGACGAGCGAACACCGCATGGCCGCAGCGCCGGGCCGCCCCCAACAAGGCCCGGCCCCCTCGGGGGGCAGCGAACCACGCGCAGTGGGGAGCGTGGGGGCACGAGTCTGGAAGTTGGGTGCCGACATCGACACCGACGTGCTGGCCCCCGGCCACGCCATGAAGCACGGCATCGACGTGCTGGCGCGCCACTGCCTCGAATCCGTACGCCCCGACTTTGTGGCGGGCGTGCGCAAGGGCGATGTGATCGTCGCCGGGCCCAACTTTGGCATTGGCTCGTCGCGCGAGCAGGCGGCTGCCTTGCTGGTGCGCCTGGGCGTGGCGGCGGTGATTGCGCCGTCGTTCAGCGGCCTCTACTTTCGCAACGCGTTCAACCTGGGCCTGCTGCTGCTGACCTGCCCCGAGGCCGAGACCATCGGGGAGGGGGAGGGCATCACCTTGAACGAACAAACACCTTCGGTCACCACCGCCCAGGGGCGTGTGCTGGCCTGCGACCCGATTCCCCCGTTTCTTTTGGACATGGTGCGCGCCGGTGGGCTGATGAACCAGCTGCGCGCCCGCTTTGACAAGGAGCCCCTGCATGGCTGAACACACACCCACCCCGCCGCCCATGGCCCCAGTCATGGACCCGGTCACCTTGGCCGTGCTGCGCGGTCGGCTGGAACAGATCGCTGACGAGATGGACGCCACGCTCTACCGCAGCGCGTTCAACCCCATCATTGCCGAGGCGCACGATGCCTGCCACGGCCTGTACGACGCCACCACCGGCGACACGCTGGTGCAAGGCAAGTCCGGCCTGCCTGTGTTTGTGGGCGCCATGGCCTTTGCCGTGCGTGCTGCCATGCGGGCAGCGGGCGAGCGCGGCGGCATCACAGCGGGGGATACCTGGCTGTTCAACGACCCCTACGAGGGCGGCACCCACGCCAACGACTTCAAGCTGGTACGCCCGTTCTTCCGCAACGGCCAGCTGTTTTGCTTCTTGGCATCGGCCGCGCATTGGCACGACGTGGGCGGCGCCGTGCCTGGCAACTACAACCCGGCCGCCACCGAGTGCTGGCAAGAGGCGGTGCAGATTCCGCCCGTGCGCATCGTGCGGGGCGGTGTGTTCGACGACGACGTGCTCGCCATCCTCAAGGCCAACACCCGCCTGCCCGACAGCCTGTGGGGCGACCTGAACGGCCAGCTGGCCGCGCTGGATCTGGGCGAGCGCCGCCTGCACGACCTGCTGGACCAGTACGGCGATGCCCAGGTGCAGCAGGCCATGGGTGAGCTGCGCACGCGTGCCGTCAAGCTCATGCAGTCGCATATTGCGGCGCTGCCCGACGGGCGCTACAGCTTCAGCGACATCCTGGACAACGACGGCGTGAAGGATGAGGCGCTGACCATCGCCCTCGACATGACGGTGCAGGGCGAGCGCCTCACGCTCGACTTCTCGCGCACCTCGCCGCAATGCGCCGGGCCGGTCAATATCTCGCGCGCCACGGCCATTGCGGCGTGCTATGTGGCGCTCAAGCACTTGTTTCCTGATGTACCCGCCAACGCCGGTGTGCTGGACGCGGTGGACTTTGTGCTGCCCGAGGGCCTGGTCATCAGCGCCGCACGGCCACGCCCGGTGGGTGGCTACACCGAGACCATCCTGCGCATGATCGATGTGATCTTCAGCGCCACTGCGCAGGCCGACCCCAGGCGCGCCATGGCCCAGGCCTACGGCACCATCAACGCACTGTCCATCGCCGGGCTGCGCACCGATGCCGCGCGCAAGGGCCAGCGATGGGTCATGTTCAGCTTTTTTGGTGGCGGCCACGGCGGGCACAGCGATGGCGATGGCCTGAGCCATGGCAACGCGCCGATTTCCACCGCCACCATCCCGCCGCTCGAAATTCTGGAGGCTGCGTACCCCGTGCGCTTTACGCAATGGGCACTGCGCCCTGATTCGGGCGGTGATGGCGAGCACCGCGGCGGCCTGGGTGCGATCTATGAAATCGAGCTGCTGGAGCATGACGCCGAGGTCTTCATCTTTGGCGAGCGCGGCAAGGCCGCACCCCAGGGCATTTCGGGCGGTAGCGCCGGTTCCATGAACGTCTTCAGCTATGAAAACAATAGTGAGTGGAAGCAGCCCCCTATGCGCTCCAAGATGATCGGCATCCGCCTGAAGCAGGGCGAGCGCGTGCGGCTGGAAACTCCCGGTGGAGGTGGCTACGGTGTACCGGCCGCACGGGCCGCAGCAGCGCGTGATAAGGATTTGGCGATGGGCTACGTCACTGCCCCCGCCACAGCGAAAGGCAAGGCATGAGCAGCGGCAAGGTTTCGGATCAGGCTTCGTATGTGGTGGGTGTGGACGTGGGCGGCACGTTCACCGACCTGTTTGTACTGGACGAGCGCGATGGCAGCGCCCGCATCGTCAAGGTGCCCAGCACCCGGGGCGAGGAGGCGCGCGGTTTCATGAACGGCGTGGCGCGTGTGGCCGATTCGGCCGCGCAGATCGCCACCATCGTGCACGGCACCACCGTGGGTACCAATGCGCTGCTGGAGCGCAAGGTGGCACGCACCGGCATCATCACCACCCGCGGCTTTCGGGACGTGCTGGAGATGCGCCGCCGCGACCGGCCGCAGACCTGGGGCCTGCGCGGCAGCTTCGAGCCCATCGTGCCGCGCAACCTGCGGCTGGAGGTGGACGAGCGCGTATTGGCCGATGGCACAGTGCACACACCGGTGGATGTGGAGCAGGTCAAAGCCCAAGCGCGCGCGCTGCTGGAGGCGGGCTGCGAGGCTGTCTGCGTGTTCTTCATCAACACCTACGCCAACCCCGCCAACGAGCAGGCCGCCGTGGCCGCCGTGCGCAGCGTGTGGCCCAACCCGCATGTGACGGCCGCCAGCGAGGTGCTGCCCGAAATCCGGGAGTTCGAGCGCTGCTCCACCGCCACGCTCAACGCCGCCCTGCAGCCCGTAGTGGGCAGCTACCTGGAGCGGCTGGAGGGCGACCTGCGCACGCAGGGCTTTGGCGGCGAGCTGCTCATCGTGCAAAGTAACGGCGGCGTGATGTCGCGCCAGACGGCCTGCGATGTGCCCGTGCGCACCGCGCTCTCGGGCCCGGCGGCGGGTGTGATTGCCTGCGCGGCGATTGCGCGTGCGGCAGGCTTCCCCGATGTGATCACGGGCGACATGGGCGGTACCTCGTTCGACGTGTCACTGGTGGCCAAGGGCGAGGCGGCGTTGGCCGCACAGACGGCCATTGAATTTGGCATGGTGGTGCGCTCGCCCATGATCCAGATCGAGACCATTGGCGCGGGTGGTGGCTCGATTGCCTCGGTGGATGCCAGCGGCATGCTGCAGGTGGGCCCCGAGTCGGCCGGTAGCATCCCCGGCCCGGCCTGCTATGGCCGGGGCAACACCCGGCCCACGGTCACCGATGCCAACGTGCTGCTGGGCCGTATCGCCGCCGACCGGCCCCTGGGCGGTGGCCTGCTGGCCGCCATGGACGCGCAAAAGTCGCGCGACGCCATCGAGACCCATGTGGCCCGACCCCTGGGCCTGGATGTGATGGCAGCCGCCGAAGCCATCCTCACGGTGGCCAACGCCAAGATGGCGGGCGCTGTGCGCGTGGTGTCCATCGAGCGCGGGCACGACCCGCGCCAGTTTGCCTACATGCCCTTTGGCGGCGGCGGCGCACTGCATGTGTGCGCCATGATGCGCGAGGTGGGCGTGGGCACGGGCATCGTGCCGCGCTACCCCGGCGTCACCTCCGCCCTGGGCTGTGTGATGGCTGACATGCGCCACGACGCGGTGCAGACGCTGAACAAACCCCTGGTCGACCTGGACGTGGCCGACCTGCGCCAGCGCGTGGCCACACTCGCAGCCACCTGCCAGCAGCGCCTGGACTCAGCGGGCGTGAAGTTTGTGGAAGTGCAGGAAATCATTGCGCTCGACATGCTCTACGCCGGGCAGACCCACACCGTGCAGGTGCCCGTGGCGGCTGATGCGCTGAGCCACGAAGGCATCCGCGCAGCGTTCGAGGCCGCCTACCGCGCCGCCTTTGGCCGTGTGCTTGACGGCATTGCCGTGCGGGTGATGAACCTGCGCTACGCCCGCGTGGGCGTGCGCCCCAAGTTCGACCTGACGGTACTCGCCCCGCAGACCACTACCGTGAACCCGTCGCTGGGCGTGCAGCGTGTGTTCCACGCCGGCCGCTGGTGGGACGCCGCGCGCCACGCACGGCTGGACCTGCCCGTTGGCACCCGCATCGACGGCCCGGCCATCCTGGAGCAGCCCGACACCACGGTGTGGCTGGAGCCTGGCTTCAGCGCCACGGTGGACCCGCTGGGCAATCTGCTGGTGCGGGCCGACGGGGAGGGCGCAGCATGAGCCACGGCGCACCTAACCCGAGCATCAACCCGCACCACGCCGCGCTGGTCATCATCGACCTGCAAAACGACTTTCTGGCCCCGGACGGCGCCTACGCGCGCGGTGGCGCGGTGAGCGCTGCCGCCCAGGCCTTGCCACCCCGGGTGGCAGCGGTGGCCAAGGCACTCAAGGCGGCGGGCGGCATGGTGGTGGGCAGCCAGTTCACCCTGTGGCCCGATGCGCAGGGCGAACCCATGGTGTCGCCGCACCTCAAGGCCTTGCGCCCATTTCTGCGGCGCGGCGACTTTGCGCCCGGCAGCACAGGCCAGGCCCATGTCCCCGAGATCGCACCGTGGGTGGACGTGTCGGTGTGCAAGGTGGCGTACTCGGCTTTCTTCAACACCCAGCTGGACTGGGTGCTGCGCCGCGCGGGCATCACCACCGTGGCGGTGTGTGGCATTGTCACGAACGGGGGCGTGGCCAGCACGGTGCGCGATGCGCACATGCGCGACTACCAGACGCTGGTGCTGTCCGACGGCTGCGCAGCCTTCCAGCAGGCAGTGCACGACACCTCGGTGGCCGACATGGCCAACGTGGCCCAGGTGCTGACCTGCGCCGACTTTGCTGCCGCTGTGGCCGCCCCTTCCGCATGAATTCGCCCATGAGCACCCCCCGCATCTGCCATGCCGAGCACCTACCCGGCACCGTGGCGCAGGACGCACATGTGCCCGTGCTCATCGTGGGCGGCGGCGCCTGTGGCCTCACGGCGGCGCTGATGCTGCACGACGCCGGTGTGGACTGCGCGGTGCTGGAGCGCGATGCCACCCCGCTGGGCTCTTCGGCCCTCTCATCCGGCTTTATCCCCGCGCCCGGCACGCAGGCGCAGCGCGCGGCGGGCATTGATGACAGCCCGGAGCGGTTTGCCGCCGACATCAGCGCCAAGGCCAAGGGCAGGGCAGCGCCCCATTTGGTGCAGGCCTATGCTCAGGCCATCGGCCCGGCGCTCGATGCACTGCAAGCGCGCCATGGCCTGCAGTGGCAGGTGCTCGATGGATTTTTGTACCCCGGCCACAGCGTGCGCCGCATGCACGCCACGCCCGAGAAAACCGGCGTGGGCCTGATGGGCCGCCTGGCCAACGCGGTGACGGCGGTGGACATTCCCCTCATCACCGAAGCCACGGTGCGCGAGCTGTGGGTCAATGCCCAGCAGCGCGTGATCGGCGTGGGCTACGAGCGGCCTGATGGCACCCTGGAGCACCTGGCCTGCGACGCACTCATCCTGGCCTGCAACGGCTTTGGTGGCAACCCGTCCATGGTGCGCGAGCTGCTGCCAGAAATGGGCGACGCCCTGTTCGCCGGCCACACCGGCAACGACGGTAGCGCCATCGCCTGGGGCCAGGCGCTGGGCGCACGGCTGGCCGACCTGGGCGGCTACCAAGGCCACGGCTCCTGGGCCATTCCACAGGGCGCGCTGATTTCATGGGCGCTGATGATGGAAGGCGGCATCCAGGTCAATGCGCTGGGCGAGCGCTTTCACGACGAGACGCAGGGCTACTCCGAGGCGTCGGTGCATGTGCTGGCGCAACCGGGCGGCGTGGCGTGGAATGTGTTCGATGCGCCCATCCTCGCGCTGGCCCGGGGCTTTCCGGACTTTGTGGATGCTGAGGCGGCAGGTGCGGTCAAGCACTGCGACAGCGTGCAGGCGTTGGCGGCCACCATTGGCTGTGAAGAATCAAAATTGATAGCTACTCTGGTAAGCACCACTAGCGCTAGCGACCAAAACGATCACAACCGCCGCGTATTCGCTCGTCCACTTCAGGCACCGTTCTGCGCCGTCAAGGTGACCGGCGCGCTGTTCCATACCCAGGGCGGGCTGGACATCGACGCCCAGTGCCGTGTGCTGGGGCAGACCGGCCAGCCATTTCCCAATCTTTTGGCCGCAGGCGGTGCGGCCCGTGGCGTGTCGGGCGATGCGGTGTGGGGTTATCTCTCCGGCAACGGCCTGCTCAGCGCCGTGGCCGGGGGCTACATCGCTGCGAACACGGCGGCCGGGCTGAACCGTCAGAAAGTTTGAAGACATGACCCCTTCATCGTTCAAAAAACGCCTCCATGAACCCCGCGCCATCCTGGCCCCCGGCGTCTATGACGCCCTGAGCGCCCTGGTGGCCGAACAGGCGGGCTTCGAGGCGCTGTACCTCTCGGGCGCATCGATTGCCTACACGCGCCTGGGCCGCTCCGACGTGGGCCTGACCACCTACACCGAGGTGGAAGACACCCTGGCACGCATCACCGAGCGCGTAAACACGCCGGTCATCGTCGATGCCGACACCGGCTTTGGCAACGCACTCAACACCCAGCGCACCGTGCGCGGCTTTGAGCGTGCGGGCGCCGCCATGGTGCAGATCGAGGACCAAGGTTTTCCCAAGCGCTGCGGCCACCTGGACGGCAAGTCGGTGGTGCCGGTGGGCGAGATGTGCGGCAAACTCCACGCTGCGCTGGACGCGCGCCGCAGCGCCCACACGCTGATCCTGGCCCGCACCGACGCGCTGGCCGTGGAGGGCATCGACGCCGCATTTGACCGCGCCGAGGCGTACCTGGAATGTGGTGTGGACGCGCTGTTCATCGAGGCCCTGCGCACCCCCGAGCAGATGGACGTCGCCTGCCAGCGCTTTGCCCACCGCATCCCGCTGCTGGCCAACATGGTCGAAGGCGGCAAGACACCGATCCAGGGCGCGGCCGAGCTGCAGCAGCGCGGCTTTCGCATCGTGATCTTCCCCGGCGGCACCGCCCGCGCGGTGGCGCACACGCTGCAGGGCTACTACGCCAGCCTGCAAACGCACCAGACCACAGCGCCCTTCAAGGACCGGATGATGGACTTTGACGGCCTGAATGCGCTGATCGGCACGCCCGAACTGATGGCACAGGGTCGCCAGTACGAGTAGCCCCCCCAAGGGGTAAAGGCCAATGCCCCCGCCCGCACTGCGGCGGGTGAGGGCGCGTACCATGCCGTGAACGTTTTTCCCCCGAACTGCATGGAGATCTCCCACATGGCCCACAACCCACAAACCATCACCCTGGGCGGCGGCTGCTTCTGGTGCACCGAAGCCGTGTTCGACCGCGTGCGCGGCATCACCGATGTGGAAAGCGGCTACACCAACGGCCACACCATCAACCCCACGTACGAGCAGATCTGCCAGGGCGACACCGGCCATGCCGAGGTGGTGCGCCTGACCTTCGATGCCGATGAGATCAGCCTGGAAGAGATCCTGGAAATCTTCTTCCACACCCACGACCCGACCACGCTCAACCGCCAGGGCAATGATGTGGGCACGCAGTACCGCAGCGGCATCTACTACGACAACCCCGAGCACGGCGAGATCGCCAACGCCATGATCCGCCAGATGTCGCAAGACAAGCTGTTTGGTGCGCCCATCACCACCGAGGTGAAGCCGCTCTCGAACTACAGCACGGCCGAGGCCTACCACCAGAACTACTTTGCCAACCACCCCAACGCGGGGTACTGCGCGTTTGTGGTGGGGCCGAAGGTGGAGAAGTTCAGGAAGACGTTTGCACGGTACTTGAAGGGGTGAGTCCGGATCGGGGGATACCCCGTTGCTCCAACATGGTTACCAGATCGGCCCAGCTTGAAGACGCGGGCGAGAGCCTCTGGCTGGGCACGTAGGCATAGAGATTGTTTGACAACTCTATTTCTACGAATTGCTTTCCCAGCCGATAGGAACGCACAGAGGTCCAAGGGGCAAACGACTCTACCCCTGAATCGGATTCGCGCAGCCCTTCCTCGGAAATCTCAAGCCGAACGGGCTGCGGCGCATGGCTGCGAAACGATGGGCGCAAGCCCCACAGCGCCCTGTCCAGAAGACCAAACTGAGCGAAAAAAGGTCGTATTCGCCATGCCAGCGCGATCAATAGCGCAATCAGAAGCAGCCAGCGCTGGTACCTGAGCGCCACCAGAGCCACGCAGAAGAGGGTCACTGCGATGGCCCATTCCCGGGCATAGTATCTGCGCCCTTGGACGGCTAGGTGGCGCAGTCCACCGCCTTCGCGAAACCGCCGACTATGGAATCGCCAGTCTTGAACATATTCGTAGAGCAGAGGAGATTTCATCGAGATATTTTGGGCGGAGGGGCGCGCGATTCAGGTGGCAAAGAGCAGGCCTGCCTGCCGGCGGTGAACGACAAGGCGCCACGCACTATAGCCATCCTCCATGGCAAGAAGGTGTCGCATCTTTCGGGTAACGAGGTTGAAGCCAAGAAGGCGGAGTGAAGAAGGCATAATGCAAACCGATTGCGTTATTGACCTTTCCCTAGCCCACTACGGTACCTACCGCACTTTCATGCCCGCCCCGGCTTTACCACCCTCGTCCCCGCATAGTCCGCAGTGGCCTCTTCCCCCCGGCATGCGCGCCACCCGCGCCACGCGGGCGTTGGCGGCAGTGTACGAAGCCCGGCCGGACGCAGCCCTGTCAGAGCCCGAGGTTGAAGCGGCCTTAGCTGCAGCGGGCGTTGCGGTCAACAAGGTCACGGTCTACCGCATGCTCGATCGTTTTGCCGCCGCCGGCCTGCTGCACAAGCAAGTCGATGCCGCCCGCGTGACGCGGTATGCGCTGGCGCCGCAAGGGGAGGAGGGCGCCGCCCCACGTTTTGAATGCGACGACTGCCACCGCCAGTTCCGCCTGTCACAGGGTTCGGCCAAGGTGCAGACCGCCCTCAAGCAGGTGCTGCGGGCGCTGGCCACCGCAGGACACGAGAGCTTGGCGGTGGACATTGCAGTGCACGGGCGCTGTGCCGACTGCGCGCACCCGGCAGAGGGCGCTGCCGCATGATCCGCACCCGGGGACTCTCCTACACCTATGCCACGGTGGGCGCAGCGCCACTGCGCTTTCCGGATGTGGATCTGCGCCAGGGCGGCACGCTGCTGCTGCGGGGGCGCTCGGGCACCGGCAAATCGACCTGGCTGGCGCTGATGGCGGGGCTGCGCGGTGCCAGCGGGGGCGACCTGTTTGTGGCGGGCACCCAGCTGGGCACGCAGCGGGGGGCCGAGATCGATGCCTGGCGCGCGTGCAACATCGGCTTTCTGCCGCAAAAGCTGTACCTCAGCAGCGCACTCACCGTGGCGGACAACCTGGCGCTGGCGTACTTTGCGGCCGGGCTGCCGCGTGACGATGCGGCCATTCACCGTGCACTCACCCAAGTGGGGGTGGCCGAGCTGGCCGCCCGCAAGCCGCACCAGCTCTCCGGCGGGCAGGCGCAGCGCGTGGCGCTGGCGCGGGCCGTCCTTCTGGCGCCGCAGGTGCTGCTGGCCGATGAGCCCACGGCCAGCCTGGACGACGAGGCGGCTACGGATGCGCTGGCGTTGCTGCAGCAGAGTGCTACGGCCTGTGACGCCAGCCTGGTGATAGCCACGCATGACCAGCGTGCGGTGTCTGCCCTGGCAGGTGTCCAGACCCTCGATTTGAATGAAATCGGCCCAGAGCGCCGGTTGAATATGCCTGAGCAGCTATGAATTCAGGAGTATTCAAGCTCGCCCGCCTGTCCTGGCACTACCTCTGGTCCCGCCCGCTGGCGGCCGTGCTCAACCTGCTGGTGCTCACGCTGGGCCTGGCCGCCATCACGCTGGTGCTGCTGGTGGCCACGCAGCTCGACAAGGCGTTCGAGCGCGACCTGAGCGGCATCGACCTGGTGGTGGGCGCCAAGGGAAGCCCTCTGCAGCTGATCCTGGCGGGCGTGTTCCACATCGACGTGCCCACGGGCAACATCCCGCTGCAAGAGGTGCAGACGCTGCAGAAGAACCCGCTGGTGGCGCAGGTCATCCCGCTCAGCCTGGGTGACAGCTACCGGGGCTTCCGCATCGTGGGCACCACGCCGGACTACATCACGCACTACGCGGCCACGCTGGCCGAAGGCGCGCTGTGGCAGCAGCCCATGGACGCGGTGCTGGGCGCCAGCGTGGCGCGCGGCATTGTCAAGGCCAGCCACGCAGGTGCGCCGCTGGTCGGCGCCACCTTCATCGGCAGCCATGGCCTGGATGGAGGAGGGCATGCGCACGGCGACCACCCCTATCGCGTGAGCGGCGTGCTCGCGCCCTGCGGCTGTGTGCTGGACCGGCTGATCCTGACCAGCACCGAATCCGTCTGGATGGTGCACGAGACCGCCACGGCCAACGATGCCGAAGACCTGGAAATTCTGAAGGAAGAGCGCGAGGTGACTGTGGCGCTGGTGCACTATCGCACGCCCATGGCGGCCATCACGCTGCCGCGCCTGATCAACGGCGGCACCTCAATGCAGGCGGCGGCGCCTGCCATCGAGGTCACGCGCCTGCTGCGCCTGCTGGGCGTGGGCGCCGACGTGTTGCGGGCCTTTGGCGGCGTGCTGCTGGCCGTGGCAGCTCTCAGTGTGTTCATCGCCTTGTGGAATGCCGTGCGCGAGCGCCGCGCTGACCTGGCCATGCTGCGCATGCTGGGCGCACCCCCGGGCCGCGTGGCCGGGCTGGTGCTGTGGGAGGCGCAGTGGCTGGCCGCGCTCGCGTCCATGCTGGGGCTGCTGCTGGGCCACGGCCTGGCGCAGGCCTTGGGCTGGGCTTTGCAGGCGCAAGGGTTGCTGCCGGTGACGGGCTGGATCTGGCTGTCCGCCGAAGCCGGTGTGCCGCTGTTGGCCGCAGGCGTGGCGGCGGTGGCGGCGCTGCTGCCGGCGATGCAGGCCTACCGGACCGATGTGGCCGACTTGCTCAGCCAGCCATGACCGTCCCGTTGAACACCCCCGTTTTTGTTTAACCCAATTCTCTGAATCACCTGGAAGGACCCACCATGAAGCAACTGATCTCCGCGCTTGCCCTGGCCCCCATGCTCCTCGTTGGTGCGCTGGCCCACGCCCAAGCCCACAACGACAAGGACACCCAGGAAGACATCGCCCGCCACCGTGCGATGGCGGCCGCGCACGAGGCGGCTGCGAAGTGCCTGGAATCCGGCAAGGGCCACGACCAGTGCCAGAAAGATTTGCAGGCGGCATGCCGGAACCTGGCCATCGGAAAATACTGCGGCATGAAGCATGCGCACTGATCGCCTGTTTGTCTTGAAGCTTGTTCGCCCGGAGTCCCCGCCATGCCCCGCACCTTGAACCCCTTGCCCGTCACCGTCCAGATGGCTCGCCTGGCTTGTATTGCCGCCGCGTTGGCAGTGGCAGGCGGTGCACATGCGCAGCAAGGCGGTGCCACCAAGCCCGCGCCGGGCGCTTTTGAGCGCGCCAAAGAAGGCGCGGCCGCAGCACCGGTGCTGTCGTCGCCCCTGCCTGCGGGTGCGGGCACTGCCGTGCCAGCCGGGTCGGGTGCGGGGTATCACAGCCCCAACAGCCCGATTGCCCCGCTGCCCCAGCGCAACGACGTGGTGCCCTGGTCGGTGCTGACCGATTTGAGCAAGAAGACCACCAAGGACGGCATCCTGCCCGTGTTCAACGACGCCCAGAAGGGCATGGACAAGACCACGCAGCGCATCCAGGGCTTCATGGTGCCGCTGGATGCCAAGCCGACGCAGACGCACTTCATCCTCACCTCCGTGCCGCTGACCTGCTCGTTCTGCACGCCGGGCGGGCCCGAGAGCATGGTCGAAATCAAGGCCAAGACGCCCGTGCGCTATTCGCTGGAGCCCGTGGTGGTGGAAGGCAAGTTCACCGTGCTCCCTAATGATCAATATGGCCTGTACTACCGCGTGGTGGACGCGGTGCCGGTGAAATAATCCACGGCTTTTAGCGCTGCAGCGCTACAGCCTCTGCCGCAATCCTTTTCCCTTTCGTTCCTGACGTGACCCGCGCGCTTCTTCGCCCCCAGTACCTGCCGTCCGCCGCGCTGCGCAGTGCGGTGGTGCGGCGCGTGGCGTTGGCGTGGCTGCTGCTGGCCCTGGTGGTCGTGCCCACGCTGGGGCGGCTGCACCAGGTGGTGCACGGGGGAGCGCTGGACCAGGCCCATGCCGGTCTGCTGGCCGCGCCGTCGTCGCTGCCCGGACAGCCGGCGTGGGACCCGGCCCCCACTGCGCAGCCCGCTGCCGCACCGGGCCACAGTCTGTGGCTTCCGTATCTGCTGGCCCACCACGCGCCGGTGGACTGCCTGTTGCTCGACCAGCTGGCGCTGGGCGACGCATTGCATGCTGCCCCGCTGGCGCTGCCCGCGGCCGATGCGCCACTGCCGCCCGCCATACACGCGGCGGGGCGAGCGAGCACACCCCACATTGCGCTGTTCCACGCGCGCGGCCCGCCGGTCGCCTGACGCGCAGCGCACCTCTAGGGACCCTCTGCACGAATCAAGCGGCAAGTGGGCGCAGCGGATCGGGAAGGGCTGCAAGGCGCAAAACGCAGCAATAGCCGTAGCTATTGCGAGTATTTGCAACGCGGCAGACCGCCCGAGCCCGCTGATGCACACGGCGCGCTGACTTGTGCAGAGGGTCCTTAGCCCCACCTTCTCAGACGGCGTATCCGCTGTGTGCCTTGCAGGGCAACGCGGCGGTGTTGTGCCTGCTGGCGAGCGGCGTGAGGCGCGGTCTGCAGGCCGCAATACGCAGGCTTGGCTGGCGGCTGCCAGCGGCCGCACCACGGTGCGCCCATCATTACTCCTGTTTTCATAGCTGCTTGCGCATATTTCACTGGCGCTTGCAGCGGTTTTTATTCATCAACTCGCGCCCAGGGCGCGGGTCGGCATGCGCAGGCGCGTTGGCACCGCCAGCGCCGCGCATGCCTTGTTGCAGGCCACCACCATGACCCACACGTTTTCTACCCACCGCTTTGTTTCTCGCCGCGCCCGTCCGGCCCTCCACCCCGTGGCCCTTGCAACCCTGCTGGCGCTGTCGGGCACCAGCGTTGCCACCCAGGCGCAGACTGCGCCCGTGCCCGCTGCCGCGGCGGACGCCGCACCCAGCCTGCCCGCTGTCACCGTGTCGGCCAGCGGCCTGCAATTGGGCGCCAGCGACATGACCACCCCCGCCACCGTGCTGGAAGGCGATGAACTGGTGCGCCGGCGCGAGGCCACGCTGGGCGAAACGCTGAACAGCGAGCCCGGCATCACCAGCAGCCACTTTGGCGCCGGTGCCAGCCGCCCCATCATCCGCGGCATGGACGGCCCGCGCGTCAAGGTGCTGAGCGATGGCGCCGAGCTGCACGACGCCTCCACCATCAGTCCCGACCACGCGGTAGTGTCCGAGCCGCTGCTCGCCACGCAGATCGAGGTGCTGCGCGGCCCTTCGGCCCTGGTCTATGGCAACGGCGCCGTGGGCGGCGTGGTCAACGTGCTGGACGGCAAGGTGCCCACCGCCATTCCGCAAAAGGGCTACGAAGGCAGTGCCGAGCTGCGCGCCAATTCGGGGGCGGGCGAAGGTGCCGGGGCCTTCTCACTGACCGGCGGTGCAGGCAACTTGGCTGTGCATGTGGAAGGCGTGGCGCGGGACGCAGGCGACTACCGCGTGGGCAAAGGCTGGTCGGGCGGCAGCAAGGTGCTGGGCAGCTTCAACCGCACGGACACCGGCAGCGTGGGCCTGTCGTGGGTGGGCGACCAGGGCTACCTGGGGGCGGCCTACACCCGCCAGACCGCCAAATACGGCCTGCCTGGCCACAACCACAGCTTTGACGGCTGCCACACCCATGGCGACCACCTGCACTGCGGCGCCCACGCGGACGACGAAGCTGACGGCCATGACCACGACCATGACGCAGCGGCCGGCGATGTGCCGGTGGTCGACCTGCGCAGCGAACGCATTGACGTACGGGGCGAGCTGCGCAACCCGTTTGCCGGCTTCTCGGCACTGCGGCTGCGCGCGGGCGTTACCGACTACAAACACGACGAAGTCGAAGACGGCGCCATCAGCACGACCTTCAAGAACAAGGCCTACGACACACGCGTGGAGCTGCAACACGAGCCCATCGGCGGCTTCAAGGGCGTGATCGGCCTGCAGACCTCGCAGCGCAAGTTCAGCGCCGAGGGCGAGGAGGCCTATGTGCAGCCCACCGTGACCCGCAAGACAGGCCTCTTCGTGCTGGAGGAGTACCGCTGGAACGACTGGCGCTTTGAAGCCGCCCTGCGCCACGACCGCCAGACGGCCGAAGCCCAGACCAGCGGCATCGAGCGCAGCCACAACGGCACGTCGGCATCGCTGGGCGCGGTGTGGAAGTTCACGCCCGGCTACCAGGTGGGCACCTCGTTCACCCGCGCCAGCCGTGCCCCGTCGGCCGAAGAGCTGTACGCCCAAGGCCTGCACATGGCCACCAGCACCTACGAACGCGGCAATGCCGACCTGCGCTCCGAAATCTCGCAGAACATCGATGTGAGCCTGAAGAAGACCAGTGGCGACACCACCTTTGGCGTGAGCGTGTTCCGCAACCGCATCAACAACTACATCTATGGCCGCACCCTGGATGAACTGGACGGCTTACAGCTGCTGCAATACAGCCAAGCCGACGCCACCTTCACCGGCATCGAAGGCCAGGTGCGCCAGCGCCTCACGCGCAATCTGGGCATCACGCTGTTTGGCGACACCGTGCGCGCCAAGCTGGACGGCGGTGGCCTGCTGCCGCGCATCCCGGCCACTCGCGCAGGTATCCGCCTAGATGCCAACTGGCAGGCGTGGGAAGGGCAGGTTGAATGGGTGCAGGTGGCCCGCCAGAACCGCGTGGCCGACTTTGAAACCGCCACGCCCGGCTACGGCATGCTGAACCTTGGCGTAAGCTACAACGGCCAGTTCAGCAGCGGCACGCCCTGGCAGGTGTACCTGAAGGCCAACAACCTGACGGACCGCCTGGCCTATGCACACACCTCGTTCATCAAGACCGCTGCGCCGCTGATGGGCCGCAACATCACGCTGGGGGTGAAGGTGGCGTTCTGACGGTTGATGCCGTCGTGACGTGCGTGAGCCAGCGCGGGGGAGGGCGTTGCTGGCTCGCGAACCTCCAGGCTCCTAACCAGCCAGACCAGGGAGGACTTGGATGCATGCCATACTTGGTTCACATGGTTGATTTTTCGATTCGTGAAGGCGCCGTTGCCTGAGTCCCCGTGATCGCGCACGCCCGATGCTGGAACGGGATTGACTGCCCGGCAGGCCGCCCCAAGTCGGCTGCGCGACACGTGAAGGACTTGTTCATCGCGGCCCTGCATGTCTCTGACCTGTTTTGCGATACCCCTGCATGCCCACCACTCCCGCGCCGTCCGCAAACCTTTTGCAACTGCTCCCTGAGGCGGTGGTGCAGACCGATGCGCTGTGGGAGATCACGTATCTGAACCCGGCGTGGCACAAGCTCACCGGGCATTCGGTTGAGGCGGCCCTCGGGCGGTCTTTGCTGGAGTTCGTGCATCCCGATGACATTGGCACCATGCGCTCAGGCATGCCGGTGTTCCGCCTGCGCTTTGCCGACGGGGACTACCGCTGGGTGCGTCTGCAGTTCCACCCCGAGACGGATGCGGCAGAGCGGGTGATCAGCCGCCAGGGTGTCCTGATCGAGATCACCGAGGTCACCGAGCAGGTGCTGGTGGAGGTGCGCCAGCGCTTTCTGCGCTTGCTGGAAACCATTGACGGTGTGGTGTGGGAGGCTGAAATCGGCGTGGGCAACACCTTTCTGAGCCCGCAGGTCGAACGCTTGTTTGGCTACTCCGTCGAGGAGTGGCGGGCCGACCCGGGCTTCTGGCGGGCGCATGTGCATCCCGATGATCTGGAGGAGGCCCTGCGCATCGACGATGCCGCTTACAACGCCACGCACAGCCATGCCTACGAGATGAGCTACCGGCTGATTGCCAAGTCGGGCAAGGTCGTGTGGGTGCGTGACCTGTGCCGCGCGGTGGTCGAGCCGGGTCGGCCGAACCGCATGATCGGCCTGATGATCGACGTCACCCAGCAGAAGAACACCGAAATCGATTTAGTGCGCTCCGAAAACCGCTATTCGCTGGCGACGCGCGGCTCCAATGACGGCATCTGGTATTGGGACTTGCGCACGGACACCCTGCACGTGTCGGGGCGCTTTCTCCAGATCGTCGGGCTGGGTAGCCGCGATCATGTGTATGAGGGCGGCTGGCGCTTTCTGGAGCAACTCATCGACCGCGAGGATCGCGCTCGTGTGCAAGAGGCCTACAGCAGGCACCTGTCCGGAAACAGCGCGAAATTTTCGGTGGACTTCCGCGCGTTCCACGGAGCGGGGCGGCTGGTATGGGTCAATTGGCGCGGGCTCGCCGAGTTCGAAGACGGCGTTGCGGTGCGCATGGCGGGCTCGTTGAGCGATCTGGCCGAGCGTGGCAGCTCCTACGATGCGCTGACCAACTTGCCTGGTCGGCCATTGTTCCGCGACCGCCTTGCGCAACTGATTACGCTGCACCAGGGCGACGGGGCGAACGGGGATGGAGTGCCCACGCGCGGTGGGGCCACCATGTTCGCTGTGCTGCTGCTGGACCTCAACGGGTTCAAGGCGGTCAATGACTGCTACGGACACCATGTAGGCGACCAGCTCTTGCAACAGGTGGCGCGGAGGCTCGAATCCTGCGTGCGGTCGGTGGATCTGGTCGCCCGCATGAGCGGCGACGAGTTCAATGTGCTGTTGGAGTCCATTGACCCCGCTGAAGCCAGCCAACGCGCCCAGCAGATTGCCGTCGCGCTTGCTGCGCCCTATGTGATTGGCGAACATACTGTGATCAGCGGCGCGAGTATCGGGTTGGTCAGCAGCGCGTCCAGGCTGGCGACGGTGGACGACTACCTGCGCGCGGCAGACACTGCCATGTACCGGGCCAAAAGTCAGTCACTCGGAGTGTGCGTGTTTCAGTAAGGCGCCGTATCCAGGCGTGGTTGCGGCGGTTAGTGGCTGGATCAGGGAACAATCGCCACCGATTTGACCTGGGCCCACACCGCGCTGCCGGGCGCCACGCCCAGCGCGTGCAAGGACCGGTGGGTGACCCGCGCCAGCAAAAATGACTCGCCACAGCGCAGCCGCACCAGCGCTTGCGAAGGGTGTGCGTCGGGTGCTATGGAGTCGATCACACAGGGCAGGTGGTTCTGGATGCTGGTCTGCATGGGCTCCTGCACCGTCAGGCTCACGTCGCGGGCCAGCACTCGCAGCCGCACTGGCTGGCCTACGGGTAGGCCGCTGTCGCGCAGCCACATGGCGCCACCCGCAAAGCCCACGCGCGCCAGGTGCCAGGTAGTGTCCCGCTCCAGCACCTGGCCGCGCAGCAGCGCGCCCGCGTCGTCGCCGAGCACCACCGGCAGTTGCACGGACGACAGCACCTGGTCCACCGGCCCGGCGGCCGTTACCTGGCCTCCGTCCAGCACTACCAGGTGGTCGGCCAGCCGCGCCAGTTCGTCGGCGGAGTGCGTGACATACAGCATGGGGATGTGCAGCTCATTGCGCAGGCGCTCCAGCCAGGGCATGATCTCCTGGCGCCGCGCCAGGTCAAGCGCGGCCATGGGTTCGTCCAGCAGCAGCAGGCGGGGCGAGGTTGCCAGGGCGCGGGCAATGGCCACCCGCTGGCGCTCGCCGCCCGAGAGCTGACCCGGCCGGCGCTGCAGCAGGCGGCCAATGCCCAGCAGCTCGATGGCAGCCTGCAGCGTGGCCTCCGCCTGCGCAGACCGGGCGCGCTTGAGGCCATACCGCAGGTTGCCCAGCACGTTGAGGTGCTCGAATAGGCTGGCCTCCTGGAACACATAACCCAGCGCCCGCTGGTGTGTGGGCCAAAACACCTGGGCGGCATCGTCTTGCCACACCTCGCCGGCCACGGCCACCAGGCCAGGGCGTGCGCGCTCCAGCCCCGCCACACACCGCAGAACGCTGGTCTTGCCCGAGCCCGATGCGCCGAACAGCACCGTGATGCCGCTGCCGGGCAGATGTAGGTCCACGTCCAGTTCAAAGTCGGCACGCGGCAGCGCGAGCCGGATGCGCAGGTCGCCGGGCGCACTCATGGCAGCACCCGCGAGCCACGGTTCTTGAGCAGCGCCAGGCACAGCAGCACCACGAACGAGAACAGCACCATGCCGCCCGCCAGCCAGTGCGCCTGGGCGTATTCCATGGCCTCCACATGGCCGTAGATCTGGGTGGAGACCACCCGTGTCTTGCCCGGGATGTTGCCGCCGATCATCAGCACCACGCCAAACTCGCCCACCGTGTGGGCAAAACTCAGGATGGCTGCGGTGAGCAGGCCGGTGCGGGCCTGCGGCAAGGCCACCGTGAAAAACGCATCCAGCGGGCTGGCCCGCAGGGTGGCGGCCACCTCCATCGGGCGGCGGCCCATGGACTCGAAAGCGTGCTGCAGCGGCTGCACCGCAAATGGCATCGAAAACACCACCGAGCCAATCATCAACCCGGTAAAAGTGAACGACAGCAGGCCCCAGCCCATGGCCTGCGTGAACTGCCCCAGCGGCCCGGCCGGCCCCATGGCCACCAGCAGGTAAAAACCGAGCACCGAAGGCGGCAACACCAGCGGCAGGGTCACGAAGGCGCCCACCGGCCCCTTCCACCAAGACTGCGTTTGCGACAGCCACCAGGCCAGCGGCGTGGCGATCAGCAGCAGCACGAGGGTGGTGAGGGTGGCGAGCTGCAGGGTCAGCCAAACGGCTTGCAGTGCTTCAGGGCCCAGGGGCATGGAGGAAAAAGACGGTGACAGAGAGGATGTGTGAGTATCTCAGTGCTCGTAGCCAAAGCCGCGAATGACTGCCCGCGCCTTGTCACCCTTGAGGTATTGCAGTAACGCGGCCGCCGCGGCGTTGCCCTGGCCCTTGTTGAGCAGCACGGCGTCCTGGTGCAAAGGGGAGTAGAGCGTTGCAGGCACGGCCCACACCGAGCCCTCCACCAGGCGGCCATCGGCCATCACCTGCGACAGGGCGACAAAACCGAGCTGGGCATTCTGGGTGGCGACGAACTGGTGGGTTTGGGCAATGTTCTCGCCCTGCACAAACTTGGGCCGCAGGGTGTTCAGCACGTCCAGTTGGGTCATCACCTCCACCGCGGCAGCTCCATAGGGGGCGAGCTTGGGGTCGGCCAGCGCGATCTTGTCAAAGGTGCCGGATTTGAGCACCTGGCCCTGTGCATCCACCAAGCCGGGCTGCTTGCTCCACAGGGCCAGCTTGCCAATGGCGTAGGTAAAGCGGCTGGCATCGACCGCTAGGCCTTCCTTGGCGAGCTTGGCAGGGGTTTCATCGTCGGCGGACAGCAGCAAGTCAAACGGCGCGCCGTTCTTGATCTGCGCATAGAACCGCCCGGTGGAGCCAAAAGCCAGCGTGGCTTTGTGGCCGGTGTCCTGCTCGAACAGGCGGGCAATCTTTTGCATCGGGGCCGTGAAGTTAGCCGCCACGGCTACCGACACCTCGCCCGCATGGGCTGAAAACGCCATCGCCAAGGAGGTGGCCAGGGACAAAAGAAAACGCTTCACGACAACCTCGCTATTCTTTTATGGAATAGCGAGACTGTAGCATGGCCGCTGCTGCGCTATTCCACTAATGAACAGCGGTTCCGCAAACGTCCGCACCACGCAGTTAACATGCCCGCATGAGCAATTCTTCCCAGCCCCTGGCCGATGTGCTGGGCCACGAGGTCACGGACAAACGCATCGACATCCTGCGCCGCATCGGCGAGGTGGGCTCCATTTCCGAGGCGGCGCGGGGCGCGGGCGTGAGCTACAAGGCCGCCTGGCAGGCGCTGGAGACGCTGACCAACCTGGCCGGCGTGCCGCTGGTCGAGAAGGTGGTGGGCGGCACCGGCGGCGGCGGGGCTGCACTGACCCCGGCAGGCCAGCGGGTGCTGCAGGCCGCCCACGCGCTGGCCGCTGCGCGCCGGCAGGTGCTGAGCCGACTGCACAGCGACGACGACGCAGCCACCGGCCGCGCCGCATTGGCGCTGCGCACCAGCATGCGCAACCAGTTTCCTTGCACCGTGGGCAAGGTGCGGGCCTTGGGCGGGCAGGTGCGTGTGCAGCTGCTGCTGGCGGATGGGCAGGCGCTGCACGCATCCATCACCCGGGTCAGCGCACAGTTGCTGGATTTGAAGGCTGGGCTGGGTGTGCTGGCGCTGTGCAAGGCAACAGCGGTTCAGGTGGCCCCGGACCCGGCCAGTCCCGCAGGCAATGCCATGGCCGGAGTGGTGCGGAGCGTCGCTCGCGGTGCAGCCCCGGAGGTGGTGCTGCAGCTGCCCAGCGGCATCCAGCTGGTGGGCTTTGCTGCTGCAGGAGTCAAGGTTCGAACGGGCCAGCAGGCCACGGCGGTTTTTGACGAATCCAGCATCGTCATCGCCGCGAATTTTTGAGGGTTGACCGCCCTCCAGCGCGTTTAAGAACCTGTTCAAACAGCCAGGAGGGCCAGAGGCCCCCACTACCGGCTGCGGTCGCCGTCGCGCACAGATTCGATGGCGCCGTTGTAGATGCGAACCACCCCCAGAAAGGTGCCAGGCCCCCGGTCGTACGTCCACTCTTCCATGGGCACGCACTGGTTGGCCAGCACCGCTGCGGGGCTGCCGGGGCGATAGGGAGTCACCACCCAGCCCAGCTGCAGCATGGAAACGCACACGCCCTGGCGGTAGATGGGGTCACCACATTTCTGGAGCAGGGTCACCGGAGAGTCTCCCTTGCCCACCAGCGAACCATTGCAGCGCAAGGACTGCGAGGCCTGGGCGGGCAGCGCCGTGCACAGGGCCAGTGCGGCTGCCAGCAGTTGCAAGGTCTTTCGGCAAGTGCCTGACGGCGCGGGCTGGGTCAAAAGTGATCTCATGGCGGCGGATTCCAGAAGGCTGGACCTCACTGTACAGCGGCCCGCCGCAGAAGGACTAACCCGCCTTTCGCTTCGCTTTCATCGCCCGTCCGTAGAAGCACAGTGGCCCGGGCCTGCCACAGGCGGCATGATCGGGGGATGAAACTGCTGTTGGTCGAGGACGATTTTGATCTGGCTGGCGCCCTGAGCCGCAGCCTGGTTGCGCGTGGATTCGAGGTGTTGTGCTGTGCCGATGGCAAGGAGGCCCTGGCCGCCGCGCGGCGCACCGCGTTTGACGTGATCACGCTCGACCTTTCGCTGCCGGGCCTGGACGGGCTGGAGGTGCTGCGGCGCCTGCGCGATGGCGGCAGCACCACGCCGGTACTGGCATTGACGGCCCGCGCGGCGGTCACGGACCGGGTGGCGGGTCTGGAGGCCGGAGCCGACGACTACCTGGCCAAGCCGTTTGACCTGGACGAACTGGTGGCGCGGCTGCGGGCCCTCACGCGCCGCGTGGGGCGCGACGGGCAGTTGCGCTGCGGGGCGCTGTACCGCGAGCCGGGCAGCGGCGTGTTCTACAACGATGCCTTGCCGCTGGAGCTGTCGCAGCGGGAGTCCGAGCTGCTGCGGCTGCTGATGTCGCGCGTGGATCGGGTGGTCAGCAAGGAAGAGCTGCGCACCCAGGTGTTTGCCAACACGGACGAGCAGGTGCAAGCCGATGCGGTGGAAGTGGTGGTGCACCGGCTGCGCAAGAAGCTGGTGGGCACCAACGCCGAGATCGTGACCTTGCGCGGCGTGGGCTACCTGCTGTGCGACGCCGACAGCATGGCCGCCCACAAGACGGACAAATCCGAAAAATCCGACAAAGGCGGGGTGGCACGGTGACGCTGCGCTGGTGGCAGCAGCGGCTCTGGCGGCCGCGTGGCGGCTCGTTGCAGCGGTGGCTGCTGGTGGGCTGGCTGGTGCCGCTGTGGGCCCTGGTGGCCGTGATCTGCGCGGTGCAATGGGCCTACCAGGCGCAGCAGGACGCCGCTGCGCAGGACGAGGCCCTGCGCCAGGCGCTGGCGCATTGGCCTGCTGATCTATCAGTAGACCCGGCCACATCGTTGTCTGCCCAGCCAGCGCCCGGCGTCTGGTACCGCGAGAGCAACCTGGACGGCGAACGCCTGACGGGCAGCGCCGACCTGCCGCGTGTGCCCCCCACTGAGGCGGTACGTGACCCGGGTGCGGTGCACTTCTACCTGGCGCAGGTGGGCGACCGGCTGGTGCGGGTGGCCGTGACCTTGTACCAGCCCACCGTGGCGACGGGCGGGCAAGCTGCAGCTGCGCCCGTGGTGCGCCAGGTGGCGCGCCCGCTGGGCGAACGCCTGCCCGGTGCGCGCAGCCTGCTGGGCGGTGGCTCGGGCCTGTGGTGGGTGCTTCTGCTGGCCCTGGCGATGACCGCCGTGGCGGTGCTGCTGGCGCGGGCGGCGTCGGGCTGGCTGCGGCATGCCGATGTGTCGCTGATGCGGCCGCTGAGCACCGACGCTGCGGTCACGGCAGAGCGCATCTACGAAGGCCCGTCAGAACTCGCGCCCGCCGTGCAGCATTTTGCCGAGCTGCAACACAGCCAGAGCCGCTGGATCGAGGAGCAGCGGCGCTTTCTGGCCGATGCCACCCACCAGCTGCGCACCCCCATGGCTGTGCTGCGCACCCAGCTGCAGGCCGCCATGGCGGGCGACATGTTGGTGGGCGATGCGCTGCAGCAGATGCTGCACACCGTGGACCGCGCCTCGGGCCTGGCCAACCAGTTGCTCAGCATGAGCAAGGTGGAGCAGCTCAAGCGCATGGGCGAGCTGCCCAGCGTGGACCTGAACGCGATGGCCCGCGAGGCCGTGAAGGAGCTGGCTCCGCTGATTGCGGCCAAGCGGCTCGACTTTGCGCTGGAGGGCCCCGACACGCTGTGGGCACCCGGCGACGCGGCGCTGCTGGGCGAGCTGATGCGCAACCTGCTGGCCAACGCCATCCACCACACGCCCATCCATGGGCGTCTGGGCGTGCTGCTGCGCGACAGTACCGGGCGGCGCGAGGTGCTGGTGTGGGACGAGGGCCCCGGCATCGATGACGCTGTGCGGCAGCGATTGTTCCAGCCGTTTTCGGCCGGGCAGGGTGGGGTGGGGCTGGGGTTGTCCATCTGCCGGCAGATTGCAGAGGCGATGGGCGCGCAGGTCACGCTGTTCAACCGCATGGATGCGGGGCAGGTCATCGGCGTGGATGCCGTCGTGGCATGGGAAGAATGAGATGCCCGTGACGCCCCCCTCTGAGACACCAACCGTGCATGGCATCGAGTTCCGGGATGTCAGCAAGCGTTACGGCTCGTCGCCCGACGCTCCGTTGGTGGTGGACCACATCAGCTTCAGCGTGCCGCGCGGCACGCTCACCACCATCCTCGGGCCGTCGGGCTGCGGCAAGACGACCACGCTGCGCCTGATAGCCGGGCTCGAATCGCCCACATCGGGCCGCATCTTTATCGACGGGCAGGATGTGACCCCCCTCGGCCCGGCGCAGCGCAATGTGAGCCTGGTGTTCCAGAACTACGCGCTGTTTCCGCACATGAACGTCATCGACAACGTGGTCTACGGCTTACACCTTTCGGGCCTGGGCAGTCAGCAGGTGCGCGAAAAGGCCCGCGCCATGCTCGACACCGTGGGCCTGCACGGCCTGGACCAGCGCAAGCCGCATGAGCTGTCGGGCGGGCAACAGCAGCGGGTGGCGCTGGCGCGGGCGCTGGCGCTGGAGCCCGCCGTGCTGCTGTTTGACGAACCCCTGTCCAACCTGGACGCCCGCCTGCGCCGCGCCATGCGCGAGGAGATTCGCGCCCTGCAGCAGCGCCTGAAGCTCACCGTGGCCTATGTCACCCACGACCAGTCCGAAGCGCTCGCCGTCAGCGACCAGATCGTGGTGATGGACCGGGGCGCCATCGCCCAGCGCGGCGCGCCCAGCGCGCTGTACGAGCAACCCACGTCCGAGTTTGTGGCCGGCTTCATGGGCGAGGCCATGCTGTTTGCTGCCCATAACCACGCGCCCAGCCCGGGCAGCATCGCAGCCACCGGGTATGCGCAGCTGGGCCCGCTGCGCGTGCCATCACCCGCCGCACTGCCCACCGGCCCGGTCAAGATCGCCGTGCGCCCGGAGGCCTGGGTGATTGGCCCGGCCACATCGGCGGGCCTGGCCGCGCGGGTCATCCGCTGCACCTACCTGGGCAGCGTCATGGAATACACCTTTGCAAGCGCCCTGGGCGCCATTTTTGTGGTGTCGCCCCTGGTGGAATTGCCGCTGGATGTGGGCGCCCCGGTCAGCCTGACGCTGGCAGACCATGGCGTATCCGTGGTGGCTGGATAAGGCGCGCGGCATTTGCTAGGTATGCGCACTGCATGCACCACGCCGTTTTGTTAACTCCCTGTTTGATGAGTCATGCCTCTGGACTACACCGTCGCTGTTTTTGACCTGGACAACTGCCTGATGGATGCGCGGGCGGTGGGCCCTTTGTTCGAGCCCGCGTTCGAGGCTGTGCGGCAAGCCAACCAGGGCGCGCTGAGCCCGCAGGCCCTGGACCAGGCGCTGCAGGCTTGCTGGTTCACTGCGTTCGACCTGGTGGCTGAGCGCCACCGTTTCACGCCGGCCATGCGCGCGGCCGGATGGGAACGTTTCAGCCAGATGGAAGCCACAGCACCGCTGCAGGGCTATGCCGACATCGGCCTGCTGCCTCGCATTCCGTTGCGGCGCTACCTGGTCACCAGCGGCTTTCGGCGCCTGCAGAACAGCAAGATCGATGCACTGGGAATCCGGGCCTGGTTCGAGCAAGTTCTCATCGACGCAATTGACGCGCCACCCACCGGTACCGGACATGGCAAGCAGGCCCTCTTTGAAAAGATCCTGGCCCGCGAGGGTTGCACGCCCCGCCAGATGCTGGTGGTGGGCGACAACCCCTTGTCCGAGCTGGCGGCCGGGCGCGCGCTGGGGGCCACCACCGTCCAGACCGTGCGGCCGGGTGTCGAGCCCTGGCCTCTGGCAGACCACCGGGTGGAGGGGCTGCAAGGGCTGCTGGCTCTGCTCTCGGCGGACGCACCGCGCGCCGCAGCGGATACGCCCCCAGCGGGTGCAGGCCAGAGGACTTGAAAGGAATCGGCGCCAAGTGTTAGTGGAATATGCGCTGATAGCTATTGAAAATATAGCAAATTATCGGGGTGCACCAGACGCACCACGCAGAGTCGGCAGAGATCATGGGAGACAATCGGCGCCCACCCTTGCCGACCTGGCGCGCTTTTCTCCGTGAACTCTCCTGTCTTCACCTCGCTGATCCCCGTTATCCTGTTCATTGCCATCGGCTTTTATGTGGGGCGGCGCGGCTGGATACGTGCCGAGTCCGTCAAGGACCTGGCCAACCTCGTGTTCATGGTGCTCACGCCCGCGCTGCTGTTCCGCACCATGAGCACGGTGCACATCGAAGACCTCAACTTCGGCCCGGTGGGCATCTACTTTGTGGCGTTTGGTGTGGTCTATGCCGCCACGCTGGCGGTGCAGGGCTTCAACACGCTGGGCGCCGCGCGGGCGCTGGCCAACACCTTCAGCAACACGCTGATGATCGGCGTGCCGCTGGTGGGCCTGGTGTTTGGCGAGGCAGGGCTTGTCACGCTGTTCACCCTGATCTCGGTGCACTCGCTCATCCTGCTGACGGCCGCCACCGTGGTGTTCGAGCTAGCGGCCGCGCGCGAACATGCCGGGCGCCCGGGCGGGGTGCAGCAGCCCATGTGGCGCACGGTGCTGCAGGCCATCCGCAACGGCATCGTGCACCCTGTGCCGCTGCCCATCATTGCTGGTTTGCTGTTTGCGCAGACCGGGCTGGTGGTGCCCGAGGTGGTGGGCAAGCCCCTGCAGCTGCTGGGCCAGGCGCTGGGGCCGATTGCGCTGCTGCTGGTCGGGGTGACGCTGGCATTCACCAAGGTCGGCCACCAGTTCAAGGCCGCGCTGCGTATTGCGCTGGTGAAGTGTGTGGTGCACCCGCTGGTGCTGGCCAGCATGGGCTGGGCGCTGGGCCTGTCGGGCATGCCGCTGGCCGTGATGATCGTCGCAGCATCGCTGCCCGTGGGGGCCAACGTGTTTTTGTTCTCGCAGCGCTACCGCGTGGCAGAGGAAGAGGTGACGGCCAGCGTGGCGGTGTCCACCGCCATGGGTTTGGTCACCATGCCGTTGGTGATTTTGGCGGTCACTCGCTGGGTCGCGGGCTGAGCCAGCGACCCAGGGCCCAGGTTCAGGTCAGGGCGCCAGCCGCTCCCGCACCCATTCGCCTGCGTCCAGCCGGTAGCGCAGCCGGTCATGCAGCCGGCTCTTGCGCCCCTGCCAGAACTCCCACTGGTCGGGCTTGAGGCGGTAGCCGCCCCAGTGCGGCGGGCGGGGCGGTTTCAGCATGAATTGCGCACCGTACTTGGCCGCATTGGCCACCAGCACGCTGCGGCCTGAAATGACCTGGCTTTGCGGACTGGCCCAGGCGCCGATGCGGGAGTCGAGCGGGCGGCTGTGGAAGTATTCGTCGCTTTCCTCGTCGCTGACCTTCTCCACCACGCCTTCGATGCGCACCACACGCTCCAGCTCCACCCAGTGGAACTGCAGGGCGGCATAAGGGTTGCCGGCAATCTGCCGGCCCTTGCGGCTGTCGTAGTTGGTGAACCAGACGATGCCGCGCTCGTCATAGCCCTTGATGAGCACGATGCGGGTGCTGGGACGCAGGTCGCTGCCCACGGTGGCCAAAGTCATGGCGTTGGGCTCGGGCACTTCGGCACTGATGGCCTCTTTGAGCCACTGGTCAAACTGCTGCAGGGGGGCAGCGTGCGAGGCGTCTTCGTTGAGTTCGGCGCGCTCGTAGCTCTTGCGGAGGTCAGCGATGGAGTTCGTGGTCATGGCCACGATTGTGCATCCCTCGTACCATGGCTCTTTGCCTTAGGGCAGGGCGCCGTAGTCATGCGCACGGGCTTTGGTAGTGGCCGAATTTGTGTTCGTTTATATTCCTGGTTCCGATGAAACCCAAAGACGACGAAAAGCAGCGCGCCATTGCCCAGGCCACCTTTGAACTGGTGGCCCAGCGGGGCCTGAGCGGCCTGACCCTGGCCGACATCGCCCGGGCAGCGGGTGTGGCCACAAGCACGCTGTACGTGTACTACCCGTCCAAGGACGAACTCATCAGCCAGCTGTACCAGGACGCCAAGACCGTCACGGCCGCGCGCATCATGGACGGCATAAAACCTGGCATGCCTTACCGCGCACGGGTGCGCCGCGCCTGGGGCAACTTGCTGCGGCACCGGCTGGACCAGTACGCCGAGGTGGTGTTCCAGGAGCAGTACTACAACTCGCCCTGGTTCACCCAGGGCAACCGCGAATTTTCGACCCGGCTGATGGCAGGTTTTTTTGCGCTGATGGAAGAAGGTCAGCAGCAGGAGATCCTCAAAGCCGTGCCCATTCCGCTGCTCACGGCCAGCCTGGTGGGCTCGGTGCGGGAGACCGGCAACCTGATCCGCACCCAGGTGCTGCCCGACGACGAGGCCGTGCACCAGATGGCTTTTGGGCTGTGCTGGGATGCCATCAAGGCGTAAATCGGGTCGCTGCAAAAACTTGGCTTTTGCGGTTTAATCGAATAGTTATTCTCTTAAAAAAACAAAGCGGCTCAACCTGTGCCCACGCCGCCCTACCGATTGCGCTGTGCTTTTGAGCGCTGACTTTCACCCCAAGGAGTCCCACGATGCCTACCCTCAATATCAACGGCAAAGACACGGCCGTGGATGCCGACGAATCCACCCCCATCCTCTGGGCCCTGCGCGACACGCTGGGCATGACTGGCACCAAGTTTGGCTGCGGCCAGGCGCTGTGCGGTGCATGCACTGTGCATCTGAACGGTGCGCCGGTGCGGTCCTGCATCACGCCCATCTCGGCGGCAGCGGGCCAGAAGATCACCACCATTGAAGCCATTACCGCCGACGACAAGGTGGGCAAGGCCGTGCACGCCGCCTGGGTGAAGCACGACGTGGCCCAGTGCGGCTACTGCCAGAGCGGCCAGATCATGAGCGCCACCGCGCTGCTCAAGGGCAAGAAAAAGCCCACCGATGCCGACATTGACGCTGCCATGGCCGGCAACGTGTGCCGCTGCGGCACCTACGTGCGCATCCGCGCCGCCATCCACGACGCTGCCAAGACCCTGGCCTGATTGAAGGAGACCACCATGCACTTCGAACCCCATGCCCTGCAGGGCCAGGCACAGCATTTCATGCCAAAACACCTCCAATCGCTAGTGGATAAAGCGCAAGGCGCTATCACTTCGGGAGCAATCGACGTATCGGACGGCGTGGCGCGCCGCACCTTCCTCAAGGTGTCTGCGGCCTCGGGCTTTGCACTGGGTGCGTTTCCGCTGGTGTCCGCGGCCCAGGGCGCGGCGGCTGCGGCGCCCACAGGCCTCAAGCCGCACGAACAGCCCTCGGCCTTTGTGCGCATTGATGCCGATGGCACCGTCACCGTCACCATCAACCGGCTGGACTTTGGCCAGGGCGTGCAGACCGGCCTGCCCATGATCCTGGCCGAGGAACTGGATGCCGACTGGAGCAAGGTGCGCAGCGTGCACGGCGACGCCAACCCGGCCTATGCCGACCCTGCGTTCGGCATGCACCTCACGGGCGGCTCCAACTCCATCAAGAACTCGTATACCCAGTACCGCGAACTGGGCGCACGCACCCGGGCCATGCTGGTCGGGGCGGCTGCCGCGCAATGGGGTGTGGACGCGTCGGCCCTGCGCACCAGCAACGGCTTTGTGGTCGGCCCCGGCGGCAAGAAGCTGGGCTACGGCCAGTTGGCCGAAGCCGCCATGAAGCAGCCCGTGCCCGAAAAGGTCACCTTGAAGGACCCCAAACAGTTCCGCCTGATCGGCAAGCCCACCGGGCGGCTGGATGCCAAGGCCAAGTCGAGCGGCCAGCAGGACTACGGCATCGACGTACGCTTGCCCGGCATCCTGACTGCCGTGGTGGCCCGCCCGCCCGTGTTTGGCGCCAAGGTGAAGTCGCTGGACGACAGCGCCGCCAAGGCCATCAAGGGCGTAAAGGCCGTTCTGCGCGTGCCCACAGACCGGGGCGGCGAGGGCATTGCCATCGTGGCCGACGGCTACTGGCCTGCCAAGCAGGGGCGCGACGCGCTGAAGGTGGAATGGGACACCAGCGCGGTGACCAAGCCCGACACCACTGCGCTGCTGGCGCAGTACCGCGAACTGGCCGCCAAGCCGGGCAATGTGGCCATGCAGGCCGACATGGCACCGCTGGCGGGCGCCCCCCACAAGATCAGTGCCGAGTTCGTCTTCCCGTACCTGGCGCATGCGCCCATGGAGCCGCTCAACTGCACCGTGAAACTGGACGGCGACAAAGCCGAACTCTGGATGGGCACGCAAATGCCCGGCCTGGACGCGATGGCCGCCGCCAAGACGCTGGGCCTGCAGCCGCAGAACGTCAAGGTCAACACGCAGATGGCCGGTGGCGGCTTTGGCCGCCGTGCCATCCCTACCAGCGACTACGTGGTGGAGGCCTGCGGCGTGGCCAAGGCCGCGCGCACTGCAGGCATCACCGCGCCGGTGCGCACGCTGTGGAGCCGCGAGGACGACATCAAGGGCGGCTACTACCGCCCCATGCATGTGCACCGCGCCGAGATCGGCTTTGACGCCAAGGGCAAGATCCTGGCGTGGGACCACACCATCGTCGGCCAGTCCATCACCAAGGGCTCGCCGTTCGAGGCCTTTATGATCAAGAACGGCATCGACGCCACGGCCATCGAAGGCATGAAAGAGCCCTACGACGTGCCCATGAAGCTGTCGGTGCACCACCCGGAGGTGAACGTGCCGGTGCTGTGGTGGCGCAGCGTGGGCTCCACCCACACGGCCTACGCCATGGAGACGCTGATCGACGAAGTGGCCCGCACTACCAAGCAAGACCCGGTAGCCTACCGTCTGGCCCTGATGGGCGACAAGCACCCGCGCCACAAGGCGGCCCTGCAGTTGGCCGTTGCACAGTCGGGCTACGGCAAGAAGAAGCTGGCCGCAGGCCGCGCCTGGGGCGTGGCGGTGCACGAATCGTTCGAGTCGGTGGTGGCCTATGTGGTCGAGGCGTCCGTCAAAGACGGCACGCCCAAGCTGCACAGCATCACCGCCGGCGTGCATTGCAACCTGGTGGTCAATCCCAAGAGCGTGGAAGCCCAGGTTCAAGGCGCCGCGCTGATGGGCCTGGGCACCTGCCTGCCCGGTGCTGCCATCACGCTCAAGGACGGTGTGGTGGAGCAGAGCAACTTCGGCGACTACGCCGTGGCCCGCATCACCGACATGCCGCAGGTGACGGTGCATATCGTGCCCAGCGCCGATCCGCCAAAGGGCATGGGCGAACCTGGCCTGCCGCCGCTGGCGCCGGCATTTGCCAATGCCATAGCGCAGATCACGGGCAAGACGCCACGCGAGCTGCCGTTCAAGCTGGCTTGATAAAGCTTGTTGGAATGAGAGCGCCGGGCTGGGGAAAGCCCGGCGCTTTTTTTATGACTCATCCACCGGCTTCAGTTCGGTGTCCACCACAGCATTGCTCTGGCTGTGTTTTGGCACGCAGCTTTCGGCCTACTTCAAGCGGCAGAGAAATGACTGCAATGCACCCAATACCATCATTGAATGGTGCGACGTAGACAACCAGAATCAAACGGCCATCTGCCCACGATGCGGCGTTCATGCAGTAGTTGGCTTCAATGGTCCGCCACGATGACGTGTGGTTGAGGACTATTCGCACATGCGCCTTCGGCGAGGATTGAGCTTCAGCTTTGGGCCCATTTCGGACCTATGATTTGACCATCTTGCAACCCAAAAGCAGCCACTCATGGATTAATTTAAGTGGTCAACATGGGCCGCCTTTTTCAGTGCGAGGTCACCTTTTGCGCTGCTTCATTTCGGAAGCAAATTGACGCGATAAGCCTTCGCAATCCGTCTGTTCGCAGTCGTACCACGAGCATTCTGAAAACGTGCAACCGCTGTTGAGGTTGTCTTTCATGAATCTACAGCCCTCAAATCGGCACTTTGCGAAGACACACCCGGCGAAGCTCGATCCACGAAAGAGGCAATTTCGGAATTCCACCTCGACGAACTTGGTCGTGCTGAACAGTCCCCAATACCAAGACGAATCACCGATACCGCAATCGCTCAGGATGCCCTCGAACGCTTTGCCTTCCATATCAATATTGGAAAAGGTGCAGTAACGAAAGACGTCGTTCTCCCAGCCCTTCGGGAGTTCGGAATTGCCGAAAAAATCGGTGCTTTCGTAGAGTGTAGCCATGGGCTCAATAGTAGCGATGACGCGTTGCCAGAAAGCCGTCCGTCGCGACCTTCCGGTAGTGGCCGATAGCTCTCGTTCGGCTACCGTCACTGAATGATTGCAACACAGCTATGGCGGTTACCCGTCTTTGATGAGCAGGGCCCGTTGCGCGCGGTCGGCGAAGGTTAGGTGTTACGCCATGGGTTGGCGGCGCTCAATACTTTAGCTCCACCCCCAGATCGCTCAGCTTTTTCGCAAAAGAGTCCCTGCGCTTTGCCGCCTTGGCCGCTGTCTCGGTGGCAGCTTGGATGGCCTTGGGGCCTTTATTTGCAGCGGCTTGAATTAGCCCGAATTTGTGAGCGGCATCTGCCTCAGCCCGCTTGAACGTGGCGATGAGTTCAGTATGTGCAATGAGTGGATTCACAGTAGCTCCCATAACAATCAGCGTCGTGATTCTTAAATTTGGACGTTGGCGCGAAGCAACGCTGTTCTCAATTCGCGCGTGGACGGTTTCGATAGATCCACCTTTTGTACTGCCAGATCGAACGAAGAGCCTGGCTTGATACAGGCGGGCACTATCTTTTTGGCCGGCAGCTTGGCAGGGTAGGTGCCTTTACCCGGACACATGCGAACGGAAAACCCGAATTCTTCCAGCAGGCCTTTTGCATACAGCTCCGCCAATTGGTGAAACGATACGAAGGTGGAGCGTTTTACGTCTTTGAGTCCGGGCTGGCTGACGTCGCGAACGAGCTCGAATTTGCCCAGTGAATCACGCTGTGTATCGGTAAAAGGATGCAGCAAGAAAGTCTGACGAACGCCATCCTTTTTGGACACCAAAGTGTGCTCGACGGTTATATCGGTTAGGAGCATATTTTTTCTATCTCCGCGAGGTGCGGTTTGTCCGGCTACATCCGCCGGCGAGCTTCACCCAAATTCGCAGATTTTGTTTTCAAACCCAGTTACCGGGGTGTGCAATGCGGGCAAAAATCACCCGCGGGGCCGGGACTTTAACTGAAGGGCCGCCCATGGCAGTTCCACATAGTGCACGGCAAACAAACCGGTTCGGGCCAAAAACTGCCTGCCAATAGTGGAGTGGTCAAGTGAAAGTTCGAAATCAGCCTGAGACCGTCTGTGGCGGTGCAGACCAACCCTATTGAATGAAAAGTGCTACCAGCGCTTTTCCGATAAGCGCTGACAGCTATCAATATTAAAGTGATCGACAGGATTGTTGGCGGCGCAGCCATCACTTCATTTGAAACTAGGCTGGTTGACTTTGCGCCCTGGAGACCCTCCGAGGAGCGTGCGCCGCAGTCCCTCAGCCTGTCCGCCGGTCCATGAGATGCTCTGGCCCCAGCGCTGCGCAGGTGGTGGCGCCCAGCATGGCCAGGTTGCGGTCCACCTCGGCGCGCAATAGATCAATGGCCGCTGTTACGCCCGCCTCGCCGTCCACTGCAGCGGCGTAGTTGAAGGGCCTCCCCACAAACACTGCCTGCGCGCCCAGTGCCAGGGCCTTGATCACATCGGTGCCCCGGCGGATGCCGCCGTCCAGCATCACCGTCATGCCGCTGCCCGCCTGCTCGACAATCGCGGGCAGCACGCGCAGCGGGGCCACGGCGCCGTCGAGCTGACGGCCGCCGTGGTTGCTGACGATGATGCCGTCCACCCCGTGCTGGCGGGCCAGGGCGGCGTCCTGCGGGCTGAGGATGCCCTTGACCACTAGCGGGCCGCGCCACTGGCGGCGGATGTGGGCGATGTGACTCCAGTCAAAGTGGTCGCGCGCGGCAAAGTCGCGCTGCACGCGCGAAGACAGGATGGGTGCGCCGCGCTCGGCAAACGAGTTTTCAAAATGTGGCATGCCGTGGCGTGCCAGCGTGCGCAGCAGCGTGCCCGCCAGCCAGCGCGGGCGCACCATGCCGTCCCACGCCAGGCGCAGGCTGGGGCGCAGCGGGGTGGAGAAGCCCGCGCGGATGTTGTTCTCGCGGTTGCCGGCCACGGGGATGTCCACCGTCACCACCAGGGTCTGCACGCCTGCCGCAATTACGCGCCACAGCAAGGCGTCGATGCGTTCCGGTGTGCCGGGCAGATAGGCCTGGAACCAGGTGCCGGGGGCCGCGGCCATCACTTCTTCCAGCCGGATGAGGGAGCTGCCGCTCTGCACGGCCGGAATACCCGCCGCTGCCGCCGCACGGGCCAGCACGATGTCGCCCCGGTAGGCCGACAGCGCTGCGATGCCCATGGGCGCGATCCCGAAGGGGCTGACGTAGCGCTGGCCGAACAGGGTCACGCCCTGGTCACGCTCGGCTACGTTGCGCAGCACGCGGGGGACGAGGGCGATCTCGCGGAACGCTTGGCGGTTGTCGTCCAATGCCTGGTTGTCCTCGGCAGCACCGGCCACGTAGCCAAAGATGGGGCGCGGCAGCACGCGGCGGGCGGCGGCTTCGAAGTCGTCCAGCGAGAGCAGATCAGCCGTGCGGCCGCTGCGGCGCGTGCCGTTGAAAGCGCCCCAGGCGTTGGGGGAGGGCGGTTGGGGTGTGGAGGAGGGGGTGGACATGGCGTGGTTTCAGGCAAAAGCAGACGGGGGCTGGAAAGCAGTGTCCTGAAACCGCAATAATCAAGAAAGCGAATTTATTGCGAATGATTTGTTCGCTAAATTAAAAATATATCTACGACATGACCCTCAAGCAGCTCGAAGCTTTCTACTGGGCCGCCACCTGCAGCAGCTTTGCCATGGCGGCCGAGCGGGTGCACTTGTCGGTGTCGTCCCTGTCCAAGCGGATTGCCGAGCTGGAGGCCTCGCTGGGCCAGGTGCTGTTTGACCGCGCAGGGCGCCGTGCGGCGTTGACGGAGGCAGGCACGCGGCTATTGCCACTGGCGGGTGGGTTGCTGCAGCAGGCGGACCGTTTGCAGCAGGAGATGGGTAGCACCACTGGGCTGCGCGGCCCCTGCCGACTGGGGGTGGGCGAGTTGACGGCAATTACCTGGCTGCCTCGTTTGGTCTCAGCCCTGGCGGCGGCGCACCCGGCGCTGGAAGTGTCTGTGCATGTGGATGTGGGCGCTGCCCTGGCGGAGCGGCTGGACAAGGGCGAGCTGGATGTGGCCGTGATTGCAGGCCCCGCCAGCCGCAGCGCGCTGACGTCAGTGCCGTTGGCGCATGCGCGCTTTGCTTGGTGCGCAGGCCCTGGCGTGGCACGCGACTTGCATCAGATGGATGCCGAGGCCGTGCAGTCGCACGCGCTGGTGACGCTGCCTCAGGGCTCGGGAGTGACCCACCTCATCGACAACTGGCTGCGACAGGCTGATGCCCGCCCCGCGCGCCGACTGGTGTGCAACCACTGGGGCGCGATTGTGGGCTTGCTGGCACAGGGCAGCGGCATTGGCTTGCTGCCCGAGGGCTGGGCGCAAGCCCTGTGCGAACGGGGTGTTCTGCAGCTGCTGACCAGCCCGGTGCCCCTGGGCTCGCTCGGCTACGCGCTCCATAGCCGGCGGGACGACCTGCGGCCCCTGGTGGGTATGCTGCACGGCATGGCGGCGCAGCACGCGGATTTCACGGTGGGGAGTGGCGCTTTCTGACGGCCTGATGCGCGGATGGCGGGCCTAGAATCGCGCTGACTGCACGCCGCAGCCGCCGGTCCCCGGAACCTGTTCAAGCGCAACCCCATGCTCCAACCCACCTCGCTCCCCGTAGTTCTGGTGCTGGCCTCGGGCCGGGGAGCGCGTTTTGCCGCATCCGGCGGTGCGGTGCACAAGCTGCGCGCGCCCCTGGGGGCAAAAACCGTGTTGGAGCACACCCTGGATGCCGTGCGCGCTAGCGGTTTGCCTTGGCACCTGGAAGACGCAGGCCACCCGGGCATGGGCGATTCGATCGCAGCGGCTGTGCGCGCCACGGCCCAGGCGCCCGGCTGGCTGGTTTTGCCGGGGGATTTGCCACTGATCCGCCCCGACACCTTGCGCACCATGGCCGCCGCGCTGGCAGACCCGGACTGCGCCGTCGCCATGCCGGTGTACCAGGGCGAGCGCGGTCACCCCGTGGGGTTTGCGGCTGCATGTTTGCCCAGCCTGCTGGCGCTGACTGGCGAGCAGGGCGCCGCCAGCGTGGTGCGTGCGCAAGCGCAGCAGGGCAGGGTACGGCAGGTGGAGGTGGATGACGCAGGCACGGTGACCGACATAGACACCGTGCAAGACCTGGAGCGCGCCGCACAGTTGCTGGCGGCGCGCGGGTAGTGGCGGCGAAGGCCGCTTTCCCTTTCCTTCACTTGGACGCGATCACCGCACAGGCCAGGCGCGGGCCTGCGTTGCCGGTGGGCTGGGTCTTGTAGTCGTCAGGGTCACGGTGGACGATCAGCCCCTTGCTGACGATATTGTTATCGGTGGAGCCCACGCGAATGGTTTTCGACTCGAAGTTGAAGGTGGCAACACCGTTGGCATCGGCCTTCAGACTGGGCAAGTCGCCCGTGTGGTGATCACCCATTCCGTGGTGGCCGTGGGCCTTGCCGCCGGGGTTGAAGTGGCCGCCTGTGCTCATGCCGTCGCCGCTGCTGCAGTCGCCCTTCTCGTGCACATGAAAGCCGTGCTCGGCATTGGGCTTGAGGCCGCTGATGGAGCCCGACACCTTCACCACGTCGCCCGACTGCACAAAAGACACGGTGCCTGTCGCTGTGTTGCCGCGCGTGGGCTCCAGCTTGGCGGTAGCACTGGGGCCCGAGGAATAGGCGGCGCAACCTGCCATGGCAAGCACAGCGATGGTCGACAGAGCGTATGCAAAACGAATCTTCTTCATGATTCCAACTCCTGCAGATGAATAAAAGAACGCGGTATTGAACCCGGCTTCAAGGCACAGTCTCACCAACCGCCGCATATGCGTCCAGCAAAAGTGTGCACTATGCCTCTTTTTGGGCCAGCGCGATCAACCGGGCCAAAGCCCGGTCATGGATGCCATGCTTTCGCAACTCGTCATAAGTGGCCTGGGCGTAGTCCCGCGTGGTGCCGTAGCGCCCGCAGGCCTCATCAAAGATGCGGCGGTATTCATGGTCAGGCAGCTCGCCTGTGTGGTTGGGGCTTTTGCGGGACAGGGTGAACGCCAGCGCACTCACCGGCCCCTCTGGTGTCTGGCAGGTGAGCCAGCGCGGGTCATACACGCCGGTGGGCATCTCGCGCTGCCACAGGTTGATCATCACCTGCCGCGCATGGGCCTTGTCTATGCGGAACACCATGCCCCGGCAGCTGCCGCCCGACAGCATGCCGAACACCAGGCCCGGGCACTCCGGCGTGCCCCGGTTGATACGGCTCCACATCTTCAGCGCCCGGTGCCAGCCGTGGACCTTGGCAGGGCGGCGCTCGGCATAGTCAAAATCCGGCCGCCAGATGAGCGAGCCATAGCCAAAGATCCACAGGTCCTGATGGCCGCCCCATTCCTGGAGGGCACGCTCCAGCATGGGCACCGGGTCTCGCAGTGGGGCGGGCAGATTCGTCATGGCTTCACTCTACAATCGAAAGCTTTGCTGCAATCGGCCAGGGCCTTGTTTTCGCACCCTCTGCAGGGCCGGCCAACCACTTTTTTCATCACTACAGGGATCCCTTCATGTCCAGCTCTGACGACGATAGCCAAGAACGTTTTGCCCTCGGTTTTCTCTTTGCACTGATTGCGTTGGTGATCTCCGTGGTGGTGGGCACCGTGGTGGTCAAGCGTCTGGGTGCCAAGGCCCCGGCACAGCCCGCAGCGGTGGTTGTGGACGCTGCTCCGGCCGCACCGGTTGCCGTCGAAGAAGACGTGGCCAGCGTGCGCGTTGAAAACGGTGTGGTGAAGTTCTACTTTGCCACCGCCAAGGCCGAACTGGCCGCAGGCGCCAACGAAGCCCTGGCCGATGTGGTCAAGGGTGTGGCCGAAGGCAAGAAGGCCGTTGTTTCGGGCTTCCACGACGCGACGGGCGACGCTGCCCTGAACGCTGAACTGGCCAAGCAACGCGCAGTGGCCGTGGCCGAAGCGCTCAAGGCCTTGGGCGTGACTGAAGACAAGGTGGAGCTGAAGAAGCCCGAAGAAACCACCGCGACCGGCAGCAACGCCGAAGCACGCCGTGTGGAAGTGACGCTGGGCGCCCTGTAAGCGCTGCCTCCTTCCCCAACAAAAAAACCCAGCAATGCCGGGTTTTTTCGTTGTCAAAATGGCCGCTTGCGCTAGTGGAGCATGCGCAAGCAGCTATCTATTTGATAGTAGAAATTACCGCAGCCCCTGGCCGCCTGCGCCTTCGGCGCGCTGGATCAACTCGATCTTGTAGCCATCGGGGTCGGTCACAAACGCGATCACCGTGGTGCCGCCCTTGACCGGGCCGGGTTCGCGCGTCACGTTGCCGCCCGCCGCCTTGATCTTCTCGCACGCCGCATACGCATCGGGCACACCCAGGGCAATGTGGCCGTAGGCCGTGCCCATGTCGTAGCTTTCCACACCCCAGTTGTAGGTCAGCTCGATCTCGGCCTGGCCGGGGTTACCGCCCTCAAAGCCCAAAAAGGCCAGCGAGTATTTGTACTCGGGGTTCTCGGACTGGCGCAGCAGCTGCATGCCCAGTACCTGGGTGTAGAAATCAATCGAGCGTTGAAGGTTGCCAACGCGCAGCATCGTGTGGAGGAATTTCATCCCTTCGATTGTGCAGGCAAGTCAAAAACCAGGCAGGTGGTGGTGGCGTGGGCGTACAACGTGCCGTCTGGCCCCACCAGGCGCGCCTCGGCCGTGGCCAACTGGCGCCCACAGTGGATCACGCGGCCCTCGGCACGCACCCGCTGCACCTTGGGCGTGATCGCCCTGACCAGGTTGATGCCCAGCTCGGCCGTGGTGTAGCCGCGCCCGGGCTCCATGCGGGTGTGGATGGAGCAGCCCAGGGCGGAGTCGAGCAGGGTGGCAAACCAGCCGCCGTGTACCGTGCCCATGGGGTTCAAGTGCTCTGCACGAGGCGTGCCCTGGAAGATGGCGATGCCTTCGCCCACTTCGACGATCAAGAAGTCCAGCGTCTTGGCAATGGCCGCGTAGGGCAGCTCGCCGCGCAGCATGGCCTGCATTTGCTGCAGGCCGTTCAGGTGGGCAATCTGGTCGCGGGTGGCCACGCCAGGGCCAGGGCCCGCATCCAGCGTCGCGAGGATGTCGCGCTCCTGCGCCAGCCAGTGTTCGAGGTGATTGTTGGAGGTCATGGTGTGTCCGGCTTGTTGACGGGGACGAAACTTTTAGATTGCATATGCAATTATTGCAGATACAATTAAATGCATGCAAGCCGAACCGTCCACCCTGGCCCCCGTGCTGCCGCAGGGCTGCACCAACTTCAAGCTGCGCCAGCTGATGCGCCGCGTCGCCAACCACTACGACGCCGAAATGGCGAAGTGCGGGCTCAAGACCACGCAGTACTCGCTGCTGTCCCATGTGCTCAAGCTGGGCCCGATCCGCCCAGGTGACCTCGCCACCGAGATGAAGATGGATGCCTCCACGCTCACGCGCAACCTGCGCCCGCTGGTGGATGCCGGCTGGGTGACGCTGAAGGCGGGCACGGACGCTCGCAGCCGCTTGGTCCACATCACCGACGCAGGCCGCGACAAACGCGCGGAAGCGCAGCGCCACTGGAAGGCCGCGCAACTGGCGCTGAATGAAACGCTGGGTGTGGAACGCGTGATGGCGCTGCATGCGCTGGTGGACGACTCACTCGATTTGCTGGCAGCGCTGCCAGCGCAGGAGGCAGGGCATGACGAATAACACGACCCCTCAAGCCGCAGCCAGGTCTGCCGCGCCACTGGCCCTGTGGCTGGTGCTGCTGGCCGCAGCAGGCACCTTTGCGATGACGATGGGCACGCGCCAGACCATGGGCCTGTTCCTGTCTGCGCTCAACACTTCCACGGACCTGGGCATTGGCAGCATCAGCCTGGCGTTTGCGTTTGGGCAGCTGTGGTGGGGCCTGACCCAGCCGTTTGCCGGGGCAGTGGCCGACCGCATCGGCACAGGCCGCGTGATCTTGCTGGGCGTGGCGCTGGTGGCGCTGGGCACGTTCATCACCCCGTACATGACCACCACCGCCGGACTGATCTTTGCGATTGGCGTGCTGGCCGCTGGTGGTGCGGGCATGGCCGGGCCGTCCGTGCTGATGGCGGCCACTGCGCGGCTGGTGCCGTTGCAAAAGCGCGGGCTGGCGAGCGGCATCGTCAATGCGGGTGGCTCGTTCGGTCAGTTTGTGATGGCGCCCATCGCCATCAGCCTGACGGCCGCCGTGGGCTGGGCTAGCGCCCTGCAGTGGCTGGGCGTGCTGGTGCTGCTGGCGCTGCCAGCGGTGTGGGTGCTCAAGGGCAACTCCAACGCGCTGGCGGCGCAGGCGGCTGCGGCGTCCGGCCAGAAGGCCTTGACCGCGCGCGAGGCCATTGCCCAGGCGCTTGCTACTCCTAGCTATCGGTACTTGGCGGCGGGCTTTCTGGTGTGCGGATTTCATGTGGCCTTCCTGGCTACGCACTTGCCCGGCGTGATTGCGGCCTGCGGGCTGTCGCCCGAAGTAGGCGGCTGGTCGCTGGCGGTGATCGGGCTGTTCAACATTGTGGGCAGCCTGGCCATGGGCTGGGCAGTGGGGCGCTGGCGCATGAAGTCGCTGCTGTCGCTGCTGTATGCGGTGCGTGGCCTGGCAGTGCTGATCTTCCTGTTTGCACCCAAGACGCCTGCTGTGGTGCTGATCTTCGCCGCCGTCATGGGCATCACGTTCCTGTCTACGGTGCCCCCCACGGCCGGACTGGTCGCCAAGATGTTTGGCACGGCCAACATGGCCATGCTGTTCGGCATCGTGATGCTGTCGCACCAGGTGGGTGGCTTCCTGGGTGCCTACCTGGGCGGCAGCGTGTTCCAGGCCACCGGCAGCTATGACTGGGTCTGGTACATCGACATCGTGCTGGCCCTGGGCGCAGCGCTGGTCAACCTACCCATCCGTGAAGCACGCCTGGCCCGGCCCGCCGCCACGGCCGCCTGAACAGCAACATCCCCTCTCCAAGAAAGCCATCGACATGACGCAGTCTCCGGCCAGCCACGCCTCGACAACCACAAAGCCCCCGATCTACCTGGAAGACTTGTCGGTGGGCGATCAGTTCACCAGCGGCGAACACGCCATGGACGAGGCGCAGATCACCGCGTTTGCCGCGCAGTTCGACCCGCAGCCCTTTCACCTGGACGACGCCGCAGCCCGTGACACTTTGTTTGGCGGCCTGGCTGCCAGCGGCTGGCACACGGCGGCAGTGACCATGCGCTTGCAGGTGACGAGCGGTCTGCCGATTGCGGGCGGCATCATCGGCGCAGGTGGCGAGCTGACCTGGCCCCGGCCCACCCGCCCCACCGACGTGCTGCATGTGGTGAGCGAGGTGGTGCAGATCCAGCCCTCCAAATCCAAGCCCGACCGTGGCATGGTCACCGTGCGCAGCGAGACGCGCAACCAGCATGGCGATGTGCTGCAGCTGACTACCGTGCGCATCGTTGTGCCACGCAAGCCTGCGGCCGGTGGGGCAGGGGCCTGATGTGACCGAGGCACTGAACCCGCGCACCCGCATGCTGCTGGAGGCGCCCATCGCGCCCACCTTGCTGCGGCTGGCCGCGCCCAATGTGCTGGTGATGCTGGCGCAGGCGGGTGTCGGACTCATCGAGACCTACTTTGTCGGCAAGCTGGGCACGGATGCGCTGGCGGGCATGGCGCTGGTGTTTCCGGTGGTCATGTTGATGCAGATGACTTCGGCAGGCGCCATGGGGGGCGGCATTGCATCGGCCATTGCCCGAGCCTTGGGCGCGCGGCGGCGCCAGGATGCCGATGCGCTGGTGCTGCATGCGCTTGCCATTGCGGCGGTGTTTTCGCTGGTCTTTACCGTGGGCGTGGTGGGAGGAGGGCGCTGGCTCTACACCCGCATGGGCGGCACCGGCGGCGCGCTGGATGCGGCGCTGGTCTATTCCAACTGGGTGTTTGCGGGCGCGTTTATGGTCTGGTTGTTCAACACGCTGTCGGCCGTGATCCGGGGCACGGGCAACATGGCTGTGCCGGCGTATGTCACGGTGCTGGGTGCGTTTGTGCTGGTGCCGCTGTCGCCGCTGTTCATCTTTGGCTGGGGCCCTATGCCCGGCCTGGGCATTGCCGGGGGCGCCATTGCGCTGATGGCTTATTACCTGATCGGCAGTGTGGTGCTGGCCGCCTATCTGTGTTCACCGCGCAGCCTGCTGCGGCCTTCGCTGGCGCATATCCGGTTTCGCTGGGTGTTGTTCAAGGACATCCTGCGGGTGGGGCTGGTGGGTACGGTGTCTACCGTTGCGACCAATCTGGCGATTGGCGTGACCACCGCATTGGTGGGTGGTTTTGGCACGGCGGCCATCGCGGGATACGGCACCGCATCGCGGCTGGAGTACCTGCTGGTGCCGCTGGTGTTTGGCCTGGGCGCACCGCTGGTGGCCATGGTGGGCACCTGCATCGGTGCAGGCCAGCGCGAGCGCGCCTTGCGCGCCACCTGGATCGGCGCGGCCATGGCGTTTGTGATGGCCGAAGCGATTGGTCTGTGGGCGGCGGCTTTTCCCAGTGCGTGGCTGTCACTGTTCAATAGCGACCCCGCCATGCTGGAGGCGGGTGCGCTGTATCTGCGCACCGTCGGTCCGGTGTACGGGTTTTTTGGCCTGGGACTGGTGCTGTACTTTGCCTCGCAAGGGGCAGGGCGCCTGCTCTGGCCCGTGATCGGCAACATCGTGCGCCTGGCGGTGGCCGTCACCGGCGGCTGGCTGGCACTACGCTGGGGCGGTGGACTGGCTGCCGTGTTTGCGGCGCAAGGGGCAGCGCTGGTGCTGTACGGCCTGGTCAACGCCTGGGCGATTGCTGGCGGCGCCTGGTTCGGCCCGGTCGGCTGGCCGCGCAGCACCTCAGGGCTGCTGCAGCGCATGCCACAGGTCTGAAAGTCATAAAAATAGCCGCTAGCGCTAGTGGATCATGCGCTGGAAGCTATCAAAAAAGGAGTGGTCGAAAGTGCGTCAGACCGGCACGGTGTAGTTGAGCGTCATGCGCCCGCCGTCCACGGTCACGATCTCTCCGGTCACATAGCTCGCCGCGTCGCTCGCCAGCCAGGCCACCACATCGGCAATCTCGGACGGCTCGCCCAGCCGCTTCATGGGCGTGCGGCTCATGATCTTGTTCTTGGCCTCATCGCTGGTCAGCACCGCCTTGGCGGCCAGTTCGGTGGCGATGGTGCCTGGAGCCACCGCGTTCACGCGGATGTTCTTGTCGGCCAACGCTAGCGCCATCACGCGCGTGAGCTGGTTCACGCCGCCTTTGCTCACGTTGTAGCTGGAGATGTTAGGAATGGTCAGTACGCCGTTGACTGAACTCATATTGACGATGGCGCCGCCACCCGAAGCAACCATCGCCCGCGCCACCGCCTGACCGACCAGGAACGAGCCCTTGAGATTGACCCGCAACACGGCGTCAAAGTCGGCCTCGGTTACCTCCAGAAAATCTGCCGCGCGGAAGATACCGGCGTTGTTAACCAGCACGTCGATGGGCCCGTGGGCGGCCAGGGTCTGGGCCACCAGCGCATCTACCTGCGATTTATCGCCCACATCGCAGTGGACGTACAGCGCACCCAGTTCCTGCGCCAGTGCCTGGCCGCGCGCATCGTCCACATCCACGATCACCGGCTTGGCGCCTTCGGCCGCAAAACGGCGGATGCAGGCCTCGCCAATGCCTTGGGCGCCACCCGTGACGATGCAGACGCGATCACGAAGGCCGAAGTGGATGTGGGATGTGGAGGGGGCTTGTGTGGGAAGTGTCATGGGCGGTTATGGTAGCGGCATGGACGGATGACAGAGGCCAGAGAGTCCAGATTGAGCGACGAGATACAGTCATGGGACTCACTATTTATTAGATACGATGTATATTATGTAAAATTAAAATTTCGAAATACGTTTGTTGAAGTACAGGTGTTGGTGCCGAAGGAAATTCAGAACCGCGTGGCAATGGCAATGGCAATGCGTAAAACTGCCGAAAATTTGTAGTTCCGACAGGTCCGCATGGACAGCATGCAGCGCAAACGCACCAGCGGAAACCAGTACGTCGCGCCCATTCGGCGCGTCAGATCAACACAAAATCTGCGGCCAGCGTTGCGGGGTGCGTTGAACTCCCCAGCAAAGCAATCTGAACGGCGGCTACTCCCCCCGCGCCGTCAGCGTCGTAAGAGAGAACGCCTGTCACGCTGCTGTAGGTGAGATTGGCGCTCAGGCCCACCGTATCCCCAACTACGCCCAGGCCCGCATAGATGCTTGTAGACAACGCAATGACATCAACGCCCGACTGAAAGTCAGTGATCGTGTCCACATTACCCACACTGGGTGCTGTAGAAAACACAAAACGGTCAGAACCTGCGCCGCCGGTCAACGTATCCTTGCCCAGCCCCCCCACAAGAGTGTCGTTGCCTCCTTGGCCGCTGAGCAGGTTGGCTCCGTCCCCGCCCGTGAGCAGGTTGCTGTCGCCACTGCCGGTCAAGTTCACGTTCAGCGCGCTGACAACCGTAGCGTTCTCCACATTCGCCGACAGTACGTAGGTGCCCGTCGTCGTGAATTCCACCTGTACGCGATCGACCCCCTCCGAAACGGCTTCCACGATCACGTCGCTGGCCATGTTCACGATGTATCTGTCATCCCCTGCTCCGCCCACCAGGCGGTCTCCGCCTGCTCCTCCATCCAGTGTGTCGTTACCTTCGGCACCCGTGAGGGTGTTGGCACCAGCGTTGCCGGTCAGCCAGTTGGCCAGGCTGTTGCCTGTGATGCCAACTGAGGCAGTCGAGGTCACGATGGCGTTTTCCAGGTGGGCGCTTAGCGTATACGTACCCGAAGCTAGGTTCACTCGCACCAGGTCCGTGCCGTTGTCCACCGTCTCCACAATCACGTCTGCCGCTACGTCCACCTCGTAGGTGTCGTTGCCCGAGCCGCCTTCCAACGTGTCGTTGCCCGTCCCGCCGATCAGAGTGTCGTTGCCGTCGAGACCGATAACCCAGTCGTTTCCCGCCAGCGTGTTGAAGTTGTCATCGCCTGTGGTGCCGATCACAGTGTCGGCGTAGGCGGTGGCAGAGTTTCCAAGAAGCTGCACCAGTGTGCGTGTGACGGCACCGTCAAACACGAAGTTCTCAACACCACGGGTAGTCACTATCTGGCCTGTGCGGGTGAGGATCACGTCAGTGGCGGTTCGACTGACGATGTAGTCCCCTGGATTACCCAGCAGGATTGCCGTGTCATCGCCGGTCCCACCGTCCAGCGTATCCTTGCCCAGCCCCCCCACAAGAGTGTCGTTGCCTCCTTGGCCGCTGAGCAGGTTGGCTCCGTCCCCGCCCGTG